>JBHJGV010000007.1:0-132748 GCA_050331455.1 Alphaproteobacteria bacterium
GGGGGCCGTCCATCGCGACATGGCCCAGAATCAACAGACCCGCATTGCCCCACCACACCACCAGGAAACGCCCACGCCCGCCCAGGACCGAGGACGTCGGGGCGTCGAGGGGGAAGAACAACACGCCGATGACATGGGCCATGGCCCATGCCCCCATGACCAGGCCTGCCAGCGCCAGACTGACGGCATTCTGCCCGGCAATGCGAACCGGTGGCCGTTCACTGACGGGCGCGGCGGACAGGGCGATGGCGTCGGTCATGGATATCCCACTCCGTGGTCAGGGCGTGCCGCGGCCGGGTCATGGTGGTCACGCCGAATAAAAAGGGCGCCGATCTCCGTCAAGCCCAAACGCGTCAAGCCCCAACTCGTCAAGCCCAGGCCGGACGCGGCGGTCCGGGGCGCTGGGGCCTGCGGCGGCGCGGGCGTTCCGGCGGTTTTGGGGTTGTGGGCTCCCGGGGCGGCTGAGGTCGGGCCATGCTCTGGCGCTGGGCCTCGGACAGGGCAATGCCATAGCCGATGATACACCAGAACGGAATGCCGCCCTGGGGGCCTTCCAGATAGACGTCGAACGCACCGGCGATCAGGAAGGGCACGGAATAGGCCATGACCCAAAGATTGAGGGCCGCGAGTTCGTGGCGCTTCTCGCTTCGGGCTTTCAAATAATACCGGGTCATGACGCCATAGAAGGTCACCAGCAAGGCAATCCAGCTAATGAAGCCCGGGACCCCGGCCCGGCCGAGGATGTTGATATGGGCACTGTGCGGGCTCCGGTTGCCGGTGATGTCGGTGAAACCGTCCACCTCGGCATGGGAAATGCCATAGCCCCGGCCCAGCCAGAATTTATCGCCACGCACCACATCCTGAATGATCAAATCCCACCAATTCAGCCGCCAGGACTCGGTGCCATCCAGGCTCTGCTTGTCCTGGTCCCCAAAAATGCTGAGGACATTGGTCACGAGTTGCTGGGGTGAGATGGAGCGTCCGCCCTGGAGCGGGATCTCGATATTCAGCGTCACGAACAGCACGCCGACCACGATGGCCGGCGCCGCCATGCGCATCATGCGGTTGTTGGGCCGGAAGAGGGTCACGAACAGGCCGGTACAGGCAATGGCCGCAAATCCGCCGCGGGAGCGCGACAGCACCGCAATGGCGCAGACCACGATCAGACCCCAGGTGACCAGATCGGCCAGCGGGATGCGCAGGCGGCGCACCCGCGGGAAGACCGTGTGCAGACCAAGGGCGAAAAAGGCGAGCGCGCCGGCGGTGTGCACGCCGAGATCCGAGGCCTTGACCAGGATGATGGTCGCATCCGTGCCCGGCCAGGTGGGCAGTCCTGTGCCGACAATCTCCGTGATCAGAAAAGCGGCAAGCCCGATCACCAGGATGCCGGGAATGACTTTGGCATAAAGCTCCGGCACGGCCTCCAGCTTATGGGTTTTCAGCAGGATCCCGGCAATCACCAGAGCAAACAGGGCATAGCCCCAAAGGACCGCGTCGCGCAGGGCATCGAGCCCATAGGCATCGACGAAGGGCAGCGTGCGCAGGGCGTTCCACATGATGAACACCGCGAGCGCCCAGGCGATCGGCGACTGGAAGACCCGGATGGAATAGGCCCCCGTCAGAATGACGAAAAAACCCAGCGCCAGGGTGATTTCCCCGATGAAGATCGGCGAGGCCCCAATATAAGCGAAGCCCTTGTCGAGGGCCATGTAGCCCATCATGACCAGGGCGAAAAAGCCGAGATACAGATGACTGATGGGTAGACTGCGCATGACCCCTGACCGGTTCCCTGGAAACGCACCGAACCGCGACACCTTAAGCCGCGCCCCCCCATCATGCGAGTCGGAGTGCGAAATTTCCATGACCTCAATAGGTCGCGGCGCAGGGTGCACCGCCGGCATGGGCCAGATCCATAATGTGGAGCTGGACGTCCGAGCGGCCCTTGTAATTATCCGCCCGCAGGTGTCCGGCCACGTGAACGCTCATACCGGCGCCGTCCACCAGCGCATCGCCGATCGGCGTGCCAAGGGCACGGAAGGCCATGGCCTTCAAGCGCGCACCCGTCGGTGTTGACAGGGTGACCCGCAAATGGGCCTCGCCAACCACCTGGACCCATTCCACATGGGCGTCCCGGATGGCGATCACCGGCTCAGGGGCGCCGGCCCCGAACGGCCCGACGGCTTGCATGGCTTCGAACAGCGCCCGGTTGGCTCCGGGCAGCGACACGATTGCGTCAATGGAAAAGGACAGGTCGGCCTGGCTCTCGGCAACGGCCATGGCGAGCCGCGCGCACAGGAACCGGTCGAGGGCGTCGATGCCATCCGCGGCCACGGTGAGGCCGGCCGCCATGGCATGGCCGCCACCTTTGAGCAGGAGGCCCTCGTCCCGCGCGGCAATCACCGCGGCACCCAGATCGACACCGGCGACCGACCGGGCCGATCCCTTGGCCTGCGTCCCGTCGATGCCGAGGGCGAGCACGGGCCGTTCGAAGCGGTCCTTGAGCCGCCCCGCGACGATACCGATGACGCCGGCGTGCCAGCCCTCGCCCTGAACCACAAGCACGGGCCGGGCCGGCCAGGCGGCAAGCGCCGCCTCGCCTTGCGCGATGGCGTCGGCCAGCACATCGGCTTCGATGTCCCGGCGCTGGGCATTGAAAGCATCGAGTTCCCGGGCGATGCGCAAAGCCTCCTCCGGATCCTCCGTGGTCAGAAGGCGGGCGCCGAGATCGGCCTGTCCCACGCGCCCTCCGGCATTGATCCGGGGTCCGAGAATAAAGCCCAGATGATAGGGACTGGGCCGCTCGCTGAGGCCGGCGACCTGGGCCAGGGCGGGCAGACCGGCAAAGCGGGTGGTACCGGCGCCGTCCAGGAGCTGCGCCATCACCTTCAGGCCTTGAACCACGAAGGCACGGTTAAGCCCGGTCAGGGGCACCACATCGCACACCGTGCCAAGCACCACGAGATCGAGCCATTGTCGCAGATCCGGAAGATCGCCTGCGAAACCCTCGCGTCGCAAATGGCCGACCAGCCCGACACAGACCATGAAGGTCACCCCCACGGCCGCAAGCGCACCGAGACCGGACGCGTCGTCGAGCCGGTTTGGATTGACGATGGCCACGGCGGGGGGAAGCATTTCATCCGCCAGGTGATGGTCGATGACGACCACGTCGAGGCCGCTGGCCTGCGCCGCTTCGAGGGCATCGACGGCCGCCACGCCGCAGTCGACCGTTATAACGAGATCCGTGCCGGCCTCGGCGAGACGGGCGAAGGCCTCGGCGCTGGGCCCGTAGCCCTCGGCAATCCGGTCCGGAACATAGAGCATGGGATCGAGCCCCAGGGCCCGCAACAGGCGCAGCATGAGCGCGGCCGACGTTGCTCCGTCCACATCGTAATCGGCGAACACGCATACGCGCTCATCCCGCTCCACAGCCCGGGCGAGGCGCGCTATGGCCGTGTCCATATCCTTCAAAGTGGCGGGCGCGGGCATCAGGTCCCGCAGGGTCGGCGAGAGGTAGCGCTCGGCCACATCGCGCCCGACGCCGCGCAGGGCGAGCAGGCGGGCCACGATCTCCGGCACGTCGCAGGCTGCCGCGATGGCCTGACTGTCGGCGGGCGGACAGTCGCTCAGGCGCCAATGGCGCCCCAGCACCGACTCCGTCACGTCCCAGAGCGCGGCATCGGCCTCGCCGACCGCCGCCGGCGCCGGCCCGCCGGCCCGTTCGAGCCGGCGGCGGATTTCCGAAGGATTGGGAAGAGCGGACGCTGTGGGGGCCGACGAGTCCAAGCGGTTCATCCGTAGGGAAATGCCGGCGGGGACGGTCAGGCCGGCGGATGCTGGGTCTTGATCCAGTGAATCTTGCCCGTCCGGGAACACATCACCATGGTGTGGGTGCTGATGCCCTTCGATGTGCGGGTCACTCCGTCGAGCAGGGTGCCATTCGTGACCCCCGTCGCGACGAAAACCGCATCACCCTTCACGAGATCATTGAGCGAATATTTACGGTCCAAATCAGTTATGCCGATTCGCTCCGCGCGCCCACGTTCATCGTCATTGCGGAACACGAGGCGGGTCTGGATCTGACCTCCAATGCTCTTCAGCGCGGCGGCGGCGAGGACGCCTTCTGGTGCCCCGCCCTGGCCCATATACATGTCGATGCCCGTGACGGGATCGGTCGTGTGGATCACGCCGGCAATGTCCCCGTCGGTGATCAGATGGACCGCGGCTCCGGCGGCCCGGACCGCGCCGATCAGGTCCTTATGGCGGTCCCGCTCCAGGATGCACACGGTAATGTCGGACGGCGCCACGCCCTTGGCCCGGGCCAGGGCATCGACATTGTCCGCGGGGCTTGCATCGAGATCCACGACTCCGGCCGGCAGTCCTCCGCCCACGGCAAGTTTATCCATGTACACGTCCGGGGCGTGGAGCAGCGTGCCGGCCTCGGCAATGGCGACCACGGCCAGGGAGTTCGCCATGGCCTTGGCGCACAGGCCCGTGCCTTCCAGGGGGTCGAGAGCGATGTCCACCTTGGGGCCCGTGCCGGTCCCGACCTTCTCTCCGATATAGAGCATGGGCGCTTCGTCGCGCTCGCCCTCCCCGATCACGACGGTGCCGTCGATGGCGAGTGCGTTGAGGGCGGTGCGCATGGCATCCACGGCCGCCTGGTCGGCACCGTGCTGATCGCCCCGCCCGACAAAGGGGCCGCAGGCGATGGCGGCGCGTTCGGCAACGGCGGCGAGTTCGAAATTCAGGCCGTCATCAATGGTGTGGTTGGTCATGGGATCCCCTCTCAAAGGCGCAAGGCCGCGGTTCACGGGTGGTCAGATCTTCTCGATGCGGATCATGCAGGGCGTGCCGGTCACCGAATCGAGGGCTGCGAACTGGTCGACGGCATCCCGCATGACCCGGTCGCGGGCCTCGTGGGTCACCATTACGATGGGGACGACGCCGTTGGGGCGGCGGCCCCGCTGCAGGATGCTTTCGATGGAAATCTCCGCATCCGCCAGGATCTGGGTGATGCGGGCCATAACGCCGGGCCGGTCAATGACCCGTAAACGCACATAATGGGCGCCCAAATGCTCCTCGATCGGGACGAAGGACTGTTCCACCTTTTCGCTGCCCGCAGCCATATAGACCGGAAGGCGCAGGCCTCGGGCGAGATCGATGAGATCGGCCACCACGGCTGAGGCGGTGGGCCCTTCGCCCGCGCCCGGGCCTTCAAGGAAAATACGTTGTACCGGATCGGCCTCGACGAGGGCCGCGTTCATCACGCCGCTGACCTCGGCCATGGGTGTGCGCAGGGTGACCAAGGAGGGATGCACCCGGGCACAGATGCGCCCCTGGCCGAGCCACTGGGCCGTCGCCAGCAACTTGATCCGATAGCCGAGTTCGGCGGCAAAGCGGATGTCGTCCGTCTCGATGGCCTCGATGCCTTCCACATGGACCTGGTCGAAGGGCACGGGCGCGCCGAAGGCCAGGGCGGCCAGAATTGCGATCTTGTGGGCTGCATCGGTGCCCTGAATATCCGTTCCGGGATCGGCCTCGGCATAGCCCTTGTCCTGGGCCTCCTTCAGCACCTGCGCGAAACTGGCGCCGGTCTCCTCCATCTGGCTGAGGATGTAATTGCAGGTGCCGTTCAGGATGCCGGTGATCCGCGTGACCGCATTGCCGGAGAGCCCTTCGCGCAGGCTTTTGACGATGGGAATCCCCCCGGCCACGGCCGCCTCGTAGCGCAGGGCCACGCCGGACCGGTCCGCCTCCCGCGCGAGGGCGGGTCCATGGATCGCCAGCAAGGCCTTGTTCGCCGTCACCACATCCTTACCGGCGGCGATGGCCTTGGAGACGAGATCGAGGGCGATGCCGTCCGCGCCGCCGATCAACTCCACCACCACATCCACGTCATTGGCTTCGGCAAGCGCCAGCGGATCGTCCACCCAGCGCAGACCGGTCAGTTCGATGCCGCGGTCCCGTGTCTTGTCCCGGGCCGAAACGGCGGTGATCTCCACGGGCCGGGCACTGCGCAGGGCAATCAGGTCGGCGTTATGGGCCAGGGTCTTGACCACGCCGCGGCCCACTGTGCCGAGGCCCGCAATGCCGATGCGAAGGGGGCCGGTGCTGGGGGAGCCGGTGGGCGAAGGCGTGTTCATGGGCATGTCCGTGATGGGGCTTGTCCGTCATGGCCGAAGCCGCAGGGACGCGCAAAGGCGTTGATGATGCGTCGTCTTATCCGATTTGGGGCGCAGACGTAAGGCTGGGCGCCTCCGGCCCCAGGTCTTGGCCATTCCTGGGATCGAAGGGTCAGGGCGTCTTGGACGTCTCGCCGGGACGGGGCGCCGACGCGCCGCCGGCGGGCAGGACGGGCGGCATGGCCGACGGCGGCGGTGCCAGGGTTGCGTCGCCCGGCTCGGAACGCCGGGCCCCCAGGAGCCGGGCGGGAATGAGGGCGGAGCGCTGCGCGGCCGGCGGGGCCGGCAGGCGGGCGATGAGATCCGTGGGCAGAACGTCCCGTTCCAGTTCGGCGCGCAGACGCCGGGCCTGGAGCCCGCGCAGCACAGCGGATCGGGTTTCTGCGTCAGGGCCGACCTCTTGGCCATCCCTCTGCGCGGCCTCACCGAGCCCGCCTCCGGCCGGCGCGATATCGGACGGCGTCGCGGCCTTGGCTTCGACGTCAGGCGGCGCCATTGGCTGGTCCGGGTCCGGGGCGATTTGCGGCAGATCAGCGAGGTCCGGAAAGGGGGCGTTCCCGGGAGACGTGGCATCCCGGTCACCGCCGAACAGTCCGCAGCCGCCGAGACAGAGCAGCAACCCGAACACCGCACTCAGGGTCCCACCCGGTCCAGTCTCGCTTTGTTTCGGACGGCTCAAGCGGCGCCTGCCGCCGGCCTGCGGAACGGCCTTCAAAGGTCCACCTCTTCAATCTGATCGTCGATCACCACAAGGACACGGTATCCCGGCTTCAGGACCGGCGCTCCGGCCTCATCCCGCACCATGGTGCCGTCGGCCTTGGTCAGACCCACCGAGGGGTCGAAAGGGAATTCCGGGACCTGCCCCACATGGTTTTCCCGGATCCGTTTGAACAAGGCACGGGCGTGGTCGAGGGACAGGCGGACACACCCGCCGGAGGCCCGTCGGCCAAGACGGCGGTGGGTGGACCGGCCGGCGGCATGGATCGCATAGCCGGTCTTCCGGGTCGCGTAGTCCCAGTCGAAAAACATGGCGTAAGGCATGGCTGCCCCGTTCCACTGATAGGACCGCACAAAAGTGTAAAACCGATCCTGGTCCAGTCGGAAGAGTCCAAGCGGGGTTTCGGTAAAATATCGTTCCCGGCGCTCGCGGCCGGTGGAGACCAGCCAGCGGTCGGTCAGCGTGACGGTCAACGGCGCGGGCGCATCGGGCAACGCCGGGACCACGGCCGGGGCGTCCGCGGCCACGATCGATTGAGCCTGGCCCGCCCCCCCATCGCCCTCGGGCCCCCCATCCATCACCGGAGGACGGGTCTTTACTTTTTCAAAGACAAACATCTGCTGCGACCAGATGCCCCGGGTGGCTTTATTGATGTACAGATAAAGGTCGAAAAACGGCACCAGATCCGCCGGTATCAGGGCTTTCAACCGCTCCTTGGGCGACACGAACAAGGTGTCTGGGCCAAAAGGCAGCGCATAGGGCTCGGCCCGAATGAAGGGTTTGGGCGAATAGGGCTTGAGCCGGGGTTCCTTAACCAAATTCAAATAGATTTCATCGAGCGTCATCAGGTCTTCGAGCACCGGTCCCGGTGCGGATGATCGGGCGGCAGCGCCCGGCCCGCCTGTTTCGCCGGCTTGCACAGGCGCCGCGAGCCCCGCCGTGAGTGCCAACCCCGGCAAGGCAAGACGCTGGGCGAAACGCCGGAGCAGGGTCTTGCGTGCTTTGGGACGGTGCAGTCCCTGTCCATGCCCGCCCCGCCTTTGCCCGTTCTGCTGCTGCCCGCCCCGCTGCTGCCTGTCGAGTTTCCGGTCATTGAACGGCCATCCCAGGTTTGCGCCAACCGTCATTATACCTCCGATCTTTGCCCCTTTCGGGCGTCCTCCATCGTAAATCCCGACTGGACACCTCAGCCCCATGGCAGGAAGATACATGATCAAAGAGACGCTCAAAAAGGGCACGTTCAAAAAAACAAATCGCGCGACGCGAATTCCGATCAGGAAGACACTCGCTCTGGTGGGGCCATCCATGTCCGAGACCTATAACGAGAACGGCACCGGTAACGAGAACGGCACCGGTAACGAAAACGGCACCGGTAACGGGAACGGCGCCCGCTCGAACGGATCCATGCCGGGTCTTTCGGCCCCGCGCGTTGCGTCGCCGGGCCTTGCGTCGGGAACGCCGGCCGATCAGGGTTCGGCATCGGCGGCGCCCGACGGACATATCGACCCGTTCGGCTCCCTGGCAGACTTACCGCTGAAGGCGTCACAGCCCGAAGAGAGTGGCGGCAGCCCGAAAGCGGGTGCGCGCCGGGATGTCGATGATGTGCTCGATTGGATGGGCCCTGCGCCTCGGATACCCGGCGGCCTTTCCAGTCAAGACCAAGACGGCGCCGAAGACCCGGCCGTCCGGGTCACGGCAACAAGCTCGGGGGGGCCCATCGAGCCACCCGCCCCCAAAGCGCCTGCGTCCAACCCGCCCGCTCCCGCAGGCGTCCGACCGGCGAGTTCGTCCCCGTCTGGGGACACCCAGCCTACCGGGTCGGCAACCCCGCCCGCAAGCCAGCCCCCATCACGCGAGACGGGCGCCAAGCCCGACGAAGCCCGTGCGCCCGCCCCGGGGGAGACGCCCGGCGGCGATGGGGTGCCGGATCCGGTCCTGCTCGGCCAGAATCTCGCCCAGGCGGCGGCCCAGTGTCAGGAACTGCTCAGCGAGTTCGTCAGCCGGCAGCAGGAGACCTTCGGGACCTCCGGGCCGGACCCTTACAATCTGACGGGCCCCTTCACGCAGCTCCTGCAGCAGCTCATGAGCGACCCCTGGCTCATCATGCGCTCCCAGATGGAGCTGTGGCAGGCCCAGACCGCCCTGTGGCAAGCGACCCTGCGCCGCTTTATGGGGGAGCAGGTGGATCCGGTTGTGGAGCCCGGACGCGGCGACAAGCGCTGGCGCCACCCGGAATGGGCCAACAACCAGATCTTCGATTTCATGAAGCAGAGCTATCTGCTGACCACGAAATGGCTTCAGGACACCGTCCACGACGTGGAAGGCCTGGATGATGAAACCAAACGCCGGGTGGAATTCTTCACCAAACAGATGGCCGACGCGTTCTCGCCGTCCAATTTCGTGTTGACCAACCCGGAAGTGATTGAAGAGACCATGAAATCGAACGGGGAAAATCTCGTTCGCGGTCTGAACAATCTCCTGCGTGATCTGGAGCGCGGCAAGGGCGAGTTGTGGATCCAGCAGACGGATCTTGACCACTTCGTCGTCGGAGAGAATGTGGCTACGGCTCCAGGATCCGTCGTCTTTCAGAACGAACTGTTCCAGCTCATTCAGTATGCCCCGTCCACCGAGACGGTCTATGAGCGTCCTTTGCTGATTTTCCCGCCATGGATCAACAAATACTACATCCTTGATCTGCGCCCGGAGAATTCCTTCATCCGCTGGGCCGTAGACAAGGGCTACACCGTTTTCCTTGTCTCCTGGGTCAATCCGGATGACAGCCTTTCCCACATCACTTTCGAAGATTACCTGTCCCGCGGTGTCATGGAGGCCCTGCGCGCGGTTCGTGAAGCGTCGGGCGCACCGGATGTGAATGCCATTGGTTACTGCATCGGTGGCACGCTCCTGTCCTGCGCCCTCTCTTATTTCGCGGCACGCGGCGAACGGCCGGTCAATTCGGCGACGTTCTTCGCCGCCCAGACCGATTTCGCAGAGAGCGGAGAGCTACAAGTTTTCCTTGACGAAGCTCAGATCAAGAGCATCGAGGCGCAGGTCGAAGCGGACGGGGGCTATCTCGATGGGGTCAAGCTGGCCAATACATTCAACCTTCTGCGGGCAAATGATCTCATCTGGTCCTTCGTGATCAACAACTACCTGATGGGTAAGGACCCTAAGCGGTTCGATCTGCTGTACTGGAACTCGGACCAGACCCGCCTGCCCCGGGAGATGCTGATGTACTATCTGCGGGAATTCTACCGCGGCAACAAACTGGCCGATGGAAAGATGAGTATGCTGGGTGTCCCCCTCAATATGGGGCGGGTGGATATTCCCATGTATCTCCAGTCCTCCAAGGAAGATCACATCGCGCCGGCCCGCTCCGTGTTCAAGGCCACGAAGCTGTTCAGCGGCGACATCCGCTTTATCCTGTCCGGCAGCGGTCATATCGCAGGCGTGATCAATCATCCGGATGCGAAGAAATATCAGTACTGGACAAATGAGGCGAAGGCGGACGACTTCGACAGCTGGTTCGCCGGGGCCGTGGAGACACCCGGCTCCTGGTGGCCCGATTGGGATGCCTGGCTGTCCAAGAAATCCGGTGAGCGCATCCCCGCCCGCGTCCCCGGGGACGGCGCCCTCGACATCCTTGAACCGGCGCCCGGATCCTATGTGAAGGTGAAGTCGAGCGCATAAGCCGACCGCGGAACCGCGCGGGTTTTCCCGGCGTCGTCGGGTCAGGCTTTGCCGGTTCGGTTTGCAGGAGCCGCGGGATGCTGTACACCCTGGCCCCGGCTTGCTGGGGCCTCGCCTGCGCAAAGTGCCCGGGCCATGGCTGCGTCACATGCCCGGCATGACGGGTTCGGCGCCATCGCGCCGCTTTTTCGCGGCCGGATGGATCCCGTGCACCGATACCCCGAAACCCGGGCCGGACGGTCGGTGACATAATCCGCCGGATCGCGGCTTCGATAATGGAGTGAGACGTCAATGAGTGAGAGCGGCCGCCTGATGGCGGGAAAGCGGGGTCTGGTGATGGGCGTGGCCAATGACCGGTCCATCGCCTGGGGAATCGCAAAGGCCTGCGCGGACCATGGCGCGGAACTGGCCTTCACCTATCAGGGAGACGCCCTCAAGAAACGCTGCGAACCCCTCGCCCGCTCCGTTGGCGCCGACCTCGTTCTGCCCTGCGACGTGACCGATGCAGCCAGCATGGATGCCACGTTCCATGCCCTCAAATCGGAATGGGGCAGCCTCGATTTCCTGGTCCATGCCATCGCTTTTTCCGACAAGGAACAGCTCAAGGGCCGCTATGTCGACACGACCTTCGACAATTTTCACATGACCATGGCCGTGTCCTGCTATTCCTTCACGGCCATCGCCCAGCGGGCCGAAGCGCTGATGGAAAAGGGCGGCAGCCTCCTTACGCTGACCTATTTCGGCGCCGAGCGGGTCATGCCCCACTACAATGTCATGGGGGTCGCCAAGGCCGCGCTTGAGGCATCGGTGCGCTATCTGGCCGAAGATCTCGGCAAGAAGAACATCCGTGTCAACGCGATCTCCGCAGGCCCCATCAAGACCCTGGCCGCGTCAGGCATCGGGGATTTTCGCTACATTCTGAAATGGAATGAATACAACGCGCCCCTGCGCCGGAATGTCGGCATCGACGAGGTGGGCAATTCGGCGCTTTATCTTATGAGCGATCTGGGCTCGGCCGTGACCGGCGAGATCCACCACGTGGACTGCGGTTACAACGTCGTCGGCATGAAGGCGGTCGACGCCCCCGATATCTCCGTGTCCTGATGTCCGACAATTCCTTCGGCACGCTGTTCCGAGTCACGACCTGGGGCGAGTCCCACGGGCCGGCGCTGGGCTGCGTGATCGACGGCGTGCCGCCCGGTGTTTCCCTGACGGCGGCGATGATCCAAGCGCATCTGGACCGGCGTCGCCCGGGCCAGTCTCGCCACGTCACCCAGCGCCGCGAGCCGGACACCGTCCGCATCCTGTCCGGCGTATTCGAGGACGACCGGACGCCCGAGCCAATGACCACGGGAACGCCGATCAGCCTAATGATCGAAAATGTGGATCAGCGGTCGAAGGACTATTCTGAGATCCGGGACACCTATCGGCCCGGTCACGCGGATCTTGCCTATGATGCCAAATATGGCATCCGCGACTATCGCGGCGGCGGGCGGTCCTCGGCCCGGGAAACGGCGGCAAGGGTGGCGGCCGGTGCCGTGGCGCGGAGGGTTCTGGAGTCGCTTTACGGCACCCTGCCCGTCCGCGCCGCCCTGGTTCAACTTGGGCCCCATGGCATCGATCGCACCCGATGGGACTGGGCACAGGTGAGCGAGAACCCGTTTTTTTGTCCGGATGCGGACAGTGCCGTGGCCTGGGAGGCGTATCTTGACGGCGTGCGCAAGGCGGGTTCGTCCTGCGGTGCCGTCGTGGAAGTGGTTGCAGAGGGGCTGCCCGCCGGTCTCGGGGCGCCGGTCTACGGCAAGCTCGATGCCGATCTCGCCGGCGCGCTCATGTCCATCAACGCGGTCAAAGGGGTGGAGATCGGGGCCGGCTTCGCCGCAGCGGCCTTTGAGGGACCGGACAACGCCGATGAGATGTATATGGGCCAGGACGGGCGCCTCGCCTTCACCGCCAACCATGCCGGCGGCGTGCTCGGCGGGATCTCGACGGGGCAGCCGCTGGTCGCGCGCCTCGCCATCAAGCCCACCTCCTCCATTCTGACCCCACGGCGCAGTGTAACCCGGGATGGATCCGCAACCGAGGTCGTGACCAAGGGCCGCCACGATCCGTGCGTCGGGATCCGGGCGGTGCCCGTGGCCGAGGCCATGGTCGCATGCGTCCTCGCCGACCATGCCCTGCGTCATCGTGCCCAAACCGGCCGGCTTGGCGCCGCACCGGACACGCCGGGCCATTCCGCTGTGCGCCCGGAGGTGTCACACTGACCTTCACAAGCCGTCGGGAGTCTGTAACGCGGTCGTCGGAGGGCCGGTTTGAGCAAGCGTGGCGCAGGGCCGAATGAGGAACCCTTCGAGATCTTTTTCGCGGAAGGCCGCGGGGAGATCGCCATCTGGCTTGCCGGTGGTTTCGCTCTTGCGTTGATTCTATCAGGCTTCATACTCGCCGATCCGATCCTGATGCTGACAAGTCTGATGCCCATGGCAGTGTCGGCTTACCACCTTCCCATGGCACGCAACGACCACCCGCAGCTGGTCATTTCCGCCAGAGGCATCACCATTGATGGCCTTGGTCATATGGACTGGGAGGAGATCCAGAACGTGGATCTGTGGGAGCCCGCCGGCCTCGATCATTCCGCCTTCGGCACCGAGACTCTCAGTGAGCTGATCGTCGAGACCGCCAGCAATATCGAGTTCACGATCGACCCACAGCAGGATATGAGCCTGATCCGGACCTTTCAGGTGATGGTCTGGCGCCTTGAAGAACTGAACATCGTGCGGGTGCGCCTCGGGCCGCTCGATGTGGATCCGGACGCGCTGGTGCGACGCGCCCGGACGGAACTCAGGCATTCGCGGGGCTGGATTTCTTGAACACCATCATCTTGGTCAAGAAGCTTTTGTCACTCCACTGATGGGTCAGGCCGTTCTCCCCGAACAGGCCCACCAGATCCTCGCTGAGATATCCCATATAATAAGGCTCATGGAAACCGACGGGGAAGGCCTCCAGGATCCCGTCCCAATCGGGCTCGTCCCCATACTGAAGGGAATCCGCCAGGATAAAGGTGCCGCCGGGCTTGACCACCCGGGCAATCTCGGCCGCCACCGTGCGGCGCACCTTCGGCGGCAGTTCGTGGAACAGATAAATGCAGGTGACGATGTCGTGGGCGCCGTCATCGAAGGGCATCGTTTCGGCGTTGGCCTCGACGAAATCCGTCCGCGTCCAGGGCGCCAGGTTGCGCCGCGCCTCGTTGAGATAGGCACCGGACAGATCAAGAGCGGTCACCGGGAGGCGCGGATAGTTATCCTTCACGAAGGTGAGGAAACGACCGGTGCCCGTCGCGACATCAAGCAAGGAGAGCGGGCGCTGGTCGCGGCCCGCCAGGGCTTCCCGAAGCGGCACCAGCACCTGCCGGCGCATGGCATCGGCAAGGCCCGAGAACAGGACTTCCACCTGGGTGTCATAGATGCGCGCACTGTCCTCGGAGAGCCAGCCGCCGCTCTGGTAGTGAAAATTCTGCAAGTAATAGCGCGGGTAGTGTCCCTTCCGATCGTCGGTAAAGACTTCCGCATTGGACCGGGCCATGCGGCGCTGGTCGACGGCGGGCACGTCCCGCAAAAAGGCAAGACTGTCCCGCAAGGCCTTTTGTGGTCGCGGCAGCATGTCATGGGGCTTCGCGTAGAGGCCCTCTTCAATGTTTCGCCATTCCCGGTCGACGGCTTCGCGCAGTTTCTCCAGCATGGCCGCCCGGTCCGGCACCTTGCCCTTCGGCCGGAAAGCCGGCTCGCCCGGCGGCGTGAAAGGACCGGACAAGCGCTGGGCCAAAACATAGTGGCTGCCGTACCATGCCATGCGCGCCGTCTGGGACAGCCCGTATTGCATCCGATCAACCAATCCAACCATAGACCTATACTCCTCGCCTCAAACGCGGTGCATGACAGCGACACTCTCAATATGGGTTGACCACACAAACTGGTCCACGGGATGAACGGTCGCGAGGGTGAAGCCGCCATCGGCCAGAATGCGGGCGTCCCGGGCGAAGGTGGCCGGATTGCAGGACACCATCACCACCCGCGTGATATCCGAGGCGGCCACGGCCGCCGCCTGCTCCCGGGCGCCGGAGCGGGGCGGATCCATGACCACCGCCTCAAAGCGCGCCAGTTCTTTGGGGCTCAAGGGCCGCTGGAACAGGTCCCGGCGATCGAGGCTCACGGGTTTCAGACCTTGTGCGTGGCGCCGGGCCGCGTCCAAGGCGTTGAGGGCGGCCTCGTCCTGTTCCACCGCATGCACGGGATGGTCGGGCGCCAGCGCCAGGGCGAAGGTCCCGCATCCGGCGAACAGATCCGCCACAGCACCGGCGGCGCCCACCCCGTCCCGCACAGCCTGTGTGAGGTGGGCCTGCCCCTCTGCGCTCGGCTGCAGGAACGCGCCGGGCGGCGGCGCGACAGGGACGCGCCCCATGGTCACGGTGGGCCGGCGCCACTCAGCCATTGTTTGTCCGTCCATGCACAAGCGGGCGGCCTTCAAGCCCTGCGCAGCCTTGAGCAGGGTCTGGGATACCACAAGACCGGGCAAAGCATCCCGTTCCCCGGTCTGCGGCCGAAGATCGATATCGAGCCCGGTGTCGCTCGCAAGCACATGGATCTGACCCGTGTCGGACAGGGCGGTCGCGGCACCGGCCAGGGCTTCCAACCCCGCCCAGGCCCCGGCGATGGCGGGGGCCAGGACCGGGCACGTCCGGACCGGCACGAAGCGATGGGACCGCCGCGCCAGGAAACCGAGTTGCGCGCCGCCGCCTCCCTTGGCCTGCCAGGTTACGGTCACCCTCCGGCGCCGATCCGCGGGCACGCTCAACACCGGGCCGACGGGCGGCGTGTCGAAACCGCGATGGGCGAGCGCGGTGACGACCATGTCCCGCTTCCAGGCCGTCTGGGCGGCGGCCTCGAAATGCTGAAGAGAGCACCCTCCGCAGGGGCCGAAATGGGGGCAGGCCGGATCCACGCGTTGCGGCGCGGCGCTGAGCCGTTCCACGGTCTCCATGCGCTCGCCGACCGCCGCGCCGCGCACATGCTCGCCGGGCAGGACCAAAGGGGCGAAGACCGGCCCGTCCGCCGTCTCGACGATCCCATCCCCCTGGACCCCCAGCCGGGCCACGATGCCCTCGACCGGGCGCGGGATGGGTTGGGGTCTGGCGGCGCGTTTGGGAGGCCGTCGTGAGCCGCGCGGCATGGCGGTTTTCTCCGAATATCCGTTATAGAACGGGACCGATGGGCCGAGACGCCGCAGCACGGAGAGGGACTTGTGAACGCCATGACGACGAACCGGGTCG
The DNA here is from genome assembly GCA_050331455.1 of Alphaproteobacteria bacterium. Lineage (GTDB taxonomy): Bacteria > Pseudomonadota > Alphaproteobacteria > JAJFIK01 > JAJFIK01 > CAYUYV01. The sequence continues at coordinate 15,914 of JBHJGV010000007.1, forward strand.
ATCTTTCTCCACAGGTCTCCGGGGCACCGCACCCCGTTTTGTCGCCCGAGGATAGCGCCCGCCTCCAGGAGCTGCTGGTCATTGCCGACCGCGAAAAGGCCCGGGCGGAGGAGATCGGCGCGGATCTGGTGGCCCGCAACCCCGACCATCCGGATGTGCACATTGCCTATGCACGGGCCCGGTCCCAGCGCCAGGATTATGTCACGGCCGCCCGCCATCTGGATATCGCCGCCTGCCTGAGCGATGCCCCCATGACCCGGTTCAATCTGGGCTACTGCCACCGCCAACTCGGCGATTATGAACGTGCTGCGGCCCATCTGCGTCGGGGCTTCGCCATGCCCGGCGGCCAGGTCATCAATCTGGCGGCGCTTCTTTCCAACACCCTTGACGTGCTGGGCCGGCGCGATGAGGCCCGGGCCGTACTGACGGCGATGCACGGGCGCATGGCGGCGGGCGAAAAGCCGATCCTGAACCTGCTCGACGTGTTTCAGTCCGTGGACGGCGATTTTCGCCGCGTCGCGCCGGACCTGCGCCAACGGATGAGGGCGTTCTTTGCCGGGCGAAAGGACGCCGTCGCGGCCGCGGTGCTGTTCTGGATGAAATATGACTGTCACGCCTTCGGCCGCCTCGACGACAAGGGGGCGCTGGCGCGTCTTCTGCGCCGGGCGAGCCGGGCCGGCGCCGCCGATATCGGGCAGTTCTGGCCGGAGAGTTTCGGCCTGCCCCAGGATACCGATCTTGCCCTGGCGGCTGTGGGCCATGGGCCTGCGCGGTCCTGGATCTTCAAGCCCGGAGACTTCTCCGGCGGCCAGGGCATCGAAGTGCTGACGGGCGAGCAGGCCTTGGCCCGCGCGCGGTCGGGCACAGCACGGGGCATCCTGCAACACTATGTGGACCCGCCTTTCACGGTGGAGGGGCGCAAGATCAATCTGCGCCTCCTTCTTTGCCTGCCGTACCATGACCGGCCTGAGGGGTATCTCTGGCGCGACGGCCTGGTGACCATTTCGCCGGCCCCCTATGCAGCGCCGGAAGATGGCGGGGACACCCGGCCCCATGTGGTCAATCTGCTGACCTTCGATACGCCGGACGTCATGCGGCCGGTCGGACCGTTCCCCTGCCATATCGCCCCGCTGAAAAGCCTCCTGGCGGCGCCGGATCCGGGCCGATGCCTGCGCGATCTGCCGGATCGCCTCGCCGCACTCGCGCGAGGGCTGATCGACGCTCTGGAAGCGGCAGGCTTTTTTGACGAAATCCGGGCACTGCCGAATCCGACCGCATTTCTGCCGCGTTTCGTCGGCCTGGACGTGGGGCTCGACGCGGAGGGGCGCCCCTGGCTGTTCGAAGTCGAACGGTTTCCCGGCATGGGCGGCGTCACCGAGGCGAGCGCGGCCATCAATGCAGCGTTTCGCGCTGACTGGATCGACTTCATCCTGGCCCCGGATCCCGTCGAACACCCGGCATTTGTGAAGCTTTGAAGCAGCTCCACCGGCAGGTTGATCCGCAGGGGAACCGGCCGGTCCCCTTTTTGCTGCACGTTTCATGGAACACCATCCCGGATCGGGGATGGGCCCGCCGGGCCATTCGCCCGGGCGCAACCCTGCTCATCCGCACGCGGATCCAGATCCGTCCTTTTACGTGTAATGTCCCCTCATAAAGCTGGAGAGCATCCCATTAAATCTTTGTTATTTTTCTTCTTGCGGCGACAAGTCCGAGTAAGACGACAGATGGCCAGTTTTGCCATTCTCCAAACAGAAACGTTTGGAAAGTTTCATGATTACAGCGTTGACCCCCTTGCGACCCCCGAGGATAAGAACAAAGGAATGGCGTGATTGGCGGGCGCCGGATCGGTCTGCCACGACGTCTACGGAATAATCTCTCAAGCATTTGATTACCGGGAGTTCATCATGCAAGGCCAGACGGGCGGGATCTTTGTTCAAGGTACGGACCAAAACGATTCCATTGTTGGTTCGGACGGCGCCGATGTGCTCCGGGGGTGGTATGGCGATGACATCATCGAAGGCGGCGACGGCAACGATGTGCTGGACGGTCAGCGCGGCTCGGACCTGCTGATCGGCGGCGCCGGCAATGACGTGCTGATCGCCGGCTCGGACGGCGGTGAGCCGGTGGTGGCCCAGGCCTTTAATCCCAATCAAGGGCGTAATGACGAGATCGATGCGATCACGAAGACGCTGTATCCCGATCAGCCTTTCATCGCAGACGATCTTCTGGTCGGCGGGGCCGGTGCCGACCTGTTTCTGATCAAGCCGCAAATCAATGCCAAGGCGGACATCATTGCCAAGCATACGGGCAGCGATGGGCGCATCAACTGGGCCGCGGTTGCCGGCGAAAACGACAATATCCATGACCACTGGGTCGGCCGGATCGCGACCGACACCATCGTGGATTTCAGCCGGGCCGAGGGGGACAAGATCTTCGTCTATGGCCACACGGCGGCAATCTCCGTCAGCTATGACGACGTGGACAATGATGGCGACCAGGAATCCATCATCGAGGTGATTTCCGACCAGCCCAATGGCGGCGCCCATGACAACGACAAGCTGGGCTATGTCATCGTCAACGGCGACATCATCACGGCCGAGGACGTGCAGGTAAACACGTCGCCGACCTATGGCGTCGTCGAAACGATCAACGAGATTGCCGAGGCGGTCAGCCCGACGGGCGTGACCGATCCAACACCCAATTCAACGCAGACGGACAATCCCTTCGTCAATCTCGTGACCAAGGCGCCCGCCGGTGTCGAGCCCCCTTATGTGGAAAATCTCGAGCCCGTCCTGAAAGTTCAAGGGACGAATGACACCGTGACGGGCACCGGTGATGCCGAGATGATCAGCAAGGGCGCCGGGATCGAGGCTGCGGCCTCCCTTGGAGCACCGATTTCCTATTGGGATCTGAGCAGCGGCGAGAACGGTGTCTTCGACGATGCCGGAGGGGTTTCGAACGCCTTCTATTACATTCAGGACAATGGTCAGTCCTCGCTCCAGACGGGCTTCATCCCCATCATGCCCGGGCCGGACGGAGCCATGGCGCCCCTTTTCGGCGTACAGGAAGACAGCTTCGCCTATATCGCCCACAACGAAGCCTATGAAGTTCTGAACGGGACGATCACGGCCTGGTTCAACCCCATCGATCTGGGCGGCACACAGACTTTTCTGTCCAAGGATGGATCCGGTGCGCAGGGCGGCGGTCATTTCAAGGCCAGCGTGCTGGCCGACGGCAAGTTGAAGATCCGTTTTGCGGATGGCGAGGGCAAGGCCGACGGCGATTATAACTTCGAGTGGGAAACCAAGGAGGCCGTGGTCACCGAAGGCGTGTGGCAGCATTTCGCCCTCTCCTTCACCAAGGACGGTGTCGAGGTTTTCCTCGATGGCGATAAGCTGGCCAACAATGATTTCAAACAGGTCGGCGGCTCCGAAGACGTTACGCTCGGGAATTACAAGGGCGCCTACATCATCGGCAACGATAAGCCGCTGGTGATCGGGGCCAGCGCCAGTTCCGTGAAGCTGGACGATACTGCAGAGTCCATGGGCATCGAGGACCGGCTGAACGATTTCTTCGAAGGCGGCATCACCGATGTGGGCTTCTGGGGCGGCGATCTGCCCGAGGCGGCCCTGACCGGCGCCCAGGTTCGCGATCTCTACCAGAACGGTCCCGGCGATTTGTCCGAGGCCGGACCGGGTCTTGGGCCGGTCTATACGGTCAGTGACGATGTCCTCGACGGCGCCGCCGGCAACGACATGGTCGATGGCGGTCTGGGCAATGACGCCGTCCAGGGCGGCGCCGGCAACGACCTTGTTCTCGGCGGTTATGGCGACGATACGGTCGATGGCGGCACGGGCAACGACACCGTGATCGGCGGCGCCGGCAACGACACCGTCAACGGCGGCGCCGGCAACGACCTGATCATCAGCCGCTCCGACGGGCGCGAACCGGTGATCGCCCAGTCTTTCGACCGGGACGACGACCCGGACTACGATCTCGATTTCAGCACGCGCCTGCTCTATTCCTCCCAGGCCAATATGCCATCCGATGACATTCTGACCGGTGGAGCGGGTGCGGATGATTTCCGCATCGAGACGCTGATCAACGGCAAAGAACACATCATCAATCGCCATGTGAACGAAGACCGGACCATCAACTGGCAGGGAGTTGCCGGCGAAAACAACGATGTGCACGACCACTGGGTCGACCGGATCGGGGACGACACGATCACCGACCTCAATCTTGGCGAGGGGGACTCCCTGACCATTGCCGGCCACACGACCGAGGTCTACCAGGTCGAATACAGCTTCGTGGACGGCAACAACAGTCTCGACACGATCCTTTACCTGCGCTCCAATCAGGGCAATGGCGGCGGCGCCCATAACCGGGACATTCTCGGCACGGTCACGGTCCTCGACGTTGAGCTCGACGAAGACGACTACACGGTAAACGCGGCGCCCTTCTACGGCATCGTTGAGACCATCGATCAGTACAAGGAAGCCGTGACGCCGCTGATGCTTCCGGGCGAGACGGTTCCGGCCACCCTCGAAGGTCTCGATGTGGACGCCCAGGAGACCGAGATTCAGACCATCTCGGAAATTCCCGATGAGGTCATGCCGGAACAGGACTTGCCCGACCCGAACGCCGCCGCGCCCTGCCCCGTCACGGGCGAGGCCGTGTGCCGGTGTAATTCCCGGGACGAGGACTGCGAGAACGAGATGGCCGGCACCCGCGGCCGCGACACGCTCAATGGCACGGACACCAGCGATTACATCCGCGGCATGAACGGCAACGACAGGATGCGGGGCGGCGCGGCCAACGACCTGATCGATGGCGGCGGCGGCAACGACACGCTGGACGGCGGCACCGGCAATGACGACATGTTGGGCGGTAACGGCAATGACAGCCTCGATGGGGGCGACGGCGCCGACACCCAGGACGGCGGGACCGGCAATGACACCCTGACCGGCGAGGACGGCAATGATGTCCTCTTGGGCGGGGTCGGACGCGATGTCCTCAATGGTCAGAATGGAAACGATTTCCTGGACGGCGACCGGGGCAATGACACCCTGAACGGCGGCAACGGGAACGACCTGCTCGACGGCGGCGCCAACAACGATGTGCTCCAGGGGGATGACGGCAACGACACCCTGGCCGGCGGCGGCGGCAATGACGATCTCAGCGGCGGCGGTGACGACGACAACCTGACCGGCGGCGACGGCAACGACACCCTCGATGGCGGCAAGGGTGACGACACCCTCGACGGCGAGGACGGCCGTGACAGCCTCGTCGGGGCCGACGGCAGCGATGTCCTGAATGGCGGGTCCGGGGCCGATACCCTGTCCGGTGACCGGGGCAATGACCGATTGCGCGGCGAAGGCGGCCGGGACTCCCTGGATGGCGGCACCGGCAACGACACCCTTGAGGGCGGCGGCGACCGGGACCGGCTGATCGGTGCCGCGGGCAATGACCGGCTCGAAGGCGGCGACGGCAACGACACCCTGGACGGCGGTAACAACAATGACCGCTTGCTTGGGGGTAATCAGAACGACGTGCTGCTCGGCGGCAATGGTCGCGATACCCTGGACGGTCAGAACAACAATGATCGGCTCGAAGGCGGCGTGGGCAATGACACCCTGCGCGGCGGCGACGGCAGAGACACGCTCGACGGCGGCAGCGGCGGCGACCGCCTCGAAGGCGGACGGGGCGCAGACCGGCTCATCGGCGGCGACGGACGGGATATCTTCGTCATCGGCAACAATTTTGGGCGCGACGTCCTGGTGGACTTCACCTCCGGCGCCGATCGCATCGATGCCCGAAATGTCACCAATCGGGACTTTGACGATTTCGATGTCGACGGAGACGGCGATATCGACCGCGCCGATGCCTCGGCCAGCCGGCTGGTCACCCTCTCCCGGGGCGATCTCATCCTCAGTTTCGAGGGCGGGGACCGGCTGACCATCGAGAATACGAGGGTTCTGGAAGACAGCGACATCATGATCTGACGGCTGAAGTCCGTCACTTGCGGCACGCGAGAGAAAAGGGCCGATCCGGATCATCCGGATCGGCCCTTTTTTAAGCGGTATGCGGGTCAACGCCCGCCCTATGCACTGCCGGCGGAGGATCGAACGCAGAAGAGCGGTCAAAAAAGAGACGATGCGGTCAGGGGCGCTTCACGGCGATGATGGATTTGATCATGCCGAAGGACCTTTCATAGACGAGGTCGGCGTCCGGAAAGAGCGCCTGCATCTGCTCAATGGTGAGCAGGTAGAAATCCAGAATGCTGCGCTTTTTCGGCACGGCGCGGTAACAGGCGATTTGCAGGGGCCGCGGAAAGACCTGCACGATATTCGGCGTGATGGTGTGGCTTTCGACGATGAACCATTTATAGGGCGTCTGAACGAAATAGCCCTTGCCGACCCGGCGGATTTCTTCGGCGAACGCCTTCTGGTGGGTCCACGCCATGGTTTCGAAGGCTTTCCGGTCGCGCATCGCCACCACCACATCCTTCGGCCCGGTGACATGCTCGATCACCGAGTTGGAATAAATGATGTCGTATTCCTTGTCCTTGAACGGCAGGCCTTCGGCCCCGTCCATGATGACATAGTCGTAACCATGGGTCCGGTGCGCGTATTCGAGTTCCGCCTTGTTGTAATCGGCGACGGTCACGTTTCGGTATCCCGGCAGCACCGAGGCGATGTGATCGCCCTTCCCGCCCCCCAGATCGAGCACCCGCTCGTCGGTGAGTTGGGAAAAGATGTCCCGGAACATTTGGGCCCGTTTGGCCCGGGCCTGTCTGGAATAGGCGTCGCGGACCTGAAGCAGGGGGTTCCAGGACGGTTTCGCTGCGGTCGCCATCGGCACATGCCCTCGATTGTCGATCGAAAAGTCGTGGAGACCGGGTCCCGGACCCGGTCGCGCACACCCCAAAATTGGCCGGACGCTAGCACTTCGCCGGGCCCATTGACAGTGAAAAACCCGCGGGTTCCGGGGGGATCGGCGGTCAGCCCCCACGGAATGCGGGACGTCGGCGCGGGGCCCTGGGCCCCGGCGGGACGGTTGGGTTTCCGGCGCGGGAACGGTCCCCGCCGGCCTTTGCCGCCCCACCGTCACCCGCGCGATCCGCCGGAGTGTTTGATCCGCAAAAAGATGATCGTGCCGGTGGGATCGTCCGCATCAGGCGGGTTTCAACCCGCCCTACGGTGCGGCTTCGTCTTCTGACGCACCAGTCCGCACACTGTTGCTTTGGCCGGCCGGGGTTCTCCGGCCGGTCTTTTTTTGTCGTGTGCCCGGGGGCACGTCTTTCGGACCTCAAGGGCTTTCCGGCTGCCCGGAGGGCGGTTAGACTGCCGGCAAACTGGGCGGGAGGCCGGCATGGCGCGGATTTTCATCAGCTATCGGCGAAATGACGAGGCTTTTGCGGCCGGGCGGGTTGCCGACACCTTGCGGGCCCGGTTCGGACGCCGGGCGGTGTTTTCGGATTCCGAGATCGTCGGCGGTGTGCGTTTTGCCGAGGATATTGCAGCGCGGCTCGCCGTGAGCGAAGTGCTGGTCGTGATCATCGGGGCGCGCTGGCTGGACATCCTGAAGGAGCGTGAGGCCGCAGCGGATGAAGAGGATTTTGTCCGCCTGGAAATCACCACAGCGCTGGAGCGGGGCCTGCCCATCGTGCCAGTCCTGCTTGAAGGCGCCACCTTGCCAAGCGCCAGCGCCCTGCCCCCGGACCTCGCCGGCTTTATCGATCACAATGCCCGGCGCGTGCGTACCCTGGAATTCGAAACCGATATGGGGCCGGTGATTGGTGATGTCCGCGCCCATCTTGCCCACCGGAGCAGCCGGCGCCGGACCGCGGCGGCCACAGGGTTTGGGCTGGGCCTGATCGGCCTGACCGCCGTCGGCGGCCTCTTGTGGCACGTGACCCGGCCGGCACCGGAGCCGGACTTTGTCCTCCAGGCCACGGGGGCGGACCGGCCCGAAGGTCAGGACGGCACGACCCGTTTCGTGTTCGCCCTGCGCCTGAAGGCGCCATTGCGCGAGGCCCTGTCCTTCACAGCCGCCGTCACCGGCGGCACGGCGGATGCGGAGGATTTCACCGGGGGACGCCTGCCAAGGCTGAACGGGGAGCTTTCTCCGGGGGCGGACCGCATGCCCATCCTGATCGATGTGGCGGGCGACCGGGACATCGAAGCCGACGAGACATTCATTGTGACAGTGACCTTCAAGGCGCCTGCAAACCTCCCCGCCCTCACGGCAATGGGCACCATCCGCAATGATGATTAGGCTCGGTCCGGACGGGCCCGGCGCCGTCGATGACGGGCGCGCCAGGGCGTGCTGTGCCGTGGGCCCACCCTAAGGGGTGGCTTGCGAGCGGGCGAAATCATAGGCGTCCTGATGATTGGGATCGAAAATGCCGCGCGCCTTGAGGCCGTCGAAGGCGGCCACAACCTCCGCCCAGGGCCGGGCACCGGCCGCCGCGACCCTAAAGAGGGACACCACGACATCGCGGGCAAACTGAACATTGGTCGGGTCCCGCGCGGCCAGATCCCGTGCGATCTCCAAGCCCTCTTCATAGGCCGCCAGGGCCTGAGCCATGGCCCCCTGGCGCAGCAGGGCATCGCCGTGCTCATTCAGGGCAAAACTCTGGAGCCGGAGGGCATTGGGCACGCCGCGGCGGACCAGTTCGGCATAGATGGCGCGGGCGCGGGAGGCCTGCTGTGCCGCCTTGGCCGTCTCGCCGACCGCCCGGTAGTAGCGGGAAAAAGCGAGCGGGAGGCGGCCCTGTTCCTAGAGGAACCGGGTGTTGCGCGGCGCGAGGGCGAAGGCCGTGTCGATGAGAGCCTGGACGAAGGCCAGTTCGTCTTTCGCGGCGGAAGCGGCAGGGCCGTTTCATAAGCGCCCGCCGGCACATGGGGCGCGATGACCGGGATGATCCGGTGGCCCTTGCCCATGGCCTTGAAGGCCGCGATTTCCCGGTTCACCCAGTCGGACGCGGCCGCGGCCGGCGAGCACAGGACGATGAGCCATTCGGCTGAGTCGAGCGCAGCGCGGATGCGCGCCGGCAGATCACTGCCCGCGGGCAGTTCATCCCGGTCCAGAAACACTGGGCGCAGGCGCTCCCGCGTCCCGAGATCCTGGACGAGGCGTTTCGGGACGCGGTAGTGCTCCAGATCGCGGTGCAGCCGCCGCGCGGCCCGGCCATCCCGGGTCGAATAACTAAGAAAGGCGAGATAGGCGCGCCCCGCGCCCCTTGCCGGTTCCATCCCCTGGATCATCCCAATTCCCTCCTGCGTATGCGGATAAACGCATCGTTTCCGGAATGGTAATACAACTGCCGGGGGATGGTGTCACGGCCCTGGCAGGGGGATGATACTTGCACGGCATGGGCGCATGGCGCAGCCTTCAGCGGTCCGTAACGCGGAAAACACACTCAGGGGATGTAACTTCTCCCCCGTCCCTTGGATGGCTGGACGGGGGACGGCGGGGCCCGTTAGGTTAGGCCGAGAGTGGGTTCGGGGGCGCCCGGGAAGCGGCTTGTCCTCTTTATGGGACCCTTCGACAACCCACATCTAGGATCGTTTCGACGGGACCTCGACTGTAACAGGGGGCGCATATCGTGCTGCGACTGTCCACACGCGACCGCTTTGCACTGGACCGGAAGACCGTCAATCTTTGGTCCCTGTATGGCTGGTTTCGGACCGTGCTGGGCCCCGAGAAGGGCTTCTACTGGCTTGCCATTGTCTATGGCATTGCCATCAGCCTGCTGACGCTGGCCCTGCCCATTTCCGTGCAGGTGCTCATCGATACGGTGGCCAACACCGCCCTGGTCCAGCCGGTTCTTGTGCTGGCCGGCGTGCTGTGCGGCCTGCTGCTGCTGTCCGGTCTGCTGATCGCCCTGCGGTTCCACGTCATGGAAATTTTCGCGCGCCACATCTATGCGCGGCTGAGTGCGGAAATCGCGATACGGGCGGTCCATGCCGAAGCCTCCTATTTCCAGGAAGGCAAGCGAGACAGCCTGTTCAATCGCTTCTTCGACATCATGACCATCCAGTCGCTCATTCCCTCGCTGATCATGTATGCCCTGCCGCTGGCGTTCCAGGCGGTCATCGGCTTCATCGTGGTGTCCCTGTACCACCCCTATTTCCTGATTTTCACCCTCGTCATCGTGGTCATGATCTGGCTGATCTGGGTCATCTGGAGCGCGGCGGCCATCCGCACGGCGGTCGATGAATCTTACGCCAAATACGACACGGCCCACGATCTGGAGGGGCTGGCGGAAAACAACGATTTCTACCATTCGAACCGCAGCATCGATTTCGCCCTTCGGGATACGGACGATGGGATTTATCGCTATATCGAGGCCAATAAGGCCCATTTCCGGCAATCCTTCTCCCAGAAGGTCGCCCTGCTGATTCTCTATGCCCTGGGCAGCGCGGCGCTGCTCGGGATCGGCGGCTGGCTGGTGATCCAGGGGCAGCTCACCCTGGGCCAGCTCGTCGCCGCCGAACTGATCATGTCCGCGATCCTCCTCGGCATTTCCCAGTTCGGCATCTATCTCGACCAGTTTTACGAAGTGTGTGCCGCCGTGGACAAATTGTCGGCCTTTTTCCGCATTCCCCAGGAGGCCGACACGGGGGAGCGCCGGCTGCCCGATCGTCCGGCCCGGGTCGAATTTGACGGCGTGGCCGCCAGCCGGCCCGGCGCCCCCGAGATTGCCTTCACCATGGATCTGCCCGCCGGCAGCAATACCATCGTCCGGGGCTGTTCCGTGCCGGCCCAGCGCGCCTTTCTCAGCCTGCTCCAGGGGCACACGCGCCCGCAGAGCGGCTGGGTGCGCATCAGCGGCGAGGATATCCAGGACGTCAATCTCCAGCATCTGCGCGACGAGGTCATCGTGCTCGACCGCCTCGATATCGTCGAATGCACCATGGATGATTATCTCGACATGGCGATCACGGAGAAAAGCCGGTCACGTAAGGCTGAAATCCTGAAACTCACCCGCCTTGACGAGACCCTGGAGCGGCTCCCCGCCGGCATTGACACCCACATCATTCCCTCGGGCTGGCCTCTCTCCCCGTCCGAGACCCTGCGCCTCAAACTGGCCGGGGCCCTGCTCGCCAATCCGCGGGTCCTGGTGCTGACGGAAATTTTCGATCTGGTGGAGCGGCGCTATCTCAATCCAGTTCTTGAGCAAATCGGCTTGGATCGCGGCATCACCTTCATCCGCTTTACGGATGATCTGCCGACGGATCACGATGACTACGCCCTGGTGCTGCACGCGCGCATGCAGGAATTCAGCCCCTTGAGCGATTGGGCCCGTGAGAGGACGCAACTCGCATGACCGAAACGTCTGAACCGAACGGCTCGCTGGGTCTTACCCCCGTGGCCCGCGGGCGCCACGTGAGCCATTTTGATGCCATCAAGGCCGTGCGTACGCCCCTTCTCACCCGGGCATTTGCCCTGATGATTATCGCGGCAATCGTCATTGTGGGGCTGTTTCTCTATTTCGTGCCCTGGATCCAGACCACCTCCGGCTTCGGCACCGTGACCGCCCTCGACCCGCGGGACCGGGCCCAAGAGATCAGCGTGCTCGTGTCGGGCCGCATCCAGGAATGGTATGTGCGGGACGGCTCCCGGGTGAGCCAGGGCGATCCTATCGTGCGCATCGTGGACAACGATCCCAATCTCGTGGAGCGCCTGACGGCCGAGCGCGAGGCCCTCGCCCAGCAGCTGGAGGCCGCCAAGACCGCCACCCGCACCGCCCTGCTCGATTTCGATCGCAAGAAGCGCCTGTTCGACCAGGGGCTGACCTCGCGCCTGGAATTCGAAACGGCGCAGATCCGGCTGGAGGACCTGCGCTCCAAGGAAGCCGCCGCCGAAGCGGCGCTGAACCGGGCTGACGTCAGTATCTCGCGCCAGTCGACTCAGGTTGTCCGCGCCCCCCGCAACGGCACCATCCTCTCGGTCACCGCCGGCGATACGTCCACCTTCGTGCGCGAAGGCCAGTCCGTGGCCACCTTCCTGCCCGATGGCGTTGAGCGGGCCGTCGAATTGTTCATCGACGGCCGGGATATTGCGCTGGTGGTCCCGGGCCGGAAGGTCCGCCTCCAGTTCGAAGGCTGGCCCGCCGTCCAGTTTTCCGGGTGGCCCTCGGTCGCCATCGGGACCTTCGGCGGCGAAGTTGCCTTCGTCGATCCGTCCGCGTCGGCCAGAGGTCGCTTCCGCATCCTCGTGGTGCCCGATCCGGACGCGCCGGAGGAAGAAGCCTGGCCCGAGGAGCGGTTCATCCGCTTCGGGTCCCAGGCTCGGGGGTGGGTGCTGCTCGACGAAGTGCGGGTCGGTTTTGAGCTGTGGCGTCAGATGAACAATTTCCCGCCTAACCTGCCCTCGATCACCGGCCAGGAGGGGGGTGGCAATGGGGGCGGCTGACCGGCGCGGCCGCGCCGTCCTTCGGGCCGTCCTGCTGGTGATCGGCGCGGTATCATCGGTCACACCCCATGCCTGGGCACAGACCAACGATGCAGGGACGCTGCATGCGGAGGACGTTCTGGCCTCCTCGGCGCGCTATGCGCCGCAGATCCTGGAAGCCCTCACGGACGTGAAAGCCGCCGAAGGGGTCGCCCTTTCGGCCGAAGGCGCGTTCGACACCACGGTGGACACGGAAGGTTTCGGACGGTTCTCCGGCTTCTGGAACGGCCGGGTGATTTCGACCACCGTGTCCCAGAACCTGCGCACCATCGGCGCGACCCTGTTCGGCGGCTACAAGGTCTCGGACGGGCGCTTCCCCATCTATGAGGACATCAACTTCACCAACACGGCCGGGGAGTTCAAGGCGGGTTTCATCCTCTCCCTGCTGAGGGACCGGGCCTTCGATGCCGAACGCGCCGGGCTGATCGATGCCTCCCTGACTGTGGACCAGGCTGCCATCGATCTTCTGATTGCCCGTATCGGGGTCCAGCACAGGGCCTTGACCACCTATCAGATCTGGGTGGCTTCGGGAGTTCAGCTCGAAATTTACCGCGGCCTGCTCAATATCGGTCTGGAGCGGGAACAGGGGCTGGAACAGCGGGTCAGCGAAGGCGACGCCGCCGAAGTCCTGCTGATCGAGAACCGCCAGAACATTCTGCGCCGCCAGACCCTTGTTGTGGAGGCCGAACGGGAGCTCCAGACGGCGGCGCTCGCCCTGTCCATGTTTTACCGCAATGGCACCGGCGAGCCGGTCGTGCCGGACGCCCGTCAGCTCCCGGATGGTTTTCCGGACGTGCTCAATATCGCGCCGGAGATCGACGATGCGGTGATGGCGGTGGCCAAGGCTGTCCGGCCGGAATTGGCCCTTGTCGACAACAATCTGGCCCGGGCCCGTAACACGCTGCGCCTCGCCGAGAACGCCCTCAAGCCCAAGCTCGATTTCCGCTATGAGGTCAGCCGCGATTTCGGGGCGGTGGCCGAGGGCGGCATCAGCCGGAACAGCACGGACAATGTCCTTGCCATCGTGTTCCAGATCCCGCTCCAGCGGCGCGACGCCCGGGGCCGGATCGCCACGGCCCGGGCGCAGATGCAGGCCCTCGGATATGAGCGCCAGCGCATCGGCGAACAGATCATTGTTGAAATCCGCACTCTGAAGGCCGAACTCGACGCGGCGCGCGAACTCGTGCGCCTTGCCATCGAGGAACAGGCCCAGGCGGAGACCATGCAGCGGATCGAAAAGACCCGGTTCGAAAACGGGCTCAGCGATTTCTTCTTGCTGAATATGCGGGAGGAACGGGCGGCCGATGCCCGCATCCGCCGGATCAGTGCCCAACTGCGATATTTCGTGGCCGTCGCCAATTACTACGCCGCGATCGTGGATCTGGGCGGCCTGGGTCTTGAGAATATGCCGTCCGTCCTTGAGTGAGGGACGCAAGCCCCCGGAGATCCGTCAGATCCACCCGAACCTGCCCCGATCAGAACAGGGCTAGATTGAGGCTCAAGCCACCATAAAGGGTCTCGTCATCGCGCCGTCCGCCGACGAGATATTCGCCGGTCGTGCCGGCCCAATTCAGATGGGCCCCGATCTTGGCGGTGCGGGAAATCCGGGAACTGAGGGCTGCACCGACCTCGTAATAGGCGCGGTTGTCCTTGACCGTCAGACCCGAGGCCGGTTCGGCCTCAACAATGGTCCGTGCACCGGCCTGGTTGTTGAGCAGGTTTTCCGCATCATCGCCGGTATGGACATAGCCGGCCCGACCTGAAAATTCGAGCGCCAGGCGCTCGCCCAGCAGGGGCAGGCGCCAGCGGCTTTCGGTCTCGATGGTCAGGTTCTGGACTTCCACATCGTAATAGACCCGGGCGAAGACCGGCAGAATGAGCGGCAGCCGGGCCCCGGCGAACAGCTCCAGGGTCTCGGTCTCGGCGCCGGGCGTGTTCTGGGTGCCGACAAAGCCGTAATAAGTGAGGCCCGCCTCGGCGGTAACGACGCCGGCAAGGTTGAAACGGGCCTTGAGGAAACCGTTCACCTCCCGGGGCTCTTCGATGCCGCCATTCATGCCGTCGAAGGGCACGGCGGAGGCGATCCCCATGGTCAGGTCGACGGGCCCTGCCCCGACCCGCCCCTTGAGCTGCAGGCGCAGCACGTCGTCGGCCTGGCGCACCCCGCGGAAAATGAGGTCCGTCTGATAGCGGACGGTCAGGTTGACGTCCGTTCCGCCGTCTTTGATCTCGAAAAAGTCCGACTCCGTCGCCGGCGAGGCCAGTGCCGGTCGGGGCGCCGCGCCGAAGCCCACGCCCACGCCCACCGCCACCAAAACCCCACAAAGCCCGATGCTCGCTACAGCATTCCGGATCTGGCGCGCCATGCCCTTTTCTCCCTTGTCCATGCACGCCTAGTCCAACCAGCCCCATGGTGACCATATCGTTAAGGCAGGAGCCTGGGTAGAGCGCATGCGGAAGAAAAAGGCCTGAGAGGGTTATGAAACGGCACAGATCCGTCTCATCTTGAGACGGAGCACTGATTTCATGCGCTTGTCAGTCCGAGCCGGCGCGGGCGCGGTCCATCCGGGCTCGAATAGATGAACCGTCCGAACCGGGCATAAAGACCCGTTCACAGGCCGGCATCGATCAACCCTTGGTCCGTCAGGCGCGATCCTGTTGCTGTGGGTTGTCACCATCAGGGTGTGGTCCCACCGCTGCACCTGTCACGGCCTTTCGGTCGCAACCGGATAGCCGTGCAGGACCTCAATGGTTCGCGGCGCTATACAGATCTGCCATTGTGATGACTGAAACGGGAGGCGAAGCTGACGCAAAGCGTGTGCTTGGAATCGTCCCATGGGCCTTGCTCCGGGTGCTCCGCCGAACAAGAACAGGTGTGGTCATGGCGAAATCGGTCAGGGGCGGCATGGTCTGCCTCGCCCTTCTGTTTGCTTCGGGCGGATCGAGCGCTGCCTTGGCGCAAACGGCGCCGGAGGGCTGGAGCGCCATGCCGGCAGTCGATCGGCTGGAGGCTTTAACCGCGGCCCCGAAAGCGGACCGGCCGGTCACCGTTCAGCTTCTCGGCTATGGCGAACCGGGCGACGGCGGCGGTGGGCTGGTCCGCTGGGATCCGGACAGCCGGGAGCGCATCGATCCGTGCGCGGTCTATGCCCATCGGGACGGGGGACGCGGCCGTTGGCGCCGTGTGCCCACGGGTGCGCCCGTCAATGTGCGCCAGTGCGGCGCCGGGCCGCGCGCGCGACCCGCCATCAACCAGGCGGCATTCGCCGCCGCGCTGGTCCATGGCGATGTGGTCGTGCCGGAGGGCACCTACCGGCTTGGGGCCGGACCCGTGCGCATCATCGGCAAGGGCACGCGTTTTTTGGGCCAGGGACGCGCGAGCGTTCTCCAGTTCGAGGGAGCACAGATCGGCGTGGCGATCGGCGATGGCACCCGGCTGGGAGATCCTGAAACCGATACGGACGGGGTCGAGGTCGGCCGCTTCCGGATCACCGGAACGGGTGAAACGGCGCTCAAGGTCCATGACGCGCAGCGGGTCAGCCTCAGCCACGTGTCCCTCGAGGATGATCGGGGCAAGGAGAGATCCCGCTGGCGCCGCGGCTTCCATTTTGAGCACACTTGGAGCAGCCGCTTTACAATGCTGGATACAGCCGGTGCGACGGTCACCGACATCACCTATTTCACGGACGGTCACTACAACGCGAACTATGCTGCCAACTGGCATTCGGCCAGCAATTTTGCCCGGGCCAATCTGTGGATTGAAAGGGCCTTCGGTTCGGGTTTCCATTCCGTCACGGCCCAGGGCGCCACCATGGGCGTGAAAATCAAGCGCGGGCTCGGGCTGACATTCACGGGCTTGTGGACGGAAGGAACCGCGCGCCCCGTGGTGTTCGGCGATACCGCCGCGGACACCTATGCCGACAGCATCGTGATCGACGGAGCCCATCTCGCCGGCCCTTACCCTATTCATCCGCACACGTCATCGGCAAAAGCCACCCTCGACTTCGAGCGGGCCCGGAATATCGAAATCGTTAGCACGGTCTTTGTCGACTCCCGGGACTATGGCCGCCTTGTCGAGGTGACCTTTGAAGGCGGCGGCGGCAGCGGGGCCCGGGCCACGGCTATCGTCAACCGGGACGGCAGCGTGGCGGGCCTCGTGCTCCTGAACCGGGGGCGCGGCTATCGCGGGGCGCCCACCGTGACCCTCACGCCCGGCCGCGACGGAAACGGACGTCGGCTCAGCCGGGGGCGCGGCGCGAAGGCGGTGGCCCAAGTGACGGGCGGCGGTGTGACCGGCCTGACCCTGACCGACCCGGGCCGGGGCTACCAGTCGGATCCCATCACGCCGGTGCCCATTCTCTACGACATCGCCTATGGCGTGACGATCCGGGCGCCGAGTTGGACGGACGGCATCACAGGCCAGCCCGGCGCCCTGTGGCCGTTCGTGACGCGCACCGCCCGGGCGCCGGGCGCCACGAATGGCGGCATCGCCATTGTCCAGGATCGGACGACCTTCACCGCGACCGGCGGGCTCAATGCGCATTTCCGAAAGGCGGACGGCTATCAGCACAGGCACCATCTGGTCTGGACCGGGCCGGACGGCGTGCAGCGCAGCGAGGCCGTCACGCCCGTGCCCTATCGCTGACGCGCGGTCGCGACGGGATTTTTCGCACTGCTTTTTGGGCCCTGTGTTCGGCGGCACAGGACAGGACCCGGGCCTGGGGCATGGTTCTCTCGTCGGCGGGACGAACACACCGCCGCATCGAAGAACCCCGAACCCAGACCCATACGGAGAGATCCCATGTTCAAGTCTTCCATCGCCACCGCCCTCGTCCTGTCCCTCGCCATCGTCAGCCCGGCCATGGCCGCCAAGTCCGGCCAGCCCAGCATCAACGGCCAGGCCCTCAATGTCGGCCTGATCGGCGAGAACAACACCGTCGCCCTCGGCATCGACGCCACGGCCCGCACCCGCGTCGGCGCTATCCAGAACGGCCAATTCAAAGGCAATGTCCTGAATGTCGGCCTTGTTGGCGAAAACAACACCGTCGCCCTCGGCATCGGCACGGAAGCCTACACGGATGTGGGCATGGTCTATGACGCCCGTCTGAACGGCGACCTCGCCAATATCGGCCTGATCGGCGAGAACAACACCGTGGCCCTGGGCATCGACTCGAAGGCGACCACGGAAGTCGGCACCATCGGCACCGAGCGGTAAGCCGCCGCCCAAGGACTGCCGCGCCATCCGCACCGGTTCCCCAAGGCGACAGGCCACCTGGCCAAAGCCGAAGGACCGGTGCGGTGTGCGTTCGGCTTCCAACACCCCGTTTGGCCGGCTTCCGTGCCCCCGGCCCCGTGTCTAAAGTCCCCGCGACGCCGAACAGTTCGCGGATGGAGTCCCATGGCCGAAAGCACGCTTTTCTCCCTCACGGGCACCCACAACACCCATCGCTATTACCTGCCCGTGGAAGAGCGGGTCACGGTGGGCCCGCCGGGCAAAACCTTCCTGTTCGGCGGCGTCGGGCTTGCCTCCTCCATCGAGGCCATGGAGCGGACCTGCGGGCGCCCGGCCATCTGGGCGACGGCCCAATACCTGTCTTACGCCCGGCCGGGAGAAATCGTCGATCTCGATGTGACGGTTCCCGTCCACGGCAACTACAACTCCCAGGCCCGGGTTATCGGCCATGTGGAGGACCGGGAGATTTTCACGGTCAATGCCGCCCTCGGCGCCCGGCCCAGCGGCCTCTCGGACCAGTGGAGCCCCATGCCGGACGCGCCGGCGCCTGAGGACTGTCCCCCCATGCGCCAGTGGCAGAGCGACCAGGACGACCTCAACGCCCAGCTCGACATTCGGGTTGCCAAAGGGCGCTTCGGGCCGGAGCGGGAACAGGGCGGACGCAGCCCGGACGGCGAAACGGTGTTATGGGCCCGCACCCGAGCCGGGCACCCTTGCACCTCCGCGGCGCTGGCCATCATCGCGGATTTCGTGCCCTCCGCCGCCGGGCATGCCCTGGGGCGCAATGCCGGCGCCAACAGCCTCGACAACACCCTGCGGATCCGCCGTCTTGTGCCGACCGACTGGGTGCTCTGCCGAACCCAGATTCAAGGCATCCATGGCGGCTTTATCCACGGCAGCATGCTGCTTTTCGCCCAGGACGGGGACCTGATGGCCGTGGCCAGCCAGTCGGGCATCCTGCGCGTGTTCGAGGATCCCAAATAGCCCTTAAGGCGTGGTACCGGGGCTGGCGTTCGGGCCGGCGGGCGGCATAAGCTCGGCGATCAGGTGGCGTTCCCACATTTGGACGCCGGGCGGGATGACAAGGGAGAGAGCCCGATGGTGAAGGCATGGTTTGAAATCGCCCTGTGGAAACGCGTTCTCGGCGCGCTCATCCTGGGCGTGATCGTCGGCTCGGTGATCGGCGAGGCAGCCGAAAACATCAAATGGATCGGCGACCTGTTCGTGCGCATGATCCGCATGCTGGTGATGCCGCTGATCTTCACCACCATCGTGGCCGGCATCTATGCGATGGGCGATCCCAAGCGTCTGGGCTCCATCGGTTTGCGCGCCTTTATCCTGTTCCTAGGGACCACGGCCTGTGCCATCGTCATTGGACTGATCATGGGCACCCTGCTCCAGCCGGGCGCGGGCGTGGATCTGTCGGACGCCAATCCCCGGGTGCTCGGCGAGCCCATGACCCTGGCGGACCGTCTGCTCGGCATCGTGCCCAGCAATCCCATCGAGGCTCTGGCCGGGGGCCAGGTGCTGCCCACGATTTTCTTTGCGGTCCTGTTCGGCATTGCCGTGATCGCTGCGGGTGAAAAAGGCCGGCCCGTGGGCGATGTGATCAATTCAGCATCGGAGGCAATTCTCAAGCTGGCCTTCATGGTGATGGAGCTGGCGCCGTTCGGCGTGTTCGCCCTGATCGCCTGGGTGGCCGGGACCAAGGGTGCGGAGACGCTGCTGAATATCCTGACCTTGACCATTGCCGTTTATGCGGGGTGCCTGATCCACATTGTCGTGGTCCACGGGGGTCTTATCCGGCTCGTGGCCGGACTGCCGGCCTTCACCTTTTTCCGCGGCGCGGTCGATCCCCAGCTTGTGGCCTATTCCACATCATCGAGTGCTGCGACCCTGCCCGTCAGCCTGACGGCGGCGGAGGAAAATCTCGGTGTTCGTCCGGTGGTTGCCTCCTCGGTTCTGCCTCTGGGGGCGACCATCAATATGGACGGCACAGCGCTTTATGTGGGCATCGTGGCCTTGTTCGCCGCGCAGGCCTTTGGGATCGAACTGGGCCTGGTCGATTATCTCGTCATTGCGCTGACGACGATCCTGGTGTCCATCGGCTCCGCGTCCGTGCCGTCCGCATCCCTGTTCCTGCTGGCGGCGGTGCTCGGCGGGATCGGGATTTCGGCGGAGCAGACGGCCATCATTGTCGGCTTCATCCTGCCCTTTGATCGCATTCTCGACATGATGCGCACCGCGGTGAATGTGACCGGCGACCTTGCCGTCGCCACCACGGTCGCGAAACTGGAAGGGGAGCTGGACGAAGAGGTGTTCCGCGCCGCGCCGGAACTGTGACGCGCGCGAGGGCCCACCGGTTGCGTGGGCCGTGCGCGGTTCAAGGGCCAAACGGCCGGCCGTCAATCGTCCAGCAAAAGGGCGAGACGGGTGCGGGCCGCCGCGATGTCCTCGAGGCATTGCATGTCCTGGGACACGAGATTGGAAAGCGCAAAGCCGATGATGTTGAAGAAGCGCTGGCCCTGGTCCCGCCGGGTTTCGGCAAGGGGCACGAGATAGGTGTCGCCGATCTTGTCGAGAACCCGCTGGCACAAATAGGCTTGGGTCACGATGGCGGACACCGGCGGATCGATCCGGGCAAACACGCCGATTTCAAGGGCCGTAAGATAGGCGGCTTCCTGCACGACCGGCACCTCGAAGCCGCGATACCAGGCGGCGTCGACAAAAGCCTCGCCCGCGTCCAGCGTGTCGAGGGCCGCAAAGGCCCGGGTGCTTGCTTCTTCATGGTAGTCGACCTTGTCCCGGATGCTCTTTTCGTTCCGAGCCAGTTCCTCGTCGATGGCATGGAGCGAAGCGCGCGCCATGGCGCTCTGTTGCCAATCCTCCCGGAGCTGATCAAAGGCGAGCGCCAGCAGAACGCCGATCGTCACGACGCCGAGTTCCACGGCGAGTCCAAGCAACCGGCCGCGATGTTTCGGCGACTGGGTGTCCGGGGTCTGCGCGTCCATGTCCGTCCCCATACTGGTCATCCACCACAGGATTGGGCCAAACAGACCCATGGGATGCAAGAGGTGGGATGGACGCGGACGGGCCGACGGGGATCAAAGCCTATCGGGCGTTTTTGATCAAACCGGAAGATGATCCCGGACCATGCCCCGGTGGAAGGTGCGGGCACCGCTGACGGCTGAATGGTCGGCACGATGCATCGTACACCGATTGTCCCACAGCACGACATCACCCGCGCGCCACGTATGACGTAGAATGTTTTGACGGCGGGTGGACCAGCGATAGAGGGCCGACACGAGTCTTGGATCCTCGACGGCCCGACCGTCGTCGTCCAGCAGGGTACAGCGTTCCGGGGTGGAGAGATACAGCGCCGGCATGCCTGTGCGCGGATGGCGCCGGACCAGCGGGTGCACGGCCTCCTTTTCGTCCCCGTCCCCCAGGTTGAGACCGCTCACCCGGTGGCGCATTCTAGCCGGCCCCAGACGTGCTCGCAGGGGCGCCGGCAGGCTGCGCCAGGCCACATATTGGTTTGTGAACAGCGTTTCACCGCCGCTGGCGGGCACTTCAACAGCGCGCAGGGCCGTGTGTGACGGCGGCATGGTGAAATAGCTTGAGTCCGTATGGAACACGCTGCGCGGCGGCCGCTCGCGGCCCATATTGGTGACCACATTCAGATCTTCGCAGCCCTCCACGGGCGTTTCCCCGGTCGTGAACACCAGGCGTCCCAGACGGGAGAGAAAGTCGCGGAAGGCATGGTCGTCGAGCCCCTGACCCGGCATCACGAGCACGCCTTCCATGGCGACCAGCGCCGCAAGCGCTTCGATGACACGCCCGTCGACCTGCGCCAGGGGTATGGGGTGCAGCGCCACACCGAATGGCTGAAGGCGGCGGCCATGAATGCGGCCCCGGCCTGGGCGACCGGCTCTGCAACGGCATTGGTCATGGTGTCATCCGAACATCAAGGTAAAGATGGAGTGCTCAAGCCTGCCTTCCGCGTCCAAAAGACTTTCGAGGACAAGATCCGCATCGTCCACATCCTGTCCCTTGGACAGCGCTCCGGGGGTTGCGATCGTCCGTATACCGGCTCGGCGTGCCGCGGCCACGCCGCTGGCGGTGTCCTCAAGGGCGATGCAGCCCCGGGGTCCGGCGCCCGTGCGCTCCAGGGCGACATGGTAGCAGTCCGGCGCGGGTTTGCCCCTGGTCACATCGCTCCGTGTCACCACGGTTTTGAACCGTTCGAGGGGCAAGTCGGACCCGGCTGCATCGGCGATGGCGTCGATATTGACCCGGGCGGTTGTCGTGACCAGGGCGAGGGTGAGCCGGCGCTCCAGGGCGAGCGCGACCAGGTGTGCAACACCCGGCCGTAAAGGTGTTTTCTCGGCGCGGATGCGGGCGCAGGCGATTTCGGTCTTGCGGCGATGGATCCGTTCGATGGTTTCTTGGGTCAACCCGGCATTGGTGGCCCCGCTGAGCAAGGCAAGACGTTCCTTGCCACCCACCATGCCAAGCAGGCCCGCATAGGTCGCCGGATCCCACGACCAGCCCACGCCTGCCTCGGCGAGGGCCGCATTATAGGCCTGCCGTTGGATGTCCGACGTTTCGGCAATGGCGCCGATGGACCCTAGAAAAACATGGGTGACGGGAAGAAAAGGGGTGGCAGGCATGGCAACTCTCTCAGACTTCATTCGCAAATATGAGCTTATACACTTTCGACGGCGGGATGTGCGGATCGAGAGACAGCGCGACAGCAATGCCCTCCCCATCCCCGCTTTTGGGCCGCACCGCTCGGAGCATGGGCGAGGCCGCAAGCGCGGGGGCCAGCCGCGTCACACTTGTTCCGGTGTCGTCGCCGGTCGCTTCCTCTGTCCCCACCCTATCGTTCAACCCCCGGCCCTGAAACCTAAGTCGTCAGCGAAACTGGAAGGGGAGCTGGACGAAGAGGTGTTCCGCGCCGCGCCGGAGCTGTGACGCGCGCGAGGGCCCACCGCCCGCCGGAAAACAACTGCCAAACGACGCCTGTAGCCATATCGTCGCTTCAAGCTGAAGCAGCCACGCGCAGTCGAGGCACGGGCCGGGGCACCGCCAAACAGGAATACCATCGACAAGGCGTGCCTTGGAGCGTTCAGCAAGGGACTCTTCGCTCCATTCCTGGAGATCCTGAATCCCGAAGTCGTCTAGCAGAGCGAACAGACCTGCCTGGTTTCTCTCATTCTGAAAGCCACGTGTTACTGGCTCTTCCACACAGAAAGCAAACCATGACCCCATTGTTCGTCAGCAGGTCCTCTTGTTCAAGCCAGTCAGAGTCGACAGCGTTTGCAACCTTTGCGTTCTGCTGACGAGCCAGCGCTGCGAACTTGCGGTCGCTAGGATCGAAGCGAGACTGAGTTACCTCTTCGGGTAAATCCAGAAATTCTCCGTTTTCATCGCAGTGCAAGGAATGGCGTTCAACCTTAGAAAAATTGTTTAGAATCTCTTTGTAGAAAAGATCTCCCACCCCAGGTTGCCCAGCCGGCTTGAGATACCGTCGATACTCCTCAAGAATTCTGCCCTCTTCATCGAGAAGAACTCGCCCCTCTCTCAGAAGTCTTTGAGGGAATTCTATAGTTGCCCTTTGGCATTGAGGGGAATAAGGCCGTGACCCACGGTTGTCATCATTGCGTCCATTCGCGACAATGGGAACATTTGTGTCAACAACAAATCGAGTCATTCTGCCGCCTGCTGACGGTTTAATCGAGCTATTTCGGCTTCGGCCGTCTCACTAAATGCATCGCCCATAAATCTGTCCGGCCAATTCTCGATTCGGCCGAACAGATCGAGTTCAAGTGGGGTGAGTACGGAGCAGTTTCGGGGTATATCACAAAAGTATAGCTTCACATCGTCGGCAGGTAGTCTTTTCTCAGCGATCCGTCTTTGCAGACGGAGGAGCAGATGTTCCGAATGGCTCTCTAGAATGACTTGGACCTTGCGGTGGGTGGCCGCCTGGATGATCACGTCAGCCAGTCCCGCCTGAGCCAAAGGATGCAAATGGATTTCCGGCTGCTCCAGGATGACCGTCGATCCCTCGGGAACAAACTGCAATAATGTGATTACAGGAAGCACCTGAGAGACACCAAAACCAACATCCGTGAGTAGAACCGCCTTTGACATCTTTTTGGTTTGCACCCACGCCTGCCAACGATTGGAGCCAGGCGCAATCTCCTTCACCTCGAAACGTTCGATCAACCCAAGTTCCTTGAGCCAATGGGCAATAATTTCTTGAAAAGGCTTGCGTGGAGATCTTTTCTTGAGATTTCTCTTTTCCTCTGCCTCCGTCGCCGACAAAATGGCGTCAATCGCATTTTGACCTTTCTTGCCAACGTCTGTTGGCCGCGAACGAGCCCAAAGATAATCTCGACGCGGATAGTCACGCAGGGGGCCTAGATAATAAATGCGATCAAGCGCATTCTCAAATGCGGTCTCCAGATCCGATAGAAAGCCAGCGTTTTGATAGTATGTCCGCGCTTGGTCCGGAAAGGAGTAGGAGCGAATGGGTCCGGGAAGTTCCCATGCGCGACCTCTGGTCCGGAGAAAGCGAAACTCGGACGCATCATCAGCTAAAGACTCTGTGGACAGATCAAACCGCCTCAAGTCTCCGTTCTTCGGTTTGAGGGAGAAACGCCTCGGTCCCAGTTCATAGGCCAGTGATCGTGCCCGAGGCACATTGCCTTCGACTCCGATCTGAAACTCAAGCTTCAACTCGGAGGAAGTGGATATAAGGCCGGAACGACCTTGACCCGGATCATGAAGCTGAAGGTCCCTTGGGAGGCCGACCGTAATCTCAGCCTCAATGAGCCGTGTCAAATCATGATTATGCACTGCGTCTTGGATTGTGCCGAGTTCGACCCATTCTCCATTAAGTTCAAGTGACGTGCCCCTGTCCGTGGCATCCTTTGTCTGTTTTAGGAGAAGAAGGAACTGTATCAGACTGGTCTTTCCGGATGAGTTGGTGCCAAAAATGCCTGTAATCGGCCCACAAGCCAATCTGGCCTCCGCCCAGGATTTGAAGTTGGTGAAGCTAATTTCCTGCAACATTCTTCCACGCTATTCGATTTTGGGCTTTTACGCATGGTCCCATACGCAAAATCGTTGTCATCGGCCCGTCACACATGGAGCGCGTGGCCGAGCGCGCGCAAGGCGCTTTCCTGCAGGGCCTCGGATTGGGTTGGGTGGGCGTGGATGGTGGCAGCGACATCCTCGAGCCGCGCGCCCATTTCGATGGCGAGGCTGAAACTGGCGGAGAGTTCCGCGACCCCTGCCCCCACGGCCTGGAGCCCCAGCACCACGTGATTGTCCGCCCGCGCCACAATGCGCACGAAGCCGTCCTCCCGCTCCACGGTCATGGCGCGGCCATTGGCCTGGAACGGGAACTGGCTGACCGTGATCTCGCGGCCCGTGGCCCGCGCCTCGTCCGGGGAAAGACCGGCACTGACGATCTCAGGATCCGTGAAGCAGACGGAGGGAATGGCCTGCTTGTCCCAGATGCGTGTCTGGCCGGCCACGATCTCCGCGACCATCTCCCCTTGGGCCATGGCCCGGTGCGCGAGCATCGGCTCGCCCGTGACATCGCCAATGGCATAGACGCCGCGCATGGCCGTCTGGCAGCGCTCATCAATACGGATGAAGGGCCCGTCCATGTCGAGGGCCAGGGTTTCGATGCCCCAGCCATGGGTCAGGGGGCGCCGGCCCACGGTGACCAGCACCGCATCGGCGGACAGGCGATCCTCCGTCCCCGTACCGTTCTCGATCAGGAGCGCCTTGCCGGACGGGTCCATGCCCCGCGCTTTGGTATTGAGCAGCACCGGCACATCGAGTTCGGCGAGGCGGCGCGCGACGGGCCGGGTCAGGTCTGCATCATATTGAGGCAGGATACGGTCCGTGGCCTCGACGACCGTCACGGCGGAGCCCAGCTTGCGAAAAGCAGTCCCCAGCTCAAGGCCGATATAGCCGGCGCCCACGACGACCATCCGCTCCGGGACCGTCTGGAGCGATAGCGCCTCGGTCGAGGAGACCACCGGCCCGCCAAAGGGCAGGAAGGGCAGCTCCACGGGGACGGATCCCGTGGCGATCACCACGGCTTCGGCTTGAATTTCCTGGCGCCCGGTCTCAGTTTCGACGACCACGGTCTTGCCGTCCAAGAACGTGGCGTGGCCCTCGACAATCTTGACCCCTGCCTTCTTCAGCAAGGCATTGACCCCGAAATTCAGCTTGCCGACGATCCCGTCCTTCCAGGCGACCGTCTTTTCCAGATCGATGCGCGGCGGGCCCGCCGTGATGCCAAGGGGGCTTGCCCCGGCGGCAAAGGCGCCGGCCTTGGCATACTCATCAGCCGCGTGGATCATCGCCTTGGAGGGGATGCAGCCCACATTGAGACAGGTGCCGCCGGGCCGCCCGGCCTCGACAATCACGGTATCGATCCCGAGCTGTCCCGCGCGGATGCCGCAGACATAGCCCCCGGGGCCCGCACCGATGATGAGCAATTTGCAGGACATGTCCTTCACGGCTCAGGCCTCCATGAAAATGCGGGCGGGGTTTTCGAGCAGGCCCTTGATTTTTTGAATAAAGACGGCGGCGTCCCAGCCGTCGATGACCCGGTGATCGAAACTCGAGGAGAGATTCATCATCCGTCGCGGAATGAACTGGGTGCCGTCCCACACGGGCCGGACCTGCATCTTGTTGACCCCGATAATGGCGACCTCCGGATGGTTGATCACGGGCGTGGTGACGATCCCGCCCAAGGTGCCAAGAGAGGTGATCGTGATGGTGGAGCCGGTGAGTTCCTCGCGCGTGGCCGTGCCGTCCCGGGCCGCATCGGCGAGGCGCGAGACCTCCACGGCGCAGGCCCAGATGTCCCGCGCCTCCACGTGGCGCACCACGGGCACCACAAGGCCGTTCGGGGTCTGGGTTGCGATGCCCATATGCATGCCGCCGAACTGGTGGATGACGCCGGCCTCGTCGTCGAACACCGCGTTGAGCTGGGGCTGCGCTTTGATCGCCGCCGCCATGGCCTTCATGAGGAAGGGCAAAACGGTCAGTTTCGGCTGATCGTCCCGGCGCTCGGTGTTCAGTGTGGTGCGCAACCCTTCGAGCGCGGTCATATCCACTTCGTCCACATAGGTAATGTGGGGGATGCGCGATTTGGCGATGGCCATCTTTTCGGCGATGCGCCGGCGCAGGCCCACCACCTTGATGTCCTGGGACGTCGTATCCGGCATGGGTCCGGCGCCGACACCGGCGATGGGGCCGCCCTGCTGGATCCAGACATCGAGATCGTCATGGGTGATCCGGCCGGCCGGGCCCGTGCCGCGCACCTGGCGCAGATCCACGCCGGCGTCCCGCGCGCGGCGGCGCACGGCCGGCGAGGCAATCGGCTTGTCGCCTTCGGCCCTCAGGGGACCCGCAGCCGCCACGGGCGCGCCGATTGTGGGGCTGGCCGCGGGCGCCGGCTTTGTCTGTGCCGGGGCGCGGGACGCGGAGGCCGAGGCGGCTTCCCGGGACGCCGCGGGGTTTTCGGGAGCGTCTTGGGTTTCCGGCGCGCGCGCCGCGGCAAGGTCCGGCGCTTGGACCTGGTCCGCTGCCTCCACGGGGGCTTCGACGGGGGGCGTCTCACCGGTCCGGGCGGTCTCATTGCCGGCGCCGTCGACGTCCAGGCGCACAATGGGAGAGCCCACGGCGATGACATCGCCCACGGCGCCGCCGAGCCAGGTGACCGTGCCTTCGACCGGGGACGGAATTTCCACCGTGGCCTTGTCGGTCATCACGGCGGCCAGCACGTCGTCCTCCTTGACGATCGCGCCCACCTCCACGGTCCATTCGACGAGTTCGGCCTCGGCGACGCCTTCGCCCACATCGGGCAGTTTGATGACATAGGTGCCCATGGCTCAGCCCTCCATCACGGCGGTCAGCGCCTCGGCGACCCGGGACGGCCCCGGGAAATAGTCCCATTCATGGGCATGGGGATAGGGCGTGTCCCAACCGGCCACCCGCATGATCGGCGCCTCGAGATCGTAGAAGCAGTGTTCCTGGACGAGCGCGAGCAACTCCGCCCCGAAGCCCGACGTCATGGTCGCTTCGTGGACGATGACGCAGCGCCCGGTCTTTTTCACCGACGCAACAATTGTGTCGAGGTCATAGGGTACGAGACTGCGCAGATCGATAATCTCCGCGTCGATGCCGGTTTCGTCGGTCGCGGCTTGGGCCACATAAACCATGGTGCCGTAGGACAGCACAGTCACCTCCTTGCCGGGCCGGCGAATGACAGCCTCGCCGAAGGGAATGCGGTAATAGCCGTCGGGCACCTCGCCCAGCTCATGCTTTGACCACGGCGTAATGGGTCGGTCGTGGTGGCCGTCGAAGGGGCCGTTGTAAAGCCGCTTGGGTTCCAGCACGATGACGGGGTCGTCGTCCTCAATGGCGGTGATCAGCAGGCCCTTGGCGTCATAGGGGTTCGAGGGCACCACGGTCTTCAGTCCGCAGACATGGGTGAACACGGCCTCGGGGCTCTGGCTGTGGGTTTGGCCGCCGAAAATGCCGCCGCCCGTCGGCATGCGGATAGTCATGGGCGCGGTGAAATCGCCGGCGGAGCGATAGCGCAGGCGGGCCGCCTCCGACACGATCTGGTCATAGGCGGGGTAGACATAGTCGGCAAACTGAACTTCGACACAGGGGCGCAAACCGTAGGCCGCCATGCCGATGGCCGTGCCCACAATGCCAAGCTCGCTGATCGGTGCGTCAAAACACCGTGTGCTGCCATATTTGCGCTGAAGGCCCTGCGTGCAGCGGAAGACGCCGCCAAAATAGCCCACATCCTCGCCGAACACGACCACATTGTCGTCCCGCTCCATGGCCACGTCCATGGCGGAACGAATGGCCTCGATCATGGTCATTCTGGGCATGGCTTACACTCCCGCCTGTTGGCGCTGGCGGCGCAGATGGGGCGGCATGTCGGCATAGACATCCTCGAACATGTTGCGCACGGAGGGCCGCCCGCCGGCATGGAGTGTGCCGTGACCCTCGGCCTCCTTCTGGGCCGCGATAATGGTGTCCTGAATCTCCGCCGCCGTCTGGGCATGGCGCTGTTCGGACCAGGCGCCGCGCTGGATCAGGTGGTTCTTCAATCGCTCCACCGGATCGCCCAGGGGCCAGGCGTCGCTTTCCTCCTTCGGGCGATAGGCGGACGGATCGTCGGATGTCGAATGGGCGCCGGCCCGGTAGGTGACATATTCGACCAGCGTGGGCCCCAGATTACGGCGGGCCCGCTCAATCGCCCATTGGGCCACGGCATAGACGGCGAGATAGTCGTTCCCGTCCACGCGCAGCGCCGGAATGCCGAAGCCAAGGCCGCGGGCAGCAAACGTGCCCGAGCCGCCACGGGCAATCCCCTGGAAAGTGGAAATGGCCCACTGATTGTTCACGACATTCAGGACCACGGGCGCCTTGTAGGTGGATGCGAAGACCAGGGCGGCGTGGAAATCCGCCTCGGCCGTGGAGCCGTCGCCGACCCAACCGACTGCGACCTTGTCGTCATTCTTGATGGCCGAGGCCATGGCCCAGCCGACGGCCTGAACGAACTGGGTGGCGAGGTTCCCGGAGATGGAAAAGAAGCCATGCTCCTTGGACGAATAAAGGACCGGAAGCTGGCGGCCCTTCATGGGGTCCTTTTCGTTCGAATAGACCTGGTTCATCATCTCCACCAGCGGGTAGTCGTCGGCGATGAGCAGCCCCTGCTGGCGATAGGTGGGGAAATTCATGTCGCCCTTGCGCAGGGCCTTCTGGAAGGCGCAGGCGATGGCCTCCTCTCCCAGGCTTTGCATGTAGAAGGACGTCTTGCCCTGGCGTTGGGCCATCAGCATGCGGGCGTCATAGGCGCGCAGGGTCATCATGTGACGCAGGCCGACAATGAGCTGCTCGTCGTCGAGGCAACCGGCCCAGGGGCCGACGGCCTCGCCTTTCCGGTTCAGCACCCGGATGATGGAGAACGCAAGATCCATGATATCCTGCGGCGGCACGTCTACGTCCGGCCGGCGCACCGTGCCGGCCTGGGGGATACGGATATTGGAGAAATCGGGCGCGTCTCCGGGGCGGAATTCCGGTTCCGGAACATGCAAGGAGAGCGCGCCGGTCTCTGACGGGCCCTTGGGCATGGCTTGGGGCATGGCTTGGGTCATTGCTGTCTCCCTGTCCTCAACGGCCCTTGAAGGCCGGCGCGCGCTTTTCAACGAATGCGGCCATGCCTTCGGCCTGATCTTCCGTTGCGAAAAGGGCGTGGAAGGTGCGCCGCTCGAAAAGGATGCCTTCGCGCAGGCCCATCTCCAGGGCCCGATCCACGGCCTCCCGGGCAACCATGGTCGCGGCCTTGCCATAGCCCGCGATCGTCTGTGCCGCCTCCATGGCCTCGTCCATCAGGCGGTCGGCCGGCACGATGCGGGCCACCAGTCCGGCGCGCTCGGCCTCCTCAGCGTCCATCATCCGCCCCGTGAGGATCATGTCCATGGCCTTCGACTTGCCGACAAGCTTTGTCAGGCGCTGGGAGCCCCCCATGCCCGGCATGACGCCGAGTTTGATCTCGGGCTGGCCGAATTTGGCTGTGTCGGCGGCGATGACGATGTCGCACATCATGGCCAGTTCGCAGCCGCCACCGAGGGCGAAGCCGGAGACGGCGGCGATGCGCGGCGTACGGAGGGCCGCGAAACCGTCCCAACCCGCAAAGAAGTCCTCATGGAACATGTCCATATAGGCCTTGGGCTGCATCTCCTTGATGTCCGCCCCGGCGGCGAAGGCCTTTTCGGACCCGGTCAGCACGAAGCAACCGACCTCGGGATCCCGGTCCAGCAGGCGCAGGCTGCCCACCATCTCGGCCATGACCTGGGAATTGAGGGCGTTGAGGGCCTGGGGCCGGTTCAGCCGGACGACCGCGACCCGGCCGACCCGCTCGATCAAAATGGTCTCAGGCATGATTGTTCCCTTTCAACATGTTTCTTGCCAGCCCCCTGTTTCCGCCAGAAATTTACGTGCTTGCCGGGGCGCGGGACTGGCGCCGGAACCGGCCATCGCCGCGTGACCGGGAGACTACGTCGAAGGGGGATGGCGGAACAAGAACCATGCCCCGTCGCCCCTTGACGCCGCTCCCTGGGGCAATCAGCGACCGCAGCGCAACATGGCCCGAAACAGGAAATGCAAGGCACCCGGGGGGCGGCCGGCCCTTCGTAAACGGATGATCCCGATACGGCGGGATCAGGATCATCCGTCCGGGAAAGCGGCCTTTGCATGCTCGTCGGATGCGGGCGGCGCGATCGTGATCTTCCCATCCGTG
The DNA here is from genome assembly GCA_050331455.1 of Alphaproteobacteria bacterium. GTDB lineage: Bacteria > Pseudomonadota > Alphaproteobacteria > JAJFIK01 > JAJFIK01 > CAYUYV01. The sequence continues at coordinate 46,969 of JBHJGV010000007.1, forward strand.
TTTCGCCCTCATCTGGATGGACTGGAGCATGCGCAGCAAGCCATCGGCCGTGCGGCTGGCGGTCATGGGATAGACCCGCCCGGCCTTGATCCGCTTGTCGGGTCCGGTGATGAAGACGGTGCGACGGGTCCGTTGCGTTGACGGCTTGGTCGCCCGAAACCGGGACCCCCGTCAATCACGCGACGTGATTTTAAGGCCGGCCCCCCGCCGATGGTCACACAGGGGGCTTGTCCGGCGCGGGCAAGCTTGATACTCCGGTAAATGGGCAGGTGGCCGAGTGGCTGAAGGCGCTCCCCTGCTAAGGGAGTAAGCGGTGTTGAGCCGCTTCGAGGGTTCGAATCCCTTCCTGCCCGCCACCGGGATTTCCAGTCCGGCGGGATTTTCCAGCGCATTGATATGAGACCTTTTCAGATGCGCTCGGCCGTGATTTTCGGTCCCCTTAGCCAACCCGGCAAAATCGCACGACGACAACACGCTATGCGGTTCGCTTCGGCCATGTGGCCCAGCCAAGCGCAACAGCCTTGCATGGGGCTTATTCCACATGTCACGGCATCCAACCGGCTGGGCAGCCCGTAGTCCATGGGAGTATCATTGATGGTGTGAAGGAGATCCCATGACATACGACACGGTGCAAAGCGCCACGACGCAAACGGCCCACGGTGAGAAAAAGGCTGGGCTCAAGGAGAGCGGTGCGGCTCAGGATTTCTTTGACCAGTGCGGAGCCTTGTCATTGGATAAAGATCGGTCTCAGCACCGGCGTTATGCTTGGCTTTTCGAAGACTTGCTTGCTTGATGTCTGTCGGCAATACCGCTTCAGGACGAGCAAATCGACACGTTTTTTTCCGATAGACGGACAGGATTTTATGACGCCGCCCCGGCCGTTCCATCGAGATGCTGGACGACGCGGTCGTCAGATCCCGGCAAGCAGGAGCTGCCCTGCCCGGCTGTTGCCAGCGATGATGTCGGCAGCCGTGCCGGCCCGCCGCCTCCGGACCAACGCATCGCAAATCAGCTCGGCGCTCGTATGGTCGACGAAGTCCAGGTTCTCCGCCCGGATCCGAACGGCCTTGTTCGCCGGCAGGCGATCAAGGGCGGCAACGAGACGGCTCACCTCCAACATGGTCACCCGCCCGTCCAGGCTCACATCGTGGCTGTCGTCGGACGCCGTCTCGACCATCCGCGCCCGATGTTTTTTAAGATGGGGGATGACTTCAACCAGGGACAGGGCCAGACCCACGAGCACGCCGACCAAAAGATCGACCGCAACGACAGTGGTCAGGGTGGCAACATAAATGGCAGCCGGCAGGGCGCCATAGCGCCGAAAAAGGCGGACTGCATCCGCGACCTTGACCAGCTTCCAGCCGACCACGACCAAGACGCCGGCCAGGGCAGCCGTCGGAACGAGGGCCAGCGCGCCCGGGAGAAAGACCACGAACGCCAGGATCCAAACGCCATGGAGGATGGCGGACAGGCGTGTCACGGCACCGGCATGGACATTGGCGGAAGAGCGGACGATCACGCCGGTCATCGGCATGGCGCCGACAAGCCCGCAGAGAAAATTTCCGACCCCCTGCGCGCCCAATTCTTTGTTGAACTTCGTCCGCACACGATCCTGCAACCGGTCCACCGCCACGGCTGAGAGCAGTGTTTCCGCACTGGCAATAAACGCCACGGCGACGGCGCTGAACACGATGTCAGGCGAGCCCAGGAGCGACAGGCTTGCCATGCTCGGCAGACTGAAACTCGAAAAGATGTTTTCCGGCACTGTGATGCGTGCAACGTCAAGCCCCGGCGCCGCAACAAGCACGCCGGCGACGACCCCCATCAGTGCGCCCGGCATCAGGCGCAGACGGGACGGTTTGTACCGATCCCAGGCCAACATGGCCAAAATGGCCGCCAGGCCGACGGCCAGGGCCTGCTCAGCCTGACCGATGGTCATGACACTGAGGTCGAAAAAGGCTGCCGGGATCGCGGCGAGATTGTCCAGCCCATGGGCGCGCGGTGCATCCGCCAGCAGGACATGAACCTGGCCGGCGACGATCAGGACGCCGATGCCCGCCAGCATCCCGCTGACCACCGCCGGAGACACGCCGCGGAAAAACCGTCCCAGGTGGAAATATCCGCCAAGAAGTTGAAGGGCACCCGCCAGGAGCAGGATCGGACCGAGGGCTGCCGCCCCGTGATCTCCGACGATATCGAACACAATGACAGCCAAGCCGGCCGCAGGACCGCTGACCTGGAGCGGCTGGCCCGCAAATGCGCCCACGGCAATCCCGCCGATGATCCCGGTCATCAGGCCGAGTTCCGCGGGCACTCCCGAGGCAAGCGCGATACCCAGGCAAAGGGGAATGGCGACGAGGAAGACCACAAAGGACGCTGCAATATCCTTGACGATAATCTTAAGGTCTAAACTCTTTGAAAGACTGGCAGGAAGCCCGGAAACATTCAGCCGTTGAACCATACGTCCGTCTTTCTTTCTCTTGGGTGTTTATCTGCGGCCCAAACATTTTCGTGTGTTGCGGCGCGGTGGCCCTTTCGAGAAGCACACGAATCCTCAGGGTACCCAGTGCGAGGGCGAGAACGCCAGCCCCGATCGTGCACCCGGTGATTGAAAGGCAAAAGGGCGCCGGGTCCTTCTCGAGCTTCACGATTATTCTCAGAGGTGCAACGCGACACAGGGGCAGGACGGCGTACAGATCCAGCCTCTCCATTCGGCTAGGTTGGGCAAGCCGAACGGGATTTATCCGCCCGCGACGCAATTGAGGCTGTTAACCCGAAGGACGGTCGGGGCCCTGAATGTCAGAACCGTGAGGCCAAATCCCTAACGGGCGTCGCAGGCCGAAGCAGCGTTGCCAAGACTTGGAACACGGCCCAACACGCGTAAAGCGACAGGAAGGAGATTGGACGCCGGCCCGTCCGGAGCAACGCCTAAAACCGGTCCGCGACAGGGTCTTGGAGGACGATGACCGGTGACACCAGTCAGGTGGCGGGTTCGGCGGCGTTGTCCCGACGCGGTTGGCGCATCAAGGACACAGACCTGCTTTTCAGCTCGCCAAGCCGCTCTTGGAAAGCGTGCGGTTTACAGCGCCTCAGACCACCGGCTGACGTCGCGACGTTCCACGAAAGGCCTTTGAGAAGACCTCTCTCGATGGCGCGGCAAGAGTCCTTAAGGGCAGATCAGCTTGCCCACGGGGTCGCGGATACGGCCTCACCGAAACGGTCCGTCAGGACGCCCCGTCGCGGCACCAAACCCTCAAGCGATCATGCCGCAGCGGGGCCTTGAGCCCGGTGCCCTCACGCGGCGCGGAGCCACTCGCGGGCCTGACGCTGGGCTTCGGCGACCTGGGTCGACGACATTTCCGCCGCCAGCTCCTTGCGCCAGCGCTTGGCGTCTTCGCTGCCCATGGTGGCGGCGAGGTTGAACCATTTATGCGCTTCGACGATGTCGTAGGTCACGCCTTGACCGGTCGAAAACATCATGCCCAGGCGATACATGGCATCCGCTGACCGGGTCTCCCGGGCCTCGCGCGCCAGGGCATCTCCCGAAACACTGTCCGATCCAGGTGCTTCCGGGATCTCGACATCCGCACCCAGAACGGCGCCATTCGTGTCCATATCCAACATGGTACCCAACTCCCCTTGATCTCGGCCCTGCCGGGGCCGGCCGGATAGACCGGCGTCTGTCGGCAGGGCTCCCCGTCCGCCGACACTTCGACGGTGCCCCCGGGCGGTTTAGCATTGGGTTAAACCCGGGAACGGGGTGCCGACCGGCGTCCGATGGGTCCATCAGGCCATGGCAAAAGCCCCCGCGATGTGCCGGACATCACGGGGGCTCAAGGGTCAGACAAAAAAGGATCGGATCGTCAGAGACCGAGTTTGGCGTTGAGGATCTCGTTCACGGCCTGGGGATTGGCCTTGCCGCCGGTGGCCTTCATGACCTGGCCGACGAACCAGCCCATGAGCTTTGGCTTTTCCTTGACCTCCTCGACCTTGGCCGGGTTCGCCGCGATGATCTTGTCGATCTCCGCCTCGATGGCGCCCGTGTCGGTGACCTGTTTGAGCCCCCGCTCCTCAACAATGACGCCCGGGTCCTGGCCCGTCTCCAGCATGATCTCGAAGACGTCCTTGGCGATCCGTCCGGAAATTGTCTGGTCGGCGATCAGGTCGAGCAGCGCGCCAAGCTGTTCGGCCGAGACGGGGCTTTCGGTGACGTCCTTGCCAAGCTTGTTCAGGGCACCGAAAAAATCGCCGGTGACCCAGTTGGCCGTCATCTTGGCGTCCCGTCCGCGGGCGACGGTCTCGAAGAACTCGGATTTCTCCTTATCCGCGACCAGCACGCCGGCGTCATAGGCCGAAAGGCCGTAATCGGAGATGAACCGCGCCTTCTTGTCGTCCGGCAGTTCCGGCAGGCCCTTGCGGATGCCTTCGATCCAGGCCTCGTCGAGCTCCAGAGGCAGAAGATCCGGATCCGGAAAATATCGGTAGTCGTGGGCTTCTTCCTTGGAGCGCATGCTGCGCGTCGTGCCGGCAGCGACATCGAACAGGCGGGTTTCCTGATCGATCGTGCCACCCTCCTCCAGAATATCGATCTGGCGGCGGGCCTCATATTCAATGGCCTGGCGGATGTAGCGGATCGAGTTGACGTTCTTGATCTCGCAGCGCGTGCCGAAGCCCGCGCCGGGCCGGCGCACCGACACGTTCACGTCCGCCCGCATGGACCCCTGTTCCATATTGCCGTCGCAGGTGCCCAGATACCGCATGATGGCGCGCAGCTTGGTGACGAACGCCCCGGCCTCTTCGGCAGAACGCAGGTCCGGCTTGGTCACGATTTCCATCAGTGCGATGCCGGAGCGGTTCAGGTCAACGAAGGACCGGTCCGGCGCAAGATCGTGAATGCTCTTGCCGGCATCCTGTTCCAGATGCAGCCGCTCAATCCCGATTTCGATGGTCCGCCCGTCGGCGAGATCCACCTCCACGACGCCCTCGCCCACGATGGGGTTCTTGTACTGGGAGATCTGATACCCTTGCGGAAGATCCGGGTAAAAATAGTTTTTCCGGTCGAAGACCGAGTAGGGGTTGATCTGCGCGCGCAGCCCAAGCCCGGTGCGCACGGCCTGTTCGATGCAGTAATCGTTGATCACGGGCAGCATGCCGGGCATGGCGGCATCGACCAGAGACACCTGGCTGTTGGGTTCGGCGCCGAATTCCGTTGCGGCCCCGGAAAACAGTTTGGATTTCGAAGCGACCTGGGCATGAACCTCAAGGCCGATCACGAGATGCCAAGGCCCTGTGGCCCCTTCGATCACGTAGCCCGGTCCCGACTCGTCCCGGTCGGCGTGGGAAACTGCGGCGCTTGCTGTCCCAGCCATCAGGCTGCCCTCCACCATGCTTCAGGCCGTGCCGTAAAGCCGGCCGCCTCTTCCAGAACATGCCCGACCCGAAAGATCGTCTCTTCGCCAAAGGCCGGACCCAGGATCTGGAGGCCCAGGGGAAGCCCGCTTTTCGAAAGGCCGGCCGGAATCGACATGCCCGGCAGGCCGGCCATGTTGGCGGGCACCGTCAGGATGTCGTTGATGTACATTTCCAAGGGATCCGCGGTCTTCTCGCCGATGGCGAACGCCACATTGGGCGTGGTCGGCGTGAGCAGCGCATCCACCGTTTCGAAGGCCGTGTCGAAATCCCGCTTGATCAGGGTGCGCACTTTCTGGGCGCGCAGATAATAGGCGTCGTAATAACCGGCCGAGAGCACATAGGTGCCCATCAGGATCCGCCGCTTGACCTCCGCTCCGAAACCCTCGCCCCGGGTCGCCTGATACTGACCGATGACGTCGTTGCCGGATTTGCGCAAGCCGTAACGCACGCCGTCATAACGGGCGAGATTCGAGGACGCCTCGGCCGGTGCCACGATGTAATAGGCGGGAAGCGCATAGGCCGTATGGGGCAGGCTGACATCCACGATCTCGGCGCCCGCGTCCTTGAGCCAGGCGACGCCCCGGTCCCAAAGGGCGGCCATCTCCTCCGGCATGCCCTCGACCCGATATTCCTTTGGGACACCGATCTTCAAACCCTTGACGGATCCCGTCAGCGCGGCCTCGTAATCCGGTACCGGGCGGTCGACCGAGGTGGAATCCTTGGGGTCGTGGCCGGCCATGGCCTTCAGCATGATGGCGGCGTCCTGGACGGGGCGGGTCATGGGGCCGGCCTGGTCCAGGGACGAGGCAAAGGCCACGATGCCCCAGCGTGAGCATCGGCCGTAAGTCGGCTTGATGCCGACGATCCCGGTGACGGCGGCCGGTTGGCGGATGGAGCCGCCGGGGTCCGTGCCGGTGGCGGCGAGGCACAATTGGGCCGCCACGGCCGAAGCCGAGCCCCCGGAAGATCCGCCGGGCACCAGCTTGGCCGCATTTTCTCCGCTTTCTCCGTCGATGCGCCAGGGATTGATCACGGGTCCGAACGTGCTGGTCTCGTTGGACGAGCCCATAGCGAATTCGTCCATGTTCAGCTTGCCGAGCATCACGGCCCCGCGATCCCACAGCTGCGCCGTGACCGTGGATTCGTAGGGCGGCACGAAGGTGTCCAGGATATGGCTGCCCGCCGTCGTGCGCACGCCGTTGGTGCAAAACAGGTCCTTGATGCCCAGGGGCAGGCCCTCAAGGTCCCGGGCCTCGCCCCTGGTCAGCCGCGTGTCGCTGTCAGCGGCCTGCTCTAAGGCCCGGTCCGGGGTCTCTAGCACATAGGCGTTCAGCGCACGGGCTTTTTCCATGGTTCCGAGAAAAGCCTTGGTCAGTTCCGTGGATGAAAAGCGTTTCTCGCGCAGGCCGTCACGGGCAGCGGCGAGGGTTAGGGCGGTCAAATCGGTCATTATGGGCACCCCTCACTCGACGACTTTGGGGACGGTGAAAAAGCCGTCCTCGCCGCCCGGGGCGTTGCCGGTCACGCGCGCCGCATCGCCGCCGTCGGTGACCGCGTCTTCCCGGCGCTTCAGGCCCATGGCCACGGTGCTTGTCAGGGGCGGCACGTCGTCAATGGTCACGGCGTTCAGCTTTTCCACCCAATCCAGAATGCCGTTGAGGTCGCCCTGCATGGCTTTGGCCTGGTCTTCGGTGATGGCGATCCGCGCCAGCTTCGCAATCCGCAGGACCGTGTCCTGATCGACGGACATGGGCGTCCTCTCCTTTGACCATGGGGCGCCGGGGCCCGGGCATGTGGCCGGTCACACAGGGTGAGGGAAAGGGCCAACAAACGATGGGGACAGCGGCGCCGGTGACATGCGCGAAACAGATCCAATTGGTTACCAAGGGGCGGTTGGCCGTGCAAGACAGCCCTCGCGGGTCACGCCGCCGCCAGATGCCGAACCACCGCGGCATCGCTTCAGCCGGCCCGACATGGCAAAGATGTCATCCGTCGTGGACCACATCGGCCATGCGGTGCGGATCCGCGAACCCCTGGCCAGCGAGGCCGGCAGCCTCTGGTATTTCGACCAAGCCCTTTACGGCCTTCCCGCCCGGAGGACAGGACCGGCGCGCCTGATCGATCTCGATCCCCTCGGGCGGCCTTTCGACGAGCGGGTCTCGACCAGTTGGGTTCCGTCCGGGGCCCGGGGGCGCTGCTGTCTCGTCATGCGCGAAGCGCCGGTTTCCGGAAGTCGCTGAAAAGCCGATGAACCGTCTCCGGATCACTCGTACAGCACAATGGTCGTCGATTGCAGCGTGTCCGGAATAACGACGTCGCTGTAGGGCACATACAAGGACACATCGAGCGGCCCGGCCCGGCGCCACTCGACCTCCCCTTCCAGACCGAACACCTGGGCCCGCGCCCCGTCACCCAGCCGCGCCGTGACATAGGCGATGTCGTCCGCAATTAAATCGATCAACGGACGCCGGTATTGCCTTGGCTTCACGCCCGAAGGCGTGTTCCGTCAGGATCTGATCGTGAAGGGCCGCAGCCGGGATACGGCTTGGTTTTCGATGCTGGACACGGAGTGGCCTGCCGCGAAGGCCGGGTTCGCAGCCTGGCTCGCCGACGACAATTTCGACGAGGCCGGGAACCAGCGCCAGAGCCTCGCCGCGCTTCGTGACGGCCTGGTGCGGTCCGCTTGATGCATGACCTCAATACCGGATGCGGCAGCGGCCCTGTCAAAATCCGTGTCCCCTTTTGGTCGGTCTCGTGGCCTGACATGATCCATGGTGGGGTTGAATTCAGGAAGGATCTCAGGGGCATGCTTGTCACATCCCACGCGGCTGCGCCGCCGCACCGGCCCGGGTGGGGCCGCGCCATCGTCGCCGGGCTGATCACGGTTCTGGCTCTGTTCGCCGCCCTCGATCCAGCCAAGGCCGAAACACGGATCGGCGGAACCATCACCATCAAAGGGCCGACGGAGGATGTTCGCGCCATCGGCGGTGTGGTGCAGGTGAACGGGCCCATCGCCGGGGGCGTTGCCGCCGCTGGCGGGACTGTGACCGTAACGGGTCCGGTGTCCGGCGATGTGGGCCTCGCCGCCGGCGAGGTGACCGTCAATGCCCGCGTGCTCCAGGATCTCAAGATCGCCGGAGGCGCCGTCACCGTGATGCCCGGCAGCCGTATCATGGGCGACGTCAACATTGCGTCGGCGGACATCACCCTGGACGGGCGCCTCACCGGCGACGCCGAACTCGCCGGCGCATCGGTCTATGTCAGTGCCGACATTGGCGGAAACACGGAAATCTCCGCTGCGAGTGTCACCATCGCCCCCAATGCGGTCTTCCGGGGCAACCTGACCATCGAGGCGCCGGAGGAACCGGATTTGCCCGAAGGCGTGGTCATCAAGGGCACCTACACCTACGCGTTTGACCCGTCGGGCGGCCTGTTTTCCATACCGTCCGTGAGCATTCAACTCGACGCGCTGGATCCGGTGGAGGCAGGAGCTTTGATCGGGTTCATCCTGATCCTGTTGCTGCTGCTGATTTATGCCTTCCCGACCTTCAACAACCGGGTGCTCCGCACGCTGTCGAACCGGCCGGCTGGCAGCCTGGCGACCGGCCTTGTGCTGAGCGTCCTGATGCCGGTGGTGGCGGCGCTGTTGTGCATGACGATTATCGGGTTGGTGATCGGGATCCCGGCTCTTCTGGTCTACCCGGTGATCCTTGTGCTCGGTCTCGTTTACGGCCTTGTGGGCCTGAACCAGTGGCTTTTGTCCCGCTTCGTGGCCAAGCCCGGTGTGCTGCTGAGCCTTGTCGGCCTCGTCGGCACGATCGTCCTGGTCGCGCTCGCCATGTCTGTCCCCGTGATCGGGACGCTGGTCGCGGTGGTCCTGCTCCTGGTGGGGACCGGGGCCGTCGGCTCGGTCATGCTCTATGGCGAGCGGGCCTGTGTGCCCGATCCCAATCCGCCCCGCGAAAGCTGGGGCCGCTGAGCGCGGTTTCGGCTTTCAACCGCCGGCCAGGGACTGGCCGTCATCGACGGTCATGACCGTGCCCGTGATGAAGCCCGCATCGGGTGAGACGAGAAGCAGAAGCGCGCCGTCCAGGTCCTCCTCCGCGCCCAGACGACGGCGGGGAAACCGGCGGATCTGTTTCTGTCCGCCCTCGGAGTCGAACCAGTCGCTGTTGATTTCCGTACGGATATAGCCGGGGCACAGGGCATTCACATTGATGCCGTGGCGCGCCCATTCCCGGGCGAGGCTTTTCGTCATCATGGCGACGGCGGCCTTCGACATGCAGTAGGCGGTCAGGCCCGGCAGCACCGTGAAGGCGCCGATGGATGCGATATTGACGATCCGCCCCGGTGCCCCCCGCGCGATCAGCCCGGCACCCACCGCCTGGGCCATAAGGAAGGCGCCCCGGACATTGGTGTTCATGATGCGGTCATAGGCCTCCGGCGACAGATCGGCTGCCGGCGCCTGCACATTCATGCCCGCATTGTTCACGAGAATATCGACCGGACCCAGCCGATCCTCCGCCTGCGCCAGCGCCGTGCGGATGCTTTGTGCATCCGTCACGTCGAGGGTGACGCAGACGGCCTGCCCGCCGCCGTTTCGGATCTCGCTTTCCAGCGCTACAAGCCGGTCGGGGCGCCGGCCCGTTAACACCACCGCGGCTCCCGCACCGGCGAGCACGCGGGCGAAACGGACGCCGAGACCGCTCGTCGTCCCGGTCACCAGCGCGACCTGGCCGCTCAGATCCGCCGAGGCCGGACGCGGAAGCGAGGCGCTGTCAGTCATGGCGATGATCCTTTCTGCCCGTGAATGGGACGGTCCCGAAAGCCGTCACGGCCCAATCATGGGGCATTTCCTGTGCCCCTGTCTCGTCGCCCCTTTTTCATCGGCCCGCAACCCCGCCGGCGCGCACGGGCCCGAGCGGCGCTTCGGGCTTGGCGATGATGCGCGACTCATTGGATTCATTGACCCGTGCAAGGTGAAAGGGAGGTCCCATGACGATCGCGACTATCGCGCCGCCGGAGGTTCCGGCCGCGCGTCCCCGGGTGCTCGTGGCGGCCCACGATGCGGACCATGCCAGGCGCTGGGCCGATCTTGCCCATCGTCAGGGTTATGACAGCATCCTGGCCGACCCGTTGGAGGCGGAGCGTCAGGCCCGCCTGCTTTCGCCGGATTGCGCCCTGATGGAAGCGCCTTGCGATGGGGGCGTCCTCAGCCGTCTCGCCCTCGGCACATCCGAGCATGGCCCGCTGCCGGTCACCCTGCTCGAACCGGCGCTGATGGGGCCGGGCTGGAACACGCCGCTTCAGGACATTACTGATCCGGTGCGCAGCCTGCCCAATCCATTCGATGCCGAACAAGGCAGTCCGGCCGCGCTGGACGCCATGGAACGGCACATTGCCCGCAGGCTGGACGCCATGATGCGGCTCCATGCCATGGTCGACGAGTGGACCCGGCGCCATGCGGTGCTGACGGCCTTGGGTCACACGCCGGCCCAGTCTTCCCACGCACGCGATCTGATCGACGGGGCAGACCGGACTGTTCTGGTCGCCGGGGAGCCCGGTCCCGACTACGCCCGCATCGAGGCCCTATGCGCCGACCGCACCGCCACGGTGGTGGGTGCCTTCACCCCGGCCATGACGGTCGACTATCTCGCGCGGCATGCCTTTGACGTTCTGATCCTCACCGCGTCGAGCGACCTCGAAGCCTATCTGCCCGTGGTCTCGGCCGTGCGCCGCAATCCCCGCCTCATCGCCACGCCGATTCTCGTGACGGCCGATCCGGGCGCCCATCCTGAGGTCGCCGGGGCCTTGCGAACCGGGGTCACCGATATCCTCCTGCGCTCCCTGTCCGACGACGATTTCGCCGCCCGGATCCGCACCTTCCTGACCGAAAGCACCATGCGGCGGGTCCTCAAGGGCGTGCTCGATGCCGGCCCTCCGGCGGCGCTCCGCGACGAAGAGACGGGGCTCGCCGGGGCTGCGTTCTGTGAAGCCCAGCTCGAGCGGATGACGGCCGAAACCCATGCAACCCGGCGGGCCTGGAGCCTGGTGTTGTTCGACCTGGGCCAGGCCCAGTGCGAGGACGGCAGCCTGGTGCCGACGGAAAGTCGGGTGTTTTTCGAGGCGGCCTCGGTGATTGCGGCGATGGCCCGCGCCCAGGACTTCAAGGCCCGGCCCGGGGAGCGCGAACTCCTGATCCTGATGCCGCAAACGCCCCGGGCCCAGGCCCATGACGTGGCCCGCCGGCTTGGCGGGGCCCTTGCGTCGGCCCGCTTCGGCGGCGAAGGCGAGGATGGCGGTGTCGTGGTCATGGCCCGTCACACGGTTTTGTCCCCGCGGCTGGGAACCACCGTCGGCTCCATGCTGATCGAAGCCCGTCAGAGGCTCCGGGCCGGACTCCAGCCGGCCTTGAAGACGGTTGCGGCCCTGCCCTGAAACACCGGGTGCCGGTGTGACCCGCGCGCCCCCGTGGTCCACCGGCCGCGGGGGCGATCCTGCTTTATGTGGTTTCTTCGGTAGGCATTACCGGCTACGGTGAACATATGACTGGGGAATCAGAGAACACGCCTGTCCTGGTGGATGTCGTCTCGGACGTCATCTGTCCATGGTGCTATCTCGGCAAGCGGCGGCTTGATCGCGCCCTTGAGCGTCTTGACGGCCGGGTTCCCGTCTCGATTGCCTACCGGCCCTTCCTGCTCGATCCGAGCATTCCGGAGGGCGGTGTTTCACGCTCCGAATATATTGCGTCGAAATTCCCGGATCCCGATGTCGCCCGGCGCAGTTCAACGGCCTTGAAGGAATATGGCCTCGCCGAGGGCATCGCCTTTGCCTTTGACAAGATCATACGCACGCCCAACACCCTCGACGCCCACCGGCTGATCCGCTGGTCCCGTTCCCAGGGTGTGCAGGACGCCGTCGTCGAACGCCTGTTTCATGTGTATTTTCAAAAAGGCCAGGACATCGGCGAGCGGGATGTCCTGCTCTCCGTAGCCGGCGAATGCGGCATGGATGTCGTGCTGGTGATGGAGTTGCTCGCGGGCGAAGACGACAAAAAGAAGGTCTTCGACGAGGTCAAGCATTTCTACAAGCTGGGCGTCAGCGGTGTGCCCACATTCATCCTCAACCGGCAATATGGCATGGTGGGAGCGCAGGACGTGGACGTGCTCATCGACGTGATCGAGCGCCTCGGCCGGGGCGAGGATCTGCGCCAGCCCCGCGACGAAGACGCCTGAGGACGCCGGCTTTACCCTGCTCTGCCGGCACCCATCCTTCGCGGACGGACGGTCAATCCGGGCGACGGGCAAGGTAGAGCACAAAAGGCGCCTCCCGCGCCTCGTCTTTCCAGTCAAGCAAGTCCGACGGCGTGCCCAGCGGTCTCGCGCGATCGATCACCGTGAAGCCGGCAGCCTCCAGAGCGGCGGAATAGTCCGCATCGGTCCAATAATAATCGATTATGTCGAGGCCAACATCGAGCAGGCGTATCGTAACCGGATCTCCTGGTGCTGGATTGTCATTGCCTGGAAAATCAACACCCACTGTCAGCCAGTCGCCGCAATAGAATGCCTCCGCACATACGGCCATGATGAAAAGCCCGCCCGGCAGCAAAGCATCGAACACGGCGCGTGCGGCAGCTTCTAGACGCGACCGGCTGTCCATTTCGAGAAAGCAAAACACTGACAGGACCAGGGCGGCGGAGGGCTCGCCGAACGGACAGGCGCCCTCGCTTATGAGCCGGTAGTCCCCGTCCGGATCGCTTTTGCGGGCATGGGCGAGTTGGGCCGGCGAAATATCCGCACCCGTCACGTCAAAGCCGAGGGACTGGAGGAACCGGGAGGACTTTCCCGCACCGCAGCCGAAATCAAGGGCCTTGCGCCCCAACTCAGGCCGTCCGTAGGTTTGGATCAGCCCGGGAATGTCCCGATAGGCGAGCATGACGGTGCCGCCGATTTCATGGGCGGCATAAAGATCCGATTTGGTCGCATAGGGATCGTACCAGTCGATCATGGCGCTTGCCTCCAGGCCCGGGCCGGAACGCATGGGCGTCGGTCACCCATGATCTTTCAGCAGACGTTGCTTTTCCCGGTTCCAATCCCGTTCTTTTTCGCTTTGGCGTTTGTCGTGGGCCTTTTTGCCTTTCGCAAGCCCCAGTTCGAGCTTGGCTTTTCCCGCGTGGTTGAAATAGAGCCGCAAGGGCACGATGGTCATGCCGCCCCTGTTGACCTCCCCGCCCCATTTGTTGATCTCCCGCCGGTGCAGCAGGAGCTTTCGGGGCCGGCGTGGTTCGTGATTCTGCCGATTGCCGAACGAGTATTCCGGAATATACGCATTGATGAGCATCAGCTCGCCGTTCTCCACCGTGGCGTAGCTTTCGGCGATATTGGCCTGCCCCGTACGCAGTGCCTTCACCTCCGTGCCGGTCAACATGATGCCGGCCTCGATCGTATTCTCGATGCTGTAATTGTGTCTCGCTTTGCGATTTTCTGCGATGACCTTGCGCACCTCAGAAGCGTTCGGGGATGCCATCGGGACTTACGCCTCCGCGGCGGCGTCATGCCCGCCTGCCATAGCCGAACCCTCGGCCCCCTCCGACTCGCGTGATCCGGAATCGACGGGGCCGAGGCCTGCGACGGCCAGGGCCGCATCGACGGCGGCCCGCGCGGGCGCCGATGCCGGAACCAGGGGCAGACGCATTTCATCCGTGCACAAACCGCGCGCCGCCAGGGCATATTTCGTCGGCTGCGGACTTGCTTCGGCGAACAGGGCCCGGTGGAGGGGCATGAGCCGGTCCTGGAGCGCGAGGGCCGTCGCCCGGTCCCCTTCCAGACTGGCCCGCTGCAGGGCGGCGCACTCGCGGGGCGCGACATTGGCGGTAACGGAGATGCAGCCCACGCCGCCATGGGCGTTGAAGCCCACCGCCGAACCGTCCTCCCCCGAGACCTGAGCGAAGTCCGCCCCGCACAGGCGGCGTGTCAGGCTGACCCGGGCCATATCGCTGGTCGCATCCTTGATGCCGATGATGCGCTCAAGGGCGGCAAGGCTGACAAGCGTGTCGAGATCGATGTCCACGCCGGTGCGCGCGGGCACTGTATAAAGAACGATGGGCAAGCGTGTGTTGTCGTGGACGGCTTTATAATGGGCCAGCAATCCGGCGGGGCTGGGCCGATTATAGGCCGGGGTCACGACAAGGGCCGCATCGGCACCGAGATCGGTCGCCTCCTGCGTTGCAAGAATGGTGGCGGCCGTATCGCTGGCGCCTGTTCCGGCGATCACGGGGATCCGGCCTGCGACCACGTCGACCGTGGTTGAGATGATGCCTCTGCGCTCCTCGGGTCCCAGGGTCGGGTTTTCCGCCGTGGTCCCGCAGACCACCAGACCGTCCGTACCCTCGGCCAGGTGCCAGGCACACAGGCGTTTCAGTGCCGACCAGTCCACGGTTCCGTTGCGGAAAGGGGTCGCCAGGGCGCAGATCGATCCGCGCAGGTCGAACCCGTGTGGTGATGGAGCGGCGGAGGACGCCATGGCTGTCCCTCTGTATCTCAAACTGGGCTGGGCCGATCGCCCGATGGGTGGTACGGCAGGAGTGTTCGCGTCAACAGGGCCGTCAGGATGGGTGGCGCGGAGCCCGGAGCGAAGCGCACACATGGCGACGGGCCGGGGGGCCTGTCAAGCCGGCGGGGCCGGGTTATGCCGTTCGGTGGGAGCAGACTGGAGCGGGACGCCGCCAAGCCTCATGCGTGCGTTGTCTGTTTCGCGACCGCACAAAACATGACTGTCGCGTTCTCCAAATGGAGCAATGACGGCGCAGGAAAGGCCGGTTTAGTCGAGCGCGAAGGGGAAGCATGGAGACGCGATCGCACCGTGCGGGCCGGGTTTGATGTTGTTGGGGCCGGCCGAAGCCGATACCATCTCTCTGGGGAATGACACGAAATTCAACCCGGCATCCGGCAGCGCTCCGAGGCTATGGCGCGTAGCCTTTCGTCGGGACAATCCCGGTGCGCCGGGCATGACGGACCGGATCCCTCCTGGGCCTGGGTCTTCCTTGGGCCGGGTCTTCCGTGGGCCGGGTCTTCCGTGGGCACGCCGGGCCGTCATCACACGAGTGCGCCGGAAAACGGCGCAAGATCGGGAAACCGATGTGTTGGGGGTCCGTGTTTCTGACCTGGATTGGCGCGTTATGAAGTGTGTTCTGTTCCGCCCGCGCCTGGCCGGTCGCGCGGCGTTTTTGTCTTTGCTCATTTGGGTGGCTGTCGCACCGGGAGCGCATGCCGCGGGCGTGCCCATGCCGGCGCTGCGGCCGGAAGCCGTCAGTCCACGAATTTTATCCTCTGGCGACGTCGACACCCTTCGAACCATCATGCAAAAGGCGCGGAACACGGGCTGGCGGTCCGCTCTGCCGCTCCTGTCCCGGGTCGAGGATCCCGTTGCGGCCAAAGTCGTCCGCTGGCTTTACCTTCAACAGGCCGGGTCTGGTGCCTCCTTCTCCGACATCGACATATTCATTCGCGAAAACCCGGACTGGCCCCGCCAGGGCCTTTTGCGGGAACTGGCCGAGAAGGCCATGGACGACGATTTGCCCCCTCACCGGGTGATTGGCTGGTTCACGGAGCGCAAACCCATCACCGGCGAAGGCATGCTGCGGCTTGGGGAGGCCCATCTGGCATCGGGCCGGGCCACTGTCGGCACAGCCTGGATCCAGAAAGCCTGGTCCGCAACGGACCTGTCGCTGCGGGCGGAGCGGCGAATTCTGACGCGCCACAAGGCCCGGCTCTCCCGCCGCGACCACGACGAGCGCCTGGACCAATTGGTCTGGGCGGGCCAAACCCGGGCCGCCCGCCGTATGCTGCCTCTGGCGAGCCCGAATGTCGCTGCCCTCGCCCGGGCGCGAATCAAGTTGCGCACCGATGCCGGGGGCGTGGATGCGGCCATTGCGGCGATTCCCAAAGGTCTCGAAAAGGATGGCGGGCTGATTTACGAGCGCATCCGCTGGCGTCGACGCCGGAACCGGGACGAAGAAACCTGGCCCCTCTTCCTTGAGGCTCCGAAAGACGCCGGGGGCCTCGGCCACCCCGTGCGCTGGTGGTATGAGCGGCGACTCCAGTCCCGCGAAGCCCTCCAGGCCGGCAAGCCGGATCTGGCCTATGGCATCCTGCGCCATCACGGTCTGACCCGCGGCCATGCCTTCGCGGACACGGAGTGGAAGGCCGGCTGGATCGCTTTGCGCTATCTGAACCGGCCCGAAGATGCGGCATTCCACTTCGCTCGCCTCGCGACCAAGGTCTCCAGGCCCATCAGCCGCGGTCGCGCCGCTTACTGGCAAGGGCGCGCCGCCGAGGCGCTGGGCGATGAAGCGGCCGCCCAGGGCTTCTACCGGGAGGGCAGCGCCTATCTTCAGACCTTTTACGGTCAACTCGCCGGGCAGCGCGCGGGCGGCACGGCGAATCGGATGAGCCTGGACCGTCCGGTCGCTGTTGATGAAGAGGATGTGGCAGCCTTCGAGAGCGCCGAACTCACACGGGCGGTCCTGATCGCCTCGGATTTTACATCCGACTATATCGTCCGTCTGATGTTGCTCCATCTGGTGGATGTGGATTCGTCCGCCGCCGGACACGCCCTCGCCGCCCGCCTTGCGCACCGGATCGACATGCCAAACATGGCGGTGCGCATAGGCAAGCTTGCCTCCTATGAGGGCCATCCGTCCTCAGACTACTCCTATCCCGTGTTCGATCTGCCCGAGTACCAGGGCAAGGGCCAGGAGCCCGAACCGGCCCTGACCCATGCCATCATCCGCCAGGAAAGTGAATTCAATCCGCGTGCGATATCCCGGGCGAAAGCGCGCGGACTGATGCAGATCCTTCCCTCGACAGCCCGCCTTACGGCCCGCCGCCATGGGCTTTCCTACCAAGTGGCCTGGCTGACGGAGAAACCGGAATACAACACCCAGATCGGCCGGGCCTTCCTGTCGGATCTGCTGGAGCGTTATGAGGGCTCTTATATTATGACCGCGGCGGCCTACAATGCCGGCCCGTCCCGGGTGGACCGGTGGATCCGCGAATTCGGCGACCCGCGCGAGCCCGGCACCGATCCGGTCGACTGGGTGGAGAACATTCCTTTCCGCGAGACGCGTAACTATGTGCAAAGGGTCATGGAAGCCAATCAGGTCTATCGGGCCCGGCTGATCAATGCGCCCTATCGGGTGACCCTGGCTTTCGATTTGAAACGTGGGCCGTACACCGATCATGGGGGAACGGACGGGGTCGGATTTGCCGATGCCGGTGCGCCAAATGGACCCCTGCTGAGCCCACCGGACCCCGCCGCGGCTGCCCTCGCGCCCATGCCGGCGGTGCCTTCGGACCGTCATCCGGTCGCCCCCTCCCGCATGGCCTTCGACGCCGGGTCGCCGGCGGAACCGGCCCCTGAAGACGCAGAGTCATCACAAGGCGGATCATCACCGGATGCCGTGGCAATGTCGGAATTGACCGCGAGCCATGACGAGGTTCTCGAGGTGTTGCCGGTTCAGCGGCCCACGGAGGAACTCGACCCCGAAGACGTGGTCCTGGCCCCTCGGGCGGTGCCCGAGCCCCTGCCCCGCGTGGATACGCTTGTATCACCGGGTGCGCGCCCAGATGCGCCCCCAGATGCGCCCCAAGATGCGCCAGTGGCCCGCCGCACCCAAGACGTTGTTCCGGCCCCGCGCCCGGACATCCCCTTGGATGGCCCGCCGTCCTGATATCTTCAACAACCGTTTGAAAACGCAAGGGCTTCTTAACCCGGCTGGGCGCCCATGCTAAAGCCCCATCGGGACAGTCCGGATTCGATCGGACCCCGCGGCGGCGAAGGGAGAGCCAAAGCCATGACAGATGTGCTGCTGGTGGGTGCCGGCCAGATCGGCCGCAAGATCACGTGGCTGCTGGAACGCACCGGGGATTATCGTGTCACCCTAACGGATAGGTCCCAACAGGCCCTCCATCGCTTGGGCCCGGGTGCGGCAACCCGCCTTCTCGCCGTCGATGCCGAGGATACGGATCGCCTCACGGCGGCCCTGGACGGCATGTTCGCGGTGATCTCGGCGGCGCCCTACAATGTCACCCGTCATGTGGCCGATGCGGCGCGGCGGGCGGGCGTCCATTATCTGGATCTCACCGAAGACGTGGCCATGAAGGCCTATGTGAAGAGCATCGCCGAGGGTGCGAACAGCGCGTTCATTCCCCAATGCGGTCTTGCACCGGGTTTCATCTCGATCGTCGGCTATAACCTGGCGCAGCGCTTTGACTCGCTCGACACGTTGAGCCTGCGCGTGGGCGCCCTGCCCCAGTTTCCGTCCAATGCCCTGACTTACAATCTGACCTGGAGCACGGACGGGGTAATCAATGAATATTGCCAGCCCTGCGAAGCGATCGTGAACGGTCAATTGGCGACCGTGCCGCCCATGGAGGAAATCGAGCACTTCTCCCTCGACGGTATCCGATACGAAGCCTTCAACACATCCGGCGGTCTGGGCACCTTATGCGAAACCCTGTCGGGCCGGGTGCGCCAGCTCAATTACCGCACGATCCGCTATCCCGGACACCGGGACGCCATGAAAATGCTGCTTCAGGATCTTCGGCTTGCGGAGCGTCCGGAACTGTTGAAGGAAATTCTGGAATATGCCCTGCCCTCGACCCGTCAGGACGTGGTCGTTATTTTCGTGACCGCGACCGGCTACCAGGACGGGCGTTTGATGCAGGAGTCCTATATGAACCGGGTGCTGGCCCGGGATGTCAACGGCAAGACCTGGACCGGCATCCAGACCACGACCGCCTCGGCCGTGTGCGCCGTGCTCGATATGCTGAAACACGGACAATTGCCCAAGGCCGGGTTTATCAGGCAGGAACAGATCAGTCTGCCGGCTTTTCTCTCGAACCGGTTCGGCCGGGTCTATGCTCCCGAAACGCCGATGCCCGGCTTGTGACGGGCGAAGCGCTCAGTAGGGCGCCTTGTCGTACCATTTCTTGCCCAGCATGGCCAAAGCGACCGCTCCCGCATTGCGCCAGCGCCGCCGGCTGAGGCGGACGAGCGCCACCCGGGCCGTCGTAAGATAGATGATGGGCAACAGATCCGGGCGGTGCTTCCGGGTGAAGAGCAGTTTGCTCTGTGTCATGTAGAAGTCCGCCAAGGCGCCGCGGCGGCGCGCCGCCGATCCCGTCCCGATGCTCGCACCCTTTTTGTGGTAGATGATCGCATCGGGCGCATAGAGGTGATCGAAACGGCCGCGGGTTCGCATGGCCCAGTCGATTTCCTCGTAGAACAGGAAATAGCGTTCGTCCAGCAGGCCGACCTCGTCCAGAAAGGCGCGCGAGGTGAACATGGAGGCGCCGAGCACCATGTCCGTCCGCCGTTCCACATCCGACCGGTTGATTTTCACATCCTTGAAGGGCCGATCAATGTCGATGGCGTAGGTGGAGCCGTTCCAAGCCTTGAAGCCGCCGCCATTGAGGGCCTGGATCGTGTCCGGATCTTCGTAATACAGGATTGTCGATCCGCAGATGCCCGGCTTGGGATGCTCCTCCATGCGGGCGACCATTCGGCCCATAGCCGTGGGCTCCTGGACGGTATCGTTATTCAGCACCCAGAAATAATCGAAGGTCGGATCGGACAGCGCCCATCGCAGGCCGGCATTGTTGCCCCCGGCGAACCCGTAATTGCCGCCAGTGCGCAACACGACGACCCGGGCGGCCCGGTCCGCCGGTGAAGCGGGTTGTCCCGCATCAACGCAGATCATGGACAGGGGCTTGTCGATCGGGGGATCGGTGAAGCGGGCCATGGCGGGATCGCTTGGCCCCTCCCAAACGGCCTCGCCGCGCCCCCAGGCCGTGAGGCGGTCGACCGATCCATCCGTAGACGCATTATCACAGACAATGACCTGAAAGTTCGGATGGTCCGAGCGCAGCAGGCTTTCCAGACACTCGATCGTATCGGACCACGCATTCCAGTTCAGAAGAACAACAGCCACACGCGATCCGGACCCGGCGTCGGGGCCGCCGCCAAGCGTTTCGTCTTCCATGTCCTGATTCCTGTCTAGAATGGTCCGGCTGTCGAGCCAGCACCGTGGCCACTGGCACCCCTGGGGGGCTCCACGCATCCTGAACCCGTTGTAACGCCGTCCGCATGATCTGTCAGCCGTTGCGCATCGCGAGGAGCCCATCGCTGGGGGGCCATCGCTAGGGGGCCCATGGCACGGGATCAGGCAGAGCGATCAACGCTGGTTTTTCTTTTGCGAATAATATTCGTAGGAGTAGTAACCGTATTCCTGCGCCGCCTTCGAACTGGTCTTGTTCAAAACAATTCCGATGAATTTCTCGGGCTTGATCAAGGAGATCGCCCGCTTGATATGGGCGCGTGTCGTCTTTCCCTCTTCGACAAGAAGAAGGCATCCGTCCGTATTTTTAAGGAACGGTACGCAACTGTCGCCCAGAAGCAGCGGGGGAAGATCGAACAAGACCAGTTTGTTGTTCACATGGGACAAGACCCTGTCGGAAACATCGTTCACCGGGCGGGCCGTCAGGAGCGGCGAGGAGGACGGAATGCCGGACTTGGTCGGAAGCAGGCTCATGCCCTCGATTTCACTCTCGAACACACAGTCTTCGACATCGTGGAGGCCGCCAAGCACCGTATCGAGCCCTCGATCCACCTTGAGGCCGAGCGTGCGGCAAACATTGGGACGGCGAAGGTCCGCGTCGACCAGAACGGTTTGATAGTTTTGGAACCGGCTCAAACAGATGGCGAGGTTGATGGACATGAAGGTCTTGCCTTCGCCCGCGCCGCAGCTCGTCACCGCCAGCACCCGTCCGCGCCGTTCGCTGAGCCAGTTGACAATCTGAGTCGTCAAGGTGCGGAACAGATCGATTTCCGGCAGCGCATCCATCGCGCAGATGATCTTGTTGCGTCGGTAGACGCTGGCGTCGGCCGGGCGGATCGTCGGCGCTGGTCGGTCCTTGGCTGAAGCGTGCTGAGCGGCGCCTTGACCCTGGCCGAACACACCGCCGACATCGGCCTGTGCAAAATCGCTTGAAAGGGCTGCATGAATATCGACAGGCCGTGACGTCATAAGGTGATCAACTCTAAAATGCCTGATGTATGGCCGTCAGACCTCGTCAGGTGCCGCGTCATGCGGTCCGACGGCAAGACGGAACATCACTGTTTCAGGTCTCGGCACGATGCCGACAATCTCGGAAACCAGCCAAACCGATGGGTCAGGGCCAGGGGTCTACACGCCATGCCGCGAATAATCCCGATTTTGCCTGTGATCTCACGCCGGCGGTTGCACGTTCTCCAGACGTTCGACAGTGATAAACGCTAGCGGTAACGAAATCACCTAATTTCCAAACCATCTTTTGCCGACCGTTAAGAGGTGAAATCAACCTTCTGTAGCGCGTCCAATTCGGTGATCCTCCAGCAAAAGCCAGTCTCGCCGGTCTGTGCTCCCGTCAGCCCGGGTCCCGGTCTGCAACGCGGAAACGGACGCCTGAATGCGCTCCATGACCGCCGCCGATTGAGGTCCTGCGACTCGTTTACGCCCGCTGTGAACCATCTTCACTCTCCTGCGCCTGATTCTTGTTCTTGATGTGACGCGCACAAAAAAACGAGGGCACAGTGACATCCCCTGCAAGCCTGGATCACCATCAAGGGCGCTTTGGCACTTAAGTCAAACCGCGCGTTGCCGTTTGCGCTGGGCCGGGCGCCGGCGGGGCGGACGCCTGCCCCTTCGCTTCGAGGGCTGCCCCGACAGAGACCGGCTCAAACGGGAAAACCAAGACCGATTCGGATCCCGGAAATTCCCGGCACCCGACCGCAAGTCCGGAATCATGGCCAGGGGTTGAAAGCCGACCACGGCTTCGAGTTGCCGCGGGCTGTGAATACGGTCATCGAGGAAGTCCATCAGGAACAAAACCACGACCACTGAGCCGAAGCCGAACAAAAAGCCCGCCCCCACAATGATGGGCCGGTTCGGGCTGGACGGTTCCTGGGGAAGCAGAGGCGGTTCCAGAAGAGTGAAGCGCTCCCCTTTACTTGATTTTTCGAGGACATTGGCCTGCTCTGCGACGAGCTGTTTCTGCCTCGTCTCGTCATATTGCCCTTTGGCGTTGTCATAATCCCGCTGGAGCTGAAGATACCGCTGATCCAGCTGAGGCGACTCCATCGCGCGTTCCTCGAGTTGGCTCAGTTTTTGTTGCAGGGCCGCACGCTCGGTCTGAAGCCGGCTTCTCTCACCGTTCAGCGCCTGGATCTGGGCGTCGATCCGCAAAGCCGCGGGGTCAGCGATCTGGCCCGAAGAGGAAAGCCCGGAGCCGGACGGCGCACTCTGAATACTGTCGACGAGCGCCTTTAGGCGGATGACCTCCGGATGATCGCTGGTGTAAATCCGGCGTGCCCGTTCATATTCGGCAACGATCTGGGCCGGACTTGCAGCGTTTTGGTCCTCGACATCCGTGGGCAGGGCCGTGATTTCCATTTCCCGGCGCAGCAGGATTTCGCGGTCGTCCACACTGGACAATTGACTGTCGATGGAGCGGATCTGTTCTTCGGTTCGGGTGATTAAATCGAGCAGAACACTGC
Source organism: Alphaproteobacteria bacterium (assembly GCA_050331455.1). Taxonomy (GTDB): domain Bacteria; phylum Pseudomonadota; class Alphaproteobacteria; order JAJFIK01; family JAJFIK01; genus CAYUYV01. The sequence goes on from JBHJGV010000007.1 coordinate 69,976, forward strand.
CCTGCCCGATGGCAAATCCGGGGTTTTCCCGCTTGAACTGGGTCAGGCGCGCTTCGAGCTGTGACACGATCTCCGCCAGTCGCTGCGCTTCGGTTTCCAGGAAAGACGCGACTTCGGAGGATTGGTTGCGGCGCTCAATGGCATTGCGCTGGAGATAAAGCCGGGCCAGTTCGCGGGTTACGGCCTGGGCCTCACGGGCCTGAAGGCTGGTGTAGGACAACTCGAAGGAAATCAGCGCCGACATGGGGCGGCCGTTTTCGGGATTGATGATCTTCGTGGTCTGTTTTTCCAGGTTGATCGCTCCGCGCATCCGTTCCACGGCGGCAATGATCGGCTGGGTTTCGCGCATCTCCGCGTAAAGGCCATACCGCTCGATCACGTCGGCGAGGTTTCGGACGGTCATGATCCGTTGATGGATCAGTTCGAGCCGGCGCTCTGCAATGGACCGAATGGTGGTGCCGATCAGGTCCGGCGGAATCTCCGCATCCTCGATGATCACCACGGCCGTCGATGTGTAACGGTTGGGCAGGACCAGGGAGACCAGCCCGGCGATGGTCATGGTCGCCAGCGCAACGCCGAGGATCAGAAATTTTTTGCGCCAGAACAGGCTCACATAGTGGTCGAGACCCTTTCCGGAGCCCATGGACGGGCTTTCATCATAATCCAAGATATGGTCCTCCGAACTCAGATCCCCGTGTCGCCCCGCACCGTGGCCTGGACGAATACACCATTTGAAGTCGTGTTGCGAATGCCGTCGATGTCCAGCCGCCGGTGCTCGACGCGGCCAATGAGGGAGAAAAGCCGCGACGGCGACCACCGGACCCGGGGTGTAAACGCCATGAGCGTGCGGTCTGCGAATGTATCAACGAGGCTGCCGGAGCGTTCCTGGATTCTGAAGGGCACCGTCAGGGTGACCCGGCGACCGAAATCCCGCGTGTAGCCGATTCCGGCACTGCTGTTCGTGACGACCTCGCCCAGGGAACTGGGCCTCACGGCCCGGCGCGCGTTCACCGTTAGCGTGCCGCGTTCGCCGGTCCGGAAGCTGGTGCGCCCGTCCAGGAAAAATCCGACCCCGTTGGTGTCGCCGGTGTCGGCCCCGCCATCGCGCAGAATGAATTGCGGTCCGGCCTCAACAGACACCGAAATGCGCTTGGTCAGTTGGCTGGCCCATTGCGCCAGCAGACTGACTGTGTGGGTGGTGGCCAGATCGCTGCCGTCCGGCATGAACAGCTCATATTGCACCGTGCCGGCAAGACTGTGGCGGGGTGTGAGGGTCACGGTGGTCGAAGAGCCCACCTGAGCACTGGTGAAATCGGCGGCCTGCTGTGTGTCGACTTGGCGCCGCGAACCGGAGGCGAAAAAACGGCCCGTAACCCGGGGACCGAAGCGGTGGGTGACCGACCCGCCGCCCCCGTAGCTGAGGAACCGGTTATCGTTCAGGACTTCGCCGGTGTCCCCCACCAGGCCGCGCCGGGTCGTCGTGTTCGCAATATTGGAGAAAAAATTATAGGTCGTCAGCCCACGCAGATAATCGAGGGTAATGCCTCCGAACTGGTCAAAGGACTCAAGGTCCGGACCGCCGTCATCGTCGGGCACGATCACCTCGTTGTAGGAAAGGCGGGCCGTGGATTGCACCTCCAGACGGCGGGTGCGGTAGCTCAGCGTGACCGAGGGCTGGAGATCGTAGGCGAAACCGGTGGTGTTGCCGGGAAACTGGTCCTCGTCGACCAGCGTCGGGTTGCTGTCGACCCCCACGTCAAGACTGGCCGAGGCGCTTACGCGCAGCCCAGCGGCACCGCCCGACGGAACGCGGGCCCGGCTCCGGGCGTCGAAGCTTTCCACGGCGCCAAAATCCACGGGGTTGGTCGTTTGGAAGAAGTCGCCGAGATCGACTTCCCCGGGAAGGGGGATCCGGGACTCCGGAATGTCCAGGGGATCGCGCCCCTGCTGCGGTTCGAGCTGCAGTGCCTCGAAGGGTTGCAGGACCTGGTTCGGCTGGACCGGCTGGGCGATGCCGGTCTGTCCGCCCTGGGATACCCCGCCGGCGGAACCGTCCTGACCCGTTTCGGTCTGCTGCGCCCTGGCCGGAGCCGCCGCAAACAGGACGATGCAAAACAGCATCAGCATCAGCATCGCCAGCCCGGTCGCGGTCGGTGCACGCATGGCAGGGACGCCCGTGAAGGACTCTGAACTTGATCGATACACAGACGAAACCCTGCCGTTACGGAACGAGGACTGTATCACCCGTCCGCAGCCGGACATTCGAGGACAGATCCCGCCCCCGCTGTACGGCCGAATAGTCGAAGGCGACCGTGGTCTGCTGTCCGCTCGGCAGACGCCGCAGGACTTTGATGGCGCTCTTGTTGGCAAACTCAGTGAGGCCACCGGCCATGCTCAGGGCCTGGATCACATCGACCGGCTGGGTAATCACGAACATGCCGGGGGAGCGTACCTCTCCGATGACATAAATCCGGTTACCGGCGGTGCTGCGCACGACCACGGTGACATAGGGGCTCTCGCGGTTCACATAAAAGCGCGCGAGGCGCTGTCCCAGGGTCTGCTCCACCTGGGCCGGCGTCAGTCCGGCGACACTGACGGTTCCCGCCAGGGGATAGGTGATATTCCCGTCGGGCAGCACCACGAGTTCACGCTGCGTGTCCGGCTCTTTCCATACGGCGATTTCAAGCTGGTCGCCCGGATTGATCTGATAATTTGAATCGCCGGCAGGCGGCGAGTCCTGGGCTGTTTGCGCCAGGGCCGAGCCGACCGGGCCGACCATGACGATCATCAAAACGAGGACGATCATCAAAACGAGGAGGTGTGAACCGGCCGTCTTGAGACCCGGAACGCCTTTCAGGAATGCCATGTTACGAACGATCCTATCTCATCGCGACAGTGCGCGCAGTCCTACGCCTTCGATGACAGGCGTTCAAGGGCGCCTTCGCGCCAACCGCTCAACCTTGTAGAGATCTATGGTTTCGGGCATATCTAAGGCCTGCTTGGTAAAGCGCTTTTCAAGGCTGTCTTATTCTATTTTGGGAGTGCCGCCTTCAAATCGGCTGCCCGTATACGCATTACTCACGAACCGCCGTTCAGGGTGCGCCGCCTGACCCCCGTTGTGCCGACCTGGCGCACATCATCCGTCCAATCGGAGGAGTTGTCCTATGAGCGAGCGAACCAGCCGGCGCGGTATCGTCCTGGCGGGCGGATCGGGCACCCGGCTCTATCCCCTGACAAAAGCGGCCAGCAAGCAGCTCATGCCCGTCTACGACAAGCCGATGATCTATTACCCGATTTCGGTCCTCATGCTGGCGGGCATTCGGGACATCCTGATTATCACGACACCGGACGATCAGGCGGCTTTCGTCCGCCTGCTGGGGGACGGATCGGACTGGGGTGTGTCTTTCACCTACGCAGTTCAGCCGAGCCCGGACGGTCTGGCCCAGGCCTTCATCATCGGCGAGGACTTTCTCCAGGGCGGTCCCAGCGCCCTCGTCCTGGGTGACAACATCTTCTACGGCCACGGCCTGCCGGAACTCCTTCAAGACGCGGACGCCCGCGACCATGGCGCGACGGTCTTCGGATATTTCGTGCGCGATCCGGAACGCTATGGTGTCGTATCCTTCGATGGGGACGGACGGGCGGAGACCATCGAGGAAAAGCCGCAAAATCCGCGGTCGAACTATGCGGTCACAGGTCTCTATTTCTACGACGAAGCCGTGGTCGACTATGCCAAGCGCATCAAGCCGTCTCACCGGGGCGAACTCGAAATCACCGATGTGAACAGGCTCTATCTCGAAGACGGCTCTCTCCACGTGGAGAAGATGGGCCGCGGCTTCGCTTGGCTCGATACGGGCACCCACGCCTCGCTGCTCGAGGCTGCCAATTTCGTAGAAATTATCGAGGGCCGCCAGGGACAGAAAGTGAGCTGTCCGGAGGAAATCGCCTGGCGCATGGGCTATATCACCTCCGAAGATCTGGAACGGGTGGCAGCGCCCCTGCGTAAGAGCGGCTACGGCACCTATCTGCTCGGCCTCCTGTCCGGCGAGGCCGCCTCCCACTCCAAACGCCAGGGTCTGTAAGCATGAAAAAGACCGAGACGGCACTGCCCGATGTGGTGCTCCTTGAACCGCGGGTTTTCGGCGACGACCGGGGCTTCTTCTTCGAGGCCTGGAACGCACAGACGTTCCGGGACATCGACCTTGACCGCACCTTCGTGCAGGAAAACCACAGCCGCTCCGCAAAAGGGGTCCTGCGGGGCCTGCACTACCAGGTCCAGCAGCCCCAGGGAAAACTCGTCCGCGTCGTCTCCGGACGCCTCTATGACGTGGCCGTGGATATTCGCAAAAGCTCGCCCACTTTCGGGCAATGGGTCGGCTATGAATTGTCGGCCGAGAACAAGCGCATGCTGTGGATCCCGGAGGGCTTCGCCCACGGCTTCCTTGCGCTCGAGGACGGCACGGAGCTCCTTTATAAGTGCACGGATCACTATGCGCCCGACCATGAGCGCTCCATTTTGTGGAACGATCGGGATCTGCGTATTGACTGGCCGCTGGGCGATATCGAGGCTCCCATTTTGTCCCGTAAGGACGAGGCCGGCCAGACCTTGAGCGACGCGGACCTCTTCGAGTGACAGGACGGGCCATGAAAATCGTGATCACCGGGGCGGCCGGCCAGCTCGGCCAGGCCCTCCAAACCACCGCCGGTTCCGGGCGAACACTGATCGCCGTGACGCGCGAGGATCTGGACATCGCGGACCGGAGCCAAGTCGAGTCCTTCATGGAGGATCTGAAGCCGGATGTGGTGATCAATGCCGCGGCCTATACCGCCGTTGACAAGGCCGAAAGCGAACGGGATCTGGCCTTCGCCATCAATGGTGCGGCGGTGGGCCACCTCGCCTCGGCGGCCGCCCGGCAAGGCGCGCGCTTTGTCCATGTGTCCACGGACTTCGTCTTCGACGGCGCTTCCTGCCGCCCCTACCGCCCGGCGGACGAGACCCGCCCCTTGAGCGTTTACGGTGCAAGCAAACGGGCTGGCGAGGAGGCCTGCCTGGCCGTGGACGACAAGGCCCTCATTGTCCGCACGGCCTGGGTCTATGCGGCCCAGGGGAAGAATTTCGTCCGCACCATGCTGCGCCTGATGGGCGAGAAAGACAGCCTGCGGATCGTCGCCGACCAGATCGGTGCGCCCACAGCGTCCCAATCCCTTGCCCAAGCGCTGTGGGGACTGCTTGACGCGGAGGCCACTGGCCTTTTCCACCACACGGACAGCGGCGTGGCGAGTTGGTACGACTTCGCCGTGGCGATCCAGGAGGAAGCCTGCAGTCTTGGATTGCTGGACAGGGCCATCCCGGTGGAACCCATTCCGGCCGCGGACTATCCAACGCCCGCCGCCCGCCCCGGCTTCAGTGTGCTCGATACAGGCGCCACGAAAGCCGCGCTCGGGCGCGCCGCACCGCACTGGCGGGTGAATCTGCGCACCGTGATGAAGGAGATCGCCACCCATGGCTAACCTGCTGATCACCGGCGGCGCCGGCTTTATCGGCGCCAATTTCGTCCGGTTCTGGCGCACCCGCCACGACGACGGCGCGGTCGTCGTCCTCGACGCCCTGACCTATGCCGGCAACCGGGCCAATCTGGACGGCCTCGACGACCTCTCCTTCGTCCAAGGTGACATACGGGATTACGATCTGGTCAAGGATCTGCTGATCCGCCACCGAATCGACACGCTGGTCCATTTCGCGGCCGAATCCCATGTGGACCGTTCGATCCACGGCCCCGACGACTTTATCGACACCAATGTGATCGGCACCCATACCCTGCTGAAGGCCGCCAAAGCCGTCTGGCTCGATGAGGGCACGGGCAAGCCCCATCGCTTTCACCAGGTGTCCACGGACGAAGTCTACGGCTCCCTGGGCCCCAAGGATCCCGCGTTCAGCGAAACGACCCCTTACGCGCCCAATTCGCCCTATTCGGCCAGCAAGGCGGGGTCTGACCATCTGGTGCGCGCCTATCACCACACCTACGGTTTGCAAACGACCACCAGCAACTGCTCGAACAATTACGGTCCCTATCAGTTTCCGGAGAAACTGATCCCGCTTTTCATCCTGAACGGCCTTGCCGGCAAAAACCTGCCGGTCTATGGCGACGGCCAGCAGGTGCGGGACTGGCTCCATGTGGCGGACCATTGCCTCGGCATCGCCCTCACCCTCGAAAAGGGCCGGCCCGGTGAGACGTACAATATCGGCGGCGGAGCCGAGATGCCCAATCTGGCCATGATCGAGGCGATCTGCACCGGCATCGACCAGGCCTTTGCGCAAGACCCCACGCTCAAAACCCGCTTTCCGGACGCACCGGCCGCCCGGGGCGAAGAGACCATCAGCCTGCGCACTTTCGTCAAGGACCGTCCGGGGCATGACCGTCGCTACGCCATCGACGATCGCAAGATTGCCGGAGAACTGGGCTATGCACCCCAGTTCAAGGTGACCGAAGGTCTCTCGCAGACCATCGGCTGGTATCTGAACAACGAGGCTTGGTGGCGCGCGGTCCAGGACGGCAGCTATCGGGAATGGGTCGAACGCAACTACACCAGCCGCTGAGCCTGCCCTCCCGCGGGTGTCTGCAGTCGGTCGGTCAGCCTTTGCGCCCCATGAAGCGGCTGAAAAGCGGGAGGATCTCGAACAGCCGTTCCGGCATCGTGGTGATGACGGTCATGATCATCCACGACCAGCGTCCCGAAACGATGCGGCGCCGGCGGATGATGCCCTGGTGAATGCGTTCGGCAATGGCCTCCGGCGTTTCGGTCAGCCAGCGCGGTGTGTTCTTGCCCTTTATCATTCGTGTGGCCACATAAACCGGCTTCACCGTCATGACCAGGAGCTTCGTGCCGGCATAGGTCTGGCGCAGGCCGGACAGGACCACGGTCAGTCCGGCCTTTCCGGCCCCGTACCAGTAATTCTTCGCCCGCCCCCGCTCCCCGGCGAGGGAACTGATCCCGACAATGGCGGTCCTGCCGTCGCACTTCACGAGGCGCCGGGCGGCGGCTTCGAGATAAAGGGCGGGGCCGAGCAAGTTGCTCGCCACAACCTTGCTTGCCCTCTCTGCGCCGCCCGCCGCCTTCACCTGGCACGGCAGCGCACCCACCGCGCACACCACGATGGACGGCTGCACGGGCAGCTGATCGTAAAAGGCTTCAATGGAATCCGTCTGGAGGGCGTCAAAAGAGTGGATGCTGACGGTCACGCCGTAGCGCCGCTCCAAGGCCCGTGCCTCTTCCTCAAGGGCTTCGGGCTGGCGTGCCTCTTCTTCAAGGGCTTCGGGTTCAAGGGCTTCGGGCGGGCGTGCCGCGAGCATGAGAGGGTGGCCGGCCGCGGCCAGCGAGATCGCAAGCGCCCGGGCGATGCCCGATGTCGCACCGAGAATGAGGACCGGATCCGCTCGGCCGGCCGCCGATTTTGTCAAGAGCCTGGTTCCTTCCCCGCCGCCGCTGCGATCCTTGAAACCACCTGCGGCCCAACGCAATTCATGTTATCATATCACAGTCTTGGGGTAGCGGATGCGACAAAGGTGTCAGGCCACCAGGGCCTCGATCTGACGGCGGGCGAAGCGCGCCTCCCGTTTGGCATAGGCCTTGTACACGGCGAGCAGGTCCCCGCGCTTGGCCTGCACTTCCTGGATGTGTTCTGCGATCAATCCGGGTGATAGGGGGTCTTTGACAATCAACGCCTCGGACAGCACCGGATCGTCGCGGAACAAGTGGCTCGAGGGTCCCACGAGACACGGCACGCCTTCCTGAAAGCTCTCCAGGGGCAGCATGGGAGAGCATTCCGACAGCGTGACGTAAAGGGTCACGGCCGTGGAGCGCATTTCGTGGCGGAGCTGGCTTTGGGGCAGGACCTCCGCCCACAGACGTTTGAAGGGCACGCGCAGGGCGGTGACGATCGCGCGGGCGCGCTCATCAAGGCCCGAGCCGGTCAGTGCCAGCCCGTCCACGCCCTTGACCGCCATGATGGCCGCATAGGGCACCTTGCGATAACTGGACGAACCCGAGAGCCAGAGGCCCACACTGTCCTCGTTGCGGCTCAAAGTGATCCCGTCCGGGTCGTCGCGCAGCACATTGGGCACGAAAATGCAGTCAAAGCCCATGGCCCGGAAAAAGACGTCGAGGCCATCCTTGACGACTCCGATCCGCCGCACGAGGCCGTCACCGGCGGCCCGCAGCCAGGGCTGCAGCAGGGACCAGTCATGGGCCTCGCCCATCTGGAGGAAGTTGCTGTGCCAAAAAAGATCGAACCGGGCGCCGCGTTCGTATCGGTGCACCTGGCGGATCAGGTCGATGAAAAAGGTGTCGCCCCCGGAAATCACGAAATGGGTGGCCCCGCTGGATAACAGCACACGGGCGTAGCGGTCGATGTCATCCGGCGTCAGATCCTGGGGATGGATGGTGGCGTTTTCCGGAATCGGAAGGGCCTGGTCGAACAGGTGGCGCGTCGATGTGGCGACCCCGGTCCAGCGCGGCACATAGAGCGCCACGGGCTTGTTCGGGTTCAGCGCCGAAATCAACCCCGGATAGGGGCTGACGCTGGCCCGCAAATCGTCCGGTTCCCGAATGGTATGGCGAACCGTCTGGGGCGGCGTGGCGGCCGGTGCGTCGGCCGGCAGATCGAAGAGCTCGGCCAGGATGACATCGCGCGATCCCATGCGCGGCGCATAAAGATCGAGCCGGACGGTCCGCCCCCCATAGCTGAGTTCGGCAACGCCGCTCCATTCATGGACCAGGAAGGTGACCCGGCCCATCGGGGACAGCATGAGCGTGATTTCGCCCTTCAGGCCCTTGGCGCAATCGCGCCAGGTTGTCTCGTCGCGCGTGATTGCGGGCACATGGACCCATGTGCGGCCATCGCAAACGGGCCCCAGGGCAATCCGCCGGGTCAAGGGTTCCGGTTCCGCGGCCAGCACCACGACCTCCGACCCCTGGCTTTTCGAGTTCTGCCGTCCAGTGATGCGGATGGTCAGCGGACTGCGGGTCGCGGCGGGACCGTCTGCCGCCGGATTGGCCTGGCACAGCGTAATGAGTTCGGCCCGGGTCAGGTCGTGCACCGCACCCGTCGTGAGATCCATGCGCGCGGGCCATGTCTCGGGCGCGTAGAGATCGACATGCATCGGGTCCGCACCCTTGCGCGCGATCTCGACAATGCCGCTCCAGGGATGGCGCAGGACAATACAGTCCGGCCGAACGCCTTTGACGGCCACGGGCCTCGCACCGACCTGCAAACCGGCCGCAACCTCGCGCCCGTCACCGATCATGACCGGCGACACAAGGGTGCGATTGCGCCGCAACCGGGGTGCCGTCAGAGAAACACCGTCCGCGGACGGGTCCGGGCGCAGTTCCAGCAGAATGACGTCGTCGCCCCGGGCTTCCGGATTGCGCTGACCCGCCGCTTTCAGGGTGAAGGTCTGGCGTCCCATCATGCGATCCGTGCCTCCTTCACATCCGCTGCGCCGTCCGGCAGTGCGGGTCCGTCAAACTTATGCGTGTCAGGAGCGATAGGGTGGAGCCAGGTCTCGAGAAACCCGTTCAGAGCCCGGTGCTGGGCGCCGAGCACGGTCCGCAGGCCCGCATACTCGGCCGTGAAATCGGCCATCAGACGATCCATTTCCTGGCCAATATCGAATGCATTGTCCCAAAAGATGACCTGCCCCCCTGCGGCCGGTCCATCGCCAGAGGCAAGCGTGCTGGCGCCCCCAAGAACGGGCAGGAAACCGGCGGCAAGCGCTCCATCGAGGTCCGCCGGCGGCTCGGGCTCCGGGAAGACACCGAGTGCAAGGGGGCGAGACAGGCGCGGCACGGCAGACACCTGCGCCATGGATCCATAGAAGCGGGGCGCCGCGCGGGGACCGAAGGCCGTCCATAGCGGTTCCAGGTGCCGCGCCTGCTGCGGGATCCAGACCCGTGCCGCAGGGCCATTCCGCTGCTCGAAAAGCATCCAGGCCGTCACAAGATGCGCGAGGCTTGGCAAGAGGCGTCCATCGGACAGGATCAGAAGCTCCACACCGTCCTCGGCCTGCGGATCGTGCTCCGGCGGAACGGGCAGTGGCGGCGGCACGCGGTGGACCTCGCACCCCTGGCGGGCAAACAGCGGCAAGTAAGCCCCGGTCGATGCCACAACCTCGAGCCGGTGACGCAGAACGGCAGCCGCCTCGAGCCAACGGGTCAGACCATCGATATCGTCTGCGTAGGAGCTTGCGGCAGCGTCAAGCGGTGGCGCGTGGTCTGCCAGCGCGCCCGCCGCCCCCGGATCGAGCACCAGAGACACGCAGACGGGCAGGTCAAGCCGCGCCAGGGTCTTGACCAGGTCCGGACCACACTCAAAGTCGCAGGGCAGGATCAGGCGATCGATGGCGCGCTGCTCGACCAGGAAACGCAGCCCGGCGACCAAGGCCGGCACAAGCCGATCCCCACCCGTGGCCGCGATTTCCTCCGCGCCAAGGGTCAAGACGCCTTCTGATCGGGTGACGGTTTGGAACAATCCCGCGCCCGTCCCGCCATGAAGGGCGAGCGTGCGGGCCCGTCCGTCCGTACGCGCCAGAAGAATGCGCAGGAAGGGGGCCGAACTGTCATCGTCCGTCCCGGCTCGAAGAGAAGCGCCGCGACCCCGCTCGCAAAGCCCTTTGGACAGATCGTCAAAGCCGAGAAGGGCCGTGCCGCGCTCGGAGCGGGACAGATCCAGGGGGACCACCTCTCCCTTGAAAAAAAGATCGGCACCGCCGCAATCGGGCCCAAGGGCCACTTCAAGCGCCGTCGACGGATCGGCGAGGAAAAGCGCCTGTCCCGCCTGCTCCGTCCGGAAGGCCCCGCCCTCTGGGTCTCCCTGACGCGCCGTGTGCCGCCAGGGTCCGCTGAAGCGGACGGCCGACCAGGGCTCGTGGAAGCCGCCGCCGCGGAACAGACGGCGCAGGACCACCTCGCCCCCGGCCCGGTCCGGCCGGCTGCGCAGGATGGCAAGACCCGGATTGATCCGAGTCTGGAGCAGCAGATCGGCCTCTGCCTCATGGCCGCCCAGCGGCAGACACTCCGCGGCCATGGGAAGGTCGAGCCGCTGCATCAGGGACAGGAACCGCGGTTCGAGACGATCCCCATCCACAAGAATCGCGTTTTCCAGGTCGGGCCAGGGCGTGGTGACGGCGTGGGTGGTATCGACGCTGGCCCGGGGCACATCGATCCGCATCCGGCCGGCCGCCCGGTGCGCGAGCAGCAGGGAGACATCGCCCCCGGCACGGCCCTGGTCCAGGCACTCCGAAACCAGCAGACCCTTCGGCAGGCGGATCATCACCCGCGCCCCCATGGCCTCCAGCAGCAGGGGATCGGTTAACAGCGACGGTCCGGACACCTCCAGATAGCCGTCGCGGCGCTGCCATCCGCCGACGGCGCCGACGCCGGGCCGTGCGGCGAGGATCTGTACCGCCTCGCCGAACCAGTCCGGCTGCACGCGATCGCCGGCGCGCAGCACCAGCAGCGCGTCGCCGGCCGGCTCCAGCAGCCCCTCACCGGGCGCCACCGGACCGCCCTGCGCGCTGAACACATCCCAGCGCCGCCCGCCAAAACTGGCATGGGCCGTGTGGGGCGCCGAGCAGGCCGGCCCCGCACAGGGGCGCAGGCAGTGTACCCGGTCACTCAGACCGTCCAACGATTTCGCCGTCCGCAACACCGCCTCATCGCTCGTCTGGGCGGCGGACAGGATCAGGACCAGGACAGATAAAGCATCCGGTTCCCGGTCAACGGGCCGGCGGGGGATGAACAGGCGGTCCCGCAGATGATCCGTATAGAAGTTCCGGCGATAGCGGGGGGTGTTGCGGCCCTGGCTGGTGGCCAGACGCTGGCGCATGCGCGGATCCCGCCCCAGGCGCACCATGGCCTCCGACAGCCCCCGGGCGGTGCCGTCAAAGAAAACGGCGTTTTCGTCCGCTTTGAAATGATCACGGAACGCCGGACTGTCCCGCAGGATCAGGGGCACACCGGCCAGATGCAGCTCATGGGCGGCATAGCAATAGGATTCGACCCGGTGGGGAAAACAGGCGAAGGCTGCGTTTTCCAGGTCCGTCGCCAGATCGTGATGGCTGCGCCGGCCCAGAACATGGAACCGGTCCCGGTGACGCTCCGGGACCATGTCTTCCATGGCCCGGGCATCAAAGGGCGCCGACACCGGCTCCTCCGGTCCGATGATCAGGAACCGGGCGGCCCATTCGGAAAAGTCCTGGTCTTTTAGGGCGAGGAGACTGGCCGCCACGAAAGTGTCGAGACCCTTGAAGCGGGACCGGCGACCGTAAAACACAATATCCTGACCCTGACCATCACAGACCGTTCCCATGACGGGCCGCGTCACCGGCGGCGAGGACAGCACGCGCCGCCCGTCCAGCAGGGGGCCGTATAGGGGCCGGATCTCCTCGGCAAAATAGGCAGGACCGGGGGTGAGCAGCAGGTCGGCGCCTGCAATCTGCGCCCGCTCCAGGGCATAGTGATAGGCCCGTTCCGGCGCCGGCCCATGGCGCGTGCGCCGATCGATGAGCTCCACCGTGTTGTGCAGACGAATGGCGGTTCGGGTCTCACGCATCCGGGCAAGGCCGAGCGCGTAATAGGCCGGTCCGCAATAGTCGTAAAATTCCAGAAGATCGATGGCAAAGCGTTGCAGCAACACATCGACCGCGGCGGCAATCCTGGCGGATCGCTTCAGTTCCGTATCCGGAAAGACCGCTGGCAGACGAAAGGACTCGGAGGCAAGTGCGTCCACATGGAGAATGTGGACGCGTTCGCTATGGGGGAAGGACAGGCTGTCCGAGGTCGTCAGGCGGCGGAAGGCTTCCTCGGATATGTCCAAGAGCAGCACGACCGTATAGCCGTCTTCCAGCAGGCGGCAGGCCGTGTGGTAGAGCAGAATGCCGGCCCCGCCAGGCGTCGCGGGATAGATTTCGAGGCTTACAAAGCCGATCGTCTTCCCGGCGGGGGCCGTCATAGATGCGCTCATCGCGTCGCCACCTTGCCAAATGGGAGACTGGAACAGGTCGAGGGGCCGGATCGAAAGGGGAGTGACCAAACGCCTGCCCCGGCCGTCTGCCGGCGGACGGGTGGTCAGGCATGGCAGGCCCGGTCCGTGTGGGGACAAGGTTAACCGGGTTCCGGGTTTCCAAATGGTTGACGCCCGGGTCAGGACGGCCGGCGCAGACGGGCCATGAAGGTCTCACCGTCCTCGTCGCCCTTCCACTGATTGCAGCGGTGACAGGCGGCGACGAGATTGTCCGCGTCATGGCTACCGCCCCGGGACAGGGGCTGGACGTGATCGAGCGTGGCCATGCGATTGCCCCGGTCGAGGGTCATGGTCCGTCCGCAGTAAAAACAGCAGCCGTCCTGCAGCGTGCACAGGCGAAGCAACAGGCCCCGGCGCCGCGACACGGCGGTCAGACCGTCACACTGCGGACCACGAACCAGTAAAGGCCGAGACCGATGAGCAGCGCGATGCCGCCCTCGCGCAAAGGCGCGATCAAGGATCCGAACAGGCTCCGCAGCGCCGCGGTGCAGGCGAGGAGCGTTGCGGCCGTCAAGATCTGACCGGCTTCGACACCGATATTGAACGCGACGACGGCCCCCAACATGGCCGCCGGCTCCAGGCCGAGATCCGAAAGGCCACCGGCAAAGCCCGCGCCATGGGCGAGCCCGAAGGCGGCGGCAAGGCCGATCAAGGGACGGTCCTCCGCCATGGGCCTTCCAGGCTGGGTGCGGGCCGCCATGCCGGCGAGGAACAGGCTCAGGCCGGCCAGCACCCCTGATGAAATCCCAAAGCCGGACCCGATCCCTTGGGCAAGCGCCCAGGCCAGGAGGCCGCCCGCACCGAGGATCAGGACCGTCCGGTGCCGTCGTGCCGGCAGGCCTGCGGCCTCAAGGGCGGAATAGGCAATGGAAAACCCGATCAGCGCTTCGATGGCTGCCCCGACCGGGGCGACCATGCCGAAGGCCACGAGGGCGAGCGTCACGGAATGGCCCAGGGTGAAGCCCGTCAGAGTCAGAACGACCGGCCGCCATCCGCTGCACAGGAGCAGGAGCGCGGCGATGAATGCCAGATGGTCGGGCCCGGCCAGAACATGGGTCAGCCCAGAGCTCACAAAGGCCAGGAGCGGGGGACCGGTCCGCCCCTGTGCTGCAAGATCGACCACCCGCCGGCTGGCGGACAACAGGGTCTCGCGTGCCCCCTCGTCCGGCAGATCCACCCGAATCACATGGCGGTGCTGGGCCGATAGGGCGAAAAAGCTGTCGACGCGGATCCGCGCCGGTTCACCCTCCAGGGCCTGAGGACAGGCAAAGGCAAGGCGCATGCGGATCATGCCTTTGGCGGCGCGCAGGGGCCGTGGGCGTTCGGATGCACAGCGCGCGTCGCCCTGGAGGACGGAAACGGTCCCGGCGAGATGGTCGGCCAGCCGATCCTGGAGTGAGCCCCCGCCGTTCAGGCCGTAGAGCAGCGTTGCACGGCGCCGGTCGACGGCGAAGGTCGCCTCCAGGCGGTCGGGCGCCACGATCGTCCAGAGGGAGGCGGATTCGCTGCGGCTGTGCGCGAGGGCCGTCCCCGTCGCCGCCCACACCATGCCGGCCGCGCTCAGCAAGAGGACAGTGATGGTGGCAACCCCGCGAGCGAGCGCCTCGGAGGCGGCTTTCGGGGTGTGCGGTGCTTTTGGAGTGCGCGGTGCAGGCCTCATGGCGCCAGATCGTCCGCAATGGTGATATCCGCGCGTGCCTTCAGGCGGGCGATGAGATCGGCAAGGCGCTTTTCATCCCGCCTGCGAAGCCATTCGGCTTCTACCGTGTCCCGAACGGTCTCGAAGGCGGGGCGGTCCGGATCCACACGCTCCAAGACCCACAGGAAATGGATGCCGTTGGGGCCGTCAAGGGGACCGGCGATGGCGCCTTCCGGAAGGCCGACGGCCATGCGTGCAAGGGAAACGCCGAGATAATCCCCCAGTTTCTCCTGATCGAGAAGCCGGTCAGGCAAGGCCAAATCCGTACCGGGATGATCCGGGTCGGGAAATGCGACGGTGCCTGAGCCGGCGGAAGCCTTGATTGCTTCGGCAAGGCGCATGGCCTGGGCGCGATCGGCGACCATGGCATGGCGCAGTCGGACCAGGGGCCTTGGTGACAGCAGTGCCGGGGTGTCGCGGTAGAAGGCCTTCAAGGCCGCGTCGCTCGGCGGATCGTCAAGGGCCGCGCCGGATGCCGAGCGCATGGCAGCGGTAATGGCGGCCTTGCGCAGGTCCGCATCATGGCGGATCAGATCCATCTCAACGGCGCGCGTCAGAAGCAGTTCTTCGGCAATCAGCATCTCGAGGACCCGGGTCCGGTCGGCGGGCGTGAGGTCCGTGCGCCGGTCTCCGGCGACCGCAGCCATGGCCCGTTCGAAATCGAGCCGGGAAAGGGGCCGGCCGTCGACGGTCGCCGCCGGCCCGATGGCATCGAGATTATTGGTGCGCGGACCGGTGCCGGGCATGGGTGCCCCGAGGGCCGACCACAGGGCCAGCGCGAGGCCCCCGCAGGCCGCGAGGAGGGCGAGCCACTCCCCCCGGCCTGGTGAAGCGGATCCCGATGGGACCGGCCCGGTCACGCGTCCTCTCCGCCATCGGCCTCCCCGTCAGGGCCATCATCATCATCCTCCGGGTCCACATCCCCGGAGTCCGTATCCTTTGGGTCCGTATCGTCTGGGCCCGTACCTTCCGCATCGGTCTCCTCGCCCTGGGCCGCGGAGACCGGCGCGGATTGGTGGGTGAGGTAAATGGGCGAGGACCAGGCCCGGTGTTCCGACGGGGCCAGACAATTGTCGTCGCCGTCGGTCCGGAAATCCCCATAGCAGGGATCCACTTTGATGCAGGTGCCGTTTTCGTCGTACTGACAGCGCAGATTGTTCGCATTCACCGTCGGTGTCGGCTCCTGGATCGCCCGGGCGTAGTACAGGGTGTTGTAGCCTAAATCCGCGAAGGCGGGGTCTTCGAAGGTGAACGTGCACCCGGCGGCGTCCGCCGGGCAGGTGTGGGTGAGGAAGGGATCGTCGATGAGGTCCGCGACGTCTTCGCCGGGGGTCTTCTGCCGGCGGATCCGGACGATTTCAATCCGTGTGATGGCATGGCGTGCGTCCCCGGGATTGTAGCATTCGCCCCCACATAGGCGGTTCAGCTGATCCTGGCTCAAGCCGCGGCGCCCCAGGTCCGGGCATCCGGGCTTTTGCTTGAAGGCCCCCTGGGCCCGCACGGTGAAGGCGGGCGTATCCGTTTCCGTGACAACGCTGCCCATGGGCATGCTGGTGCCGTCGGCTTGCGTCTTGTCGAACCACAGCAGGATACGGGGGCCGGACGTCGCATAGGTTTCCCGGCGCTCCAGTGCAGCCCAAATGGCCTCACGGGATCGGTTTTTCGCATGGACCGCGGCGAGGCCTCCGGTCAGCCAAAACGAGGACTGGCGCTCGATTTCGAGAAGTCCAAGACCGGCGCCGCGCTGCAACTCCTCGCGGGATATTGGCTGGGAGACCGGGCTCGGATCCTCCGGTGCACCGACGAAGCGGTGGAGGAAGGTCTCGTTCACCGGCCCCCCCGCTTCGGTGTTCAGTTTGCGACTGTTTTCCTTGAAGCCGGTGCCGGGCCGGGCCCGGTGATTGTCCGACGAGGCAACAAAGCCCCAGGTGAAATGGGTGGGCTCATCATCGGCGCCCTGGGTCCCGAATTCGGAGATGGCGAGGCTATATTGCACCGAGGTGCCGGGACGGTGATTGAAGGCGGGCTGGAAGCAATCCTGGCATTGCCCGGAATTCAGCCATTCGTCCGGGCTTTCTCCGCGCACGGTCAGATGGCCGGCCGCCCCCATATTGGCGTAGTCGCGCCGGGCAGCGGCGGCCCGGTCATCGCACTCCCCTGGCCCCTCCCCGGCTTCGAGGCACCGGTTCCGGATGATCTCGCCGGCCCGCCAGCAGCTCGGCAGATAGGTCTCGCTCGGCGCCGGGCAGGTCGCGGTCTGGCTGGCCTCGTCATAGGCGACGGCGCGCCAGGGCCGGTATTCCTCTGAATTTCCATGGCCGGAATAGATTTCGACCATGGGGAACATGTCCGGCCGCATGTCCGCGGCAAGCTGCTTGTCGAAGGTCGTCCCCGGCGGCGTATAAAAGCCCCAGCTCGTGCCGTGGGGAATGATCAGGGGCTCAAGACCCTGGGCCTCGAGCCGCGCCACGAGATCACCCGGATCGGCAGCGGCTTCGAAACAGGTCGCGGGCAGGTCATTGGAGGGAACATCGACCGGACAGGTTGGCACCGCCCGCACTTCGTCCAAAAAAAGATTGAAGTCGAGATAGTCGGTGATGTTGAGCGGGTCGAGCAGGGCGATGGTCAGGGGAAAGCCCGCGGCATTGGTGCGCAGGGCCCGTGTCGCGGCGCCCGCCGCAGCGATCGGACGGGCAGGCAGCCTGTCCTCGTCCAGATCCTTGAAAATCACGTTCTTATGGCCGTAATGGTCGTCGGGCGTCTGGCCGACCTGGGTCCATTCAAAGCCCACGAACGGCACGAGATCCGGATGGTCCCGGTCCTGGGACAGGGCCGAACATTGGCGCACGGAGCGTTTGATCTCCCGCCAGCGGGCGGGCGTCAGCGCCTCGGCATGGTCCGTGGACGCAAAGAAATCGATGCTGGAACAGTAGCGGGCGTAGTCGCACGCTTCCGCGAGCGGATGAATGCCCTGGCCACCATTCAGGGGAAGCGCCCAGAGAAAGGCATCCGTGGAGAAAGTGGTGTGCATGTGGAGATCGCCGAACAGGATCGTGCGGTCGCGCTGGGCGCCCACGGCGTCGCGCGCCTCGGCCACGGCCGTCTGGCGCGCCAGAATGGCGTCCGCGGGCACGGCCGGCGCCGCGATTTCACCGGCGTCGCGGGAGGTCGCGAACCAGTGGTGCTCCATGCCGAAAACCACAAAGCCGATTGCGGCACCAAGCAGCAGAACAAACAGGATGATGTAGCGCATGGCCCTACCCTCGTTGCATGACCGAGTGGTCCCGGTTCCGCCATGACTTTAGGCCCCGGTGGAGGGAATGTGCAATCGTGGTCCCGGTCCCCGTCACGTGTTCGGGCGGTGCGGCGCTTGGCGGGGCTCAGAACAGTTCGATGGCGCCGGCGTCGTCCTGCGCCGCTTCGGGCGCCGGAGCCTCACCGAGGAGCCGCCCGGCGAGGCGCGCCCGCATTTCGCCAAGCGTGATGCTGTTCACGACCTCGGCCAGCATCACGCTGGTCTCCGGGGCGCCGCCGGCCTCCGGTTCACCGGCGGCCACACTTTTCAGGTCCTTTGCCACCAACGCCAGGGCCATGCGGACATTGTCGAGCCGCTGTTTTGCCGTGTCCTGGAACTGGATGGCCTTGGTGACCTGGGGCACTGACCTGTTGACGAGGCCGGTCAGCGCCGCCGACTGGCTGAGCGTGTCCGACAGGGCCTTCTGGCCCGTGACCATCCGCATGGTGAGGCGCGGGAGCTCCCGGCTCAGGCGCTCCACATTGGCAAGGCCTTCGGCATCGGCATTCAGGGCATCATTTTCGATCAGGGCCGGAAGATCGTCGCCAATTCCGGCAAAGCCCTGGCCGATCACCTCCGCCACCTGGGAGACCGTATGGGCCAGCTGGTCCACCTGATCGGCCAGCGCGTCCCATCCATCGGGGGCATCTTCGGGCCGCTCGCCCTGGGCCTCCCGCAGATGCGCGATGACATCCCGGAGGATGGCGCACACCATGGCGCTCTGTTCAGAGACCAGTCCGATGCTCTCCACCATGCTGTTGACGCCGGACAGGAGCATGGCCTGGGCCGGCGGGGCATCCGGACCGCCCTTCTCGAACCCCTCCGCAAGGGCCTGCAGGTCTTCAGCCTGGCGCAGGGCCTGCTCGGCGAGGCCGCGGAACTGGGCTGAGACGTCGATCATGCCCTCCTCGATTCCCAGGGAGGCCCGTTCGAGTTCGTCACACAGGGCTTCAATGGCGACGGCGGCAAGTCCGGCCCGCTGTCGCGTGTCGTCGTCGGCCGATACCGGCGGCGTCGCACGCTGGTCTCGGCTGGCTGGCATGGTCCCCATGATTTACCCCTTCATTCGCTCTGCCATTCACTCCGCCATTCGTTCTGCGATCCGATCATGATCCCGTCCGCGCGAGCGCGCCGGGCCGGCAGGCCTCGAGCATCGCCGGCACGATCCGGTCATCGGGCAACTCCCGCGCCACCGCGCCCGCCTCTTTGGCGGCGCGGGGCATGCCGTACACGACGCAACTCGCCGCATCCTGGCCGAAGGTGTCGGCCCCCGCGCGTCGCATGGCCAGAAGCCCGTCCGCCCCGTCCCGCCCCATACCGGTCAGGATGACGCCCACGGCGTTGCCACCGGCCGCCCGCGCCACGGACTGGAACAGCACGTCGACGGACGGCTTGTGACCACTGACCAGGGGCCCGTCGCTCAGACGGCAGACATAATCGGCCCCGCTGCGGGTGAGCTCCAGATGCCGGTCCCCGGGGGCGAGATAGGCATGGCCAGGCAGCGCCCGCATTCCGTCCCCGGCTTCGCAAACGGCGATCCGTCCGGCGCGGTCGAGCCGCTGGGCGAAGCCTCCCGTGAATTGCGCGGGCATATGCTGCGTGATCACCATGGCCGGCGCATTGGCCGGCAGGGCAGCGACGAGGCGCATGAGGGTCTCGACCCCTCCCGTCGAGGCGCCGATAGCGATGATTTTCTCCGTAGTCGGAAAAGGCGCGGTCCGCGGCGGCACGGTCGCCGGTTTGCGGCGCGGCTGCACCTGAGCGCGGGCAGCGAGTTTCACCTTGGTGCGCAGCGCCTCGGCCTGGGCTGCCATGCCGGTCACCTGATCGGCCACCGGCTTGGCCACCACATCGACGGCGCCGATCTCGAGGGCGCTCAAAGTGACGTCCGCGCCCTTCTGGGTCAGGGAGGAGACCATAACGACGGGCATGGGGCGCAGGGTCATGATCTTTTGAAGAAAGTCGAGGCCGTCCATGCGCGGCATCTCGACATCGAGCGTGAGCACGTCCGGATCGAGGGCCTTGATCTTCTCCCGTGCGGCATAAGGGTCGCTGGCGGTACCGACGACGGCGATGTCGGGATCTCCTGACAGGATTTCGGTCAGGAGTTGGCGCATAATGGCGGAGTCATCGACGATCAAGACACGGACGGCCATGGGATCCTCATGAAGCGCTGAAAAAAAGACGATCCGCGGGTCAACGGAACAGTTCGATGTCTCCGGTCTGCTCCTCGTTCACGAGCATGGAGCGGTAGGTCTTTTCCGCCGTAACCAGATCGGTTTCGACGGCGTCCATCACGAATTTTCGGCGGGCGCGGCCCGTGACCGGATAAAAATGGATCCGCCGGGCATGGCGCCCGCCCAGATCCTCACCCGCAATCGGCAATTGTTCCTGGGCCAGGAAGCGGCGCACGAATTCGGCATTCTTGCTGCCGATCAAGATCTGGGAGGACTGTAGAATCGAGCCACCGAACAGCTTGATCTCAAGGCGCTCCCGGGGGCACCCGGTGCGCACGATCTCGTTGATCAGCCGTTCCATGGCAAAGGTTCCGTAACGCAGGGACGAGTCCGCGCCGCCCCAGGCGTGTCCCATGTCCTCGGGCAGCATGAAATGGTTCAGGCCGCCGAACCCCGTCTCCGGGTCACGAATGCAGGCCGCGACGCAGGAGCCGAGCACGGTCGCGATGACCTCGTTCGGGTCCGCTGTGACATAGAACTGTCCCGGAAGGACCTTGATAATCCATTTGTCCTCCTGGGGATCGAAAAAGCGGTGAGTCGCGGTGCCCCGCCCGCCCAGCATGGAGCGGGCCGAGCGGCGCTCTTTTCGGATCCCCTGGGCCGTCATCGCCGGGCCTTCCTGTAAATCGTCCGCCCAAGAGCTTCCAGGCCGATCTGGTTTGCATCGAGATGTTCCGCATGCCCAATGTAAAGGTACCCGTCCGGCGAGAGCATTCGGCCGAGGCGGGATGCAAGGGCGTGTTTGGTTTCGTTGTCGAAATAAATCATCACGTTGCGACAGAAAATGGCGTCGAACGGCCCCCGCATGGGCCAGTCTTCCAGCAAATTGAGCCGCTTGAACGTGATCAGCGCCCGTGTTGCCGGTGCCATGGAGACCGCACCTGACGCTCCGGTCTTGGCGAGCCCCCGATAGGCCGCGGGAATGGTCGCGCCGATCTCGGGTCCATAGACGCCGGTCTGGGCCGTCGCCAGAACGTCCGTATCGATGTCCGTCGCCAGAATGCGCAGATCGCCTTTGTGCCCCGTATTGGTCCGCCTCAGGATATCGGCGGCGGCCAGGGCGATGGAGTAAGGTTCCTCGCCCGTCGAACAGGCCGCCGACCACAGACGCAGCCGGCTCCTTCCACCGCCTTGCACACTCACTGTCCAGGGCTCGATCACCGCCTCGCGGAGATGATCGAAATGGTGGGCTTCCCGGAAAAAGGCCGTGTGGTTCGTGGTCAATTGATTGACCAGGGCCTCACGTTCGCCGTCTCCGGCCGCGCTTTCCAAAAATGCGCAGTAGTCGGAGAACCGGTCCAGTCCCAGGGCCCGCAGACGCCGCGCCAGACGGGTGTAGACCAGATCCTTCTTGCCGGGCGGCAGGGTGATGCCGACCATGGCGTAGATCCGTGTGGAAAGGGACTGGAAATCCTCATCCGTGAAGAGAAATTCCCGGTCACCTCCCACGGGCGTGGCCCCGTCGGACGCGGCGTGCGGCAGCATCAGAATTCCTTCCAGTCCGGATCATCCTGAACGGCCACGGCAAGGGCGCTTTGCATCCGCTTGGCCGGGCTCGGCGCCCCGGCTGCCGGCTTGGGCTCGGCGCCCTGTTCCGGGCGTCCGGCGGCAACGGGCAGCATGGCGACGGCGCCCTCCCGAACCGGGCTCGTCCGGGTCTCGTCGAGGGCGAAGAAATCGACCCGGCGCTGCATGGTCAGGGACTGGTCGGCCAGGTTCTTGGCCGCTGCCGCGTTCTCCTCCACCAGGGCCGAGTTCTGCTGGGTCATCTGATCCATCGAGGTGATGGCCGTGTTGATTTCCTCGACGCCCGTGGCCTGCTCGCCGCTGGCGGCGGAGATTTCCGAGACGATGTCCGCCACACTGCGGATCG
This sequence comes from Alphaproteobacteria bacterium, assembly GCA_050331455.1. Taxonomy (GTDB): domain Bacteria; phylum Pseudomonadota; class Alphaproteobacteria; order JAJFIK01; family JAJFIK01; genus CAYUYV01. Next base: position 92,161 of record JBHJGV010000007.1, read on the forward strand.
AGCCGAGGATCTTCTCCAGGGCATCGCCCGTGCGGTTGACCAGGGACACGCCGTCGGCCACCTGATCCGTACTATGATTGATGAGATCCTTGATATCTTTCGCGGCCTGGGACGAGCGTTGGGCCAGATTGCGCACCTCGGAAGCCACGACGGCAAAGCCCCGACCCGCGTCGCCTGCCCGGGCGGCCTCCACAGCGGCATTCAGGGCCAGGAGATTGGTCTGGAAGGCAATTTCGTCGATCACGGTGATGATCTCGGCGATCTTGGACGAGGACCGCTCGATATCCGCCATGGCTTTCACGGCGTCGGACACCACCGTACCGCCCTCGCTCGCGGCATCCCGGGCGCCGACGGCCAGTTGATTGGCCTGCGTTGCATTTTCCGCATTCCGCTTGACGGTCGTGGCGATCTGCTGCATCGCAGCTGCGGTTTCTTCAAGGCTGGAGGCCTGCTGCTCGGTCCGCTGGGACAGGTCCGTCGTGCCCGCATTGATTTCTGCAGCGGCGTTGGACACCTCGGTGGCGGCCCGTTTGATCTCGCCCACGATCTCGCCAAGCGTTTCCGCCATCTGATTGGCATCGGTCTTCAAGGTATCGAAGACGCCTTCATACTCGCCGTCCATGCGCCGGGTCAGGTCGCCTTTCGACAAGGTACTGACCATTGTAACGATTTCATCAAGGGCGGTGCCGGTCCGCGCGCACAGATCGTTCATGGAAGACGCGAGGTTGAGCATAAAGCCGGACTTGCCCTCCAGCGTCACCTTCTTGTTGAAATCGCCGCGGCTGACGGCCGTCACGACCTCGTCGATTTCCTCTTCGATGGCGAGTTCGGCGGTCTTGTCCTGCCATTCCACGACCGTGCCGATGCGGGTGCGCGCTTCGTCGAAGACCGGGGAGACCAGGAGGCGGAGTTTCCGTCCCCCGATATTCAAGGCCACCTCGGTCATACTGGACATTTGGGCCAGCATGGACCGCTGATGGGCCGGGTTTTTGTGGAAAATGTCGATATTCGAGCCGATCAGGGTCTGGGTGCTGAAATTCGGCAGGTCCCGGCGCATGTCCACTTCCGCATTGCGTAGCAGATCCATCATGGTTTCGTTGGCGAAGATGATGTTCAGATCTTCGTCGGCGATCATCACATTGGTCTGGCAGGTATTCAGGGCGGCGCGGATGCGCGTGCTTTCAAGCATGCGCTCGGCCTGCTCGGCTTCGGCACACACTTGCTCGGTCACGACGGATGCGGCCTTCACCACCTTGACCGGGCGGCCCTGGTCATCAATGACGCGGTTGTAGATGGCCTCAATCCAGATCTCCTCGCCGGCCTTGGTCACGCGGCGGAAGCGTCCCCGCTGGATCTCGCCGCGCGCCAGTTTCGGCCAGAACGCCCGATACTCCGCACTTTGAACGTCCTGGGCATCGACAAAGAGGGAATGGTGGCGCCCGACAATTTCCTCAAGGCTGTAGCCCAGCGCCGACAGAAAATTATCGTTAGCCCACACAATGGTGCCATCGAGATCGAACTCGATGATGGCCTGCTCGCGGCCGATGGCCTCGAGGGTGCCCTTGGCATCCTGCCCTTCAGCAATCTTCACGGTGAGGCGGCGACGCTCGCGTAAAAAGACCGTACCGGCAACCGCCGCGACGATCAGGGTCAGGAGGGCCGTTTCCAGGCTTCCAATCGTGCCGGCCAAGACCGGCGTGGCGGCGATGGCACCGGTGACGCCGGCCATGGAGGCATAAAGAGCCACAGGATGGTCGGACAGGGAAAAGGGCTGGCCCGACTGGGCGGAGTGGGTTTGGGTCAAGGGCTTTGCAGTCATGGGTGGTCTCCTGACGGCCTGTCGGCACTGCAACATGTGTGAGAATGTCGGATTGAGATGGCGTGGCCGGGGCTCTTCAGAAGCCCGAGGCGGGACCGGCCAGGTGATCGAGTTCGAGCAGGGCGATCATCTGCTCATTGACGGTCACGAGGCCGGACAGATATTTCGCACCGGTCAGGCCGCAGGCCTCCGGCACAGCCTGGAAACGTTCGGTCTCCACCTGAAGAATGTCGGACACCCTGTCCACCAGAAGGCCGACAAGGCGTGTTTCAATCTGTACAATGATCACAACATGGGTGGGCGTTGCATCCGTCAGGCCCAGGCCGAATTTGCACCGCAGGTCGATAATCGGGACCACGACGCCCCGAAGGTTCAGCACGCCGCGGACATATTCCGGCTGGTTCGGCAGCTTGGTAACCGATGTCCAGCCCTTGATCTCCCGCACGGCAATGATGTCGACGCAGTAATACTCGTCATCGATCGCGAAACTGACGAATTGGGCGATTGTGCCCTGGACCGGGGTGCCGCAATCCTGCACCGGCGGCCCCTGGTCCGTCTGCCGCGTGGCGGATTGTGGGGCCGTGGCCACGTCCTCGATCTCTTCCACTCGTTGTACGGCGCTCATGCGGCCACCCTTTCCGAATTTGACGTTGGATTTTGATCCGTTGCGGGATTGCCCCGTATGTCGGTTTCGTCGAACCATCCGGCATCGTCCGGCACACCGCTCGGCACATCGCTGCGTCCCGGATCGCCGGGATTGAGAGCGTCGACATCGATGATCAGGGCCACACGCCCGTCGCCGAGAATGGTTGCGCCCGAGACCCCGTCGATGCTCCGGTAGTTTTCCTCAAGGCTCTTGATGACGACCTGCTGTTGGCCGAGCAGTTCATCGACCACGATACCGACCCGGCGCCCGGATTCCATTTCCACCAGGACGACCAGGGCGTCTTCGGCCCGGGCCGCGGCGCCGGGAATGCCAAGGCGTGACCCCAGATAGATCAGCGGGATGAAGGCGCCGCGGATGGAAAGAACCTGGACGCCGCTCGCCAGGGTCCGTAAATCCGTTCGCGTGGGCCGTACGCATTCCAGAATGCCCGTCAGCGGAAGAATGTACCGCTCCCCGCCCAGCATGATGACCATGCCATCCAGCACCGCCAGGGTCAGGGGAAGGGTGAGGACGATGCGCGTGCCCTGCCCCTGCACGGAATCGATCGTGATGCGTCCGCCCAGGCCTTGGATGTTCCGACGCACCACATCCATACCGACACCGCGCCCGGATATTTCGCTTACAGACGATGCGGTGGAAAAACCTGGTGCAAAGATGAGCTGGTCCACCTGGGCCGGCGAGAGGGCCGCCGCCGCCTCGTCGCTCACGATGCCCCGTTCCACAGCCTTTTGGCGCACGCGGTCCCGATTGATGCCGCGGCCGTCATCGGCGATGCAGATGAGAATGCGCCCGCCCCGGTGCTCCGCGGTCAGCTCGATGGTGCCCGTTTCGGGCTTGCCCGCGGCGAGCCGTTCCTCCGGCGGCTCCAGGCCGTGGTCGAGAGCATTGCGGATCATGTGCGTGAGCGGATCGCTCAATTCCTCGATGACCGTCTTGTCGACTTCCGTCTCTTCGCCCGCCGTCCGGAGGGTGATCTTCTTGCCCAACTTGTCGGCAAGATCCCGCACCACCCGCGGCATGCGCGAAAACACGGATTTCACGGGCTGCATCCGGATCGCCATCACGCTTTCCTGAAGCTCCCGGGTCCTGAGGGTCAGGTCCTCCAGGCCCCGAAGCTGGGACAATTCGTGATTGGCGGTCTTGTCGGTGATGTTCTGAAGCACCATGGATTGGGCGATCACAAGCTCGCCGACCATGTTGACCAGCCGGTCCACGCGCTGGAGATCCACCCGGATCGAAGAGGTCCGCGGACGGGTGGCGGTGGGCTCCTCGACCATGGAAACCCCGGCCGGCTTCATCGCCGCATGGGACGCCGGTGGGGCAGCGGGTTCGAACAGCCCAAATCCATCCGTGTCTTGATCGCCTGTTCCCGGAACGTCGGGAAGAACCTCGATCATGCAGTCGTCGGCCGCGAATTCGAACACGCCCTCGAACTGGGCCAGCGGAATGCTCTGTTCCAGCGTGATGACCCAGGACAAATAGCACGTTTCCGGATCGAAGGCCTCGAGTGCGGGCAGTGCGCTGTCTTCGACCGCGACGCGGATCGGCACCAGACGCCCCAATTCCTCAAGGATCAACAGTGGCTCGTTTCCTGACGTCAACAGACTTTCCCGGGCCTTCAGGCGGATCGTGCCGGGGCCGATCATGTCCGGTTGCCCCTCCAGGGCGGGCTCGCTCCCACTTGTCTCCTCGGCAACATAGGCATCGAGCTGTCCGAGCAGGGCTGCTTCCTGCGGGGAGTCCGCGTCGCTGCCGCTCTGGGCGGCCGCCACGAGATCCTGGAGCACGTCCGACGCCCGGACCAAGAGATCGATGAGATCCCGATTGAGCGCGAGTTGCCCGGACCGCAGCCGCTCCAGCACCGCTTCGAAACTGTGGGAGAAGGAAACGAGGCGGGAAAACTTGAACGCCCCCGCCCCGGCCTTGATGGAGTGCACCGCCCGGAAGATCGTGTTGAGCTTCTCCCGGTCCGGGTCGTCCGTCGACAGGGTCGAGACGTGATCGATGAGGGCGTCGAGCAGTTCGGCGCATTCGTCGAAATAGGTCTGCTGGAGATGGCGGAACGGATCCGCAGTATCGCTGGTACTCACGGATGGACCCTCACTGGCAGACCTTGCTGACGACCTGCAGCAGCTTGTCGGGATCGAACGGCTTCACGATCCATCCGGTGGCACCGGCGGAGCGCCCTTCCTGGCGTTTTGTCTCCTCGCTCTCGGTTGTGAGGATTAAGATCGGGGTGCCCTTGCAGGCGTCCTCTTCCCTCAGTTTGCGGATGAGTGTGATGCCGTCCATGTTCGGCATGTTCACATCGGTGATGATCAGGTCGAAGGCGTTTCCGGGGACCTTTGACAGGGCATCGACGCCGTCCTCGGCCTCCACCACGTCGAAGCCCGCGCCTTTCAGGGTGAAGGCGACCATGTCCCGCATCGTGCGGGAGTCGTCCACGGCAAGAATTTTCCTGGTCATTTTATTCCTTCCCACGCAGAGAGTTTGTCCTCAAGACCGATGCGGACCATGGCACGCCGCAGGGCGTCGGATGGGTCCTTGAGAACGAAGCGGCGCCCGGCGCGGTCGGCGGCGGTTGCCAGAACGCATAACAGCTGGAGGGCCGGTGTGCCGATCCGGGTCACGGCGCTGCCGTCCACCATGGCAGGACGATCTTCCAAGGGCTGACGTTTGAACTGATCCGCAAGGCCCACGGCGGCTTTCATGTCGAGGACGGCCGGAAGCATGCAGGGCGGGTCGGGCAGCGTGCCGTTCGGACCAGGAGGATCGTGCGGTTCAGACATGTCTGTCCCCGTCGGTGAGCCTTTTGGGCACAGGGCCAAAGGGCAAGGCGATGTTTCGAGGACGGAGGATAGACGCAAGGGCGTGAAACGGCCGTTAATGCTGAGTCGTTCAAAGGCAATGTTTTTTCGCGTTCCGGAAATGGACACACTCTTGCCGCGCCCCCATCCTGGACATGACAGAATGGTGCGGTTTGGTCAGGCTGTGCCCCGGCGCGAGGACCGGGAACACACGGTCCCGTGGCTGTGTTAAAGCGTAAGCCGTCTGCTGACGCGGGCTAAGCCCGTCCATCGCGATCGACGTTGGGGGGGACCCAACGGAATTGGAGAACGTCATGAATAAATTGCCCAACACTGTTTCGTCCGTCACTCGCCGCACCGTGCTGACCGGCACGGCCGGTCTGGGTCTTGCGACCCTGGCCGGCACGCCTGCCCTTGCGGACAGGCGCCTGGACGCCCAGGCCCTGATTACCCAGGCCCAGGCAACGGTTCAGAATTTCCGTGCCGACACCAACATGCAATGGGTGCGCACCAATCTCGGGAAAGCCAAGGCCGTGCTGGTCGTGCCCCAGAGTGTCAAGGGCGGCTTCATCATCGGCGGCTCCGGGGGCACGGGTGTACTGATGACCCGTCGCACGGCCGACTGGTCCGCGCCGGCTTTCTACACGATCGGGTCCTTCACGTTCGGCCTGCAAATCGGCGGTGAAGTGTCCGAACTGCTGCTCATGGTGATGACGGATCGCGGTGTGGAGCGTCTGCTGACCTCAACGTTCAAGCTGGGCGCGGATTTGAGCGTCGCGGCCGGCCCGGTGGGTGCCGGCGCCAAGGCCCAGACGGTCGATGTGTTGGCCTTCGCGCGCACCAAGGGGCTCTATGGCGGCATCAATGTGGAAGGCGCCGTCATCAAGATCCGCAATGATTACAATGAAGACTATTATGATCGGCGCAATATCCGGCCGCGCGACATCCTCACGGGCAACACCGTGAGTGCCCCGGAAGCAGCGGGCCTGCGCCAGGCCCTGCTTGATCTGGAACGCTGAGGCGGCGCGCCCCCGCGCACTCTGGAGTCCGCGGGGGCGTCCTCAAGGCCATGGATATTGGGCAAAGACTGCTACAGGAGGCCATGGGCCTCGTCTCCGACCGGGGCTGGCAAGTCCGCGATGTCGTGCGGGCTGACACGGGCTCTCTCTATTTCAGCGCCTACCATCCAACGGCCGATCCATCGGATGCGGGTGAACAGCCGCTGTTCCTCCGGGTGCGCATCAGCGGTCACAAGGCCGCCGGATGGCAGATGCGGGCCCGCTATGCTTTCGTGACGACCCACTGTTCCCGTCGGGCCAAGCGCGATCTGGACCGCCTCGCCCTGCGGCTCAACGCTTTGAGCGCGGGCGATCTGCGCCGGGGTCGGGCCAGTCGGCCGAATGCGCGGCCCCCGGCGTGAGAGGCGGCGCGCGGACCCGCTACAAGGCAGCAAAACCGGGCGCGAGGGATCGATGACGACAACCGACCATCCCTATCGTGGAGCGCGGGCCGCCCTTGCCACCATGCATGGCAAGGACGCGGCTATTGGCCCACCCCTTGTCGAGCGCCTCGGCCTCGTGATCTTCGTTCCGGAAAAGATGGACACGGACCGATTGGGTACGTTTTCGGGCGATGTGGAACGCCCCGGCAGCCTCGTCGAGACGGGGATCGCCAAGGCGCGGATGGGCCTCGTGGCGACTGGAACATCCCTCGGTCTTGCCAGCGAAGGCAGCTACGGCCCGCACCCGCAGATGCCATTCCTGCCGGCGGGTTTCGAAGTGCTAGTGCTGATCGACACGCAGCGCAACCTGACTCTGGTGGAGCGCCTGATGGAGCCGGCCTGTGTCTTCGCCCATGAGACGGTCACGCCGGAAACGGATCTCTCGGATTTCCTGAACCGGTGCCATTTTCCGGACCATGGCCTGATCGTGCGGGCCGAAACGCTGCCTGGACCGGTGGTCAAGGGCATCCAGGATCCTGCCGTGCTGTCCGACGCCATTGCCGCGGTCTGCCGGGCCTCAAGCCAGGGCACCGCCTTGGTGCAGACTGACATGCGGGCCCATATGAACCCGACACGGATGAAAACGCTCCGCCGGCTCGCGCACCGTCTGGCGGATCGCCTTGCCTGCCTGTGTCCCCGCTGCGGCGCGCCGGGCTTCGGCTTGATGGATGTGGAACGGGGTTTGCCGTGCGGGTTGTGTGGGGCGCCGACCCGGGTGGTGCGCCTGGAAATCCACCGCTGCAGTGCCTGTGACGCGACCCAGCGGTGTGTGCCGGCCGATACGCCGGCAAAGGCCGATCCGGCCCAATGCAATCTGTGCAATCCGTGATGGTCCGGCCCCGGATGGGGCCGGACCGGTTGCGCCTCAGCGCAGATGCTCCTCAAGGAACGTCACATAGGCGTTCGAGGCGGTGATGCGGTTTTCGCGCTTGCGGAAGCCGTGGCCTTCGTCCGGGAACACGATGTATTCCACAGGCACCCCATTGGCGCGGACCTTCTCGACGATCTCGTCGCTTTCGACTTGCAGCACACGCGGATCGTTGGCGCCTTGAACCACCAGCAGCGGCCGGACGATGTTTTCCGCATGGAACAGCGGCGAGATGCGGCGCAGACGCTCCTCATCCGTTGCCGGATCGCCCAGCTCGTCATAAAGGGCGTCCCGGTTCGCGGCCCACCAGGGCGGGATGCTCTTCAGGGTGCGCACCCAATTGGTCACCCCGAAAATGTCGATCCCCACTTCGAACACCTCCGGCTCGAAGGCCAGCGCGGCCGCGACCATGTAGCCGCCATAGCTGCCGCCGATGATGCCGATCTTCTCGGCGTCGACCCAGTCTTGGCCTGCCATATGGGTCTTGGCATAGACGATGTCCTGCAGGTCCACCTCGCCGTGGCGCTTGTCGTCCATGTGGTAGAAGGTCTTGCCGTAACCGGACGATCCGCGATTGTTGGCCGCCAGAATGGCATAGCCGTGATTGACGAGATGCTGGATCGTGGCGCTGTAGCCGACCCGGCTCTGGCCACCCGGGCCGCCATGGACCCAGATGAGTGCAGGCACGGGCGTCTCCGCCGAGGCCTGATGGGGCTTATAGAGAATGCCCGGGATTTCCAGCCCGTCGAAGCTCTCATACCGGATGACCTCGGAGGAGACGAGATCGGCCGGATCGATGGCCGGGTTGGCCGTCTCGGTCAGCTTGCGGACGGTTCCGCTTTCCCGGTCCAACACATGCACATTGGCCGGGGCCCGGTCGGAGGTCAGCAGAAAGCCCATGAAGCGGTCGTCGGGCGAGAAACGGATATTGGCGAGATTGCCTTCGGGAAGCTCCGGCAGTGCAAGGGCCTCACCGGTCTCCAGATCCGTCAGCGTCACTTCGGTCCGTCCATCGGCGTTCACGCCGGTGACCCGGACCTGTCCCGTCGGCGAAAACACAACGAAGGAGACGTCCCAATCGGCCGTCACATAGGGCGCCTTTTCCCCAGTCGCCAGGTCATAGGTCCAGGCCTGGCGCCATTCGCCCACCTCGTCGGTGCTATAGACCAGCTTGGTGCTGTCCGGCGTGAAGTCCATGGCTCCATGGGAGATATTGCCTTCATGCTCCGTGATCAGCTTGGGCGTCTTATCATCCCCGGAAAGATCAACCAGCAGGATGTCGCTGTCGGCACTGCTCCGCGGCTTGTCGAGGGCGAGCCATCGGTCGTCGCGGCTCACGGCGGCAATCTGGAAGCCGCCGTCGTTCTGGAACACCATGCTGCGTTCATAGCCGTTGGTGGCCAGGGCATACATATCAAAGAAACGGGCATCCCGCTCATTGGTCAGCACATAGAACCGGCTGAAGTCCGACGACCAGCCGCCGAAAATCGCCTTCACCTTCTCGCCGGGGGTCAGATCGGTGACCGTGCCGTCTTCTTCGCGAACATAGACGTGGTTCAGCTCATTGCCGCCCTGGTCCGCTGTGAACAGAAGGCGACCGTCCTCGGGAAAGAAGCTCGCGGCATAAGTGGCGTTGTCGGAGGACTCCGTGAGGGCGCGGCCTTCATCGCCACTGACCGGAAGGGCATAGGCGTTGAAAATGCCGGTCTTGTCCCAACTCACCAGAATTTCGGAACCGTCCGGTGAAAACGGCAGACCGCTGCTGCCGGGCAGGAAGGCGGATGTGGTCTCGAAAAAGACCCGGGCGTCGTAGGTCTGGGACGGCAGGGACGCGGTGTCGTCCTCTGCCTCGCTTGCATCCGCGACCGGCGCTGCGTCCTGGGCCGGGCTGGTTTGTGGGGCGGGGGCTTCGGATTTTGTTTCTTCGGGCGCGGAGCCGTCGCACGCGCCGAGCAAAAGGACCCCTCCCAGGAGGCCCCAAGCAAGTGTTCGCATCTGTCTACCCTCTTTTATTAGATCGATAGATTTGGGCATCATGACAGATCTCGGGTCATGCGGCCATGGTGCGCGGGCGGCGGCTCAATAGATCCGGCAGCGTACCAGGGAGACGGGCCGTCCATTCCGGCGGAAACACGCGCGCCGCGTGGTGACGTAATCGCCGCCGCCGCGAAACTTGCAGCAGACCCGTTCCCGGGGTGTGTCGTCGAAATCGCGGCGGCCGTCCCGGTCGATATTGCGCCCGGGCGCCGGCGCCACCACACATGCGCCGAGCAGAACGACGGCGGCGGCCGTCACGAAAACTGTCCGTGTCATCATCACACGCGCCTCCCTGTGCTGGTCAGTCTTTCCAGGAGCAGCAGGCTCCATGGAGGCCAACCTAGGGCGCGGCACCTGAACGGGCGCGCGATGGGCCGTTCAGCCAGCGTTCAGCGCGCAGTGCCGGCGGTCCAGGCTCGCCGAGGGGCGACGGGCCAAGGACGCGCGACGGTCCTTCCAACCTACACGCGTATGACATATTGGTCTGCTTGGATGCGGGATCTCACCGGGGAGGGGAAGACGTGGGGGAGCTTGTCGCACAGATACCGGGCCTTTGGGGCCTGATCACCTCGGTCGTTCTTCTGGTCGCCGGCCTTGCCCTGCTCGTCGGTTTCGGTGATTACCTGGTCACGGGGGCGGTGAAACTGGCGGCGCGTTTGCGCATTCCCGTCTTCTTCATCGGTCTGACCATCGTGGCCTTCGGGACCTCGGCGCCGGAACTGTTTGTGGCGATCAAGGCCGCGCTGGAGGGGTCGGACGGGGTCGTCTACGGCAATGTCGTCGGCAGCAATATCTGCAACATCCTCCTGGTCCTGGGTCTGCCGGCCCTGTTGTTCACAATTTCGGCGGAAGAGGAGAACCTGACCGTCGGCACACTGCTGATGCTGGCGTCCACCGTCGTGTTCGTGGTCATGGCCCTGCCGGACAAGCGCATCACGTTTCTGGAGGCGGGCATTCTGTTGGCCCTGTTGGCCGCTTTCCTGGCCTATTCGGCAACCCGCGCCGGCGACGGCGGGCAAGATGACGAAGTCGAGGACCTGGCGAGCGCCGACATGCCCTTCGGTCTTGCCGAAACCGTGCCGATGATGGTTTTGGTCATTCTGGGCGCGGCGGCCGGTCTGGCGCTTGGAGCGGAGTTGACCGTGTCCCAGGCCATTTTGCTGTCGAGCCGCATCCCGGGCGTCTCGCAGGAGGTCGTGGGCCTTACGGTCATCGCCCTTGGGACGTCCCTGCCGGAGCTGTCCTGTACGATCGCGGCGGCGCGGCGCAAGGAATTCTCCGTCGGCTTCGGCAATATTCTGGGCAGTAACATTTTCAACATTCATGCGATTGCCGGCATTGCGACCCTGTTCACCGCCAACGGCCTGATCTTTCCCCCCATGGACAGCGTGGGCCACACGCTGGAAGCCGATCTTGTGATCCTGATCGCGGCCTCCAGCCTGGCGTCTTTCTACATTGTCGGAAAGAACCCCAATATCGACCGGCTGTCCGGGCTGCTCCTGTTCAGTTGTTACCTGATTTATCTCTTCTACCTCGTTGCACCGGTCCTCTAAGCCCGAAGGACCCGGATGACCTCCCGGGCGACGGCCGCATGGACCGCATCGGTGTCCGGCGCGAGCGGCTCGTGGGCATTGAGAAAGCTCACGATCAACAGCGGGCCCGCAGCCGACGCCTCATTGCCGGAGGGCAGAACAAAAGCCACATCATTGCTGGAATTCGTCGTGTTCGTGCCGGTCTTGTCGCCCACAATCCAGTCCGCGGGCAGACCGGCCCGAAGGCGGCGCAGCCCGGTCCGTGCCCCAATCATCCAGCCCCGCAACCGGTCCCGCGAGGCCGGCGACAGGGCGGCGCCGAAAAGAAAACGGCGCATCAGACCCAGCATGGCGTCAGGACTGGAGGTGTCCCGGGGATCGCCGGGCACAAAAGTGTTGAGGTCCAGCTCCCAGCGGTCGAGCCGGGTGACCGTGTCGCCGGCCGCGCGCACCCCGTCCGTGAAGCCCGCCGGACCGCCAAGGGTTGCCAGCAAAAGATTGGCCGCGGTGTTGTCGCTGAGGCGGACCGCGGCCGCACACAGATCCGCCACGCCCATCCCGCCGCTTTCCACGGCCTTTTCCGTCGCTGGAGAATAGGTCACGAGATCGCCCGGCGCGAAGGGCACCCGGCGCTCCAGGCTTTCCTCGCCCCGATCCACGCGTTGGAGGACCAGCGCGGCCAGCACCCATTTGAAGCTGGAACACATGGCAAAGCGCTCATCGGCTCGATGGGCGAGCCTCGCCCCGGATGCCAGGTCCATGGCCGCCACGCCGACACGGGTGATGCCGGGCCGCGCCTCCAGGGCGGCAAGGTCCTCAAGAGCCGCGACGTCCTTGGGACGTGTCACATCCCGTGGAGTCGCGCGGGCCGGCACCGGGCCCGCCAGGGCGGTTGCTCCGGCCAGCGCGAACAGGCTCCTTCGACTGGGGCTCGTCCAAAAGGCGCGCATGGGTCGGGTCCTTTTCGAGATGGGGTCGCACGGCCTGTGCGGCATGGATCGCCGGAGGCGCATGGGGTACCAAACGCTTCCGCTGCACCGGAACAGGAGATGCAGGATGAACAGTGTCGAGAACAAGGTGATCGTGATCACCGGCGCCAGCCGGGGCATCGGCGCGGCGACGGCCCGCCATCTGGCGCGCTTGGGTGCGCGGGTCGTCCTTGCCGCCCGCGATGCGCAAGCCATCGGGACGCTGGCGCAGGAGATCGAGGCTGCGGGCGGCACCGCAAGCGCCCTTGCCGGCGACGTCAGCCGCTTTGAGGATGTCCGTGCGGTGATGGATCACGCGGTGCAGCGCCATGGCCGGCTCGATGTGCTCGTCAACAATGCGGGCGTGATCGACCCCATCGCCCGGCTGACCGACAGCGATCCGGAGGCCTGGTCTCGCGTGGTCGATATCAACCTCAAGGGCGTCTATTACGGTATGCGCCTCGCCATTCCGGACATGCTGAAAGGCGGCGGCGGCACGGTGATCAATATCAGTTCCGGGGCCGCGACGGGCGCCCTCGAAGGCTGGAGCCATTATTGCGCCACCAAGGCGGCTGTCCTGTCTCTCACCCGCTGCGGGCACAAGGAATATGGCGACCGGGGCATCACGGTCGTAGGCCTGAGCCCCGGTACCGTCGCAACGGACATGCAGGTCCTGATCAAGGACTCCGGCGTCAACCCGGTCAGCCAATTGGATCCGTCTGTGCACATCCCATCGGAATGGGTCGCCCAGGCCATCGCCCACCTGTGCGGGCCCCTGGGGCGCGATTATGCCGGCACGGATTTTACTCTCAAGACCGATGAAGAGCGGGCCCGGGTCGGCCTGCCCCCCATCGGCGGGTGAGGACCGATCTTGCCGAGCGATTGGGACCAGTCCGCCCAAGCCTGGATCGGAGCCATGGGCGAGGGCGGGGATTGGGCGCGCCAACAGATCACCGATCCATCATTTCTTCGCATCCTGGAGGGGCTGGCGGCAACCTGCGCAGTGGATGTGGGCTGCGGAGAAGGCCGGTCCTGCCGCATGATACGCGCCCGAGGCATCGAGTGCATTGGGATCGATCCAACCCGGGCGCTCCTCGACGAGGCGCGGCGGCGCGATCCGGGCGGGACCTATCTTCTCGCCGGCGCGGAGGCCCTGCCCCTGGCCGATGCCTGTGTGGATCTCGTCTTGAGTTGCATGAGCCTGATTGACATCGAGGACATCGACCGGGCCATCCCGGAAATGGCGCGCGTGCTGAGGCCCGGCGGACGGCTGGTCGTCTTTAACCTGACGAGTTTCGTCACCGCCGGCGGTCCGCGTGGTTGGCAGCGGGGGCCGGACGGGGAGAAACAGGTCTTCGGCATCGATCGCTATCTGGAGGACTGGGCCTATGAAGTCGCGTTTTCGGGTTTGAGGATCATCAACCGGCACCGGCCCTTGAGCCGCTACATGGCCCTTTTTCTGGGCGAAGGCCTTACCCTGGAACGCTTCGAGGAACCGTTGCCCGTGACGCCCGATGATCCGCGGACAAAGGACTACTGCAGGGCGCCGTGGATCCATGGGATGGTCTGGCGCAAACCGGGAGACGGCCCATGCTGAAATGGATCCTCCGCAGTCTCGGGATCGGGATCGCGATCCTGGTGATTGGGCTGAGCGCTAATGGAGCCATGGGCTGGGTGGATGCGGCTCGCGACGCCCCGGCCCTCCAGCAGCGGGCCGCGGCCCTGCGCGCCGGCGGCAAAGGGCCCGACTCCCTGGGCGCGGAGCGTCTGGCCATCCTGCTCGCGGTCCAGGATCCGGGCTTTTACGACCATGCCGGCGTCGATCTCTCGACCCCCGGCGCGGGCTTGACCACCGTGACCCAATCCGTGGCCAAACGGATGGCGTTCGAAGACTTCAAGCCAGGACTGCGCAAACTGCGCCAGACCACCTATGCCCTGTCCCTCGAACGCCGACTGACCAAGGACGACATCCTGACCCTGTTTCTCGCCCATGTCCCTATGGGCCGGGCGGAGGAAGGCTGGATCGAGGGCTTCCACAAGGGCGCGGAGGTGTTTTTCGGCGGCCAGCCGGCAGATATTCCGCGACAGGATTTTATTGCCCTGACCGCCGTGATGATCGCGCCCGGGCGCCTGAAGCTGGCCGCTCCGGACCCGTTGCTGAAAAGCCGCATCAGGCGCATTGCACGTCTTGCCGACGGCGCCTGCGCCCCGGTCGATCTGCGCGACGTGTGGCTGCGAGGGTGCGCCCAGCGTCCGTAATCGCCTGCCGATCCGATCACATCTGTCTCGGCGGTTCCCCAGGCGCAAACGGGGGGCCGTGATCCTGGGGCGGATAAAGCGGCATCTTGGTCGCCGCGAGGCGCATGGTCAGGATCATCTGAACATTGAAATAGACGCTGGCCGTCACAAAGGCCGACAGTGTCACCAGCGGGATCGTGTCGATAATGGCGACGGTGCGGTCGTCATCTGCCATTCGGATGTTGTTGACGAAGTCGACCACGAAGAGGGTCATCATGGAAAAAACCAGGACGAACACACCGAAGGCCTGGATGGCCAGGGGCATCGACAGGCAGACATAACGCGTCACGAAATCCCGATTGTCGCCCCGCTCGTTCACCTGGAACGAGAAAATCAAACCGATTATGAATAGGACCAGGGTCGCCAGGTCCCCCATCAGCGTGTACAGGCGCACGATCGGGGCCTCCGGCACACGCGCCATGGTGGGATTGGTCAGCAGAACGATGAGATAGACAATGCCGGGAAGGAGTCCCGCAACGACATAAAAGAAGAAATACCAGAACTGGGTTCGCGGATGGATGGCGTAGTTTCCCAGCATCCGGGCAAGATGCACATGATTGAAAATCGTCACGGACCACGCCCCCCAGAAAATCTGCCCAAAGTCTTCCGATCTGCAAAAACCCTGCCTTGAATGCCTTTTGAGTCAAGGGCCAATGCGCCGGCGAGGGCCAATGCGCCGGCGGGGGCCCCTCCGCCGAAACCGCTGCGCCTGCCTTGCCGGATGCGAGGGTGGTCCGCAGAGACACTTCGCGGTATCAAAGCCACGTCAGAATTGCCCCACACGGGTTTGACCATGAGGCGCGCCCGGTCCGGGCCGCGCTGAGAAGGGAGATTTCAGCATGACCGCGCCGCTTCCACGCCCCCTCGTCGCCGGACTGGCCGCTTTTGCCATGCTCGGCCTTAGCGCCTGCGATTCCGGCACGCAAAACGGCAACGGAGGCACCGCCGCCATACGGGACCGCATCCGCGTGGTCGGGTCTTCCACCGTGTTCCCCTATTCCGTGGCGGTGGCTGAGGAGTTTGCCAACAAGACCGGGCGGCCCGCACCGGTTGTCGAGTCGACGGGCACCGGCGGCGGCATGAAGATCTTCTGCGACGGGGTCGGCGAGTCGTTCCCGGACATCGCGGGCGCCTCCCGCGCCATGAAGCCGTCCGAATGGACCCGCTGCCAGGAGAACGGCGTGACTTCGGTCAGCGAGGCGTTGATCGGCTATGACGGACTGACGGTCAGCGTCTCCCGCAAGGCTGAATTTCCCTGGGCGCTGACGGAAAGCCAGATCTTCCTGGCGCTTGCCTCCCAGGTGCCCGATCCGGATACGGGCGAGACCCTGGTCGACAATCCGTATACGGTGTGGTCCGAGATTGACGATTCATTGCCGGAGACGGAAATCCGGGTGTTCGGACCGCCCCCGACCTCGGGCACGCGGGATGCCTTTGTCGAACTCGCCATGCATGACGGCTGCCAGGCCCTGCCCTTCTATCAGGCCGAAAAGGCCGAGATGGGCGAGGCGTTCGAGGACTACATGGACCGGACCTGCAGCCGGATGCGCCAGGACGGTCCCTTCATCGAGGCCGGCGAGAACGACAATCTGATCGTCCAGCGCCTGAATGCCGACCCGACCGCCCTCGGCATATTCGGCTACTCGTTCCTTTACGAAAACCAGGACATCCTGAAACCGGTCATCGTCAACGGTGTCGAGCCGACCCTCGAAACCATCGGGGACGGCTCTTATGACATCGCGCGCCCGCTGTTCTTCTATTCCAAGAATGCCCATCGGGGCGTGATCCCCGGCCTTGAGGAGTTCATCGCGGAATATGTGAGCATGGAAGCGCTGGGTCCGGACGGCTATCTGGTCGAGCGGGGTCTCACCCCCCTTTCGGATGCCGAGCGGGCCCGGGCGCGCAGCGCGGTGCTGGACGGTTCGCCCGTGGCGCGTTTCACGCAATGATCCGGCCGGGTCGCGGTGCCGGCGGATACGCCGGTGCCGCAGTATCCGTTCCTGTGCGAGGGCCCCATGCTTGCCTGGACTTTCACCGTCATCGCCGTGATGGCCTTGGCCAGTTTTGCCTGGGCCCGCCACCGGGCCTTGGGCTTTCGCCACGCCGCCTCCGGCGCTGGGGGCCGGAGCCCGGTTCTGCACTCTCTCCCGCTTTATCACGGCGCCTATGCCGCGTCCTGGGCCCTGCTGCCGTCCATGATCGTCGTGCTGATCTGGACCCTGACCCAGGACAGCGCCATCAATGCGTTGATCCTGTCGACTTTGCCGGACGGGCGGACCGAAGGCCGCTCGACCGGTGAGATCGGCCTGCTGATTTCGGAGATCCGTCAGCTTGCCGCGGGCCGGCAATTCCGCACGCCGGAGCCGGATCTTTTGGCGGCGGCACAACGGCTGAACCGCTGGACCGACCTTGCGGGGCTGGCGATGCTCTCCAGCGCTGCCGCCATGACCGCCCTCGGGGCCGCTGTCGCCATCACCCGGGCAACCCCCGACTTCCGGGCCCGCAATCGTTTCGAGGGGATCCTGACGGGGCTGATGATGTTCAGCTCCGCCGTGGCTGTCCTGACCACCCTGGGGATCATCGCCGCCCTGGTGTTCGAATCGTTTGCCTTTTTCCGGCAGGTTCCGGCGCTGGAATTCCTGTTCGGCCTGCGTTGGGAGCCCCAGATCGCCATCCGGCAGGACCAGGTGGCAGGCCTCGGCGCCTTCGGTGCGGTGCCCGTCTTCGCCGGTACTTTGCTCATCGCGGTGGTGGCCCTGGCTGTTGCCGTGCCCATCGGTCTCCTGTCCGCCCTCTATCTTGCCGAATATGCCAATGGGCGCATCCGGTCGGTGATCAAGCCGGCGCTCGAGGTACTCTCCGGCGTGCCGACGGTGGTTTACGGCTTCTTCGCCGTGCTGATCGTGGCCCCTGCCCTTGTCACCGCCGGAACGGCCCTCGGGCTCGACGTGGCCCCGAACAGCGCCATCGCGGCCGGCAGCGTGATGGGCATCATGATTATTCCCTTCATCTCCTCCCTGTCCGACGATGCCCTGAACGCTGTTCCCAACAGCCTGCGGGACGGCTCCTATGCCCTCGGGGCCACCCAGGGAGAGACGATCGTCCGGGTCCTGATCCCGGCGGCTCTGCCGGGTATCGCGGGCGGCGTTCTTCTGGCTCTCAGCCGGGCCATCGGGGAAACCATGATCGTGGTCATGGCCGCGGGTCTGATTGCCCGGCTCACCGCCAATCCGTTCGAGGGGGTCACGACGGTCACGGTCCAGATCGTGACGCTGCTGACGGGGGATACGGAGTTCGACAATCCGAAGACTCTCTCCGCCTTCGCCCTCGGGCTCGTCCTGTTCGCCGTGACGCTAACCCTGAATGTCATCGCCCTGCGCATCGTCCAGACGTATCGGGAACGCTATGAGTGATTTGGCCCTCACCCCCGGCAGGCGGACCGTCGACTGGACCTCGTCCACCATGGCGGACCGGGTCAAGTCCCGTCGCCGATCGGATCTCGGCCTTCAGGTCGTCGGGATTGGCGCCATTGCCATCGCCCTGGGGCTGCTTGGCACCCTGCTCGTGTCCTTGACGGTCATCGGCTATCAGGCCTTCACCCAGACCCATCTGGACCTGACGGTCACGCTGCCGGACAGTGAATTTTCTCCGGATGCGCCTTTGCGCGGCGATTACGACGGTGCCCTGGACGAGGCCCTTTTCGCGCTCTTCCCCGATGTGACCGAGCGCCGGGACCGCCGCGCCGTCTCTTCCATCCTGTCCTCGGCCGCCGGCAATCTGCTGCGCCAAAGAGTGGTCCAGGACCCGTCCCTGATCGGGGAGCCCTTCACGCTCCGCCTGCCCGTCTCGGATACGTTCGATCAGCTCCACAAGAAGGCAGTGAACCGGGACGCGCCGGAAAATCAGCGCCGTGTGAGCGACCGGCAAATCGGCTGGTTCGATTCGCTTGAGGAGCGGGGCCTGATCTCGCGGCCGTTCAACACGCGCCTGTTCACGGCGCCGGACAGCCGCTATCCCGAAATCGCCGGCCTTGCCGGGGCGCTCACCGGTTCGTTCCTCGCCCTGCTCGTCTGTTTCCTGATCAGCTTTCCCCTCGGCATCGCCGCCGCCATCCACCTTGAGGAGTTCGCGCCGCGCAACCGGTGGACCGACCTGATCGAGGTGAACGTCAACAATCTGGCCGCCGTGCCGTCCATCGTGTTCGGCCTTCTGGGCCTCGCGGTTTTTCTCCAGTTCGTCGGCCTGCCCCGGTCGGCGCCCCTGGTGGGTGGCATGGTCCTGTCCCTGATGACCCTGCCCACCATCATTATCGCGACCCGGGCCTCCCTGAAAGCCGTGGCGCCATCCATCCGTGAGGCCGCGTTGGGCGTGGGCGCTTCGAAACACCAGACCGTTTTCGACCATGTGCTGCCCTCGGCCATGCCGGGCATTCTGACGGGCACGATCATCGGCCTCGCCCAGGCCCTCGGGGAAACCGCCCCGCTCTTGTTGATCGGCATGAACGCCTTCATCCCGGCCCTGCCGGACGGCCTGATGGAGCCGGCAACGGCCCTGCCCACGCAGATCTTCATCTGGGCGGACAGTCCCGAGCGCGGCTTCGTGCAGCGGACGGCGGCGGGCATCCTGGTTCTGTTGGGTTTCCTCCTTGTCATGAACGCCCTTGCCATCGGCCTGCGCCAGTGGCTTCAGAAACGCACGTGAATTCAGGCGGTTGGTATTGGTGCCGAACGACGCCCAGCGGGCGTGGCTGTCACATTTCTGGAGAACACCCGTGGTATTGGACACGTGCGGTGGAATGACCTATCCACCGCCAGGGTTTTGATGACGATCCGGATGCGGTTCGTTGTGACGAAAAAGAAGAGAGGGGACATGAACCGGTTCAGCGCCATCCTGCTTGCCGTTCTGACCGCAACGGCCGTGGCCGCCCCGTCGGCGGGTTCGGAAACAACGGCCACATTTGCGGACATGCCGGACTATCAGCCCGGATCGAAAGCTCTTGAGGGAACACTGACCGCGATCGGCTCCGACACGCTCGGCGAGGTCATGGATGCCTGGGTTGAGGCGTTCACCGCCTTCCACGGCGATGTGTCCACGGAAATCCGGTCGCAAGGGTCCCAGACCGCCGTCCCTGCCCTCCAACAGGGCAGAACGCTCCTTGCGCCCATGAGCCGCCGGATGACCAAAGGCGAAGAAGCGGCGTTTAAGGACATATTCGGATATCAGCCCACGGCCTTCATCGTTTCGCTCGATGCTTTGGCCGTGTATGTGCATAAAGACAATCCGATTTATGGCCTCACCATGGGTCAACTCGATCAAGTGTTCTCTTCGACCCACATGTGCGGCGGCGACCCGATCACCCGCTGGGAAGAACTGGCCGTCGGCACCCGGACGGTTGGTCGGATCCGGGTTCTCGGACGAAACACCGTGTCGGGCACTTACGAGTTTTTCCGCAAGACGGCGTTATGCAACGGTGCGTTCCGGACCGATTATGTGGAACACGAAGACTCCGCCGCGGTGATCAAGGCGGTGGCTGCGGACATCAACGCGATCGGCTTTGCAGGACTCGGCTATAACCAGCCCAATGTCCGGCCCATCGCCATCGCGCAGGGCCGTGATCCGTACTCGGCCCGCTTCTTCCCGGTCTATGTGGAAAAGTTCACCAACTCCGACGACCCGGACAAGCGGTTCGCCTATGTGCTGGACGGACGCTATCCCCTGTCGCGGCCGCTGTTCATCTATGTGAACCGTGAGCCCGGGAAACCGATGACGCCGCTGACCCAGGCCTTCCTGGATTTTGTGCTGTCCAGCCAGGGCCAGTCCATCGTTCTTAAAAACGGCTTTGTGCCCTTGCCGGCGAAGACGCTGGAGCGCGAGCGCCGCAAGCTCGCCCCGGATTACCAGCCCCGACGCTGGTGGTTCGAATAAGACCATCGATTCCGAACGGCACACGATCCTGAAACACCACTGATGTTCCGGGGCCGGCCTTTTGCCGGCCCTTCGCCGGACAGGACCGAACGCTCAGATTACCATTGCCTTGTGGGGGCCTTTCACCATGGACACGAGTCTTGCTTCCATCATGATGTTCGTGGGCTTCATGTTTGCGGCCTACTCCATCGTTGCCAATGATGCCATTCAGACCCTGGGGACGTTCCTCAGTTCGAACTCTCACCGCCCCTGGTGGCTCCTCTGGCTGTACGCCTCCACGATCCTGACGGGCGTGCTGGTCTATGGTTGGTTCGTGAATTACGGCGATGTGGCCTATGGGCGCCTTGCCAAGTTTCCCGAGCCGGAAGGCGGCGTGACCTGGATCCATGTGATCCCGCCCATTTTCATCCTGCTGCTGACTCGCTTCGGCATACCGGTCTCTACCACTTTCCTGGTGCTCACCGTTTTTGCGCCCACGAATACCCAGGCCGTGCTGATGAAATCGGTTTTGGGCTATGGGGTGGCCATCGGCGTCGGCCTGCTGGTTTATCTGGCCGTGTCCCGGCTGCTTGAAAAGCGCTTCATGGAAAGCGCGGGCGACAAGCCGGGTTGGTATTGGGTCGTGTTCCAGTGGGCGTCGACGGGCTTCCTGTGGAGCCAATGGCTGATCCAGGATCTTGCCAATATCTTCGTTTATCTGCCTCGGGAACTCGACGCGAGCGTCCTCGTGTTCTCGGTCGTGTTCATGCTCCTGCTTCACGCCATCATTTTTGCGCGGCGCGGCGGCGAGATCCAAAAAATCGTCACCTCCAAGACCAACACAACGGACATCCGGGCAGCGACGATCATCGACCTGATCTACGCGTTCATCCTGCTGTACTTCAAGCAGATCTCGAATATTCCCATGTCCACCACCTGGGTGTTCCTCGGCCTTCTGGCCGGCCGGGAGATCGCGCTGACCTTGATGGTCCAGCACCGGCCCATCTTCCAGTCCGTCAAGATGGCCGTCCAGGACCTGGCCCGGGCCCTGCTCGGCCTCGCGGTCAGCTTCGCCCTCGCCTTCGGCCTGCCGGCGCTGGACCGCATGCTTTTCACGCGCGCGGCGTCCGTGGACGGCAGCAATACGCGCGATGTTGAAGACGGTTCTGCAGCCGGTGAGCCTCCGGCCGCTCAAGACGAAGCGGCCATTGCGCCCCCGGCCATGGATCTCGTTCGCCAACCGGTCCGGGACATCGATCTTTAAAAGACCGACACAGAACCTGCGAAAAACCCCGCGCCACGGAGCCGTGACGCGGGGTTTTTCGGTTGGGGGCGCCCGTCTGCGGCGACCGATGCCGACCGTCTCAGTAAGCGCGGTTTACCTGGTAACCCTGGGCTTCAAGCAGTGCCACGACGCTGTCGCGGCCAACCAGATGCCCGGCGCCGACGGCCACGAAAATTGTTTGGCCGCTGGCCATCAGATCCATGATCGCGGGGATCCAGGCCCGGTTGCGCGCCACCAGCAGCGCGTCATAGGCCTCCGGATAATCCTTCAAAGCGTCGTTCAACAGATCGGCCAACTGCTGGGTGTCGCCGCCCGCCCAATGCCGCAGCATATCCCGCGCGAT
Organism: Alphaproteobacteria bacterium; assembly: GCA_050331455.1. Lineage (GTDB taxonomy): Bacteria > Pseudomonadota > Alphaproteobacteria > JAJFIK01 > JAJFIK01 > CAYUYV01. Next base: position 114,190 of record JBHJGV010000007.1, read on the forward strand.
GTCGGGCTTTTCCCGAAGGTCCCGAACCGTGGCCTCCAGCATCGCCACCTGGATCGGCTCGCTCAAACCGTCGAGAAACGCAAGCTGCTGTTCGGCCGTTTCCAGGGACATGGTCCGGCGATTGCCGGCCCGAAGATCCGCCAGCAAGGATTCTTCCACGCCGCGGCCGGCCGCAAAGCCCTCATTGCTGAAAAACCGGTTGGTCAAATACAGCGAAGCGTACCAGGGTCGCATCGGCAACAGCGCGGCGATCTCATCGCGGGCGAGGCCCAGACCGGCCGCCAGATCGGCAACCTGCGCCCAGCGCCGCGCATTCACGATGTCCGGCAGGGTCCGCCCGTCTTCGATGAAGCCGTATTTCAGCACAAGCTCCCGGACGCGGCTCAGGTCCACCCGGTCGATCTCCAATTCGAAAACGAAGACGTCCGCCTCCCGGATGGCACCCTCTATGGTTGCGGTTTTCCAGGTAACATCGGGCAAAGCGTGCATCGTGCCGAAGAGCCAACCTTGCTGGCCATCCTTGGCGACGCGCCAGATGGCCGGCTGGGCGGGCGTTGTCAGCGCAGGCCGCACCCCTTCGGCACGGGCCGGGGCCGGCTTTGAGGGAACAATGCCGGACCAGCCAAAACCCATCCAGACGGCAAGGCCGACCAGTACGGCGGACATGAAACGCATGAACCAGAATCCCTTTGCACTCCGCCTGAAGCGGATCATCGGCGCCGCCCCCGGAAAACGCTACATCCGGCACCGTCCGGCCGCCCAGAGCAGCGACACGATCCGTGTGGCAGTCCTCGGTGACGCAGGCGTGGCAAGGGGCGTGCAGGCGGCGCGTTCCACGTGGCGGACATAAGCGCGTGAGAGGGGGATGTAACACAGGGCGGGCCGCAGCGGCAGGGGAATCGCCCGGCCGGACAGGCGCTCGATCCCCATCCGGACCAGGGCGGCCTCGTCGAGGATAATCTCGCTCAGGGCGTCGCGCCCGTCTTGCGACAACGTGCCGGCGAACAAGGGCTCAAGGTCGATACCGGCCGCAGCGACAGCCTCCCAGGGTAACACCAGCCGACGCCGTGCGGCCCAGAACGCGACCGATCGCAACAGGCCGAGCCGCGCCCAAAGGGCACCGGCCTCCTCGGCCAGGGCCAGATCGGCCGTGCTCGGTCGGGCCGGGTGACATAAAAGATCGAAAGCCGCACGCATCAAACCGCCGGCGGTCTTGCGTGCATAGGCCTCCCGGTCGTCCCGGGTCGCGAAGGGCACCTCTGCGAAATCTCCCTCGCGGGCATCGATCAGGGCGAGCAGGCCCTCGGGCGACAAGCCCTGGTCTAGGAGGGGCGCCAGGGCATGGGCGACCGGGTGACTGGCGCGCCCGTCTTGGGCAAGGCGCGCAACGGCATCCCGCCACCATTGCTGCCGGATCGCGCCGATCATGGGTTCTTTCACGAGTTCCGGTATGCGGGCGACCTCTTGATAGAAGGCATAGAGGGTCAGGAGACCGGCCCGCTGCTCCGCCGGCGCCAGCAGGCTGGCGAAAAACCGGTCCGGGTCCGACCGACGGACCAAATCGGCGCAATAGGTCAGGTTCGGGTCGTCGGTCATGGACGCCATGGTATCACGGCGCAGCGGCGCGGGTTTCAACGCGGTCATGGGGTCTCCTGGCGGGCGCGGGCAGCCGGCTGGTCGGCCTTGTCAGAGAAACAGTGGTTGAACTCTCGTTCGAAACGAACATTGTCTCTCCAGGGTCGATTCACAGGGTGAAACCATGCCACGCCGTGGTTCGTTCCCCGACCCCGGGGCCTGCCCAGCCGCGGTGCCCCGTTTTGGATTCCTCCGACACAAAGAGGCTCACCATGGCTTTCACGCTTCCCGACCTGCCCTATGCGAAAGATGCCCTGGCTCCGCATATGGGGGCCGAGACCGTCGAACTGCACCACGACAAGCACCACAACACCTATGTGGTCAATGCAAACAAGCTCATCGAAGGCACTGGCCTCGAAGGCAAGAGCCTTGAGGAGGTCGTCACGGCGTCTTACGGCAAGAACCAGGGCCTGTTCAACAATGCCGCCCAACACTGGAACCATATCGAGTTCTGGAAATGGATGACGCCGAATCAGACCGCCATTCCCGGCAACCTCGAGGCCAAGCTGACAGAAGATTTCGGCTCCGTGGACAAATTCAAGGAAGACTTCGTGCAAGCCGGCGCAACCCAGTTCGGCTCCGGCTGGTGCTGGCTCGTCCTCAATACGCAAGGCAAGCTTGAAGTCACCAAAACGCCGAATGCGGAAAATCCGCTGGTGCACGGTCAAACGCCGCTGCTCGGCTGCGACGTGTGGGAACATTCCTACTATCTTGACTTCCGCAACCGCCGTCCGGACTACGTCAAAAACTGGGTCGACACCCTGGTGAACTGGGAATATGTGGCCGAGCTGTTCGAAAAGGTGGCCAAAGCGGCCTGATCGTCCCTCTGCTGACCGTTAAGGGCCGGATCCGTGTTGCGGTCCGGCCCTTTTTGGGTTTCGCGGCGTGGATCGCGGCGCACCGGTTCATGTGGCCTGACGCAATCAGGGGTCGAAGACCCAGGATGGTTTGCGGCGTTCGCGGAAGGCCGCGATGCCCTCGGCGGCTTCCTCGGAGCGGAAGACACGGGCGCTCCATTCCGCCGTCTCGGCAAAAGCCTCATCGACGGATAAATCCGGTAGCCGCCGGATCAGCTTTTTGCACTCCGCCAGGGCCTGGGGTCCGCCCAAAGCAATCATGTTCACCTGTCTTTCGATCGCGCTGTGCAGCGCATCCGCCGGGACCGCCCCATGGGCAAGGCCCATGGCCACGGCCTCGCGCCCGGTGAAGCGTTCGCCCGTAAGGAACAGTTTCGCGGCGTGATGGGGCCTGAGCTTGGGAAGGCAGACCACGGAAATGATGGCCGGGATGACGCCGATCCGCACCTCGCTGAAGCTGAAGGGCGCGTCTTCTACCGTGATGGCGATATCGGCGGCGCCGATGAGCCCGAGCCCGCCGGCAAAGGCCGCGCCATTGACCGCGGCAAGCACCGGTTTGGGGCTGTCCAGGATCGCCTTGAGCACGGTTTCAAAAGGCACGGCGCGGTCCCCCGTGGCGGACTGGCCGGGCGGGTTTTTGAGGTCCGCGCCGGCGCAAAAGGCCGGCCCATGGCCTGTGATCACAATGCAGCGGACGGATGGATCACCATTGGCCGTGGCCAGATGATCGAAAAGCTGGTTGACCAGTGTCGTCGACAGGGCGTTGCGGCTGTCCGGACGATTGAGCGTGATCCAGGCGGCACGGCCCCGGAGATCATAGAGGGTTTCCGTTGCCTCGCTCATACCGGCTCCTCCTTCACGACGCGATCCTGCCGATGCCTGAGACAAAAGCGCCCGGTCATCCTTCGCGCCAGGCACGTCCGAAACTGTCGGTCAGCGGACTGATAAGATATTCGAACGGAGTCCGGCTCCCGGTATTGATGAACACCTCCGCCGGCATGCCCGGAGAAAGCGGCAGGCCTTGAAGGGCCGGGAAGCTCTCGTCGAGTTCGACCCGCGCGATGAAATAGGCCTGCCCCGTGCGTTCATCTTCCCGCCGGTCGGCCGCCACATAAATCACCTTTCCCGGGATCTTGCCGAGTTCGCGCTGATTGAAAGCGGAAAGCTGAACATCGGCCGTCTGATCGATGGTGACCGAGTCGATGTCCTGGGGCTGGAGCTTGACCTCGACAATGAGGGCATCCCGGTCGGGCACGATTTCCATCAGAACCTGTCCGGGCCGGATCACCGCACCCACAGTGTGCACGGACAATCCCACCACGACACCGCTGACTGGCGCATTTATTTCCGTACGCTCCAGCGTATCGGCCATCATGCTCACCTCATTGCCGGACTCGAAGGCCTGGCGGTCCCATTGTTCCAACTCTTCCAGGACCTTGTCGCGGTAGGTGCTGATTTCCTGGGTGATGCGCAGATTGGTTTCCGTGACGCCCTGTTCCGCTTGAGCGATCCGCGCCAGGGTCCCTGCCCGCTCGGCTTCCACTTCGGCCAGTTCCCGGTCGAGGGCGTTCACGCGCGTGCGCGCGGCAAAGCCCTTCTGGAGCAATTCCCGCAGGCCTTCGATTTCCTGGGACAGGAGACGGGCGCGCCGGTTGTTGGCCGCGGCCTGGCTGCGCAGGCCGGCGATTTCCGACTGGAGCTGCTCGATCCTCTGTTCGAGGAGCGAGATCTGACCCTGGTGCAGATTGCGCCGTGTCGTGAATGCTTCGAGCTGCGTCTTCAGCAGGGTGCGGATTTCCGGATCGTTCTGCCGCGACAGGAGATCCGGAGGAAACGGGATGGACTCAAGCCCGTCCCGCTCGGCGATGAGGCGGGCGACGGACGCCCGCGCCTCGTCGAAACGGCGCTCCGAGATTGAATACCGAGCCAGTTCCCGGGTGCCGTCGAGGCGCATCAGCGGCGTTCCGGTGTTCACGAAATCGCCGTCCCGCACCAGGATCTCGCGGATGATCCCACCTTCCAGGTGCTGGACTTCCTTGCTCTGGCTGGACACTTTCAAGGATCCGGCGGCGATCACGGCGCTGTCGATCTGGGCCGCCAGGGACCAGGTGCCGAACAGGCCGAAGGTCAAGAACACGACGATCAGCCCGCCCCGGATCGGTTGGCGGAAGGCGGAGGGCCCCTGATTGCCGGTGCTCATCATCCTTTCGATGAAGCTGAACAGGCCGCTGGACTTTTCCTCCCCTGACAGATCATCGCCGGGCGGTTCCGGCCGGCGAGGACGGGTGCGTGGCTTTTTGCGGCCCCGGCGCACTGGCTTGGCCTGTTTGGGACGCCGCCGCGGCGGGTCCTGTTCGTCCGGAAGGGTCAGGGCCGGCGCGGGCTCATCATTGAATGGTGCTCCGGGTTCGCCTGGCGCCTCGTCCCAGCGGCTCGCCGCTGCTTCGGCGGTACGCCGCTTCACGCGGTTCAGGGGCAGCACTGACTGGCCGGTGTCGTATGTGTCGTCGCGGTACCCGTCCCGATCCCCGCTGCGGTCGCTAACCGCTGGAGTTTCGGGCTCCGGGGCCGGAGGTGGGGTTTCTTGGGCGTGCTCTGGGGCGTGGTCCGGAGTGTGGTCCGGACTGTCGGCCTGCTGAGGTTTCCGCGGGTCTGGAGCCGGTGCGGCGGGTGGATCGGAGCGGACCGCGGCGACCGGCAGAGCCGGCCGGCCGCTTTCGGACGCGTCGGTCCGGCCTTCAGGCTGCAAAGGGGCCTGGGATGGTACGGGTGTCGGGGGCGTCACGGGAGACCATTCCGGGACGGGCGTCTCCATCGCTTGGCTTCGGTCCTCGTCGCTCTTGTTTTCCTCACTCACAGGGGCATTTTTGGCCGGGGTTGCGGCCGCCGGGGCAAAATGATCGGTGGGCGCATCGTCTGTGTCAGCTTTGGCCGGCACGGGGCGTCCGGTTCTTTCGAGCGAGCCGGTTCTTTCAAGCGAAAAGGTCTGGTCCTGGGGAATGGTCCGTTCCAAGGGAAGGCCGTCCTGAACCGGTGGATCGATAATGGGCGTGGAGTCCGGGGTATCGTCAGCGGGGGCAGACGGTCGCGGCGCGACCCGCTCGATCCCGGCTAGGCCCGGCGTGTCGTCCGACGCGTTGGGCCACGCCCGCGGCCCCGCGCCTTCGGGAGCCGGAGCGGGCCTGGCGTCGGTCGGAGCCGCGGTCCATGCTGCGGCGCGACCGAAGCCGTCGTCCGTTCTCGGCGGATCCGCTGGCGCTGAATCGGCAGGGCGCAGATCCCGATCCCCGTCGCTCAAAATGCGTTGCGGCGCGCGCATGGGCCGGCGTTTGGGCGGCTTGCCGGCGCCGAAAAGACCGAAGCCGCTCTTTTTGCGCGCAACCGGTCGCTTCGCGCGCGGACGATCGCGATCCTCTTCGAGGCTCCGGTCCGAGTCCTCCGTGGGCCCGTCCAGCGCTCCCCGCATTCTGAAATCATCGCTATCGGGACGATCATCATGGAATTGATCGGCCGATGCGGGCTCGGCGTTGCGCCCGTCCTCAGCGTCCCACCGCTCCTGATCGGGGCGGCGGGATCCGCGGCGCCGGCCCCCGATCGGGAAAGAGCCGTTTGATCCGTTGTCGAAGAGACCCATGGACGACATCACTCCTTACTGTGCGGTCCGGTCGCCTTGCGGCCTGTGGGGCACGGCTGCCTTCACGTGCTCGGAACCCGGTCCGTGTGCGGCGCGTCTCACCCGGAGGCCGCCGCCGCGCGGGGGTCGTTGGCCGGTTGTTTTCCGCTGCCGGATGACATTTGCTGCAAGACCTCGTCCGCCTTGCCCAGATTGGCGATCTGCCCGTCCCGCAGCACCAGGAGCCGGTCGGCCAAAGCCAGCATGGGCCGTCGGTGGCAGATCAGGATAATGGTGGTGCCCTGGCCCTTCAGGGTTCTCAAGGTCTCCATCAGGGCCGCCTCACCGCCCGCATCCATATGGGTGTTCGGTTCGTCGAGAACGAGCAAGGCCGGCCGCCCGTAAATGGCCCGGGCCAGGTGGATGCGTTGGCGCTGGCCCGCAGACAGCCAGATGCCGCCGGCCCCGACCCGGGTTTCATAGCCGTTCTCGAGCCGCAGGATGAATTCGTGGACCCCGGCGAGCTCCGCCGCCTCCAGCACGGCCTCGGAGTCGATCTGGCCGAAACGGGCGATGTTCTGGGCGATGGTTCCCTCGAACATGTCGCAGTCCTGGGGCACGAAGCCGATATGACTGCCCAGGTCATCCTTGTCCCACTTGGCCACATCCGCGCCGTCCAGCCGGACCGAGCCGCTCATGGGCTGCCAGATACCGATCAGCATGTGGGCCAGAGTCGACTTTCCGGACCCCGATGGTCCGCCGACGCCCAGAAATTCTCCGGCCTGGAGCGAGAAGGTCAGCTTCTTGAGGATGACCGTGCGCACGCCCGGCGGGGCGCCGACCAGATTCTCGACCGACAGATGCCCCTTGGGCTTCGGCAGGGCCACCCGGTCTTGCTTCGGGGCACAAAAGGCATTGAGGAACACCTTCAGCCGTCCGTAGGAGTCCCGGGCCGCGATGATCTGTTTCCAGCTCCCCACGGCCTGTTCGATCGGCGCCAGGGCCCGGCCCGAAATGATCGACGCAGCCACGATAACGCCGGGGCTGATTTCCTGGCGCAGGGCCAGATAGGCGCCGGTGCCCAGCATGGCAATCTGCAGCGACGGGCGTAGGAACTTCACCCACCCTTTCACGAGGCCCATCCGTTCGGAGGCGGATGACTGGTCGGAACTGGCCTTGCGGTAGATGTCGAGCCATTGACCCATCAACCGGCCGCCCATGCCCATGGCCTCAATGGCCGGCGCATTGCGCATGGTGGAGTCGATGAACTGCATGCTCCTGGAGCGGTGGGTGTGTGCACTTTTCAGGGGCGTGCGGCTGAGCAGTTCGGTCAGAACCGCGAGGACGCCAAGGGCCAGGGAGCCCACAAGGGCGACGATGCCCAGCACCGGATGCATCAAGAAGATGATGAACAGGAAGATCGGGATCCAGGGCGCATCCATCAGGCTGGTGGGCCCGGGGCTGCCCAGAAATGTCGAGATCGTATCGAGGTCCCGCACGGGCTGGGTGGCTTCGGCGTGCTGGCCCCGGTTGAAGGATCGCAAGGTGCCCGAAAACAGGTGCTGATCGAGCACCCGGGACGCATGAGTCCCCATGCGGATCATCACCTGACTGCGATAGTGTTCAAGGGCGCCCATGGCAGCAAGCAGGCCGACACCCGCAATCGTGAGGTAGATCAACGTGGCCGCGCTGCCAGACGCCAGCACGCGGTCGTAGATCTGCAACATGTAAATGGGGCTGACGAGCAGCAGAAGATTTATGAAAATGCTGAAGACGAAGGCCACGCCGAAAATTTTGCGCGCGGTCTTTTTAAGATCGACCACCACGGGATGGTCGACGGATGGTATTCCGGGCTGGGCCATAACTGTCCATCGTGGAGTTGTGATCCGCGGGGCATTTCCCTTAAGGCTTTCGGGTATGCCAGCCAGGATCAGCGGTTTCAAGGTTCATCGCGGCGCCTGTCGCTCAGCGATGCGCGGGCACGCCGCGCGCGAGCGTGCCGGGACGGGGAGCCGGTATCGGGTCAATTCGGGGCCACGGTCATTGTGAGCGCTTCGGCACCGTCGCTGGGACCTTCGGATTTGCGGTCCAGCGCACGGGTGTCCCGGCCGGCGCCCGCTTGGGTCGGGACACCGTTGTCCTTGGCACTGCGCCCATTCTGGGGCCGACCATTGCCGGGCTTTTCCACCTCCGGGGACACAAGACCGCCCGAGATCACGAGCTTGGCGCCCTCCTCGACCGACATGTCGAGCATGATCAGGTCCCGCCGCGGCGCGAACAGGAGGAAACCGGATGTCGGGTTTGGCGTTGTGGGCAAAAACAGGCTGACCAGGTCCTCCTGGCCGCGTTCGCGGACACGGGTGACGATTTCGCCGCGGGTCGACGTGGTTACGAAGGCGATGGCCCAGATGCCGCGCCGGGGATACTCGACCAGCGCCACCTGATTGAAAGACTGGGTGTTTTGAGACACGACCGTCTCGAAGATCTGCTTGAGTGTCATATAGACGGTTCGGATCACCGGCATGGCGTTCAGCAGCGATTCGCCGATCCGAATCAGGGTCCGGCCGAACACATTGGCCGTGAAGGCCCCCAGCAGCACCAGCACGAGAAAAACGAGAATGACCCCAAGGCCGGGAACCGTGAATGGAATATAAGATGAAGGATTGTATCGGTCCGGCAGGAGACGATCGACCCAGTCGTCCACGACCGTGATAAAGGTGTAGGTCAAGAAAATCGTGATGGTGATGGGAGCGGCCACGACCAGACCGGTCAGGAAATACGCTCGGATATCGAACCAGCGGTGGCGATGCGGACGCGGTTGGTCGCGGTCATCCCCTGGGAGGCGCCCTGCCGCATCATCCTTCTTTTCCGACATGCTCAACCCTTCCAACCGCGACCGATGCCGTCTGCCCATAGTAGACTAGGCATACTAGCTTTGAGAAAAGGCAATTCACAGAGTCCGGCTTTTGTCGGACCCGGAAGAAGCGGAAGCGCCCATGACGGAAGGTGGCCCCCCACAGTCCGGCGGCTCCCAAACCGCCCGTTCTTCAACTGCGCCCGGCGCGCCGGCCCCGAAGGCTCACCCGTCGCAGCCCATGGCGTCCGGCGCCAGCGATGCCGCACCCTTGCAGGATGCGTTGACAGCGCTTGCCGGCCGTCTCGCGCCCGGCGCGGTGGCCATCGACGCTCTCAGCCGGCTGTCCGGGGGCGCCAGCCAGGAAACCTGGTCTTTCGACGCCGTGCGCGCCGATGGCACGCGCATTCCACTGATCCTGCGCCGTCCCCCCGGCGGGCGCGGCACAGCCGAAGACGAAAGCATGGGCGGCACCGGCGTCGGCCTCGAACTGGAGGCCCAGGTCATTCGAACCTGCGCCGGCTATGGCGTGCCCGTACCGGCCGTTCCCTATGTGGCGAAACCCCAGGACGGTCTCGGCACAGCCTATGTCATGTCACGGGTAGAGGGCGAGACCATTGCCCGCAAAATCCTGCGCAATCCCGAATTCGCGAATGCACGGGCGGTCATGGCCTATCAATGCGGCGCCATTCTGGCGCGCATCCACAGCGTGCCAACCGGCGCCCTGCCCGGTCTTGGGATCAGCGACGCGGCCCAGCAGTGGCAGCGCTATCGGGACATCTATGACAGCTTCCACGAGCCCCGGCCGGTCTTCGAATACGCCTTCCGCTGGCTCAAGGAGCGCCTGCCACCGCCCGACGGGCCCGTGACCCTGGTGCATGGGGATTTCCGGAACGGCAATCTGATGATCGGGCCGGAAGGTGTGCGCGCGGTCCTCGATTGGGAACTGACTCATCTTGGCGATCCGGCCGAGGATCTGGGCTGGATTTGCGTCAACTCCTGGCGTTTCGGGGTCAGCATGAAGCCCGTGGGCGGTTTCGGAGAACTGAAGGACCTTTTGGCCGGCTACCGCCAGGGCGGCGGCGCGCCCATCGATGCCGAGCGAGTCTATTTCTGGACCGCCTTCGGAACCTTGAAATGGGGCATCATGTGCATGATGATGGTCGATACATTCCGAACGGGCCGCGACCGCTCCGTGGAGCGGGCCGCCATCGGGCGCCGTGCCTCAGAAACCGAGATCGACCTGATGAATCTGCTGGCTCCGCAACGGACAGACGGCTGAGAGGCGTTATGGAGGATTCTCCCACGGCCCGGGAACTGGTCACGGCAGTCCGGGAATTTATCGAGGAGCGCCTCGCGCCAACGCTGGAAGGGCACACCGCCTTTCATGCCCGGGTTGCCGTCAACGCCCTCGGGATCGTCGAGCGCCAGCTCGACCAAGGCCCAGGGGCCGAGGCCCGGGAGCACGAACGATTGAAGACGTTGCTGGGCGAGGATGCGGATCTGGCCAGCCTCAACCAGAGCCTTGCACTGGCCATCCGGGACGGCCGGCTGTCCTTGGACGATCCGGCCCTGATCGATCACCTGCGCGCGACCACCGTGGACAAGGTCATGATCGATCAGCCGCGCTATTCCGGCCTGCGGGACGCCCTCGCCGCGGGCCTGGACGGCTCCGGATCCATGGCCGGATTCGCTTAAGTCTCGATCCCGATACGGACTTTCAAATTCGAAGGGCCATCCGCTTGCTGATCGGACGGCCCTTCGTTCGTCAAGCGTACTGGGTTTGTCAAGCGTACTGGGTTTGTCGAGGGTGATAGCCCTTACGCCGGCACCGGAGCGCGGACGCGGGCCATCCGCGCCAGCACCAGGACCCAGGCGATGCCCGCCTCCACGACCGGCGGAACGATGGCCAGCCATGGCGATTCAAGGGGCGTGGCGAAAAACAGGCTTGCCGCGCTTGCCGAGGTGAATGTCAGCACGATGGCCGGCAGGACTGTGTACAGGACCAGCAGCGTGATGAAGGCCGCAAAATCGGCCCGCCGACTCTGGGCCGAGGCATTGTAGAGCAGCACGATGCCCACATCCCGTGCCAAGAAGAAGAAGCTGGCCACGAACCAGGCCCGCCAGTCATAGGGGCCTTCGGCGATCCGGGCGAGGATGGACAGGTCGTCATCAAGATCGAAGTCCGCCGGGATCTGGCCCGCAATGTCCAGCGGCTGACCGGTCACAAGCAGTGCCAGCGTGACGAGCCCCACGGCCAGCAGCGACCAGCCCCAACTCGGCACGCCGGACACCGCATTGCCCAGGCGACCGGCCGACGCCTCCCGCCCGATCCAGCGCAGGGTGACGATGTCCTTTCCGTCGAGGAACACCATGACGTATGTCAGCACCATGGCCGTGGTGACCGCCGCCACCAGGCGCAGCGTGAGCCCCAGATCCATGCGCCCCAGAACATCCCGCAGCTCGGGGGAATCGATCCCCCAGCGGATGAGATCGGTGAAGCCCGCCACATAGGCCATCATGAAGATCAAGAACCCGATCCACACCAGCGGCGAATTGGTGAACTGCAGTTCCTGGCGCATCAGGCGGTGGTTGCCCACCACGGCCCACACCGCGAAGATCCCAATGGATGCGAGAACGAAGCTGCGCGCCGGCACCTCGCCGCCATACCAGAGCAGCGGGACGTCGATGCCCTCCGGCCAGTTGCCCGGCCAGGCACTGGCCACGGAAAAGGCCGCCGCAAGGCCGAGGAACTGATAGAGAAACACCCCGAAGCCCGGGTGCCGCAATTGCCGCCGGACTGCCAGGAGACTGGACAGCATGGCAACGGCATGGGCGAAAACCCCGACGAGGAGGTAGTAGCCAAGCTCCCGGAGGGCCAGACCGGGGCCCTGGGCCGTCGATGTGGTGAAGAAGATCACGGCGAGGCAGATCGCGCCGCCATACCAGATGTAAATCGTCGATCCGAACAGTTTACCCCAAACCATGCTCCAGGGCGCGATGGAGGACATGCGCTGGCCGTCCCAGGTGCGCTCGCGGATTTCGCCGACGATCGTCCGGGCACTGAGATAGGTGCCCCAGAATACGACGATGAGCCAGAAGGCGGTCTTGGCCGTCCCGGCCACGGCCTGCCGACCCATATCCATCGGCACGAGGCTCGCCGCGAACAACAGGGCGCCGAGCACCGCCGGCATCATGATGAGCCGGCCGCTTGACAGATTCAGCCACAGATTTCGCTGAAATTCCGGGTTCATGGGCGGGCCCCTCCTGCATTCCGGTTCTTTTCGGACGGCTCGAGATCGCTGAAATAGGCGTCCTCCAGCCGCTCGCGCACCTCGGCAATGCCGGCCACCTCAAGACCGGCTTCCACCAGGCGTCGCAGCAGCGCCGAGCGCCCGGCCCCCCCGTCGGACACCACGACCATTGCGGACTGGCCGCTCACCTCGATCACCTGGATCTCGGGCATCTGGGACAGGACCGAGGAAAGGCGCTCGTCGGCCTGGACAAGATCGATGCGCACCGGGACCGCGCCGCCGGCCTGGCCTCCCACTTTGCGGGACCGCACGATCCGTCCCTGGTCCATGATGATCATGTGGGTACAGTAGTCTTCCAGCTCCGCCAGGATGTGGGAGGACACGATCTGCGTAATGCCCAACGCCTGCAAGGACAGGAACAGGCGGGACAGGCTGCGGCGGGCTTCCGGGTCGAGGCCCGAGGCGGGCTCGTCGAGGAGCAGCACCCGCGGCTCGTGCACGATGGCCTGGCCGATGGCGAGCCGCTGGCGCAAGCCGCGGGACAGCTCCGAGGCCTTCTGGTTCATGCGGTCGGTCAGAGCGGTGCGTTCGGCCGCCTTTTGGGCCGCCGCGTCGGCCGCGCCCGAGGCAATGCCATGGGCCCGGGCTGCGAAAACGAGGCTTTGCCGCACGGTCAAATCGTCATAAAGGCCGAAAAAATCCGGCAGATAGCCGATGCGCTCATGGACGTCCCGCGGATGCCGCCGCGTGTCCAGACCGTCGATGCGGACTTTGCCCGAAAAGGGCCGCTCCAGCGCCGCCAGACATCGCAAAAGTGTCGTCTTGCCGGCCCCGTTGGGCCCCACCAGGGCCGCGATGGCGCCGCGTTCGACGGTCAAGTCGATGCTGTCCAGCGCCCGTGTGGTGGGATACTCGAAACTCAGGTCTTCGACCTCGATCATGGCGGGTCACCCCCCCCGATTTGCCGGCCCCGCACGGCGCATGTGCCGGTGCGTTCGGCGAGGCCAAGATGACGGGCGTCCGGACGATCAAGTGCGCCGTCCGGTGCCGCAACCGTCCGCCCGGAAACGACCCGGGCGGCAACATGTCAGACTATCCTAGGCCATTCGCCCGGTCCCAAAAAGGGATGGACCGAGGGTCCCTGTACAAATCACGCCGGCGTTTTCGCATGGAAAAGCACAACTGTGATAGGCTGCCCCGTAAGGACTGAGGATGACTCTTTGACCGCCATGACGCCCCGCGACCGACTCCAACCCCGGCCAGCCCCATCGCCCGGCCTCTCGACCTGCGGCGCCGTCCTCGGCGTGCTCGCGGTGGTCACGCTGTTCATTTTCCGGGACAATGTCTACGAGTTTACCCTCGACCCCCAACAACCTTTTCAGACCGCATTGCGCGGCGCCATCCCGGACTACGCCACGCCGTCGGCCTGGGCCGCCTTGCCCGCAAGGGCGCCCGGTCCGGCCGATGGGACGCGCGCCGATGGGACGCGCGCCGATGTCTTTTTCGTTCACGGCACAACATTCGCCGGCGACAACCGCTGGAATGCTCCCATCGACGATCCGTCGGCGGCTCATGTGGCCTCGAGTGTCCTGCCCCTGGAAGGGCACCCCTTCGCGCAAGCGGGTCGGCTTTTTGCGCCCTATTACCGGCAGGCGACGCTCTACGCCTTCAGAACCCGGAGTGAAGATTCGCGCCGGGCCCGCTCCCTGGCCTATCAGGACATCCGCCGGGCCTTCGCCGTGTTCCGCGACCGGTACAATGCGGACCGGCCTTTTGTCCTGGCGGGTATCGGTCAGGGCGGGCTCCATGTGGCGGGCCTGCTCCAGGATATGATTGCCGGGACGCCGGAGGCCGCACGTCTGATCGCGGCCTATATCCTGGCCCATCCTGTCCCGGTGGATCTGTTCGAGGGACCCTTGAAGGCATTCCAGCCCTGTACCGGCGAGACGCAGACCGGCTGTATTCTCAGTTGGACAGTCTATCCCCTCGGGATCCGCGCTCGCATGGTCACGGACCGCTCCATGATCTGGGATGACCAGCGCCTGACGGCTGTGGCGGGCCGGGAAATCCTGTGCGCCGTGCCCCAACGGTTCCTGGCAGAGACTCCGGCAGTCGGGTGCCGGGACGGTATCCTGCGCGTGGACGGCACATCGGCCCTCAGGACCCCGCCGTCACCCTATCCCCGCCGGCCCTTCCACCACCTGTCCGTGCCCTTGTTCGAGGACGCCGTCACGGCGGACGTGAACCGCCGGCTGGCGGCGTTCCATGCCGCCTTCCCCTGACGCCTCGAAGCCGTCGCCCAAAATGGCGCGGACGGCATCGGGAACGGCGATTCCGAGCCCGGCCATGATGCGATAATCGTCCGCATAAAACCGAACGGCATGCTCGATCTGCGCGTCGGTGAAGACGGCCCACCAGGGCTGGCGGCTGGCCCGGTCCGCCTGTGTGGAGCGGGGCAGCCAGCCCCGATGATCGAGGCCGAGGCGGGTACAGACCGTGGCCAGATCCTCCGCCAGGTGATCAAAACGCAGCAGACCGTCGATGGCCAGTTCGCCCCGATCGCCAAAGACGGCGGCGTTGGGCAGCGGAAGGCCCGCGGCAAAGAAAGGTGCCACATCCGCACATCGCCCGGCGGCCAGCGCGTCGTCATAGGCGTGCGCCAGACGGTCCAGGGGATCGCGCGCCACGGCGAAGCTTAAAGACTCCGACCACAGACGCGGTCCGAGGGCGCGCGCGACCATACGGGCGGAGGGAAAAGGCGGAAAGCGGCGCAGGCCCCAGTGATCAAGCCCGCGGGATGGCCGACGCGCCGGTCCGTGGACATTGAAGGGGGTACCCGTCAGCAGGGCGAAGGGCCAGCGGGCATAGTGGCGGGGCACGATGCCCAGGTCCCGCCGCAACAATTCATAGGAGGGCTCCAACGGGCGGAGCATGTCGTCCGGGCCGCACAGGGGCGACAGGGCCACCTCGACCCGCGCGCAGTCGGTCTGCCGGGTCCGCAGGAAGACAAAGCGATGCCGCCGCGAAATGATCATGACGCCTTCCGTCCACGCCCCCGTCCCCGCCTCCGGCGTCCCGGACGCCGGTCATACCCCCGCCGTGGGACCCTTCGGACTTTCCGGCTTTTTTGCCGGCGCCTCCGGCGGGTCGCCCGCGCCGCCGAACCGCTCCGTCCACGCGGCGAGATCCGCGTCTTCGATCTTGGCGAACAGAACATCGGGCACCGAAAAGGCATGGCCGGCCGGCAGACGCTCCAGTTCCTCCGCCATGGGCCGGTCGGGCCAGGCCGTGGCATCGGCGGGAAGGCCCAGGGCCTCCAGGATGCGCCCCGCCGTCGCCGGGATGACCGGCGCGCCCAGCACGGCGCATAGGCGGATCAGATTGATCCCCGTGCGCACCGCCACGGCCGCCTTGTCCGGATTCTCCTTGAAAGCGGTCCAGGGGGCGGCCTCGGTCAGATATTCGTTGCCCAGCACCCAGATGGCCCGCAATTCCGCCATGGCCTTGCGGAACTCCATCGCCTCCAGAAAATCCGTATAGGCTGCGATACGTTGCTCGAGATCCTGTGCGAGCGCAGCCTCGGCCGCACCCGGCTCGCCGCCGTCTGGAATGACATTTCCGAATTTCGATTTCGTGAATCGCAGGATGCGGTTCACGAAATTGCCGAGCACGTCGGCGAGATCCTTGTTTACCGTGCCGGCAAAGTGATCCCAAGTGAAAGAGCTGTCAGCGCCTTCGGGAACATTGGCCATCAGATAGTAACGCCAGTAATCCGCCGGCAGGATGTCCAAGGCCTGATCCATGAACACGCCGCGTTTCTGGCTCGTGGAAAACTTTCCGCCGTAATAGGTCAGCCAGTTGAAGCCCTTGATGGTGTCGACAAGGGTCCAGGGCTCGCCCGAGCCCATCAGGGTCAGCGGGAAGCCGACCGTGTGGAAGGGCACATTGTCCTTGCCCATGAACTGGACATAGCGCACATCGGCGGCCGCTTCGCCATACCACCAGGCCTTCCAGTCCCGTGCCTCCCCGTCCGGGGCCGCCTCGGCCCACTCGGCGGTCGCGCCGATATAGCCGATGGGCGCGTCGAACCAGACATAGAACACCTTGCCCTGATAATCCGGCCAGTGACCGTCATGGGCGACGGGAATGCCCCAGGCGAGGTCCCGGGTGATGCCCCGGTCCTGGAGCCCCTCGTCGAGCCATTTGCGGGCAATCGACGTAACGAGGTGCGACCAGGTGGTCTGGCCGTCGATCCAGGTGCGCAACCGGTCCACCATCTGGGACTGGCGCAGATAAAGATGCTTGGTGTCGCGCACCTCAAGATCCGTCGATCCGGATACGGCCGAGCGCGGCGCGATGAGGTCGGTCGGATCGAGCACGCGGGTGCAGTTTTCGCACTGGTCGCCGCGCGCCCGGTCATAACCGCAATGGGGGCAGGTCCCGATAATGTAGCGGTCCGGGAGAAACCGCTCATCCGCATTCGAATAGACCATGCGGATCGAGCGTTCCTCGATCAGGCCCGCCTCGTTCAGCTTGACCGCCAGATGCTGGGTCAGCCGGTGGGTGTTCGGGCTCGAGGTTCGCCCGAAATGGTCCCAGGACAGACCGAACCCCTCGCCCAAACGCTTCTGAATCTCGTGTTGTTCGGCGCAGTACGCCGCCACCGGCTGGCCGGCCTCCGCTGCGGCCAGTTCGGCGGGCGTTCCGTGTTCGTCGGTGGCGCAGATCGCCAGGACGTCATGGCCCCGGGCCCGCATGAAGCGCGCATAGACATCCGCCGGCAGCATGGAGCCCACGAGATTGCCCAGATGTTTGACCCCGTTGATGTAAGGCAGGGCGCTGGTGATGAGAATTCGGGACATGGGTCGATGTCTTTCAGGAGGCGGGTTAGCGGCTCAAAGCACGCGGGCCGAAGCCCGGCGGTTCGGCCGGGATCATGGCATCGCGCGCGCGGCACGCTCAATGGCAAATCGCCCGGCCCTGGGAAGCCCTAACACAGGATCGGTTCTCGCGGCGCTTTTGGCCTTGACGCGCCCATGACGAGCACGCCGCAAGGGGGGGGCTCGCGGGTCAGAGCCGCTTTACCAGGGGCGGGTCCTGACCACGGCGGGGCCTTCAGGGGCGGCGCAGGGTCTGGACCGGCCGGCCTGTCCGGCGTGCCCTCGTCGCCCCCCTTCAGGGCTGCACGATCGGGTCCGGCGACCGCCAAGGCAAGATGCACCCGGGCCCCGCCGAAGCCCCTCCTCCGCGCTCTCCAGGAACAGGGCCACGAGGCGTCGGTTGACATCGTAATTGTGTCGGCCAGCCTGGTGCTTTTCCACGAAACCATGCTCGGCGAGGGCGTCGAGGTGCCTCGCCGCCGTCTGGCGGGTCACGCTGAGATCCGAGCGCAAATAATCGATGCGCGTATAGGGGTGGCGGAACAGGTTGTTCAACAGGGGCCTCCTGGAGCGCCAGGGTGTCGATCAGGATGCCCGGATTGGGAATGGCCGAAGCCCGCCCTTTCAACTCTGCCAGATGCCGGTGCGCCTTCGCCGCCGCCCGCAACACGGGTCTGGTCTCCAGATCCAAGGCCAGCGGCAGTGCCGGTATCGCATCGGTCGGGCTTAACACGACGATCCTCACATGTTCGAAAAATCCAATTTTTGTAACATGACAGCGGCATCCTACCCCGCCTGCGCCGTCATCGCGAGCGCAGCGCAGCGCGGCGATCCAGGGAGGTATCCCCGTGCCCTGACCCTGGGCTGCCGCGTCGCTTCGCGCCTCGCAGTGACGGATGAGAGGGTCTCGGACGAAAGGTCTTTCCCTCCATTCCACCCCGCCTGCGCCGTCATCGCGAGCGCAGCGCGGCGATCCAGGGAGGTATCCCCGTACCCTTACCCTGGGCTGCCGCGTCGCTTCGCGCCTCGCAGTGACGGATGAGAGGATCTCGGACGAAAGGTCTTGCCCTTCATTCTACCCCGCCTGCGCCGTCATCGCGAGCGCAGCGCGGCGATCCAGGGAGGAAATCCCCGTGCCCTTACCCTGGGCTGCCGCGTCGCTTCGCGCCTCGCAGTGACGGGTGAGAGGGTTTCGGACTAAAGGTCTTGCCCTTCATTGTACCCCGCCTGCGCCGTCATCGCGAGCGCAGCGCGGCGATCCAGGGGGGGGATCCCCGTGCCCTTACCCTGGGCTGCCGCGTCGCTTCGCGCCCCTCAGGGCTGCACCATCGGGTCCGGCGACTGCCAAGGCAAGATGCACCCGGACCCCGCCGAAGCCCCGAAGCCGCGCTTGAGGGCGCCGAGTCCGACTCGACCAGGGGGCAAGCCCCCTGGACCCCCGCCCAAAGGGTAAAAGGAAAAAGAGA
>JBHJGV010000008.1:0-65721 GCA_050331455.1 Alphaproteobacteria bacterium
GCCCCGCTGCGGCGGCCCTTTCCCCGCCACCCGAGCAGGCGTCGGACCACGCCATCAAGACGGCCAGGACGCTCGCCGCGGCTGCGGACAGCCTAGAGGCGCTCAGAGCCGCCATGAACGGCTTCGAACAATGCCCGCTCAAGCACGGCGCCCGCTCCCTGGTCTTTGCCGACGGCGATCCGGCGGCCGATCTCATGCTGGTCGGCGAAGCGCCGGGACAGATGGAGGATGCCCAGGGCCTGCCTTTTGTTGGGCCCTCCGGTCATCTGCTGGACCGGATGCTGGGTGCCATCGGGCGGGATCGCCGGTCGGTCTATATCGCCAACATCCTGCCCTGGCGCCCGCCCCTGAACCGCAAGCCCGAACTGACCGAGATCCACATGTGCCTGCCGTTTCTGGTGCGCCACATCGAGTTGGCTGCACCGAAAGCGGTTCTGGCCCTTGGCGGGACGGCGGCCCAGCATCTGCTCGGCCAAGACGCGCCCATGCACCGCCTGCGCGGCGCCTGGCACGACTGCCGCTTCGGCGCCCACACCGTGCCGGTCATGGCCACCTATCACCCGGCCTATCTGCTGCGCTCGCCCCAAGGCAAGCGGGCGGCCTGGGCGGATTTTCTGGCGGTTCAAAAAGCGCTGGCGCCGGTTGAAAAAGGATCGTGAAGCGCCGATTGGCCTTACCTTCAGCACCAGGAAATTCCTGGCTCCGCCTGCTTCGAACCGCCCGCACCCTTCCATAATTTGTAGACAGAAGGCTCCGTGGTTGTCCGCTTTGCCCTCGACCGGCCCGGATCGAGAGGTCGGGCCCATTCGTCTGCGCACGGCATCGCAGGATCCCGCCCCCGCCGCCGCGTTTTGTTGCGCCGCAGGGGACATGGCAGTAGCGTCACGGTGTCATCGAAACCCAGGCGCAAACATTGCAGGCCGAACGGCGCCAGGGTACCGATGGGCAAACGGGTTGGGGCGTGGACGGCGGAGCCGGTCTTGGCTCCACCGCCGGTCTTGAAATGCCTGAAAGGCGCTTGACGAAGACGGGTTGGGCCAAAAGGCCTTGGTCAGATGGGGACACCATGACGGACAATCGGGAGTGGCGAGCGGGTGGCGCCCTACTCGCACGTTTGATCGTTGTCGCACTCACGGCGCTGATGGGCGTGCAGGCGGCGGCCACGGCCGCCGAAGTGAACGGGTCCGCACGATCAAAAACCATCCGTTCGGACCTCAGCGTCCTGTCATCGTCGGACCGCAAGGCTTATGCCCGTATCTTCGCCGCGCAAGACATCGGAGACCTGTCGACGGCCGATCGCTGGATCGAGAAAGTCGATGACCCGATCCTGATGGGTCATGTGCAGTTCCAGCGCTATATGCATCCGTCCGCCTACCGATCCCGCTACAAGGAACTTGCAGCATGGATGGCGCGGTATGCCGATCATCCGAACGCGTCCCGCATCTATACCCTGGCGTTGAAGCGCAAACCAAGCGCCGCCGCGACGCCCAAACCGCCCCTTTCACGCCATTGGCGCTTCGGCACGCGGGAGCGCACCGCCTTCGAGATCCACAACCCCGCCCGAAGCGATGCCCAGCGCCGGGAGGCGCGCTCCATCGAACGGCGCGTTCGCTCCCTGTTGCGTCGGGAGCGGCCCACCCAGTCCCTCACCCTGATCAACGAGCCCGAAACCCGGGCCAAGCTGACCGGCGTTGAATATGACCGCCTCCGGTCCCGCATCGCCCGTTCCTATTTTATGGAACAGATGGACGAGGTGGCCCTCGACGTGGCTCAGGCCGTTTCGCGGGACAATCGTGATGCCGTGCCCATGGCGGACTGGACCGCCGGCCTTGCCGCCTGGCGGACCGGGAATTTCGTGTTGGCCGCGGAGCATTTCGAGGCCCTGGCCCGGGCAAAGCATCTGGGGGACTGGGAGCGCTCGGCGGGCGGGTTCTGGGCGGCCCGCGCTTTCCTGCGGGCCCGGGAACCCCAACAGGTCATCCCCATGCTGCGCATCGCGGCCCAGACTCCCCTCTCGTTTTATGGCCTGTTGGCCCGTCGGCAACTGGCCCAGCCTGTCCTGGCGCAATGGCGCGTGCCGCCGCTGGACCGGGAGAGCGTCGCCCGCCTGCGCCGTGACAAGGGCGTGGAGAGGGCCATGGCCCTCGCCGAGCTTGGCCAGGTGGCCCTCGCCGAACAGGAACTGAGCTGGGCCCATGGCCGCCTGAAGCCCGAGGACGACCGGGCACTGATCGGTCTCGCCCGGGCCCTGCATCTGCCGCACAGCCAGTTCAAGGCCGCCCTCAGCAGCAACGAACGGGACCTCGCGTGGGGTCTGTTCCCGACACCGGCCTACGAGCCCCATGGCGGCTACACCGTCGACCGGGCCCTCGTCTTCGCGATCATGCGCAAAGAGAGCAAATTTCTCGCCGCCGCCAAGAGTCATGCCGGCGCCCATGGCCTGATGCAGTTGATGCCGACGACCGCCCATTATGTCAGTGGGGATCGCCGTTACCTGGGTTCGGGACGCGAACTGCTCTTCGACCCGGCCCGCAATCTGGCCTTGGGTCAGCAATACACCACACGGCTGATGGGCATGATGGAGCCGGAGGGCAATCTGCTGATGGCCCTGTGTGCCTACAATGCAGGGCCGGGCAATCTGCGCCGCTGGGAACGGACGGTCCGGTTCCAGGACGACCCGCTGCTCTTTGTCGAGGCCATTCCCGTGCCCGAAACCCGGGATTACATTGAGCGGGTCATGGCGGCTTTCTGGATCTACCGGGCCAGCATGGGCCAGGGAACGCCGTCGCTCGATGCCCTGGCGAGCGGCGCGTGGCCGATTTACGTGCCCCTCGATGGGCACAAGCCGCCGGCCCTTCTGGCCGCGGCACCGGGCATGTGAGGCGCTCTATGGCCGGACTCGACGAGAGCCTCCCCTTCCTCCCCCTGCGCATCGCGATCCTGACGGTGTCGGACACCCGGACTCCAGCGGATGATCGCTCCGGCGACACGCTTCAAGGTTTTGCGGACCGGGCCGGGCACAGCCTCGCCGGCCGCGCCATCGTGCGGGACGATATCGCCGCCATCCGGGCACGGATCACCGGCTGGATCGCGGAGGGTGCGGTGGATGTCATCATCGCCACGGGCGGGACGGGCCTGACGGGCCGGGACGTGACCGTGGAGGCCGTGCGCCCCCTGTTCGACAAGGAGATCGACGGCTTTTCCGTCGTGTTTCACCAGATCAGCTTCGGCACCGTGGGCACATCCACCCTCCAATCGCGGGCCTGCGCCGGCCTTGTCGGCAGCACATATGTGTTCTGCCTGCCCGGCTCTACGGGCGCCGTGAAGGATGCCTGGACCGGCATTCTGCAATATCAACTGGACAGCCGGCACCGGCCCTGCAATCTCGCCGAAATTCTGCCCCGCCTCGAAGAACACAAGGCCCGCCCGGCCTGATCGGGTCAGGGGTTGCCGGACCGATGCCCGCGCCAGCGGGCCAGATCCGCCCCCGTATCGATATCCGCCAGCCGATCGACGAGGCGCACGGGCAGCCGATTGATGAGCCGTGCCAGCGTGTCCTCAAGGGCATGGGGCGTCGACAGGCGCACCCCGTTGAACAGGCCTCGGGCAAGCGAGGCCCGGGCAAGGCCGATGAGCCAGAACCCTCCGTCCTCAGCCGGACCGAACACGGCGGGCGCGTTTCCCAGTGCCCGGAAGGCCCGCTCCACATGGTCGGGCCCAATGGCCGGGATGTCGCTGCCAATCAGCACCTGCGGGCCCGCATGCCCCGTCAGCAGACACCGTTCCATGCGCCGGCCCAGATCGCCCGGCCCCTGGGGCATACGGAGGATGGACGCGGGCCAGGGATCGAGGCCCGTTCCGATGCGGCCGCGTTCCCCATCGGGAGAGACGGCCACAACCGTGCGCCAGCGCGGATCCGGCGCAAGGCGGCGCAGCAGCCGGGCCGTCTCGACACGGTAGAACCGGCAGGCCTCGACCGCACCGATATCACGCGAAAGGCGCGTCTTGGCCCGGCCAAGGCGCGGGGCTTTGACAAAGACGATCAGACGGCGGTCCATTCTTCCCCAGCTCACCCGTAAAGCCTTGCCAGGAGACGGGGCGGCACCCGGAGGAAATAAAGTCCCAGAATGGACAGATTGCGCGCCGAGCGCAGGACATAGCCGTCGCTGCGGAACCGGTCCGCACTCGTCACGGCACGGACGGGCAGAACGGACAGGCGCCGCCGGCCGATGCGGCGGACGATATCCACATCCTCCATCAAAGGCATGTCCTGAAAGCCTCCCAGGCCGTCGTAAAAGGCGCGGGAGATGAGCAGCCCCTGATCGCCATAGGGCAGCGCCAGGATGCGGCAGCGCCAGGCCACCATGCGCTCCAGACGCCGGGCCGAGGGGGAAAAATCGTCGAGGGCGAAGGTGAAGGCCGCGGCCTGAAGCGCCTTGGCCCGGGCCGCCCGTTCCATGAAGTCTCGGACCATACGCGCCCAGCCCGCCTCCAGAATCGTGTCGGCGTGGAGGAACAGGAGCCAATCGCCCTGGGCCGCGGCCGCACCCTCGCGAAGCAGGTGGCCGCCGCCGCGCGTGGTCTTGATGATCCGGGCACCCATATGATCGGCGATGGCAAGGGTGCCGTCGCTGGAGCCGCCATCGGCGACGACGACGTCCCGCACAAGCCCGGCGACCACGCCGGGCACGAGGGCCTCAAGGGCGACGGGCAGGGTGTCGGCGGCATTCAGAGTCGGGATGACGATCGACAGAGGCGCGTTCATGCCCCTTGTGTGTCCCAGGCCGGGACGGGACGCAAGATCCCCGTCACCAGCGCCAGAGGGAGACCGGCAATGCCAGGGCCAGCAGCACCAGAAGCGCCGTGGTGGTGACGCGGTCCGGCACGAACCGGCGAAGCGGCGCGGCAAACATGGCCGCAATGAAAAACGGCATGAAATAGGCCACATAGATGAATTTCACGGAGGTGTTCTTGCCCGGCTCCATGCCCTCGGTCGCCTGCCAGCAGACATAGAGCGCGATGCTGAGGGCGGACATGAGAACGAGGACGCCCTTTTCCTCCAGATCGCCGGACCGGGCCGCTTGGATGCCCAGCCTCACGAGACCCACGGCCCCCATAACCAGCATGATCGGCGTAATGAACAGGGCGTAGATCAGAATGGCGCGCTTGAAGGGCACATTGGCGTCGGTCTCGCGCTTTTGGGGACCGGAAAAATACAGCCAGTGATCCGCCCAGAAATCGGAAAACATCAAGGTCGCGAAACTGTGGTTCAGAGTCTGTTGCCAGGGTTCGACGGACGGATCCGGCGTGTCTTTGCGCACTTGATCGTAGAGACGGTTGGGCATTTCCAGCAATTCGCGGATGTGGAATGTGCTGTAGAAGCGCCCGTGGTCGAACTTGTCCACATAGGCGGCCTTCACATGGGGTGCGATCACTTCAGTGTAATCGTCCGGATAGCGCTTGAAGGCATCTCCGGTGACCGCCTGCCGGTAGATCCACCAACTGGACGACAGGGCAACCACCAGCACGGCAAAAACGGCATACCGTCCGAGAAGGGGCGCAAGCTGGAGGGGGCGGAGCGTGAAACCTGCGCTGCGCCACAGCCTGAAAGCGATGCCGCCGCCGATCAGCACCATGGGAATAACGGCAAAGGGACGCGTGAGGCCCAGGGCGCCGATGGTCAGCCCCATGATGACCATGTCGCGGACCGTGATCCGCGCCTTGTCCAACAAACCCACATAGAGAAGGAAAGACACGGTGGTGAGGAAGACGAACAGATTGTCCGAATTCACCATGGCTCCGATTTTCTGGTAGCCCGGAAGGGCAAGGAGCATGAGTGACGCTGCAAAGGCCATAAAGCCCGGCCCCAGAAATCGCGGAAAAAGCACAAAGATCCAAATGCCATAGACGGCCGTCAGCATGCCCCAGTTTATCAGTCGCAAAAGCTGCCCGCCGGAGGCATCGACGATCGAAAGGTAATCCACCGTATCGCGCAACGTATTCTTGATGCTGTCGAGGGAATCGCCACGGCTGAGGGGCGTCAAAATCTGGTCGTTGATGTCGATTTGAGACAGCAGGCCAAGGGCCATCGCCGGACATCCGGCCATGTAATAGAGGGGCGGATTGTAATAGAGTGTGTCAGTGTAAAGACCGCAGGTTCCGGTGCGCAAAGCATGTCGCGGCGAGTCGTATTGATGCTTAATGTCGTAAGAAAACGCGTTCCACATGGTTATGGAAAGCTTCAACAGGAGCGCGGCGAGCAGAATGATGCCGAGCCGTTTGGGATAGAGCGTCGGAAGCAATCCGAGCCCCTTGACCCATCCCCTGACCCCCGTGGGGATCCTGTCCACAGTGACAGACATTCCACGCAACCCTCTGCACCACCTCGCCTGGAGGCTAGACCCCCCTGCGGTCCAAAGCCAGTCTCCCGCCTTTCTACCCCACGCACGTCCCGTTTCATGGGATGCCGCCTTCCAAGATCCTTCGAAGGAACGCCGGAACGGCCTCTCCGAACCCGGTCCGACGGGAACCGCACCGCGAAACAATGGCTGCCCCGGACCTTATCCCGACCGGAAAGCGCACAGGACGTATCTTGGCCCAATCGCACGCCGAAACTGATCCGGATTCCCAATTGGATCGATAGCCTAAAGCTATCATCGAGCCACGAAAAAATCTGCCCCAGCGCCCACGCGCCATGAACAATACACATTTCCCACAAGGCTGATACCATTGGATTGGTTTCGAACCTAACCAGATCAGAATGCGCATATCAATGTCGGCGGTCCATGGAGGACATCCGGTCCGGCGCAAAGGCCATGATCCCGCGCCACCCGCCCCGCCTTACGTCGAACACCGCCAAATGCGGCACATCCCGCCCGTCCAAAGGACCGGCGATGCCACTATTGTTCTCGCGCGACCCACGCGCCCGCCGCCGTGTAGCCCTTAGGGGCCAGGGCGGACAATCTCAACGTCTTCGGGACGCCTGTTTTTTCCTTGTATACCCCCTTTTTGTTCATCTAGTGTTCCAGCGCATAACGACGACGACGACTGGAAACGGCCTGGATGTTCTCGCGCGGAACAGACCCGGTGTCACGCGCGGTTTCAGGGCGCCGCACCGCAAGGCCGCCGTTACGATCGATGTGGATAGGACAGGATGGCATTTCATGGCCGCACGGCATTCCCGGCATCGCCCCGCGGGGCCCGACCCGATCCATGTCCGGCTGAATGCTGCGCCAGGGACTGCGTCCGGGGCAGAGGCCGTCAGCACGTCGGGGCCCGTGGTCGGGGGACCACGGGGGCGCGGCAGTGTGCGCAATGCCAGCGGCCGGTATGAGGCCCTCGCCTACGCCCCGCCGGGCGAACATGGCTTCGAAATCGGTGAAGAAGCCGATCTGCCGCCGGACCGGGTGGAGACCCGGCTCATCCCGGATGCCTCCCGCTCGGTGCTGGCCCGCAACACCTCGCCGGACATTCCCTTCGACCGGTCGGTTAACCCCTATCGGGGCTGCGAGCACGGCTGCAGTTACTGCTATGCACGGCCCACTCACGCTTATCTCGGCCACTCCCCCGGCCTCGATTTCGAAACGCAGCTCTATTTCAAGCCGGATGCCGCAGCCCTGTTGGAGCAAACCTTCCGAAAACCGGGCTACCGCGTGAGCCCCCTGGGCCTCGGCAGCAACACCGATCCCTACCAACCCGCCGAAAAGGCCTTGAAGATCACCCGCTCTGTTCTGGACGTCCTGGCCGCCTTCCAGCACCCGGTCATGGTCACCACCAAGGGCGCCCTCGTGACCCGGGACATCGATATTCTGGCCCCCATGGCCCGATGCGGGATCGCCAAGGTCGCCCTGTCCGTCACCACCCTGAACAACCGCCTCGCCCGCGCCATGGAGCCGCGGGCGCCCAGCCCCGGTCGGCGCCTTGAGGCCATCAGGGCGCTCTCGCAAGCGGGCATCCCCACGGCCGTCAGCATGGGGCCCGTCATTCCCGGGCTGAACGACCACGAAATCGAAACCCTGCTGGAAGCGGCATCGGACGCCGGAGCCACCGCAGCGACCTACACGCTTTTGCGCATGCCGCTCGAAATCAAGGACCTGTTCCGGGATTGGTTGGAGGCGGCCGTGCCGGGGCGGGCGGCCCGGGTCATCAGCCTCATGCGACAAATGCGCGGAGGCCGGGACAACGATGCCCAATGGCACACCCGCATGACCGGCGAGGGCCCCCTCGCCGCCCTGATCAAGGCCCGTTTTGCCCGGAGCCGGCGCCGTTTGAGCCTGGACAGCCGAGGCTGCATCCTCGACACGACCCGCTTCGCCGTGCCGCCCCGCCCGGGCGATCAGCTCCGGTTGTTGTAGTCGGCGCAAACAGCCGTTAACCCCGTTTTCAGTCCTCGGGCGCCTGTTTGACCGTTCGACCGCGTGGGGCCGGCGGCGCATCAGGATGGGAAACCGGGGAAGCATGGGCATGGAAAAATCTTGGGGCATGAAAAAACCTGGGGGTGTGGAAACGCCCTGGCACCGCGTGCTGTTTTTCGATCGCACCGATCCGGACTGGTGCGCCGTCACCGGATCGGCGGGCCGCCGGAGCCGCTTGCCCGTGCCCATTGCCGGCGTGGACGAGGCTGGGCGCGGTCCCTGGGCGGGCCCCGTGGTTGCCGCCGCCGTGATCCTCGATCCCCACGCCATCCCGGGCGGCCTTGACGACTCAAAAGCCCTCAGCGAGGCCGAGCGGGAGCGGCTCTATCCCCTCATCATGGCTTCGGCCCGGGTGGGGGTCGGCATCGTGGACGCGCCCGCCATCGACGACAGCAATATCCTGGCGGCGACCTTCCGCGCCATGCAGCAGGCCGTGACCGCGCTCGACACGATGCCCCGCCTGGCGCTGATCGACGGCAATCGGGCGCCCGCCCTGCCCTGCGCCACCCATTGTCTCATCAAGGGCGACGGCCGCTCGCCCGCCATCGCGGCCGCCTCGGTCATTGCCAAGGTGACGCGGGACCGGATCATGGCCGATCTCGATAAGGCCCATCCGGGGTATGGCTGGGCCCGCAACAAGGGCTACGGCACCAAGACCCACGCCCTGGCGCTCGATACCCTCGGCCCTTCTGCCCAGCACCGGCGCAGCTTCAAGCCCGTGGCGCGGGTCATCGAGGCTCGCGCCCCCGGGCCGCAGACCCGGACCGGAGCCTGGGTCCGGAGGCATGACCCCACTCCGGCGGGGTAGGCCGGAAGACTCATCCCGCGTCCGTCATTGTTCATTGACCCTCAACCGGCCGCCCCGCACAGTCACGGCCCGGACGATTCGCGGGCCGTCAAGGCCCGCCGTTCCGGAGACGGATGGACCGACAGGGCTGCGAGGGGCAGGGCCGAACCATGGCAACAGGCAGATCAGCGACACAGGACCTGCACAACCGCATCATCGAGGGCGACTGCATCAGCTTAATGGAGCAGATGCCCCCGGAAAGCGTCGATGTTGTTTTTGCCGACCCGCCCTATAACCTTCAGCTAGCGCAGGATTTGCGGCGCCCGAACAATTCCCGGGTCGACGGGGTGGACGAGGCCTGGGACCAGTTCGCCAGCTTCGCCGAGTATGACGCCTTCACCCGCGCCTGGCTGTCGGCGGCCCGGGCGGTGCTCAAACCGACGGGCACGCTTTGGGTCATCGGCAGTTACCACAATATCTTCCGGGTCGGCGCGGCGTTGCAGGATCTCGATTTCTGGATCTTGAACGACATTATCTGGCGCAAGACCAATCCCATGCCGAATTTCCGGGGACGGCGGTTCACGAACGCCCATGAGACCCTTATCTGGGCGGCGCGGGACCCAAACGCCTCGCGCTACACATTCAACTATGATGCGTTGAAGGTTGCCAATGACGATCTGCAAATGCGCTCCGACTGGGTCATGCCGCTGTGCACGGGGGAGGAGCGTCTGAAGGACGACGCCGGCGCCAAGCTGCACCCGACGCAAAAGCCCGAGGCCCTGCTGCACCGTATCCTGCTCGCGTCCACCCAAAAGGGCGACACGGTGCTCGACCCGTTTTTCGGTACCGGGACCACAGGCGCCGTGGCCAAGCGGCTGGGCCGCTGTTTCATCGGCATCGAACGGGACCGCGGCTACGCTGCTGCGGCCCGCGCGCGGATCGCAAAGGTCCGCAAACTGAGCGATGACGCAGCTGAGATCACCCGGGGCAAGCGGCAGGAGCCGCGCATTCCCTTCGGCCTTGTTGTGGAACACGGATTGATCCGCCCGGGAGCGAAAGTGGTCGATCCCGCCCGGCGCCACGCCGCCCGGGTGCGCGCCGACGGCTCCCTCGTGTGCGGCGATGCCACCGGTTCGATCCACAAGATCGCCGCCCATGTCCAGGGTCTCGAGGCCTGCAATGGCTGGACCTACTGGCACCTGCCCCGCAAGGACGCCCTCGTCCCCATCGACCTCCTGCGCAAGCAACTCCGGGCAAGCCTTTATCCGGCAGCGAATTAAGAAAATCCCGAAATCCACATTGGATCGGGGGAAAAACAGAGGGCGAACGCGCTATTTCTTGTAGCACCCGGAATGCTCACAAATGAATATGTAATCGCGAGTCAATCGCGCCGAAGTATCCCCGTGAACGCAAGACCCGTGAGCGTAGTTAGAACCCAACCGATTGTCGTTTGTGTCCAGTACCACAGTCGAGTGGCACTGGCTGTTGAACTGAAAGGCTGATAAATCTGGGGAATATCTGTCAATGCGTCAGCAGAATAACTAATAAAAAAGACATCCTCCTTCTTGAACTCAAGATTTTGCGGAACAACATCAGTTAGGTTTTTTCGATTTGAGGCAACAATCCAATACTCATCTTGCGAAAATTTAATGAATGGCAGAAATACATCCAATGAATATAGAAGTGGATTAAACGGTTCATATCGTATATCTGACGCGATACGCCGAGCCAAGACGACAACATCTTCTTTAGCATGTCTCAGTCCACCTCGGTCAAACGCATCATTGAAGACAAATGCTCCATACAAAACGACAAAAATACTTAAAATAAGACCTCTTTGCGGTTGATATCCATATTCAACAGTCAGACCAAATATGAATCTCAAAATAGCATAAACGAGCCTACCAATAATCGCTGGAATTTGCAAAAGTATCAGCCGAAAAGAAACAATAAATGGAACGGCAAACCATTTCCACCACCGGTAACTTGGCCCTTCACCAACAGTATTGTTAATTCTTAAATCTATCAAATGCCACACGCGAATAAAATACCAATTGGTCCTTTCTTTTTCGAATATCCGCCTGATGTCGCGGGCACCCTGAAGATCGCCGATCGCTTTAACTGCCGCGGCAAATTCTAACCAGGGCTGCTGATTGAAATTTGGATTACACATCGCGCGAGGCTGTAATTTAATCCACTGAACACGGTCCTGAGCAATATACTCCCTATGAGGCACAAATCGATTGTAACGGAAGTTTTCGATTTCCAGTTGACCTGCATCCCGAGGCCTGGATTTATTATCATTCTCAAAAACACAAGCCTGAGCACCTGTCAAAATCAATCCGCCTTCAATTTCTGTATCAATAATCCTTAATCTCTTTTGAATTGAAGCATCTTCCAAATACAAACCTACATAATCTCGAGGTACGTAATAAGCATCATTTTTATTTTCTGAAGCGGTTCTGTCAAAATCTTTTTTCTGCCGTGGTGTCAGATCTTTATAATCAACTTTACAACCTATAAAGTGTGCGTCCTCGATATCTAAATTTCCACGAAAGTCCACAGACCTAAGGCGGACTTCACCTATTGCGGTGAATTGATTGTCCATAAATACATTTCGATCAACTCGGAGCTGAGATCCGTACAGCGCCATGTGAATATATTGAGCTGGAGCATTTGAGTCGATGCCATCACCGCTTTTATCATTGTCCCTCTTTGCAATCTCTCCTTTAAGAAAGGCGTTCGTGAAAGTTAACCTTCCACCGATAATACCGCCTTCAAGGCTGACGCCACCAATCGCTTTAAATCCAGTCCAATTTTGGATTTCTGGTGTGTCGCCATAACCCTTGAGTATATGGTCATTCACGACGTCGTCTTGCGGACCATCGAGCATACAATCGCCACTGATCCGACAACGCCGCAATATTAAAGCATAGCGGCGAGACATACCGTCGCCTTCCGAACGCTTGGAATAACCCATCCTAAAATTGAAATGCTCGCCAATTGCGGCGCCCGTCATATCAATGGTATAATCACTTTTAGAAAAAGTAAGTGTAAAACTGTCTTCAACATGAATATGCCTGCCGCTTAATCCCTTTTTGAAATGGCACCCAGACATCTCCAAAGACCTAATGAACGCATGATTGAAATTCACAACTCCGTCAAATTCGCAGTCAAAAAACCGCATACTTCGGTCGAAATACTGAGCACGAAAAAGAAGATCGTCAGTAATACGGACTCTGTGAAAAATGAAGTCTGCAGAACTTCCGTTTTGAATACCGGATTTCCTGAGTTCATTCAGTAATTCGTAGGACACTTCACGCAAGTCGAAATCTTTCCCGACCCTGGTGAAATCCCCTGTGCGCCGCGCCCTCCGCAGGTCTGAGAGAGAAACATTGGTGGGCCATGCACATGCTTGATCCGCGCAACCAAAAATATCCTGTTTAATTTCGTCAATAGCGCTCACGGCCCACCCCTCCTCTCAAATCAATTCAGCGCAATAAAATTGCGCCACTTCTTTACTAATTTCTCACGTTTTCCCGTTCGACGCGAGTCAAAAAGAATGCGACAGTTCAGAAGCCCGATGCGCACAGGGGGGACACTCGCCATTAAATATCAGTGCGACGGTGCAACCAATATCGAGAAAGAAAACCCTGAAGACATCGAATAAACGCTCACACAATAACAATCTTCATCTTTAAATGGTGAAATATAAAACAAGAGCTCTAACACTTCTCTGGGACCTATAAGAAAAATCACGTCTGATATGCTCAACGCATTACGGACCAAGTAAACGGCCGGGTCCGGCACCGCGGCAAGATGGCGGGCGGGTGGAAGAACCGCGGTGCCGGCACCGGACCCGGGACAAGGACGGCTATCCCGATCCCGTGCAGGAACCTTCCCATTACGGCTCCGCGAAAGCAAGCCTTAAATCGCAAAATCTGCTACACGCATGCCAGACGTCACTTCTCCGTGCCTTGCACCTTGCTGCCGGTCTGGAACAGGGGGCCCGCGCCGCCGCGCACATGGTCCGCCACCTTGCGCATCACCGTGGGCAGACCGGCAGTGTCCAGATCGTCCGGCGCGATCCACCGCCCCCCGGTCTCGCGCGCCCGGGCCCGGCCGAGACCGGCGGTCCAGACCGTCAGTTCCAGGTGGAAATGGGTGAAGGTGTGGCGCACCAGGCCCGGCACACGCGTCCAGGGTCCGCGGGCGGGCGCGTCCCGGTCCGGATCGGGCGGGGCGTCGAGGGCGGTCCAGAAGCCGGCGGCCGGAAACACCGTCATGCCGGCGAGCAGGCCCTTGCCCGGGCGCTGGTGCACGAGCACGGCGCCGTCCGCCCGGGTCAGCCAGAACACCGCCCCCTGACGAAGGGGCTTGTCCGCCTTGGGCCGCTTTACGGGCAGGCGGGCGGGATCGCCCTGCGCCCGGGCCCGGCAGGCCCCCGCCAGCGGACAGACCGGACAGTCCGGACTGCGCGGTGTACAGATGGTCGCGCCCAGGTCCATCACGGCCTGGGCATAATCGCCCGCCCGGCGCTCCGGAGTCATCGTTTCGGCCAAGGCGCGCAGGTCGGCCTTGGCGTCGGGCAGGGGCGTCTCTACGGCGTGAAAGCGGGCCATGACCCGCTCCACATTGCCGTCCACCACCACGGCGCGGCGGCCGAAGGCGATCGACGCGATGGCCGCCGCCGTATAGACCCCGACCCCGGGCAGGGCGCGCAGCCCATCCTCCGTATCGGGAAAATCCCCCCCAAAATCGAACGCGACCCTCCGGGCGCAGGCATGGAGATTGCGCGCCCGGGCGTAATAGCCAAGGCCCGCCCAGGCCGCGAGCACTTCCTCAAGCGGCGTGGCCGCAAGGGCCTCGACAGTCGGCCAACGCGCCGTGAAGACCTCGAAATAG
The DNA here is from genome assembly GCA_050331455.1 of Alphaproteobacteria bacterium. GTDB lineage: Bacteria > Pseudomonadota > Alphaproteobacteria > JAJFIK01 > JAJFIK01 > CAYUYV01. The sequence goes on from JBHJGV010000008.1 coordinate 14,107, forward strand.
GGAATAACGGCGGCCACCGTGGTCTGCTGCAGCATGATTTCCGACAGCCAGACGCGATAAGGGTCCGCCGCCCGGTCCCTTTCTTTTTCCTTGGCTTTTTCCTTGGCTTTTTCCTTGCCCGTGCCTCTGGCCGCGACTTGGGATGCCCGGCAAGGTGGCACACGCCAAGGCAGATCGCGCGCATGGGTGTCGTACCAGTCAAGCAGCTGTCGGGCGGGCTCGGTCATGGGAGGCGGTGCAAAGATCCGATTGACGGGAAGCCGATTCAGGGACGCAAGGCCTTGCCAAGGCGCGCCGATCAGGGCACCTAAAGTGCCCACCGTCCAGCGCGATTGGCAAAATCATGAGTGATTCACAAGACGAGAGGCAAATGGCCCCGTCCGTGCCCGCAGAGGTTTCGAGCGGTGAGGACGGATCCGCCTCGCCGGTCCCCCCCGCCACCCGCGCGCGCCTCCTCGAAACCCTTGTGATCCGCCGAGCCCTCAACAGCACCGATACGCGCGCCCCGAAAACCCGGGGCCCGATCCGGACCGCGCCCCGGGTGGGCGGCGCGGTGCAGAAGGTGGCCGGCCCCGCCTATCGCACCCATGGCCGGCCAGGCCATGAACTCCAGGCGGCCTGGGCGGATATTGTCGGCGAGACTCTCGCCCATATGACCCGTCCGGATCATTATCAGCCGGGCAAGGGCGCGGCGAACAACGGCATCCTGACCATCCGGGTCGCCGGCGCCTTCGCCCTCGACATCCAGCATCTCCAGCCGCAGATCATCGAGCGGGTGAACGCCCATTTCGGATATCGCGCCATCGACCGGCTGAAGATCGTGCAGGGCCCCCTGCCCGAGGCGACACGGCCCCTGAACCCCCAGCGCAAGAAGCCGATCAGTCCCGCCGAACAAAGCGCCCTGGCCGACCAAACCAAGGCGGTGGAGGATGACCGGCTGCGCAAGGCGCTCGAAGCCCTGGGCCGAGACATTCTCGCCCGCGCGCCGGGCGGCGGCTGAGCGCCGATCCCACGCCACTCGGAGACAAGGGGTCGTACGCAATCGCCCGATGGGCCATGATCCGACCGTAATTTGATCGAACGGGCGGCTTTGTTCGCCGTTACAACGGGTCCGATAAACGGCAAAAGGAGAGGCTTCATGGCCGGCATGGGATTGAAGACGGGCGTTTTCGCACTGGGCGCGCTGGCACTGGCCGGTATTGGGACCTTTGGCGCCGCGACGCTGACGGCGCCAAAGGCCGGCGCCGAGGATGCGGCCCCCAAGGTGACCAAGGAAGACGTGCTGAAAAGCGCGGAATTCGGCCGCCCGGGCGACATCGTGCTCGGCGATGCGGATGCCCCCATCGAAGTGATCGAATATGCCTCGACAACCTGCGGTCACTGCGCCTCCTTCAAGACCCGAACCTTCCCGAGCTTCAAGGCGGCCTATGTCGACACGGGCGTCGCGAAATACACCCTGCGGGAATTCCCGACCGCCCCCGTGGTGCTGTCCGCCTCGGCCTTCATGCTGGCCCGCTGCGTGGATGAGAGCCGCTATTACGGGCTGATCGACGTAATCTTCAAGACCCAGCGGAGCTGGGCCTATGTGAACAGCGCCGAAGAAGGCCGGGGCAAGCTGAAGGCCATCGCGCGCCAGGCCGGCGTGAGCGAAGCCCAGTTCGAAGCCTGCCTCGCCGACGATGCCGAATATCAGCGCATCCGCGCTGTGCAGAAGCAGGGCACGGACGTCTTTGGCATCCGTGCGACGCCCAGCCTCATCGTCAACGGCGAAATGGTCCAGGGGTTCCAGACCTTCGACGAATTGGCCAAGGTGCTCGACAAATATGTCCCCGATGACGCTCGCGACCGCGTCGACGCCGCCAAAGCCGACCTCGCAGCCGAGTGACCCGCTGCCTCTGGGGGAGGCACAGGCCACGGACCGAGCCGCGCGACCGGTGCGCGGCTTGAAGGCCGGCGGCGAATCGTCCAACGCTGAAAGAGGTTAACGGTGCGGGGCGCTCGGATCATCGGGATGCCCCGTTTCATGCCGCCCCTTCCTCGCTCGGGCCCGCCCCGTCCCACGTCTGCCGGCCCCACCGCCGGCAACGTCGTGTGTCGCCCAGGGCTGTGATTAAAGGGCCATCCGTGAAATTCACCCGGCTGCGTTTGCAGGGCTTCAAGTCCTTCGTGGATCCCACCGTGCTCGACATCGAGCCGGGACTGACCGGCATTGTCGGGCCCAACGGATGCGGCAAGTCCAATTTGGTCGAAGCCCTGCGCTGGGTCATGGGCGAGACCTCGGCCAAGAGCCTGCGCGGCTCCGGCATGGACGACGTGATCTTTGCCGGCACGTCCGGCCGACCGTCCCGCAACATGGCCGAAGTGGCCCTTCACATCGACAACGAGGCGCGCCTCGCGCCGCCGGCCGTCAACTCCGAAGACCAGCTCGAAATCACCCGCCGCATCGAGCGGGATTCCGGCTCCACCTATCGGATCAATGGCCGGGACATGCGGGCCCGGGACGTCCAGCTCCTGTTCGCGGATCTGTCCTCCGGCGCCCATTCGGCCGCCCTGGTGCGCCAGGGCCAGATCGGGCAGCTCATCAACGCCAAGCCCCAGAACCGGCGCATGATCCTGGAGGAGGCTGCTGGCATTTCCGGCCTGCACAGCCGGCGCCACGAGGCGGAACTGCGCCTGAAGGCGGCCGAAACCAATCTCACGCGCCTCGAGGACGTGCTCGGCGAACTCGACACCCAGCTCGGCGCCCTCAAAAAGCAGGCACGCCAGGCCGAACGGTATCGGGGCCTTTCCGACAAGATCCGCAAGGCGGAGGCCATCAGCCTGTTCCTGCGCTGGCGCGAGGCCACCGAGGCCGTTCTGGCCAGCGAAGCCGAATTCCGCGCATTGGAGCAGGAGGTGGCACGCCTCGCCGGCGACAATGCCAATGCCTCCAAGCTCCAGACCGAAGCGGCCGAGGCCCTGCCGGCGCTGCGTGAGGCCGAGACGGCCGCTGCGGCAGCGCTTCAGCGCCTGACCGCCGAGCGCAATGCCCTCGACCAGGAGGAGGCCCGCGCCGTCGATCAGGCCCGGCGGCTGACGGCCCAACTCGAACAGATCGATGCGGACATTCAGCGGGAACAGGCGGGCCTGTCGGACGGGGAACAGGAATTGGCCGGCCTCGTTGAAGAAGCCCAGGCGCTGCTCCGCGCCGGCGAAGGCCATGGCGACCGTCTTGCCGAGGCGCGAGCCGCTCTGGACGCCCAGAAAAGCGCCCTCACCGAGGCCGAGGAAAAGCTCGAGGCCGCCACCCGGGACAGTGCGGATTTCGAGGCCCGGCGCAGCGCCGCCCGGCGCCGCCACCAGGATTTGACCGGCCGCCGGGAGCGTCTGGCCCGCGACATGGAAAAAGTCGCCGCCGACCATGAGGCCCTCGAAGCCGAGGCCGGCGGCGGTGATCTCGATCGTGCGCGGATCGAGGCGGAAAACGCTGAAAAGGCCCATGGGGAGGCCGAAAACGCAGCCACGGCGGCGGAACAGGCCCGGATTGACGCCCAGGCCGCGGAGGCTGCGGCCCGCGAACCCATTCAAGAGGCCGAGCGAACCCTCAGCGCCCTGAAAGCCGAGGCCAAGACCCTCGCCACGCTCTGCCAGAGCGCCGACGGGGATATCTGGCCGCCGATCCTCGACGCGATAACCGTCACGCCCGGCTTCGAAAAGGCCCTGGGTGCCGCCCTGGGCGACGACCTGGAGGTGTCCGCCGACACGGACGCGCCCATGCATTGGGCCGCGCTGCCCGCCCTGGAGAGCGCACGGCCTCTTCCCGCGGAGGCCCGGCCCTTGAGCGACGTCGTCGACGCCCCCGCGGTGCTTGCCCGCCGGCTGTCCCAGGTGGGCGTGGTGGACGACCGGGAGGGCAAGGCGCTCCAGGCGCATCTTGCGTCCGGCCAACGGCTGGTGACGCGGGATGGCGATCTGTGGCGCTGGGATGGCCTGACAGTCGCGGCCGATGCCCCGACGCCCGCCGCCCAGCGCCTTGAGCAACGCAATCGGCTTCGGCAGGTCGAAAGCGACCTCAAAGCCGCCGAAAGCGCCGCCGACACCGTCCGCACGGCCGGGGAGACGGCAAAACAGGCCGCCGCACAGGCCGCAACCAAGGAACGGGAGGCCCGGACAGCCCTCCGCACGGCCCAACAGGCCCTTTCATCCGCCCGGACTCGCCTTGCCGAGCTGGAAAAGAAGGCCTCCCGGCACCAGGAACGACTGGCGGGCCTGACCGAAGCGGCCCGGCGCCTCGCCCGGGAAGCCGGCGATCTGGATACGGATCTTACAGAGGCCAAGGCGGCCCTCGATGCGGTCGAGGCGCAGCCGGACCCGGCCATTGCGCTCGGCGATCACAAAGAACGGGTCGGGACCCTGCGGCTTGCCGTCGCGGATGCGGCCCGGGCTTGCGATGGTCTTGAGCGCGAGGAGGCTGCGCGCCGGGATCGCCTCCAAGCGATCGAGAAAACCCGCAGCGGCTGGGAAGGGCGCAAGGCCCGCGCCGCGGAACAATTGCAGAGCCTCGCCGCCCGCCGGGACGAGGCCCGCACCGATCTCGCCCTGGTCGAAGCCCAGCCTGATGCGATCGCCCAGAAGCGTTCCGGCCTGCTGGAGGCCCTCGAAGCGGCTGAAAGCCGCCGCCGGGTGACGGCGAACCAGCTCCAGGACGCGGAAAACCGCCAGCGGGAGGTCGATGCAGCCGCCAAGACGCTGCAGGCCGCCCTGTCCGATGCGCGGGAGCGCCGGGCCGGTCAGGACGCCACGCTCCAGGCCCAGAAGGAACGGGTCGAAGACGCCCAGGAACGAATCCGCGAGGCCATGGATTGCACGCCCGAAGCCGTGCTGGAGACCGGCGGCGTCGAGGACGGCGAGGACCTGCCGCCCCTCGACGAGGTGGACCGGCGTCTGGAGCGCCTGAAGCGGGAGCGGGAGACGATGGGCGCGGTTAATCTGCGCGCCGAAGAGGAAGCCGCCGAGTATCTGGAGCGGCTGGAGACCATGAACACGGAACGGGAGGACCTGCTCCAGGCGATCGGCAAGCTGCGCCAGGGGATTGCCAGCTTGAACAAGGAGGGCCGGGATCGCCTTCTGGCGGCCTTCGATGTGGTGAACAACCACTTCACGGACCTGTTCACCAGCCTGTTCGGCGGCGGCACGGCCCATCTGGAGCTTGTTGAGTCCGACGATCCCTTGAATGCGGGCCTCGAAATCTTCGCCCGCCCCCCGGGCAAGAAGCTCAGCAATCTGTCGCTCCTGTCCGGCGGCGAACAGGCCCTCACGGCCCTGTCCCTGATTTTCGCCGTGTTCATGGCCAATCCCGCGCCCATCTGTGTGCTCGACGAGGTGGACGCGCCCCTCGATGACGCCAATGTCGAACGCTTCTGCCGCCTCGTGCACGACATCGCGGGCCGCACGGAAACCCGTTTCCTGGTCATCACCCACCATGCCCTGACCATGTCGCGCATGAACCGGCTTTACGGGGTCACCATGGCCGAGCGGGGTGTGAGCCAGCTCGTCAGCGTGAACCTGGAAGAGGCAGAACGGGTTGTCGCCGCGGGATGACCCGCGCGTCCTTCAAAAAAAATCTGTTTCGAAACAGTGCCTTAGGCAAAAGGCGCGGGTGCTTGACTAAGAATAGTCCGCTCGCTAGGTTGCGCGCGACCTCAAGGCGAAAGATGCGTATTTTTTGACGGGGATTGGGCCATTTCAGGCACTCAGGACCAGGACAACCGGAACGGCGATCCGCATACGGATCGCCAGCCGGCGAAGCCTTCGTCCCCCTCGTCTCTTCACGATGTCTCGGAGCGCTTGCGGATCGCCCAGGATCGGCTGGCGCGCGACCAGGAGAAGGATGCCCCTTCGACCGGTCCGACCAGCGACACCGGTCGAGGGCTCAATGCGGCGCTCCGTATGGGGACCGATTTCGTTGCCGCCGTCGTGGTCGGCGCCGGAATAGGATGGATCTTGGACGGCTGGATTGGCACCTGGCCGATTTTCTTCCTGATCTTTTTCCTGTTTGGCGTGGCTGCCGGGTTTATGAACATGATCCGCACCGCCAACCGCCTGGGCGTGGGATCGACGCCGCCGCCCGAGTGATCACACTGCGGGCGATGCGAGACACTGTGAGACGATCCTGCCCGCGCCAATCCGGGCTTGGATCCTGAAAGACCAGACAAAATGATCGGGCGCACCGGGTCCGATCGCCAGAGACGAAGGACAGGACCGTGGCCGAAGGTGGTGAACACAGCCCGCTCGAACAGTTCATGATCAAGCCGATCCTGGAGATCCAGATCGGCCAGTATGACGTGTCGCTCACCAATTCCAGCCTGTTCATGATCCTGGCGACGGCCGGCATCACGGCCTTCTTGACCTTGAGCATGTCCGGCCGGGCGATGGTTCCGGGGCGGTGGCAGAACCTCGCGGAGATGAGTTACGAATTCGTCGCCGATATCGTGCGATCGACATCGGGCAGTGAGGGAATGAAGTATTTCCCCCTCGTGTTCTCGCTCTTTATGTACGTGCTGTTCTGTAATCTGCTTGGCATGATGCCCTATTCCTTCACGGTCACGTCCCATATCGTGGTCACCTTCGGTCTCGCGCTCGTGGCCATCACGGCCGTGCTGATCATCGGCTTTGCTCGGAACGGTTTGGGTTTTCTCAAGCTTTTCGCGCCATCGGGCGTGCCGCCGTTCCTCTTGATCCTGATCATCCCGATCGAGGTGATCTCGTTCCTGACGCGCCCCGTGAGCCTCGCCGTGCGGCTGTTCGCCAACATGCTCGCCGGCCACACCATGTTGAAGGTGTTCGCGGGCTTTGTCGTGGGGCTGGTTTCCCTTGGGGGCTTTGGGTCCCTGTCCGCCGTGGTGCCGTTGTTCGCCTCCGTTGCGATCACGGGCCTTGAGTTTTTGGTGGCTTTCCTCCAGGCCTTCATTTTCGCGATGCTGACCAGCATCTACCTGAATGATGCGCTTCACCCGAGCCACTGATCGCCGTGTTACCGCGCGCCGGGTCGCATGACCGGGCGTGGCTGTGTTAACGAACGACCAACGAACCTTCTAAAGGAGTTCTTCCCATGGACGCTGATGCCGCCAAGCTTCTTGCCGCTGGCCTCTATGCCTTCGCCCTGATGGGCGCCGCCCTCGCCATCGGCAACATCTTCGCCAACTACCTCCAGGGCGCGATGCGCAATCCGTCTGCCGCCCCCCAGGAGCGCACGATGGTCTATATCGGCTTCGCCCTTGCCGAAGCCACGGGCCTGTTCGGCCTCGTGATGGCATTCGTGCTCATCTCCAGTTGAGACCCGACGGGCTGCGGGCGGATCTGCGTGCCCCCGCGGCCCCCCGGTCGTCTCCTGCGGCGCCGTGATGTCCGCGCCCCGACAGATCAGCGCCGCTTTCCTCATGTGTTGCAGGGCCCGTCCTTGACCGGTGCTCCATTCGAGCGGCGCCCCATTCGTTAAATCCTCTATCGCCGAAACTGTGAGCAGGACGTCAGACCATGGCAGCGCGTGCACCATCCGAAACCAGTCCGGCCCAGCACGGCCCCGACGGTCATGACCCCGACCTTATCGAAGTGGTCGGATCCGACGTCCATGCCGAATCCAAGGGCCTGCCCCAGCTCAAGCCGGAAGAAAGCCTGTTCATCAGTCAACTTGTGTGGCTCGCGATCACCTTCGGTTTTCTCTATCTCGTCATGGCCCGCTTCGCGCTGCCCCGTATTGCGACGGTCATCGAAGAGCGCCGGGACAAGATTGCCCTGGACATCGATAAGGCCGGCGCGTTCAAGCGGGAAACCGACGAGGCCATCGAGGCCTATGAAACCGCCCTGCGCGAAGCGAAGGCCCGGGCCCAGAAGACCATCGAGGAAACCCGCCGCCGGGTGAAAGCCGAGATGGAGGACCTCCGGACCACGACGGAACAGGACCTTGAGGAAAAACTCCGCTCCGCAGAGTCGCGGATCGACGCTGCCAAGGAGCGCGCTCTTTTGAATATCCGCGACCTGGCGACCGATCTGACCCGCTCGATCCTCGATAAGGTTCACCAGGACGGGCCCGCCCACGACAATCGCGTTGCACAGGCCATCGACACGGAGCTGACCGCTCGAAATCTGAGCTGACGCGGCACATACAGCAGCGCCGCCACGGACCCAGAGGGCCGAAGCGGCTCGTCGCCCGACACCAGGCGCCCCTCCGAGCGCCCTCACTTGCGGAGTTGACCAGTGTTTTCCGATCCGACTTTCTGGGTAGCCGTTTCGCTGCTGATCTTCTTTGGTCTGCTCGTTTACCTGGGCGTGCCCAAAATGGTCACTAGCTCCCTCGATGCCCGGTCCGAACAGATCCGCAAGGAGATCGAAGACGCCCGCCAATTGCGGGAAGACGCCCAAGCCATGCTGTCGGATTACCGGCGCAAGCAGAAAGAGGCGGAAGAGGAGGCGAAAGCCATCATTGACGCCGCCCAGACCGAAGCCGAGCGTTATGCGGAAGAGACCCGCGCAGCGATCCAGGCTCAGATGGCCCGACGGACGGAGCTGGCGGAGCGCCGGATTGCCCGGGCCGAGCAGACGGCCGTCGCCGAAGTCCGTGCCGCTGCGGCCGATGTGGCCGTGGCCGCCGCCCAGCGCGTCCTGGCCGACAGCCTGGACGAGCGTACGGACGCCAAGCTCATCGACCGGGCCATCAAAGAGCTTCCGACCCGTCTCAATTGATTGCCTTTCAATCCAGTCCCAGCCCGAGGTCCGGTCCCCGCACCTGATCCGGTTCAGACATGCGCTCTGGTTCCGGCATGCGTTAACTCGGCCGATAGGGATCTATTTTACGGCGCGCCGCTTTTCGCAAGCGGCGCGTTTTGTGTTTCCAGGCTGCTGGATGTGGTCTGATGGACGGTGAAAACATGAAAGCGACCGGCGGCGACACCGCTCATTGGACACGGGTCGACATTTTTTCCGTGAACGGTGGAAGCCCGGCCAAACTGGAGGAGACGCCATGGCGCAGGACGGAACCACACAAGACCGGGAGCCCAGAACGGCTGGCTTGCCCAGGGGCCCCTTGTCCGGGATCAAGATCCTCGACATGTCGACGGTCGTGCTCGGACCCTTCGCCACCCTGATTTTCGGGGATCTGGGCGCCGAAGTGATCAAGATCGAAACGGCCCGCGCCGCCCTGCCCGGCGACATCATGCGCTATGCCGGCGCCTCCCCCACCGGCGATCTGGGGCCCATCTTTACGGCCCTGAACCGCAACAAAGCCAGCGTCGATCTCGATCTGACCCAGGAGGACAACAAGGCCACCCTCCGGCGCCACCTGGAGACGGCCGATGTCTTTTTCCACAATGTGCGCATGGCGGGCGTTGAGCGCCTCGGCTTCGGTTATGAGGCCGTCAAGGCCATCAACCCGCGGATCATTTATGTCCACTGCGCAGGTTTTGGTGCGGGCGGGGCCCATGAAAGCCTTCAGGCCTATGACGACCTCATTCAGGCCGCCTCGGGCTTTGCCGATCTGTTTCGCATCCGCGACGGCAGCGAACCGCAATACGCCCCGTCCCTTGTGGCCGACAAGACCGTCGGCCTGTTCGCGACCTACGCCACCCTGGCCGCCCTGTTCCATCGGGAGCGTTCGGGCGAGGGACAGTTCGTCCAGGTCCCCATGATGGAGTGCTTCACCTTCTTCAACATGGTGGAGAACCTCTATGGCGAGACCTTCCTGCCCGGCAATGGGCGCCTCGCCTATACCCGTTCGGTCAACAAGCACCGCAAGCCCTATCCGACCAAGGACGGTTTCATCTCCATCGTTCCTTATGCGGATAGCCAGTGGGAGACCTTTTTCCGCCTGGGCGGACGCCCCGACGTTTTCTCCGACCCGCGCTTTTCGACCTATAAGGCGCGCACGGAGAATATCGGCGCGCTTTATGCCATTATCGGCGAGGTTTCCGCCTCTAAAACCACCGATGAGTGGCTGGAGATCCTGGCCGCCGAACAGATCCCGGTCATGCGCTACAACACCATGGCCGATGTGCTGACCGACCCGCATCTGACGTCGGTGGATTTCTTCCAGGACCAAGACCATCCCGAGGCGGGCACCTACCGGACCATGCGGCACCCGGTGACGTTTTCCTCGACCCCCGCGTCCATCCGCAGCCATCCCCCCCGCTTCGGCGCCGATACCGAAGGGTTCAAGACCTGGACCGCCCGGATCAATCGGTGACCCGGACCATGATGGTGCGACCGGCGCCGCCGACCGGTTTTGGGCCGATCAGGCCTTTGCGCTCGGGCGCTCGGAAACGGCAGCGCGCCATTGAGCGAGCGCGGTGTGTTCCGGCTTCGGTTCCGCCTTCACCCATTTGGCGAAATCCACCGCCACGAGGGCTGTGATATCGGCCAGGGTGAAATCGTCCGTGGCGATGAAGCTGCGGCCCTCGAGGCGGGCGTTCAACATATCGAAGAAATAGGCGATCCGGGCCCGGCCTCGTTCGGCCAGCGCGGGGATCTGATCGAAATCATGGGGCCCGGGCAGGGCCCGGCCGGCCATCCGCTCCGCCGTGTTGCGCAGGACCTCGCCCACGGGTGCGAGGCCGTCGAATTCCATGCGGGCGTTCCAGGAAAAGATGAGACCCTTTTCCACGGGCGTCTTGCCGAGAAGGGCCGGGTCGGGCTTGAGGGCCTCGGCAAAGGTCGCGATACCGATGTTCTCGGTCAGGACGGTTCCGTCGTCGGTCTTGAGGGCCGGCACGGTGCAGAACGGATTGATGGCCTGGTATTCGGGCGTGAGCTGCTGCCGATTGGCGAGGTCGATCTGCACGACCTCGTGTTCGATGCCCTTTTCAGCCAGGAAGATCCGGGCCCGGCGCGGATTGGGGGCGGGCGCGCAGTCGTAAAGGGTCAGGGCCATGATGGTGTCCTCCGTGGTTTACGGTGCGGCCGGTTCCGGCATCGAACACGGCCAATCCGGCGCGCAGGCACTGGCCGGAGTCGTCCGGAGGGTAACGGCAGGAGATTTTGAGGGAAAGGGCGGCGCACCGGCGACGCTATCGCCTTTGTGCTGCCGGAGGAAGGGTTGCCGGAGCAGGGCTGTCGAAGCAGGACCGCCTGAAAGAGGAAACGGCTGCGGGATCCGGCGGGTCCCGCAGCCATGATCACGAGATCAGCGAATACGGATGACCACCACGGCGCGGCGGTTCTTGGCTTCGATCTTGCCATCCGGTGTCGGTACGGCAGGGTCGGTTTCGCCTTTCCAGGTGACGGACACCTTATTCGACTCGATCCCTTTCTGATCGACGAGGTAGCGCCGGACCGAGTCGGCGCGGCGTTGGGACAATTTCATGTTGTAGCCCGCCGGACCGGCCCGGTCGGCATGGGCCTCGATCTGCACCGCATCATACTGGCCCGAGCGCAGCAGGATGGCGGACACCTCATCAAGGGTCGAGGCGGCATCGGGCCGGATCGCGCTGGCGTCGAAGTCGAAATAGACCATCCGGGTCACGACCTGCGGCTTTGGCGGCGGAGGCGGCGGGGTGACCGCCTGGGGCACGGTGCGCACGGGCTCCGGTTCGGCGGCCGGGGAGCCGAGGAAGTACCGCAGGCCGATCATCAGGGCATGGCTGCGATAGTCGCCCTCGGCCTGTTCGAACGTAGTGTCGACCAAGAACGAGCCGGCATCCAGATAGCGATACCGGAATTCGAGGGACAGGCGCTCGGTCACCTGATAGGCGGTACCCGCCGAGCCGGTCCAGGCGAAATTGGTATCGTCCTCGTCTTCGAGGGTGCCGTTGGGAAAGGCCGGGGTCAGATCATTGAGGCTGAGCCGGGCCACACCGATCCCGCCGCCGACGAAGGGCTTGATTTCCACATCGCCGATGGTGAGGGAGAAATCCCGGTAGAAAGACGCCATGACGGCGAGCACATCAACATCGCCGCTGTCGAGCAGCAACAGGCTTTCCGTCGTGCTGAGGTCGCGGCGTTCATAATCCGCGCCGAGTTCCACGCGCCAGTTTTCCAGGATCTGATAACCAACGCCGCCCCCGAACAGAAAGCCGCTGTCGAAATCCACGACGACACCGGAATCGGCATCGGCATCCGGGTCCTGGCCGAGAAACAGCGGATCGTCGACATTGGCGCTGCCGCCGAACACGTAACCAGCTTCGCCGCGCAGATAGAATTTCGATAAATCAAATCCTTCGGCCCGCGCCCCCTGCGGTGCGAGGACGGCGACCGCGGCAACGCCGGCAAGCAAAAACCCCCGCACCGAAGTGGGCTTTTCGAACATGAAAGGTGTCATAAGGCTCTCCCCGATGCCGGTCCATGCCCGCGCCGACGCACGCTCACGGCCTCTTAAAAAGAGAATAACAAATTCCGAAGGGCGCTCCATCCATTAAATTGTCGAGTGCCGCTCAATGACAGGATTGCAAACTCTGCTCCATTTTTGCGTTCCGATCCGGCACAGACAAGATGGGTCCAGACTTGGGGACCCTTCGCGAGAGTCTTGAAAAAACACAAATGCCGGCGCGCAGCGCACCATCGGCTTACGCAGCCGTCATCCTGAGAACAGCGCATACCGATGCCGGTTCCCACGGGAGCGCCTATCCTCTCGCGCGGTGATCAGGGGCCCGTTCGCGACGGCGGTGCGGCCCGAACGGGGAGGGCAAGCGCATTTTGTAATGCATACGACGCCGAAAACTGGCTTAAGAGGCCTATCGCGCCTTTTGGTTTTGCAAAATAGACGAAAAAGACTTGGGAGAAGTGCCATGCGTCGCCAGTTGGCCCATCGCAGCCTATCGAGTCACCGTTTCATGGCCGTTGGACGTGCCGTAACAGCGGTCTTGATCGCGCTCGCCGCCCTTCTCGGCGGCGTCGGTTTCAACGGCACGGTAAGCGCCGCCGATCCGCGCAGTGAGGCGGCCGTCCGGCAGGGCAGCACCTATGTGCGCGGCGAACTCGGCTACACTTTGGGTTTTGACTCCGACGTGTCCGGCACGCCGGACAGCACCGTGGATTTTGAGGGCAACTGGACCGGTGGGGCCGCTGTCGGCCGCTACATACGACCGAAACTGCGCACCGAACTCAGCTTCGGTTACAACACTAATGACTTCGAGAGCGCCTCGGGCGGCTTCGGCGGGGTCGGCGACGTCAACGCCCTCAGCTTTTTCGCCACCGTCTATCGGGATTTCCTGGCCTTCCGTAATGTCCGCCCCTTTGTCGGCTTCGGGCTGGGGCTCGCGCGCCTGCGTCCGGATTTTGCCCTGACCGGGGAAGGCACGGTCGGGCCGGATGGCAGCGATATCAAATTCGCCTGGCAGGGCACGACCGGGGTCGCGGTCGATCTGAACGAGCGCTTCGCCATCGAAACCCGGTACCGGTACTTGCGCGCCGGAGACTATGATTTTGGTCCGGGAGCGGAAGGTGACTATGCCAACCATTCGCTGCTGGCGGGCCTGCGGTACACCTTCGGCCGGGCGGGCCGGCCCATCGAGCGCGGCGCGCCGCCGGCCACCCCGGCCCAAACCTATCGGGAGCCGGCCCCGGTTGTGCCGCGCAGCGCACCGGCGCCCGAGCCGCAGCCGGCTCTGGCCGGCGGACCGGAGGAACTGGGCCTTGTGTTTTTCCCCTTCAACAGCAGCGACCTGACCGCCGAGGCGAACGAGACCCTGGACGGCATCGCCGCATCCTTGCGCATCCGCAAGGCCCGGGCCGTAATCCTGGAGGGCCACACGGACACGTCCGGGGACCGGGCCTACAATCTGCGCCTGTCCCGGGCGCGGGCCGAGCGAGTTCGCGAGGCCCTGGTCGAGCGCGGCGTTCCCAGCGGCTCCATCACCATTGCGGCCAAGGGGGAAGGCGCGCCGCGCATGCGGACCGGCGACGGTGTCAAGGCCCAGCTCAACCGCTTCGTTCGTGTCTTTGCGGTCTTCGAGTAACCAGTCCGCAGGGGGAGGAAATCCTGGTTTCCGCCCCTTGGGAACCGTCCATCCGTCAGCGCGGACGTAAATCGGCCTGAGACGCCGTTCAAGGGCGCCTTGGGGCAGGCGGCCCCATGGCATTGCTTTTGCGAGCCCGCCACCGCCATGTCGCTGATTGCGGTGCGGATCGTCCCCGCCCCTTGAAACATGACAATTCCGTCACACGGATCGGGACCCGCTGGGTGAGGTTTCCATGCCACAGGGTTGTGAGAACTGTCGTTTTTTGGGATTCGGCCTTGAGTTGTGCCGCGAAAAGACACTTAATGCGGCGTCGTGAAATTATCGTCACGCCGGGCAGAGATGGGGGCTCCTCATGGGCAAGGTGCTCCGGCGTCCATTCAAAACGTGTTTGAAAGGATTGAGACAATGCCTGCTAATCCCGGGATCGTGCGTATCGGCACGGACGACAAGGATGATTTGGTTGGTAGCGGTCAGGACGATACCCTTTACGGCCTGGGCGGCGATGACACGCTGACCGGCAATTCGGGCGGCGATTTCCTGTCGGGCGGTCTCGGCAGTGACCTGATTTTCGGTTTTGCCGGCGCGGACACCATTCGCGCGGGCGGTGGCAACGATACCGTCACGGGCGGATCGGGCGATGATTCCATCGACGCCAGCGGCGGCGAAGACAGTGTCAATGCGGGCGGCGGAAACGATACCGTGTCGGGTTCCTCCGGCAATGACACGATCGAAGGCTCGGGCGGCAAAGACAGCATTGGGGGCGGGTCGGGTTCCGACAGCCTCGATGGCGGCGCGGACGACGACACAATCGAAGGTCACAACGGCGAGGATGACATCTTCGGCGGATCCGGCAACGACATGATCTTCGGCGGGTCCGGCAACGACACCATCGACGGGTCCTCCGGCATGGACGTGATCGACGGCGGCTCCGGCGACGACAGCATCGACGGCGGCTCCGAGGCCGACCTGATCGACGGCATGGCCGGCAATGACAGCATTGTCGGCGGCGACAGCAATGACACCATCGATGGCGGCTCGGGCAACGACACCCTGGATGGCGGGTCGGAGAACGACTCGATCTTCGGCAATACGGGCCAGGACAATATCGACGGTGGCAGCGGCAACGACACCGTGAACGGCGGTCACGGCGACGATACCCTGCGCGGCAACACGGGCGAGGATACATTTGTCCTCGAAGGACTGTTCGGCACCGATCGCATCGTCGACTTCACCGCCGGCGAGGACGTGCTGAACACCGCACAGACGTCCGGCAAGTTCGACGACTTCGACCTGAACGATGACGGTGTGGTCGATGCGGCCGATGCCGGCCTTGGCGCATCGGTCACCGTGGTCGCCGGAACGGGGCTCCAGCTCGATTTTGACAAGGGCACTGTGATCCTCGAAGGCGTGTTCAGCCTCGACGAGGCCGACACCTCGAACATCGCCCTTTGACCGCAACACCCCCCGGGATTGCGACAATCCCGATACGACGTGAAAAGGCCCCGTGTTCCGTACGGGGCCTTTTTCATATCATCCCAACTCTTAAAGGGCTGCGGGTTGTTCACGATTTTCGTGTTACCGCTCTCCTCCTGTTTCAGCCCCCATGTTTTAGCCCGAGACGGATGGTGCGCCGGCCCGGGAGCGGGCCTCGGCCAGGATCTGGGTCAGGATGGACACGGCGATTTCCGGGGCCGAGCGGGCACCTCCCGTAACCCCCACCGGACCGATGATCCGCGCCGCCTGATCGGCCGGCACACCGCGCGCGGCAAGGCTGTCGAGCCGGGCCGCATGGGTCCGCCGGCTGCCCATGGCGCCGATGTAAAAAGCAGGCGTCGCAAGGGCCGCCTCCAGGATCACCGGTTCCCAGTCATGGTCATGGAACAAAACGACGACGGCGGTTTGCGCATCCGCCGCCAGATCCACAGGCAGGCGGGGGCTGGTGAGCCGCTGCACCGGCATTCCCAGATGCCCGGCGAGATCGGCGGTGCGCTGGTCCTGGGTGAGGAGGCGGGCGGACAATCCGGCACCGGCGGCGAGCTGCGCCAGATGAAGGGGCACGGGGCCCGCTCCGGCCATGAGCAACTGCAAGGGCGGGCCATAAACGCGTGTGAGCACCCCATCGTGCAAACGGGTCCCGCGCACTTCGGATCCGATTGCCGGGGGGATGGGACCTTGATCCATAATCCGGGCAGACCCCAGCCCGACCATGTCCGTCCGCGTGGCAATGGCCCGGCGCTCGGAGCGGGCTTCGATCAGTGCACGGATCACACCATCGGTGAGACCCACATCGAAATAAAGGTCGATGCTGCTGCCGCAGGGCAGGACGAGATCGCGATAGGGCGACCCGGCGCCGTACCGCACGCGGCGCGGCACGCCGACGCGAAGCGCGGATCGGGCTTCCGTGACGATGGCCTCCTCGAGGCAGCCGCCGGTCAGATAGCCCCAAATGCCCTCGCCCGGCGGTCCCTCGGGCGCCACGACCATCTGGGCGCCCAGGGGCCGGGGGGCCGATCCTTCGATCGCCACCAGCGAAACGAGCGCGCGGCCGGGTGCCAGGAAGGGCACCACATCATCGGCAAACTGATCGGACAGCGCCGGCGGCCCCGCATTGGGTCCGGATCCGCGTGGTAAATCATGGTGTTCGAGGGCCGCCTCCAATCGGGCCATTGCCGCCTCCCCGCCCGGTGTTTTTCCGGGCCGTCGTTCTGTGCTAGCTTAAGGAACTTCGTGGCATCATCGCAGAGTGCGATCAGACAAGCGAGAGGACCCAGCTCTGAGCCTTGCGACTGCGGAAACCGTCCTGACGGGCGGCGATTCCTCACCCGTCCATGGGAAGGCGGCGCCTTCCCATGCGGGCATCGCCGAATTGATCCTGGCGTCTCTGGATGACGACAAAGCACAGGATGTCGTCGCCATAGACCTCACGGGCAAATCCACCGTGGCTGACTGGATGATCATCGCGAGCGGGCGCTCCCACAGACATGTGGGCGCCATGGCGGATCACTTGTCCCGGCGCATCAAGGAGGCCGGCCACGGCACAGTCCAGATGGAGGGACTTCCCCACTGCGACTGGGTCCTGATCGATGTCGGCGACGTCATCGTCCATCTCTTCCGCCCGGAAGTCCGGGAATTTTACAATCTGGAAAAGATCTGGGGCATGGATGCGCCGCAGCCCCTGTCGTGATGCTGTGTCGTGACGCCGTATCCTGATGCGGGCACGGCACGGGCCGGTGGCCTGTGAAAATCGTGGTCGGAGCGATCGGCAAGACCCGCCGGTCGCCGGAAGCCGAGTTATGCGCCGATTATGAATCCCGCTTCGCGGCCCTGTGCCGGCCCCTGGGATTGAAGCCGCTTTCGGTGATGACCTGGGACGAGCCGGCGGGGCCGGATCTGGCCGAACGGGAAGCCCATAAGCTGCGCAAGGCGCTGGTGCCCGGCGGACGCCTCGTCGTGCTGGACGAGCGGGGCCGGTCCATGACTTCCCCGGACCTGGCGGCGACCCTTTCCCGCTGGCGCGATGCCGGTGTTCCGACCGCAAGTTTCCTCATTGGCGGTGCGGCCGGGCTGGCGCCGTCCCTGCGTGCCGAAGCGGATCTGGTGCTCGGCTTCGGGGCGGCCACCTGGCCCCACATGCTCGCGCGCGTGATGCTGTTGGAGCAGCTTTACCGCGCATCAACCATTATGGCCGGTCATCCGTATCACAAGGCCTGATCATCGGTCCGATCGCGCCGGCCCGAAACCAGCCGGAAACAGCGTTTTGTGGACACTCCTATGGGCTGCGCGTATAGTTTTGTGCATTGCAGCAGAGCGTCCCCGTCGTCCCTGTTTTCATGGCCTCCGACAAGGAACCGTCCCATGTGCGCATATCCGGTCCCCCAGAAGCGCCCCACCCAGAAGCGCCCCCCCCAGAAGCGCCCGGTTGTCCTGTGCATCCTGGACGGCTGGGGCTGGCGCGACGAGACCGAAAACAACGCGGTCGCCCTTGCCGACACGCCCACCTTCGACCGGCTCTGGTCCACCTGCCCGCACACCTTCCTGCGCACATCGGGTCTCGATGTGGGCCTGCCCGAGGGGCAAATGGGCAATTCGGAAGTGGGCCACATGAATATCGGCGCCGGCCGGGTGGTGATGCAGGATCTGCCGCGCATTGATCACGCGATCGAAAGCGGGACCTTCGCCCAGAACGAAACACTGCACGGGGTGATCGACGCCCTCAAGCGATCCGGCGGGCGGGCCCATGTGGCCGGTCTGCTGAGCCCCGGCGGGGTCCACTCCCACCAGCGCCATATGGCGGCCGTGGTCAACGGGCTGACCCAGGCCGGCGTGCCGGTCACCATTCACGGCTTCCTCGATGGCCGGGACACGGCACCCAAAAGCGCTGCCGGCTTTGTCGAAAGCTTCGAAACGAGCCTCGTCGCCGAGGCCCGCGGCCAGATCGGCACCATCAGCGGCCGCTACTACGCCATGGACCGGGACAAACGCTGGGAACGGGTCAAACGTGCCTATGACTGCATTGTGGACGCGTCAGGCGAGCGGGCTGCGACCTGGCAGGCCGCGATTGATGCCGCCTATGCCGCGGACCTGTCCGACGAGTTCGCCCTGCCCACGGTGATCGGCGCGTATAGCGGCATGGCGGATGGCGATGCGCTCATTTTCATCAATTTCCGCGCCGACCGGGCCCGCCAGCTCCTTGGCGCCCTGCTCGACCCCGAATTCGACGGGTTCGAGGCACGCCGGCCGCATTTATGCGCCTGTGCGGGCATGGTGGAGTATTCCACCCGCCTTGCAGAGTTCATGACCACGCTGTTTCCGCCCGAAACCCTTGAAAAAACCCTTGGCGAAGTGGCTGCCGAAGCGGGCCTGACCCAGTTGCGCATCGCGGAGACCGAGAAATACCCCCATGTGACCTTCTTTTTGAACGGGGGCCGGGAAGAGGTGTATGGCGGTGAAGACCGGATCATGGTGCAAAGCCCAAAGGTTGCGACCTATGATTTGCAGCCGGAAATGTCCGCCAAGGAGGTCACCGACCAAGTCACGGCGGCGATCCGCACGCTCGCCTATGATTTGGTGGTGATCAATTTCGCCAATCCGGACATGGTCGGGCACACGGGCAGCCTGGAGGCCGCCAAAAAGGCCGTCGAGACAGTGGATGTGTGCCTGGGACGCCTTACATCGGCCGTGCGCGAGACCGGCGGCGTCATGCTGGTCACGGCCGATCACGGCAATTGCGAAATGATGGTGGACCCCTCCACCGGCGGCCCGCACACGGCCCACACGACATTTGTCGTACCGGCCTTGCTGGTGAATGCCGAATCACTTGGCACTGATGTAACCTTGAAGGATGGGCGGCTTGCGGATATCGCGCCCACGCTGCTCGCCCTCCTGGGACAGCCCCAGCCGGCCCAAATGACGGGCATGTCGCTGCTGAAGGCTGCCTCCTGAGGCTCGATCGCCCATCCCCGGCCCGTGGCCGCTTGCTGGTTGGGCTGTGGGTATCGCCCGCCCCCCCTGGCCCGCCGTTCCACGGCCCACCGAGAGGCAGACCCGTCACAGGTGCCGCGCGTCGCTGAACAGGGGGCTTACGGACCCCATCCCATCCCCCAAAGGTCCGCGGTGTCGGGCCTAGCGATGCTCTGTGCCTTGAGCCTGGGTTTTGTCCTCGGATCCGCAGTCCCGGGGCAGGGCCAGTCCCTCAGCGGCGATAACGTCTCCCAGGAACGGCTCCGCGAACTCGAAGCCACCGTCGACGAAAGCCGAGACCGGCTCCAACGCCAACGGGCCGACGCCCGGCGTCTCGCCAAAGAAATGGCCGATATCCGGACCCGATCCGTCGAGGCGGCCTTCGAAGTCCAGAAACGCGAGGCCCGTCTGAGCCGCATCGAAGTGCGCCTCACCGACCTGCTGGCGGAAGAAAACACCGTGGTGGACCGCCTGAAGACCCGCAAGGATGCCCTTGTGTCGGTCCTGGCGGCCCTCCAGGCCATGGAGCAGAACAAGCCGCCGGCCCTGCTCGTGCGCCCCGACGACGCCGTGAACGCGGCCCGCAGCGCAATGTTGCTGGGCTCCGTGGTGCCGGACATCCATGCCCAGGCCAAGGCCCTGGGCGAGGAATTGCGCACCCTCACGCGGCTGCGGGCGAGCATCGAGTCCGAGCGGGACGACCTGCGCCTCGTGAGTGAGGAACTGCTGCGCGAACAGCAACGCCTCGCCGCGCTTCTGGTCGACAAACAGGCGCTTGAGAAGGCAACCCGCGCCGCGGCCCAGGAAGAGGCCCAGCGGCTCGCACGCCTCGCCGACGAGGCGCGCGACCTGCGCGGCCTTGTCGAAGAGCTGGCCCGGCGCGCCGCCGGTGTCCATCCCATGCTGAAGCCGCTCACCCGGCGACCCACCACGGCCTTTGCCGGCCCATCGGTGACGCCGGGCCTTGTGAAGGCCAAAGGGCGCCTTCGCCCGCCGGTCGCCGGCCGGATCGTCCGACGCTTCGGCACCGAAGATGCCTCGGGGGGTGTTTCGGAGGGTCTCGTCTTTTCGACCCGTCCCGGCGCCCGGGTGGTCGCGCCTTTCGACAGCCGCATCGCCTTTGCCCAACCGTACCGAAATTACGACCAGGTGCTGATCCTCGCTGCCGGCGACGGTTACCACTTCGTTCTCACGGGACTTGCCCAGATCGATGGGGTCGTGGGTCAGGAACTGCTGGCCGGCGAGCCCATCGGCGTGATGGGCGGACGCGCGGACCGGGACGGCCCCGATACGCAGGACACCATGTCGCGCACGCTGGCCATGACGGTGGCGGGAGCGTCCTCCGCAGGGGGGCTCGGACTGTCGCGTCCCGCAGCGGGACCGAGCCTGTATTTCGAGTTGAGAAAGGATGGCGAGCCCATAGATCCCTTACCCTGGCTCACGGGCTGGACGCGAAAGGTGGGAGGCTGACGGGGTCCCGGAGGACCCGGTCGGATCGCCCGCCATCCCAAAGACGGTTGATCGGCCGTTTCATTCACGCTCACACTGGGTCCTGGAGAGAGACAAAATTCCCACGGCGGGTGGCGGAAAAAATGATATCCGTCAGGCATGCTTGTCGCGGCCGCGCCTCTTGTCCGGAGGTTCACCTCTCAGGCCGGCTCCGGTCCCGGATCGGACTAACAGATACGGAAGGACGGGTTGCCCCATGAAACGGCACGGTTTGGCAAAGATCATCACGGCGGCTGGCCTCGGCGCTGTCCTGACCGGTCTGGCGGTAACGACATCCGCCGCAGCGACATCGGAGACCTATCGACAGCTCAATCTCTTCGGTGACGTCTTTGAGCGGGTGCGCTCGGATTACGTGACGGAAGTCGAGGACCAACAGCTGATCGAGGACGCCATCAACGGCATGCTCGCAGGCCTCGACCCCCATTCGAGCTATCTGAGCCCGCGCAACTATGAAGACATGCAGGTTCAGACCCGCGGCGAATTCGGCGGGTTGGGGATCGAAGTCACCCTGGAAGAGGGCGTCGTTAAGGTCGTCGCGCCGATGGACGGCACACCGGCCTTCCGGGCCGGCATCAAGGCCGGCGACCTGATCACACATCTCGATGGCGAACCGATCATGGGCATGACCCTGAACGAGGCCATCGACCTGATGCGCGGCGCCCCGGGCACGGACATTGTCATCACCGTCTACCGGGACGGCGTGCGCGATCCCTTCGATGTCACCATTACCCGGGCAGTGATCGAGCTGCGCGCCGTGCGCTACAGGGCCGAGGGCGACGATGTGGGCTACATCCGCATCATCACCTTCAACGAGAACACAGAAGACACTGTCCTGTCGGCCGTCCGCAAGCTGGAGCGTCAGCTTGGCGACGGGCTCGCCGGCTTCATTCTGGACCTTCGGAACAATCCTGGCGGACTGCTGGATCAGGCCATCGACGTGGCGGATCTCTTCCTCAATGAAGGCGAGATCGTGTCCACGCGCGGCCGTTACCCGGAAGACATGCAGCGCTACAACGCCCGCCGCGGCGATGAGACCGAGGGCCGTCCCATCATTGTTCTGATCAATGGCGGATCCGCCTCGGCTTCGGAAATCGTCGCCGGTGCGCTTCAGGATCAACGCCGGGCGGTGATTCTGGGGACACGGTCCTTTGGCAAGGGGTCCGTTCAGACGGTCATCCCCCTCGGCGCAAAAGGCATGAATGGCGCCCTGCGGCTGACCACGGCGAAATATTACACGCCGTCCGGGCGCTCGATCCAGGCCAAGGGCATCGAGCCGGACATCGAACTTGCGGATGCGAGCCAGCGGCGCCCGTCCGAGGCCGACCTGCCCGGCCACCTGCCGGCCGAATCCGGCGAGGAAAAGCCGGCGCTCAAGGAGCCCGAAGGCGCTACCCCTCCCGCTGAAGCCACGCCGCGCCCCGAAGCCAATGCCGAAGACAGCGAGCCGGTGGATGTCCAGCTCCAGCGGGCCCTCGATCTGTTGCGCGGCGTGAAGGAAAACAGCGCGGCGCTGCCCCAGCGGACGGCCCGCCGCTAATACCGGCACGCCGAGCCCACCCATCGGCTTTCAAAGCGGCCTTAAGGCTTTGCCTGTTATGTGGAGACCATGGGTTCAGGGTCTCCACATACACCAATGGCCGGCACCTTTGCGGGGCGTCTTGGACCGCTTTGGGCCAATGTCCGCAATACGGAGCCGGCCCGATCCCTTGCCCTGCTCACGGGGGGCTTGGCCTTGATCATGGCCTTCCTGGCCATCACGCCCGCCCCCCGTCCCATGCCCGTGTCCCTGGTCCTGGTGGTCGACCCGCCGGCGGCGGCGGCACCGCGTTCGGAGTCCGGTGGGGAACACAGCGCCCCGCCGCCCGAAGAGCCGCACAGCCCGCCTGACACGGGTCATGACGACACCGCCCCGCCGGAAAAGTCTCACGATCCCGCCCCGGAGCCGCCGGCGATCGGGGATTCCATGGCGCGCCTCGCCTTGTCCGACGGGGCGCTGGACCCGGCACCGGACCTGGGCCTGATCGAAGAAGCCGCCGACGGGTTCCTGCCCCGCATCGGAGCGGATGGGCGCCGGCCCGATGCGGTTTATGCCCGGCCCTTCGCGGATCCCTTAAGACGCTCACGCATCGCCATTGTCATTCGCGGCTTCGGCCTTGCGGGTGACGCCAGCCGGGACGCCGTGGAGATCCTGCCGGCGGAGGTCGCCCTGGCCGTCTCGCCCTATGCCGGTCAGCCCCAGTTTTGGACCAACCAGGCCCGGGCAACGGGTCACGAAGTGTTGCTTGACCTGCCCATGGAGCCCCATGCTTTTCCGGACCAGGATCCGGGGCCCCATGCGCTGCTGACGCGCCTCGCGCCGCCTGAGCGGATGGTGCGACTCCATCGCCTGCTGACCAGCACCACCGGCTATGCCGGCGTCGTCACCCGGATGGGGCGGGCTTTCCTGTCGAGCGAAGCGGATCTGCGCCCGGTGCTGACGGATATCGCCCGGCGCGGCCTGTTTTTCCTCGAGGACGGCACGGCCGAGCGCTCCGTTGCCGGGCGCATCGCCCCGTCCCTGTCCCTGCCCTACCGGCGGGCGGACCGGCCGCTCGACGCCCAGCCCTCCCGACGCACTGTGGACCTTGCCCTTTTGGAGCTTGAGGCGGTGGCTCGGGCTCAAGGGCGGGCCATCGGGGTGGGCACGGTGCTGCCCGTAACGCTTGCGCGGATCAAGGCCTGGGCTCCGACTTTGGCGGCCAAGGGTCTTGTTCTCGCTCCCGTTTCGGCAATGATGACACCTTCGACAAGATTGGAAGGAGTTCAGCATGCCGCCCTCGCCGAGCCCTGACCGCCCCCTGCGCCGGGCTGTGGGCATCGCCCTGTTCAATGCCCAAGGCCATGTCTGGATGGGGCGCCGGATTTCCAGCGCCCATCGCGATGCGGCCTATCAGTGGCAGCTTCCCCAGGGCGGAATTGACCCGGGCGAAGGGCCCGAGGCGGCGGCTTTCCGCGAGCTTTTTGAGGAGACCGGTGCGCGCAGTGCACGGATCATCGGTGAAGTCGAAGACTGGCTCGACTACGAATTTCCCAGGTCCGTGTTCGAGACTCTGCGCCGGCGCCACCGGGGTCAGACCCAAAAATGGTTCGCCATGCTGTTCACGGGGGAGGACAACGAGTTCGACCTGGAAGTCCACCATCCGGAATTCGACGCCTGGCGCTGGGTTCCCCTTGCAGACATTCCTGATCTCGTGATCCCATTCAAACGGCATGTTTACGAAGCGGTCGCGACAGAGTTCGCTCCGCTGGCGGAGAAACTGGTCAGGGGGGAGACGGTTTGAGACCTCCGGTTGTCCTGGTCCACGGCGCTTTCTGCGGCAGTTGGGCACTCGAGCCTATGCGCTGGGTGTTCGAGGCGCGCGGCCACCAAGCCTACTGCCCGACCCTGCGCCACCACCAGCCGGAATCCCGCAGCCGCATTCCGCCCGAATTGGGTCAGACCAGCCTGCTCCACTATTGCAAGGATCTCGAGGAAGACATCCTGGCCGGTCTCGACGAACCGCCCATCTTGGTCGGCCACTCCATGGGCGGGCTGATCTGCCAGATGCTCGCGGCGCGCAACAGGGTGCGGGCCCTGTGCCTCCTCGCCCCATCCCCGCCCTGGGGGGTCCTGCCTTCCACCACCTTGGAAGTCATGTCCGCGCAAGGGCTGTTCCTGGTGGCGGGCCAGTTCTGGAAACAGGCCCTAGTCCCCAATTTCTCATTGGCGGCGGAACACACACTGGATCGGTTGAGCCCGGCGGCACAGCGCGAGGTGTTTTCCCGCTTCGTGCCGGAGTCGGGGCGGGCGATGTTCGAGATCCTCCATTGGCCGGCGGACACCCAACGGGCCAGCGCCGTGAACACCAACCGGGTCGCCTGTCCGGTCTTGTGCGTGACCGGCTCCAAGGACAAGGTGAACCCGAGTGGAACCGTCCGCCGCATCGCCGCCCGCTATGAGCTTGGCACGTTCTACGAACTCAAAGGGTTCAGCCATTGGCTCATCGGCGAACCGGGCTGGGAAGATGTGGTGGGCGTCTGCATGGATTGGCTCGACAGCATGGGCCTCGCCCGCGCCTGATCGCAGATCTTATTCCAGCCCTGCGATATCGGGGCGACGGCAGCCGGCCCGGACCGCGCATCCGTGGGGCGCCCCTTATTGTGTACGACGAAGAAAAAGAGGCCCACATTGACCAGCAAACCCAGGCTCCCCACACCCTCCGGGGTCATTCCCTATTTGACGGTCTCCAGTGCCAATGCGGCCGCAGCCTTTTATCGCGACGCATTCGGGGCGCGGGAGCTTTATCGGGAAGAACACAAGCCCACGGGCAAGATCATGCATTTGGCGCTGGAGATGAATGGCGGCCGGCTGTTTCTGTCCGACGATTTTCCCGAAATGAATGACGGAAAATCCAAGGCACCTTCGGTCATTCGCGGGTCGAGCGTGACCTTACACATGCAGGTCGAGAATGTGGACGCGACCGTCGTGACGGCTGTTCAACACGGTGCCACGATGGTTTTTCCGGTATCGGACATGTTCTGGGGTGATCGCTTCGGTAAGATCAAGGATCCGTTTGGACACGAATGGTCGATCTCTACGCCGATTACGCAGATCCGCGAGGCGGAAGCCGAAAGCGAAGTGGTTTCCCGGGAGCCGTAGGCCGGCCTAACCCCGGTCCCACCGGCAGAGCGGAGCTCAGGCCGGCTTTGCGCTGCGGGTCCGGGAGACCATGGCCCACCAAATGACCCGGGCGATGCCCGTGGAGACCATGCCGCGCGGCTTGAGGCCCACGGCCTTGGCGATCATGGCCACCCCCTTGCGCAGATGGGGCCAGTGATAGAACCGCAGAGTCTGCTTGTTATAGGCCTTCGAATAGGCATTGCGATCATAGGGGATCTCAGCCTCTTTCTCGGCCGGCACGTTCCCACAGTAATAGGCGTAGGCGAGTTCATCGTCCTCCGCCTCCTGGACGCGGGACAGGGCAATGCCCAGGCGCTTCATGAAACCGATCCGTTCCGCGGGCTGATATTTCAGGAAGCCCATATAGAACATCTTCCAGTGGCGGAATTCGTCGGCTGCGATATAGCCGGCGATCTGCTTCAGCACCGGTTCTTCAGTGTTGTCCCGCATGCCGGAATAGAACGAGGACGTGCCACTTTCGACCACGCAGCGCGCGACCATCTCGCCGGCACGGGAGCCGCGCACGGACTGATCGGCGCCGTCATTGATGGTGTAGCCTTCGCGAAAGCGCCGGAAGGCTTCCTGAAAATCGAAGCCCGGCTCAGCCATCTCGGCCCAGCGGCCCAGGGCTTCGCCGTGCTGGGCCTCTTCGATGCCCCACTGCTTGATGTTGGCCAGCATGTCCGGATCGTCGTGGAATACCTTGTTCAGGTAGCCAACGTAATCGGCAGCGTTGAACTCGACCATGGCGGCGGCCTTGACCGCCTTCAGGGTTTCCGGATCCACCTGGGACGGATCGAAGGCATCCCAGTTCACATCCTCGATTTTCCAGTACCCCAACATGTCAAACTCCCTTCCACGACATCGGCCATGGACACTATAGCATCACGGGATCCGGGCCGGGCGGAGCAAAGACGGCTCAACGGCCGACCACGTCGATATCAAGAAGGAAACATAGGCGCGGCGCCGCAGTTCCGCAGCTCTTCACGCCGTCACAGAGACGCCTGAATTTGCAGAAGATCGGACAGTTCGTCGGATGCCCGCAGACGACTGTCGTCGTCCTTCGCGTCGGCCACGTCTTCGCGCAAATCGCTGATGCGCTGGGCCAGCTTTTCCGGATCCACCTGATCCATGGGGATCGCCTCTTCGGCCAGTACCGTCAGCCCCTGTGGCGTGATTTCTGCAAACCCACCGCCCACGAAAATCCGGGGATGGTCCACCGCGCCGCCCATGACTTCGATCACGCCCGGGCGAATGGTCGTCATCAGCGGCATGTGGGCCGGAAGCACGGTCAAATCCCCATCCGCCCCCGGAATGACCACACCCTCCACATCGCGGGACAGCAACAGACGTTCCGGCGATACGAGTTCGAATTTGAGTTGATCGGCCATGGCGATTCCGTCTTCCAAAACACGCAAGTCAAAGCCTACCAGCCCGATCCAAACCGGATCGGGCCATCACGCTCGGTCAGGCGGCTCAACGAGCCGCTGGCGCGAGATCCATCAGGCGGCTTCCTGGGCCATGGCCTCGGCTTTCTTCACGGCATCGTCGATGCCGCCGACCATGTAGAACGCGGCTTCCGGCAGATGATCGTAATCCCCCCGGCACAGGGCCGCGAAGCTTTGCACCGTGTCCTTCACATCCACAAGCAGGCCCGGAATGTTCGTGAACACTTCGGCCACGTGGAACGGCTGGGAGAGGAAGCGCTCTACCTTTCGGGCGCGGGCGACGACCAGCTTGTCCTCTTCGGAGAGCTCATCCATGCCGAGAATAGCGATGATGTCCTGGAGAGACTTGTAACGCTGGAGGATCCGCTGAACCTCACGCGCGGTTTCGTAATGTTCCTCACCCACCACATTCGGGTCGAGAATCCGCGACGTGGAGTCGAGCGGGTCCACGGCCGGATAGATACCCTTTTCCGAGATTGCGCGGTTCAGCACCGTCGTGGCATCCAAATGGGCGAAGGAGGTGGCGGGAGCCGGGTCGGTCAGGTCGTCGGCGGGCACGTAAATGGCCTGCACGGACGTAATCGACCCTTTGGTCGTGGAGGTGATGCGCTCCTGCAGGGCCCCCATATCCGTGGCCAGGGTCGGCTGGTAGCCCACGGCCGAGGGGATGCGGCCCAAAAGAGCGGACACTTCGGCACCGGCCTGGGTAAAGCGGAAAATGTTGTCGACGAAAAACAGCACGTCCTGGCCGCCGCCCATATCGCGGAAATGTTCCGCCAGGGTCAGGCCCGTCAGGCCCACCCGCGCGCGGGCGCCCGGCGGTTCGTTCATCTGGCCATAGACGAGGGAGGCCTTGGACCCTTCGCCGCCACCTTCCTTGTTCACGTTGGATTCGATCATCTCCCAGTAAAGGTCATTGCCCTCCCGGGTGCGCTCGCCAACCCCGGCGAACACGGAATATCCGCCATGGGCTTTGGCGACGTTGTTGATCAGTTCCTGAATGAGCACGGTCTTGCCCACGCCGGCGCCGCCGAACAGACCGATCTTGCCGCCCTTGGCGTATGGGCAGAGCAGGTCAATGACCTTGATGCCCGTCACAAGGATTTCCGCTTCCGTCGACTGATCGACGAAGGCTGGTGCTTCCCGGTGAATGGGCCGGTATTCCGTGGTCTCGATGGCCGGGCCATCATCCACAGGATCGCCGATCACATTGATGATGCGGCCCAGGGTGCCTTCGCCCACCGGAACGGAGATGGGCTGGCCCGTGTCACGCACTTCGGAACCGCGCACGAGGCCCTCCGTCGAGTCCATGGCGATGCATCGGACGGTTTCTTCGCCGAGGTGCTGGGCCACCTCGAGCACCAGGCGCACGCCCTGGTTGTCCGTCTCCAACGCATTCAGGATCGGCGGCAGTTCGCCGTCGAAGCGCACGTCCACGACGGCGCCGATGACCTGGGTGATTTTGCCCGTTGATGTGCTCATCGTCTGTCCTGCCTTCGTCCTTCTAAAAACCGTGTTCGGGAAAGCTGGGTCGCCGGATCCCGTATCGCTGTTGCCGCCGCCCCCGGCGCCGGCGCTGTCCATCGTCACCGCCCCGTCACCGCTGCCCGCCAGTGCAGGCCGCGAAGCACTGGAAAGGCCCGCCGATGCCACCGTATTGCGCGGAGGCTGCCCCGGTGGGCGCGGCGCCTCGGAGGGCATCGGGCTAAGGACTTCCAAAGGCCGCGGGCCCTGGAGCAGACGCATCAGCCAACCAACCATCCGTTTCAACCAATCCCCGTCTGTCACCGGTTCACCACCTGATCAACGGCCCAGGCACTGAACGATGCGAGACCGCCGGTGAGGAGGAATCCGAACGTGAGCGCGAATTCCTCGGTGAAGTCGTAGCCGAAAAAGAACACTGCTGCGCTCAGGGTGCCCGTCAAGAAACCAACCATCAGTGCCCGAAGCAAACCCGAAACCAGACGCCGCCGTGTTCCTGTTTCCACCACCCTCAGATCGCCTCCGCACCGGAGATGATCTCGATGAGTTCCTTGGTGATCGCAGCCTGGCGAGACCGGTTGTATTCCAAGGTCAAGGAATCGATGAGATCGCTGGCATTGCGCGTAGCGTTGTCCATGGCGCTCATTTTGGCACCCTGCTCGCTCGCCGCATTTTCCAGCAGGGCCCGGAAAACCTGGGCGCTGAGATTGAGCGGCAGGAGTCCGGCCACGATGGACGCTTCGTCCGGTTCGTAATCATAAAGGGCGCCGCCCAGATCCTGGGCATCCGTTCCCTCGGCCGACGCGTCCTCGGCAATCTGGGCCGGGATCAGCCGCTGGGCCGTCGGCACCTGGGACACAACGGACTCGAACCGGGCGTAAAAAATCGTACACACGTCGAATTCGCCCCGATCAAAGGCCGCCATGATGCGTTGGGCAATGCCGGAGGCATGCTCGAAAGCGATCTGACGCACGCCGGTGAATTCGATCGTGTCCTCGATCAGGCTGCCATGGGTGCGCTTCAGAAAATCACGCCCCTTGCGACCCACACAGAGGATCTTGACCGTTTTACCCTCGCCTCGCAGGCGCTCGGCATGGTCACGGGCCAGGCGGGCAATACTCGAATTGAACGCGCCGCACAGGCCGCGGTCGGCGGTCGCAACCACCAGGAGATGCGTTTTGTCTTGACCCGTCCCCACCAGCAGACGCGGTGCATTGGGATCGCCCTGGAGGCTCACGGCGAGATTGGACAGCACCCGCTCAATGCGCTCGCCATAGGGGCGGGCATTTTCGGCGGCTTCCTGGGCCCGCCGCAGCTTGGCGGCGGCCACCATTTGCATGGCCTTCGTGATCTTCCGGGTCGACTTGACACTGGAGATCCGGACCTTGAGTTCCTTCAGACTGGCCATTGACCCCTCTCCTTCACGGTCTCAACCATCACGCGAAGGTGCGGGTGAAGCTCTCGATGACCTCGGCGATCTTCCCTTCGAGTTCGTCCGACAGCTTTTTCTGGGTGCGGATGGCCTCCATCACCTCACCGTGGCTGGAGCGGAAATGGCTCAGCAGCTCACGTTCAAAGCGCTGGATATCGTCCACTTCGATCTTGTCGAGATAGCCGCGCACACCGGCAAAGATCGAGATCACCTGCTCCTCGACCGAAAGAGGGCTGTACTGACCCTGTTTGAGCAGTTCCGTCAAACGGACGCCGCGGCTCAAAAGGCGCTGGGTCGCCGCGTCGAGGTCGGACCCGAACTGGGCAAAGGCCGCCATCTCGCGATACTGGGCCAACTCCAGCTTAATCTTACCGGCCACCTGTTTCATTGCCTTGATCTGGGCGGACGAACCCACGCGGGACACGGAGAGACCCACATTCACCGCCGGGCGGATGCCCTGATAGAACAGGTCCGTTTCCAGAAAGATCTGGCCGTCGGTGATCGAGATCACATTGGTCGGAATATAGGCCGACACGTCATTGGCCTGGGTTTCAATGACCGGCAGAGCCGTGAGCGATCCCTTGCCATGGTCGTCGTTCATTTTTGCAGCCCGCTCCAGCAGGCGGGAGTGCAGGTAGAACACATCGCCGGGATAGGCCTCGCGGCCCGGTGGGCGACGCAGCAGCAGGGACATCTGGCGATAGGCGACGGCCTGTTTGGTCAGATCATCATAGATGATCAGGGCGTGCATGCCGTTGTCGCGGAAATATTCCCCGATGGCGCAACCGGCAAAGGGCGCCAGGAACTGGAGCGGCGCCGGGTCGGACGCGGTGGCGGCCACGACGGTGCAATAGTCCATGGCCCCGTTGTCCTGGAGCACTTTCACGATCTGCGCCACCGAGGAGCGTTTCTGCCCCACGGCCACATAAACGCAGTACAGCTTCTGACTTTCGTCATCGCCCTGATGGGCAGCCTTCTGATTCAGGATCGTATCGATGGCAATGGCGGTCTTGCCGGTTTGGCGGTCACCGATGATCAGCTCCCGCTGGCCCCGGCCGATGGGGATCAGGGAGTCGATGGCTTTCAGACCGGTCTGCATCGGCTCGTGCACGGACTTTCGCGGGATGATGCCCGGCGCCTTCACGTCCACGAGGCGGCGCTCGGCGGCGTCGATGTCGCCCTGGCCGTCGATCGGGGTGCCGAGGGGATCGACGACGCGGCCCAGAAGACCCTTACCGACCGGCACATCCACGATGGCGCCCGTCCGTTTAACGAGATCGCCTTCCTTGATGTCCTTGTCCGTACCGAAGATCACGACGCCGACATTGTCCTGTTCGAGGTTGAGGGCCATGCCCTTCACCCCGCCGGGGAATTCGACCATCTCGCCGGCCTGGACCGTGTCGAGACCG
This sequence comes from Alphaproteobacteria bacterium, assembly GCA_050331455.1. Classification (GTDB taxonomy): domain Bacteria; phylum Pseudomonadota; class Alphaproteobacteria; order JAJFIK01; family JAJFIK01; genus CAYUYV01. The sequence continues at coordinate 45,471 of JBHJGV010000008.1, forward strand.
TAGACGCGTGCAATTCCGTCGCCGACGGACAGAACCTGACCGACTTCGGTCACCTCCGCCTGCGCCTCGAAATTCTTGATTTGCTCTTTGAGAATTGCGGAAATTTCCGCGGCCTGGATGTCCATCAGCCAGCCTCTTTCATCGCGATCTTCAGATTGTTGAGCTTGGTCCGGATGGACGAGTCGATCATCCGGCTTCCGACCTTCACGACAAGCCCGCCGAGCAGGCCTTCATCGACCATCAGGTCAAGGGCAACACTTTTGCCAAGCGACTGGGACAGGGCGGTCGCCAGTTCGTTCGCCTGTTCGTCACTCATGGGCCGCGCACTCGTCACCGTCGCACGGACTTCGCCGCGCTCGCGGGCCGCCCTATCCTTAAAAGCCTGGATCATGCCCGGCAAAGCGAACAGGCGGCGGTTCCTGGCCAAAAGGCCCACGAAATTGCGCGTCAGCGATGCTGCGCCGCCGCGCTCCAGGAGCGCGGCCATGGCGCGTCCTTGTTCATCGCGGGAAAACACGGCGCTGGTGGTCAGCCGGCGGAGCGCATCGCTATTGGTCAGCGCCGTATCCAACCCCGACAGATCGGCCTCGACGGCCTCCACCGATCCAGCCTCTTTCGCGAGGTCGAACAGGGCATTGGCGTAGCGTTCCGCAAGACCGCCTGTCAGAGACGGAGTGTTAGACACGGCGAACCCTCGGATTGTCCAAAATCACTCCGGCGGAGCGATCCGAAACGGATAAAGCATTAAGTGATGGAGAAGGGATCGGGACTTCGATCGGTGCGAAAGCCTGAACGTCGCCCTCGCGATAACCGATACCGGCACCTGTTTCAGGTTGTTGATATCGCAGGCGGGCTCGTCTGACCCGCTCCCCTATCGCGGCGCGAAACGCACCCCTTTCCAAAGCGTGCGATCTGCTAACACAGCTCCATGCGCCACGCAATGGCACCTCTCCCGCCTTTGTTCCGTCGTGTTTTCACGTGGCCGCCGGCCTGGCGCCACGAACAAAGCCAGGACAAAACCCAAACGAATCACTTACCCTGATCTTTTCTTGTTTCGTTCCAGCTTATCCCCCCCCCGAGCCCGACGGATCGCCCTGGCGCGGGCCGGTGGGTATGGCGCGACGTGTGGTCGGGCGGGATGGGCCGCTTTTGGCGGTCTTCGACGTGGGTCGGGACGGATGGCGGGGGATTTCGGCCTTTGCGGCGGATCGGCGGTCCTCCATGGACGGCCAGCGGGGACACACGCGTGCCTATCGCCGGCGCGTGGATCCGTGATGGGAGCCGTTTTCACGCCCTCGGCTCCCCGCCGGGCCTATCTGAGCGGGGGGCGGACCCGTCATCCCGACACGGTCATTGAACCCCATTTGGAACGGGGTTTCAATCGGGCTCAAACCCCCAGAAACCCGGCATTTGAACCAAGTGAACCCCAACTGAACCCGTCAGCGACCGGCCGCCGGATCCCGCCGATGTCCGATGCCAATAGGGTCGTCGTCTCACATAAGGCGCTCCGGCAGAAAATGCCGCAGGCGGCAAGGGACACGATCGTGCCCCGCCCTTGTCTCGCCCTTCGTCTGGGGGGACAGTGGGTCGTAGAGGTGGCTTGGTCGGCTCCGGCGCTTCCCGGCCCCGCCCAGCGCATGACCCAGACTGCTACGTGATGATGAAAGTCCTCAGGGGATCCCGATGAAACGCCTGTCGCGGACAACCGCGCCCGCGCGCCTGCTCGCGCTTTTTCTTCTCATTCTCTTCGCGGCGCCCTTCGGTGCGAACAACGCGGCGGCCCGCGATGACCGGACCGTCGACCCGGACACATTTGAAGAGAAGCTGATCCTCAAAAAAGAGTCCGTGTACAACACGATTTATGTCTTCGAGCAGGCCGGGCTGCGCTATCTGAAATTCGGTCACAATGCGCGCCAATACATCGAGTCAATCTACAATCCGGCCGATCCGACGGCCCTGCCATCCGCCTACACCCGGTACATGACGCTGGGCCTCGCCTATGCCCGGTCCTTGGACCGGGCGGTGGTGGTGGGTATGGGTGGCGGGCGCACGGCCTGGTACCTTGCCCATCATGTGCCCGGCATGGACGTCATTGGGGTTGAACTCGATCCGGCCATTATCGAAATCGCCGACACATTGTTCGATGTGCGCACCGGCGACAACATCACCGTCGTGGAACGGGATGGTCGCATCTTTTTTCGTCAGCGGCGGGATGAAACCTACGACTTGATCCACGTGGATGCCTATCGCGGGCCCTTTGTTCCGTTCCATTTGCTGACCCAAGAATTCTACACCCTGCTGAAGGATCGGCTGCGCCCCGGCGGCGCCGTGGTGCAGAATATCGAACCCTCCACCATGCTGTTCGACCACGCCATCGCGACCATTGGCTCGGTCTTCGACACCGTGGACATGTATCCGGCGTCCGGAAACTATGTGGCCATCGCCTATATGGGCCCGCGGCGCAGCACCGGTGCGCTCCTGCAACGGGCCCGCGAGCGCCAGCGGGCCCATGGCCTGCGTTATGACCTTGCAACCCTGATCGGGGAGCGCACACCGCGCCTGCCGGACTACGATCCGGCCAAGATCCTTACCGACGACTTCGCCCCCGCCAACTACCTGCGCTCCGTAAAGCGCTATAACCGGCGCTGGGAGGAACAGAAAAAGGACGGGGCCGTGCATCCGAGCCTGGAGGAATTGCTGAAGCGCTGAGGCGTTCGCTCCACTGCCCAAGACGTCCCATCTCGCCACGCATCCAGGAGACCGCGACCATGGTCCATGCCGTTCTTCGTTCAAAGGCCCTGTTCATCGGGCTTGTCTATGCCAACGCCCTGGTGCTCGGCGCCGCGGTCATGGGCTTTGAAATGCTGGGCAGCCGGTATCTCGACCCGGCCTTCGGCGGTACGATCTTCACCTGGGGCGCCCTGATCTCGACAGTGCTGCTGTCGCTGATGGTCGGCGCCTATGGAGGCGGTCATCTCGCGGACCGGTATCCGTCCGCCGCCCTGCTGGCGGGCCTGATCGCCGTCGCTGGCCTTTACTTCCTCGGTCTGTATGTCTTCGGCGGTCCCATGATCGACGCCCTGGCCGAGGCCTTCGATTTTAGCCGCTGGGGCCTTCTGGCCGCCGCGCTGCTGCTGAATTTCATCCCCATCAGCCTGTTCGGCACCTTCACGCCCTTCGCGGTGCGCCTCATGATTCAGGACACCGGCGCATCGGGCCGCCTCGTGGGACGCATCTCCGCCATCCATTCCATGGGCAGCATCATCGGCACCATAGGAACGACATTTTTTCTGGTTCCTTTACTCGGAACCGGCACCATGACTCTGCTTTTCGGTATCGTGGTGCTCGTTTCCGCGCTTTCGCTGTTTTTGCTTGAATGGATCCCGGCTGCCCATGAAACGGTTGATGACCGACATTCTGCGATCGCGGCGGCGCCGGCGCGCGGGCCTCTGCCCCCTGTTGGCGCTGCTGGCAGCCTGGCCGGCCGGCAGCCCGAGCGCCCTCGCCGCCCCTGAAGGCGTCGACGCCTTCTACCCTGAAGGGCCGCTGCGGGTCGGCACAAGCGTGTTCTATGCGGAAATGCAAAGGGACCGGGTCGTGGAATGGACCGGCACGGACACCCGCACCCTCTTTTTCAAACGCGGCTGCGGACCGACGGCCATCGCCCCCTATGACGACGGTTATGTCGTGCTGTGCCATATCGCCGACCGGCTCGTGACGATCACGGCCCGGGGCGCGCCGCGGAAATATCTGTCGCGGGATGTGGATCTGGAGCCCTTCGTGAATCCGAATGATGCGGGGGCAGACGATGCGGGGGGTGTCTATTTCTCCGCCTCGGGCATTTTCTCCCGGTCGGCCCCGGCGGAAGGCGCACTTCTTTATCTCGATGCGGAGGGCGACATTCACCGGCTCGCCTCCGATCTACAGTACACGAATGGTATCGTGTTCGATGCGGCTCGCAAACGGGTCCTCGTGTCGGAGCATCTGGGCAACCGGATCCTTGCCTTCCCGGTCACGGGGCCGGGGCAGGTGGAGTCTCCGGAGGTGTTCGTCGATCTCACACGGATCGGTCTGGGAGACCTCAAGGCGTTCCCGCCCCAGGGGCCGGACGGGCTCGAGCTCGACGCCGCCGGCAATGTCTTTGCGGCCCATTACGGCGCCGGCGCATTGCTGATCTTTTCGTCTTCCGGCACTTTGCGTGAGCGTATGGCCTGGTCCGAGCCGCTCATCACCAGCGTTACGCTGAGTGCGGATGAAAAGTATCTGTTCCTGACCGGCAGCGAGGCGGGCGATGGCCGATGGTCTCCCGGCCGTGTCGAGCGCTTGGGCAATCCCCTCAAACAGGGCGGGAATGGCCCCGCCATGGGGGCCTCGTCAGTCAGTCTGACCCGGAACAAAACGACAGGCGCAGTATCCTTCGATGCGCCCCGTCAGCCGTGATGACCGGCTTCGCGATTGACCGGTGAGGCCCGATCCATGTCGCGATCGGCGCTGCGCAAGGCCTCCTGGAGCGCTCTATGGTCGTCATCGTCGGGCACGGCCGTGAAATCGATGATGATGTCGGACTTCGCAGACAGGGTCCGCTTCACGCTTCGGATCACCGTATCATTGGCTTCGTCAAGCATCCGGACCGCGATCATGTGTTCGCCTTCGGGCAGATAGATTCTTTCCGCTCGGGTGCTTGCCGTGAAGGTCTTCAGCGTGCGTCCATTGACGACCACGTCGATCAACGTGCCGGCCGGATTGGCGGGGGCGATCGGCTGCGCCCGGATTTCGACCCGGGCCTTGCTGAGATGCTCTGCTTCAAGGGCGCTGCGCGTGCTCGAGGGTTGGCGCAGATTGACCTGTTTGAAGACATTGTAGAGGGCATCATTGCCGCCGGCGAGGAGGATGCCCGTCAAGACGAGGCCGAGATAACGCAGGGCGTCATTGTCCTGCGAAAGGCCCGCCCGGCCATAGGCTTCAAGAGCGCTGTCGAGCAGATTGACATTGGTGGCAAAGGACAGGGCGATCCCGACACCGACGATCAGCGGCGTCTTGAGCTCCTGCGTGCCCACAAATCGTGCGAAAAGCGGCCAGTTGAACAGGATCGTGAAGGCGCTTTCCAGAATGATCGCAATCACGCCGAGCAGCAGGATCGTTTCGGTGATGGCCCGCACCCGTTCCTCGTCACCGGCCCTTTCCTCAACGGTTGTGCCATTACCAGTCTGGTCGTCGCGGGGAGCGGTATCCGCCGCCGCGCCGCTTTGCCCCTGGTCCTGGGCTAAGGCGAGGCCATCGGTGCCATCGCCGGCAAAAACGAACAGGGCGATGAGGATCAGGAAACGGATCAAAAGGATCATGGCGGCGCGGCCCCCTGGACAATCCGGATAAATCGGAATCGCTTGTTCCACGGGGCGGGCGGGCCGTCAATCGTACCGGATGCGGACTACCTCTCCTGCCCCGCTTCCATTGCCCCTTCCGCGCCCCTCTCCAACGCCGGGAGCCGCTCCGGCTCACCGGCCTTGTGGAGGCGAAAGACGATGGCGCGGGCTCCATTCGGACCGCCGCGGGGCGCATGGGCGGCACCGGGCGGGATCACATAGGTGTCACCGGCTTCCAGAAGCCGGTCCGGCCGGCCCTCCTCCACATGCACAGCGGAGCCTTCCAGGACGTAGAGAAACGCCTCGCCGGGATGAGTGTGGCGCGGCACGGCCACGCCGGGCGGGATGACCACATCGGAAATCAGGACCTCGAGCCCGTGCAGGCCGCTCACGGGTGCGCGCAGCATCAGATTCGAGCCCGGCGGCGGGCGGGTGGCCTGGGGCGCCGGATCGCCGCAGGCGCACACGGCAAGCGCCATGCCGAGCGCCCGGAGAAACCGTTTCGCCGTCTGTCCCATGGCAAGGGCTCCTTAGCAGCCAGAAACAGGGACGGAGCCGGACAATCCGGCCCCGTCCGAAGGCGTCACTCGCGGGGCGAGCCGGGCACTTCACCCTCATTGGCGCGGCGGATCACATAGGCGTGGATCTGCTCCATCTCCTCCTTGGAGATTAGCTTGCCGAAGGCGCCCATGCCATTGTCCGACAAGGACCCTTCGAGCACGATAGTGTCCCAATCGTCGTGGACGGACTCGCTGGAGTAGCGCAGATCCGGGATCACCCCGCCGCCGACGGCACCGAAGCCATGGCAGACGGCGCAATAATCGTGGAACAGAACGGCGCCCGCGGCGATGTCCTCTTGCGATCCCACATCTTTCGGCGGCTCGGGACGCTCCGCCTTCGGACCGAGCGGCGGCAGGGACCCCGTCGCGCCCAGCTTATAGGTCAGCACCCGGCCCACATGCTCGACACCCGCGGCCTTGGAGGCCCGCCCGAAGGCCAGGGCGCCGACGCCGCCCCAGCCGGCGGCCACGGTGACATATTGCTCGCCATCCACCGTATAGGTGACCGGCGGCGCAATGACACCGGTCTGGGCCGGCGCGGTCCACAACACCTCGCCGTCATCGGCCTTGAAGGCCCGGATCAGACCGTCGCCGCCGCCCTGGAAGACGAGATTGCCGGCCGTGGCGAGCAGGCCGCCATTCCAGTGGCCCCAATGCTCAAAGCTCCAGCGGGCCTTGCCGCGTTGGGGGTCCCAGGCCAGGATCCGGCCTTTCAGCAGTTCCGGCGGCGCATCGAAGGGCTGGTTGGCGATCAGGCTGCCCGTGTTCCACCATCCGGTCCGGTGATTGTAGTCCTTATTGGGCTCGAACACGGCCGGGACTTCCATGGCCGGGATATAGACAAGGCCCGTATTGGGAGAAAACGCCATCGGGTGCCAGTTATGGCCGCCCGTGGGCCCCGGAAACACGAGGGCCGGCGCATCCGTATAGATGCCGGCCCCGGTTTCCACCGGACGGCCTGTGGCGAGGTCCACATGGCTGGCCCAGTTCGAAGGCACATATTTGTCCGCCTTCAGAAGCTCGCCCGTCGTCCGGTCGATCACATAGAAGAAGCCGTTCTTGGGCGCCTGCATGATCACCTTGCGGGTCTCACCGAACAGGGTGATGTCCGCCAGGATCATGTGCTGGGTGGCGGTGTAATCCCAATTATCCGCCGGCGTCGTCTGGTAGTGCCATTTCAGGCTGCCGTCGTCGGGGTCGACGGCGAGGATGGAGGACAGGTAGAGATTGTCGCCGCCGCGGGGCGAGCGGATGTCCCGCGCCCAGGGCGACCCGTTGCCCACACCCACATAGAGAAGGTCCAGGTCCGGATCATAGGCGAAGGAGTCCCAGACGGTGCCGCCACCGCCGGTTTTCGCCCACTGGCCTTCCGGGTCCCAGGTCTTGACCGCCGCCGTCAGGGCCGGGCTCTCATGGGGCCCTTCGGGCTTGCCCGGCACCGTATAAAAGCGCCAGGCCATCTTGCCCGTGTTCACGTCGTAGGCGGAGAAATAGCCGCGCACACCGAGTTCGGCGCCGCCATTGCCGATGATCACCTTGCCCTTGACCACGCGCGGCGCGCCGGTGACCGTATACGGCTTTTCAAGATCGACGGTCTGGGTCACCCAAACCGGCTTGCCCGTACCGGCATCGAGGGCGAAGAGCCGGCCGTCGAGGGCCGCCACGAAAACCTTGCCCTCATAGACGGCGACACCCCGGTTGACCGTGTCGCAGCAGGCATATTGGCCGCGCGCCTTGTCGACCTCCGGGTCGAAATACCAAAGCTCCTCACCCGTGCGGGCATCGAACGCCCAGGCCACGCCCCACGGTCCCGACACATACATCACGCCGTCGACCACGATGGGGCTTGCCTCGACACCGCGCCGGGTCCCGAGATCCACCGACCAGGCAAGGCCCAGATCCTTCACCGTTTCGGCGTTGATCTGGTCGAGCGGGGAGAAGCGCTGTTCCGAATAGGTTCGGCCGTGGGAGAGCCAGTTGCCGGGCTCCGTGTCGGCGGCGGTGATCCGCGCCGTATCCACCGTCTTCGTGGCCGCGCGTGCCGCCTTCGGATCGATGGCGTCTTCGGCCAAGGCCGTACCGGTCAACGCAAACAGCGCTGCGCCGGTGCAAAGCGCCCAATGTCGTTTGATCATGGCGTTTCTCCCTCCTGTTATACCGATTTTGCCTGTTTAGGCTGTGGGCAGTGTGCGGCGATCCCGCGCCTTTGACCAGACCTCGGGACGAGCCCTGGAGCGCGAGGGGCGTGCTGTCGCAGGGTGCCGCGAAGGCTCCAATCGCGTTCGATCACAGGTCGAAATACGCCCAGCAGACGCGGGCCCGGGTCATGCGACCGCGGGCCCGGCGGCACTCCTGGCGGGACACCCAGCCGGCGAGGGTTTGGCCCGCGCGGTTTACGAGGCAGCACTGATCGCGCGGGTCTTCGAAAATGCCGCTGCAATGGCGTTGAGCCGTGATGCGTCCCTCGCTCTGGGCACACTGGCGGCGGGTGTAGACCGCATGGCGATCGCCGACGCGGCAGCAATAGCGCGGGCCGGCCTCGGCAATGATCCGAAAGCGTTCAATCTCCTCCGTATCGGGATCTGGTGTCGTCAATGCACGCGGCTCGGCCCTCACCAGGGGACCCGGCTTTGGCCGACGGACCGGCCGCTGCACTGAATCGAGGCCGGCGAGGAGCCCGCGCATGCGGCACAGACGGACTTTATTCGCATAGAACGCTTCGGCCGCGCCGAACAGGGTGTCCGCGAACCGGGCGTCGGCGCCGCTGCGGGGCTCATCCGGCCGCTCCGCTCCGGTGGTTCCAAGCAAGGTCCGATACCGGGCGGCCAGGGCCTCGACGAGATCCGGCCTCAACCGGCCGTCGTCCAGAATGCCGGTCTGCCGGATGAGACGCCGGTACAGCGCGGCGTAGCGCTCGCGGGTCGGATCGGCGGCAAGCCCGGTCAGGAAATCGGCGGCGCCGTTTCGGGCCACCCGGTCCACCGCGGATCGGGCTTGGGGGAAATAGGGCAGACGCTCAAGCGCGGGCCCATGCCAGTCCGCCCAGAATTCCCGGGCCGCCTCGCGGGTGCGCGCGGCTTTGAGATCCGAAGCGGCGGCCGGCAGGGACGCGAGATGGCGCAGGGCGGACACGACCTGCGGCTCCTTCAGCCACAGCGCAAGGATCAACGGAAAATCCGTGCGGTCGATGATCGGGCCGCAGCCGGCAAGATCGCCTTCGATTGCCCCGAGGCCAATCGCCCCAACGCTAATGAAGTCGAACAGGCATATCGCCCGGGAAACAGGGACGACAGGCCTTTTGGCAACAGGCGCTTTGGATGAGCCGGCGTCGTCCGGCTCCGCCCCACGATCTACATCGGTGTTCGCGCCAGTGTCGGCGCCGCCGCAGGCCGCTGCGGCCTGGACATTGACGTAGCGCCAGTTCGGCTTGATGAAATATGTGGCCCGATCGAATATCGCGGCCTCGTCGATGGAGACGACCGCAAGGGCCCTTTCGAATGTGTCCTTGAGATCCTGGGCCCGGGCCTGCGTGGTGAGGACACTGATAATCAACCATAAAACGACACTGGCGAAAGATCGATACGGTATCATTTCGCTCCCCTGACACGCGAAATCCACCCTTACTTAACGCGAGGAGGAGACAGGGGAAACCGGAAATCCGTCACGGGGAAGCGATCGGGGACGACCCCGCGGCGGCGGCGTCCACGCCGCAGGGTCGTCCTGATACGGATCAGCCTGCCGGATAGAGGATGGTCAGGGACTCCGCGATGCAAGCCGGACGGTCCTGGCCATCGATTTCGATGGTGAATTCGGAAATGAGCTGTATGCCGCCGCCCTTGGGTTCGGCGCCGGTCAGCTTCTGGCGGGCCCGAACCTTGGATCCCACAGGGACCATGCTGGTAAAGCGCACTTTGTTGCAACCGTAATTGATGCCCATATTGACACCTGTCACCCGCATGATCTGGGCACCAAGCACCGGGATGAGGGACAGGGTCAAGAAGCCGTGGGCAATGGTCGTGCCCGTGGGCAGTTCCTTGGCGGCCCGGTCTGGATCCACATGGATCCACTGGTGATCTCCGGTCGCGTCCGCGAACAGATTGACCCGGTCTTGCGTAACCTCAAACCAGTCCGACACGCCGATGTCCTGACCCACCATGGACGTCAGGTCGTTGTAGGCGATCTCTTTCATGGGCTATACTCCTTTATTCCTTGCTCAGACGATTTTCGAATCCTGATTGCCCCAATACCGGTCCCGGAGCAAACGCTTATAGAGCTTGCCGGTGGGGTGGCGCGGCAGGTCTTCCATGAAATCCACACTGCGCGGACATTTGATCGCCGACAGGTGCTCCCGGCAGAAGGCGATCAGTTCAGCCTCCAGGTCCGGCCCCGCAAGGGAAAAATCCATGGGCTGAACAACGGCCTTGACCTCCTCGCCGAAATCCTCGTTGGGGATTCCAAACACGGCCACATCGGCCACCTTGTCATGGGTGATGAGGAGGTTTTCGATCTCCTGGGGATAGATGTTGACGCCCCCGGAAATGATCATGAAGGCCTTGCGGTCGGTGAGGAACAAAAATCCGTCCTCATCCAGATAGCCCACATCGCCCAAGGTGCTCCAGCCGTGCGAATTGCGGCTTTCAGCGGTCTTTTCCGGCGCGTTGTGGTATTCGAATGCGTTACCGTTGGCGAAATAAATCGTTCCGGCCTCGCCGGGGGGCTGTTCGGTGCCGTCTTCGGCCAGGATGTGGATTTCGCCCATCAAGGCCTTGCCCACGGAGCCCGGCTTTTTCAGCCACTCTTCCGGACCGATGGCCACGAAACCGTTGCCTTCCGTCCCCGCATAATATTCATAGATCACCGGACCCCACCAGTCCAGCATCTGATGCTTGACGGGCACGGGACATGGCGCGGCAGCATGGATGGCAACCTTCAGGGAACTGACATCATACTGGGTGCGCACCTCTTCAGGCAGCTTCAGCATACGCACGAACATGGTGGGCACCCACTGGCTGTGGGTCACCTTGTGCCACTCGATCAGGCGCAGGGCGTCCTCGGGGTCGAATTTTTCCATCACCACCACGGTGCCCCCGAGCCGCTGGACGGACATGCAATAGCGAAGGGGCGCCGCATGGTAGAGCGGCGCCGGCGAGAGATAGCGGGTCTCCCCGTCGAAGCCATAGAGGATCTGCGCAAGGCCGAGCAGGGAATTGGGCGCGTCGATGGGCTCGCCGGACAGGGGGATCTTGACCCCCTTGGGCCGGCCCGTCGTGCCGGAGGAATAGAGCATGTCCATGCCGGCGGTCTCGTCGCTGATCCGGTTCGTCGGCTCCGCGTCCCGCGCCTTCTCGTAGGAGGTGAAGCCCTCGATGGTCCCGCCGACCATCATCCGGTGCCGGACTTTCGGCATCTTGTCCGCCAATTCCGCCGCCGTACCGGCAAGACTGGCCGAGGCGATGAACACCTGGGCACCGCAATCGCCGACGATATAGTCCACCTCGCTCGCCGTGAGGCGCGAACTGATGCAGGTATAATAGAGGCCTGACCGTTGGGCGGCCCAGCAGATCTCCAGGTATCGCGGATTGTTGTCCATGAAGATGGCGATCACGTCGCCGGCCTTCAGCCCCAGGCGCCGGAACAGATGGGCGCCTTGGTTGGAGCGCTCCTCAAGCTGTCCGTAGGTCACTGTTTCCAGCGTTCCAGCCATGATATAAGCGGCGCGGTTGGGATGGGTGGCGGCGTGCTGGCAAGGATGCATGGGTGTCCTCCTCCTTTTCGACTTTGCGATCTTTTTTCATCACGACACAAATCGTCCGTACGGCAAAGCGCGGATCTCACGCCTCACGCAGGGCCGGCCGCCCCCGGATCATGTCCGCCGCCTTTTCCGCAATCATGATGGTCGGGGCGTTGGTGTTGCCGGAGACGAGCCGTGGCATGACGGAGGCGTCCACCACGCGCAGCCCCTCGATGCCATGCACCTTGAGCTGGGCATCCACAACACCCATGGGATCGGAGCCCATTTTGCAGGTGCCCACCGGGTGATAGATCGTCCCGCCCTGCCGCCGGGCAAAATCGAGAAGCTCGTCATGAGTCTGAAGATCGGCACCCGGGGTCAGTTCCTCGCCGCGCCAGGGATCCATGGCGGGCTGTTCGACGATCCGCCGCCCCCAGCGCAGGCCGGCCACAACCGTTTCCTGGTCCAGAGGATCGCTGAGATAATTCGGCTTGATGCTGGGATGAACGCGGAAATCCGGGCTTGTCAGGTGGATGTTGCCGCGGCTTTCCGGGCGAAGCTGGCAGGGCGCGGTCGTCAGACCCGGGAGCTTTTCAAGCTCAGATTTTTGCTGCTCGGTCAGCTTTTTCATGTCCATGGTCGCGGGCAGGATGTGGAACTGGACATCCGGCGTCGCCAGTTCCGGGCGGGTCTTCACGAAGGCGTAAAGATGCGCGGCACTGAGGGTCAAAAGACCCTGGCGCCGGATGGCATATTTCAGCACCTCGCCCAGGAAGGTCAGGCCCTTCATCTGATCGTTCACGGTCATGGGCTGGGTGATCCGGTGACGGACGGCCGTAACGTAGTGGTCCTGCAGGTTTTCGCCGACGCCGGGCAGGGCTTTGACCACGTCGATGCCATGGGCTGCGAGGACGCCGGGATTGCCGATGCCCGAAAGCTCCAGAAGCTGGGGCGAGTTGATCGCGCCGCCGCACAAGAGCACTTCCCTGCCGGCGCGCACTTCGGTGAGCTGGCCGCCCCGTTCATAAGCGAGGCCAACGGCGCGGGTGCCTTCGAACAGGACCCGGGCGGCCAGGGCATGGGTCACGACGGTCAGGTTGGGACGTTTTTCGGCCTCGCGCAGATAGGCCTGGGCGGCGCTCCACCGGCGCCCATTCTTGACCGTGAGCTGGAAATAGCCGATGCCTTCCTGGTCCTCCCCATTGATATCGTCATTATGCGGCAGGCCCGCCTGAACCCCCGCCTCGATCATGGCGTCGCTGACCGGATTGCGCGCCGCCGGGTCCGACACATGGAGCGGCCCGTCGCCGCCATGGACCCCGTCGCGGATCCGTTCATTACCCTCCGAGCGCCGGAAATAGGGCAGCACATCCGCATAGGACCAGCCCTCATTGCCGACCAGGCGCCAGCCGTCATAGTCTTCCATCTCCCCACGAACATAGAGCATCCCGTTGATGGAACTGGAGCCGCCCAGGGTCTTGCCCCGCGGCCAGGTGTGGGTACGATTTTCCGTTCCCGGATCGGCTTCCGTCTGATAGAGCCAGTTGACCTTGGGATCCTTCAGGGTCATGGCATAGCCGATGGGAATGTGGATCCAGGGATTGGTGTCCCGTCCGCCGGCCTCCAGGAGGAGCACCTTGGTGCGCCCGTCCTCGGTCAACCGGTTGGCCAGGACACATCCGGCCGATCCGGCCCCGACAATCACATAATCGTACATCGTCCCTCCTTGGAGGTCCCCCTGCGCCGGGTTCCTCTCGGCGGGCCCTTCCACGCGGGCGGCCCCAAATGGTCATCGTCTTGCGCTTTGCCGACACAAGCCCGACCATGGCCGGTGCGTCAGACCAGCATGATAGGAACAGGGGTCGCGGGGCGTAAAGCCTCGTGCATGGCGCCGGGCCACCGCCTTGGCGCGGTTCGGCGTCACGGCATCCCCGGGAGGAGAATGGCCCATGGCTTTTGAACAAATCGCGTGTTCCCTCGAACACCATGTGCTTACGATCACCTTGAATCGTCCGGAAAAAATGAATGCTTTCACGGGCGTCATGCTGCGGGAGCTGATCGAAGCCTTGGACCTTGCGGACCAGGACGACGCCGTGCGCGCCATCGTGTTCACGGGTGCCGGTCGGGCCTTTTGCGCAGGGGCAGATCTTTCGGCGGGCGCGGAAACCTTCGACTATGACACTCGCAGTGGCGGCGCCAGCCAGACGGTCGATTATTCCGACCCGCGGCTGCGGGACGGCGGCGGCCTGCTCACCCTGCGCCTGTTCGAATGCCTCAAGCCGGTGATTGCCGCGGTGAATGGCCCAGCCGTCGGAGTCGGGGCGACCATGCAGCTCGCCATGGATGTGCGCCTTGCTTCGGAAAACGCCAAATTCGGGTTTGTGTTCGCGCGCCGCGGCATTGTGCCAGAGGCCTGCAGCAGTTGGTTCCTGCCCCGCGCCGTGGGCATCTCGAAGGCCCTGGAATGGACCTATTCGGGCCGGGTGTTTCCGGCGTCCGAGGCCCTGGAAGCCGGGCTTGTCCGCTCCCTTCACGCTCCCGAAGACCTGCTGGGCGCGGCCCATGAGATCGCCCGGGAGATTGCCGAGAACACGTCCGCCGTGTCGGTGGCCCTGACCCGCCAGATGATGTGGCGCATGCTTGGGGCCGACCATCCGATGGAGGCCCATAAGGTGGACAGCCGCGGCATCTTCACGACGGGCCGCGGCGCCGACGCCCATGAGGGCGTCATGTCTTTCCTCGAAAAACGGCCGGCTCAGTACAGCCTGAAGGTGTCCGAGGACATGCCGGACTTTTTCCCATGGTGGACGGAACGCCCTTACGAATGATGGCTTCAAAGCGAAAGATTGGCCCCCCGGGTCCCTGACCCTGGGCCGTGGAGGACCCGGCCGGCATGACCAGCAGCACGACAGGCCCAGTGATCCTGGCCGTTTTCGGCCTGTCGACCCTGCTGTGCATGGTCAGCCTGCTGTTGCCCGTTGCGCGGCGGCTGAACGTTCCATACACGGTGCTTCTGGCCCTGTTCGGTCTGACGATCGGCATCGTTGGCGCCCTGCCCCTCGACCTGCCGGACGTCCTCAGCGACCTGATCACCGCACTGTCCCTGTTCAGCCTGTCTTCGGAAGCCTTCTTTTACGTATTCCTGCCGCCCCTGCTCTTTTCAGCCGGCCTTGGCGTGAATGTCCGCCGCCTGATGGACGATATCGGACCGGTCATCCTGCTCGCCGTCGTCGCCGTGGTGGTCTGCACGGCCATTGTCGGGATTGCCGCCTATGCCGTGGCCCCGGAATACGGGCTCGTCGCCTGCCTTGTCCTTGCGTCCATCGTGGCCACGACGGACTCCTCGGCCGTGGTCGGCATTTTCCGCGATCTGGGCGCGCCCACACGCCTGTCCATCATCGTGGAGGGAGAAAGCCTTTTCAACGACGCGGCCGCCATCGCGATTTTCGTTGTGCTGGTCGGCCTGCTGACGGGCGACGGCGAGGCCGACCTCTTCATGGGCATGGGGACGTTTCTCGTCGGCCTGCTGGGCGGCTTCGTGTTCGGCTATCTCCTGGCCCGGATCTTCGTGGCGGTTATCGGCGCGCTTCGCAATGCCTCCCTGACCGAGATCACCCTCACGATCACGCTTGCCTATCTCACCTTCATCGTGTCGGAGCTTTATCTTGGCGTGTCCGGCGTTATTGCCGTGGTCACGGCGGCCATGGTGATCGGATCGGAGGGGCGCACCCGGGTCAGCCCCGGCATGTGGGGAAGCCTGCGGGACACCTGGCAGCTCATCGATTTCGTGGCCACATCGCTCATCTTCACCTTCGCGGCCATGCTGGCCCCGGCGGCCCTGGCCGATCTTGCGCCCATGGATCTGTGGGTCGTGCTGGCCGTCCTGGTGGCGACGGTCGTCGCCCGCGCCCTCGTGCTGTATGGCCTGATGCCCGGCCTGAGCGTACTCGGTGTCGCCCAACCCATCAGCGGCTCCTACAAGGCGGTTCTTGTCTGGGGCGGGCTTCGAGGCGCCGTGACGGTGGCGCTTGCGCTGGCGATTTCGGAAAATCCGGGCGTGCCGGAGGAGACCCAGCGTTTTATCCTGGTCTCGGCCACCAGCGTGGTCCTGCTGACCCTGGTGGTCATGGCACCGACCATCCGCCCCTTGATGAGTGGCCTTGGCCTCAACACTCTGGGCAAACGCGAGCGCGTCATGCGGGACCGCGCCCGGCGCCTCGCCCAGACCCGTGCCGCTGCCCGGGTGAAGGCCGCCGTGCCCATGGTGGACGGGGTCGTGGGTCAGATGCCGCCCCAAGCCACCATGCATAACACGGCGGCGACGGACTGCACTGATATCGGCACCACGGATGAAGAGGCCGCCATTCCGCAGCAGGAGCGCTGCCGGTTCGGCTTCGTGTCTCTTGCCGGTCGGGAGCGGGAACTTTACCTTGAATATTTCAGGGATGGCTTCCTCGACCGCCGCATCGCCGACGACCTGCGCGCCCATCTGGGCCGCATGGTGGATGCGGTCAAATCCGGTGGCCGGGAGGATTATCTGAAGGCCGCCGTGGCCGCCGCCGGCCTTGGATCGCGCATCCACGTCGCGCGCTGGCTCTACAACACGTTCGGGCTTGCCGGCCCCCTGTCCCGGGTGCTGTCGGACCGCTTTGAGATGCTGATCATCATGCAGCTTGCCCTGCGCGACCTCGACGGCTTTCTCCAGAACGATCTCGTGCCCCTGCTGGGCGGCGATGTGGGCGACGATCTCGTGAGTGCCCTCACGCGCCGACGCAATATCGTGGCCGGTGCCCTGGAGGTCCTGGACCTGCAATATCCCGCCTATGCCGAGATGCTGCGCAGTCGCTATGTGGAGCGGGTGGCCCTCGTGATCGAGGGGCGCGAATACATTCAGCAGCGGGACCAGTCCGTCATCGGCAACGAGGTGTACAAGGATCTGGAGCAGGACCGCCGGGAACGGGCCCGCGCCTTGGAGCGCCGCCCCGATCTCGATCTCGGCCTGCGCCTCACATCCATGCTGCAGAAGGTGCCCCTGTTCAACGAACTCGACGCCGCCACCCTCAAGCGCATCGCACGGGTGCTGGTGCCCCGCTTCGCCGCGCCCGGTGAGATGATCCTGCGCCAGGGCGAGTTGGGGGACAGTATGTACTTCATTGCGGCCGGAGAGGTGGAAGTCCTGTTGCCCGACCGCTGCGTGAAGCTGGGCGAGGGCGAGTTTTTCGGCGAGGTCGCCATCGTCACCCAGGCGCCGCGCAACGCCGATGTGCGGGCCGCCGGCTTTTGTACACTCCTGGTGCTGGACCGGAAGGATTTCCAACAGCTCATTCGCGGCAACCGGAAGATCGCCCGCCAAATCGAGGCCACGGCCGCCGAGCGGGCCCGGATGTCCTGATCCTCACCCCCAAGACGACGGGGCCGTGCCCCATGACCATCCAGTCCTCCCTGTTCCAGAACGCCGACGACCGGGCGCCCTCCCGCCGCGTCCGGGTGCTGATACCCCTGCCCCTCGAGGGACCCTATGACTATCTGCTGCCGGACGATCTTGATGCGCCGCCGATGCGGGGCAGCCATGTTATCGTGCCACTGGGCCCGCGCGCGGTGCGGGGCGTCGTTTGGGGGCCGGGCACGGAGGATCTTGACACGGCACGCCTGAAGCCCGTGACCGAGATTCTGGATGCCCCGCCGCTGCCCGAACAACTGTGCGCCTTCGTGGATTGGGTCAGCGCCTACACCCTCTCCTCCCCCGGCGCGGTTCTGGCGCTTGCCCTTCGCGCGCCCAGCGCCCTGGAGCCCGCCCCGGCAAAGCGCCTGTTGCGGCGGGGGACCGGTCAACCGGCGCGAATGACGCCGGCCCGGGAGCGGGTGCTCGCCAAAGCCGATGACGGGGAGGCGCGCACGGCCGCGGCCCTGGCGGAAGAAGCGGGAACCTCATCCGGCGTGGTGAAGGGCCTTGTCGAGGCCGGCGCCCTCCTCGCCCTCAGCGTGTCTGAAGATGCGCCCCTGCCGGTCCCCCGGCCGGACGGGCCGGCGCGGGTCCTGTCGGAGCGGCAGGCGGCGGCGGCGCGAACCCTCTGCGAAGCCGTCCGAACCCGTAATTTTGCCCCCATCCTGCTCGACGGCGTCACCGGATCGGGCAAGACGGAAGTCTATTTCGAGGCCGTGGCCGAGGCCCTGCGCGGGCCCGGCCAGGTGCTGATCCTGCTGCCCGAAATCGCCCTCACGGTTCAGTTCCTGGAGCGTTTCGCGACCCGTTTCGGTTGCCACCCCGCGCCCTGGCATTCCGATGTGGGCCAGAAGACGCGCCGGCGCGTCTGGCGCCATGTGGCCTCAGGTCAGGCCCGAGTGGTCGTGGGTGCCCGTTCGGCCCTATTCCTTCCGTTTACGGATCTCTCCCTTGTCGTTGTCGACGAGGAACACGAGACCGCCTACAAGCAGGAAGAAGGCGTGATCTACCATGCCCGGGACATGGCGGTGGTGCGTGCGCGCATGGCCGGCTGTCCCGTGGTGTTGGCCTCGGCGACGCCGTCCCTCGAAACCGTGACCAATGCCGAGGCAGGGCGCTATGCCCGTGTGGTGCTGCCGGCCCGGGCCGGCGCGGCACGGATGCCGAGCGTGGAGGCCGTGGACCTGCGCGAAGATCGTCCCGATGGACGGGACCGGTGGTTGTCCCCGTCCCTGATGCGGGCCATGATCCAGGGCTTCGAGCGGGACGAGCAGGTGCTCTTGTTCCTGAACCGGCGGGGCTATGCGCCGCTGGTGATCTGCCGGGCCTGCGGCCACCGGATGACCGCGCCTGACACGGACAGTTGGCTGTCGGAGCATCGCTATCTCGGACAGCTCGTCTGCCATTTGACGGGTTACACCATCCCCAAACCGAAGATCTGCCCGGCCTGCAAGGAAGTAGACACGCTCCATGCCTGCGGGCCGGGGGTGGAGCGGATCATGGAGGAGGCGCGGGAGCGGTTTCCGGATGCACGCATCGCCTTGATGTCGAGCGATGTGATCCGCAGTCCGGCCCAGGCCGAAGCGCTGATCGAGGACATGACCGAGCGGCGCATCGACCTGTTGATCGGCACCCAGATGGTCGCCAAGGGGCACAATTTCCCCTTTCTGACCCTGGTCGGCGTGGTGGATGCGGATCTGGGCCTCGGCGGCGGCGCGCTGCGGGCGGCGGAGAAGACCTATCAGGTGCTGCACCAGGTGGCGGGCCGGGCCGGCCGGGCCGACCGCCCGGGCCGGGTCCTGCTCCAGACCCACATGCCGGAACACCCGGTCATGCAGGCTCTGGTCGGCGGCGATCGGGATGCGTTTCTGGCGGCCGAAGGCGCGGACCGGGCCGAGGCGGGCTACCCGCCCTTCGGCCGCCTCGCCGCCCTCATTCTTTCAGCGCCGGACGCGGAAAGTGTCCACGATGCGGCGCGCGCCCTGGCCAAGGCCCGTCCCGAGGCGCAAGGCATCACAGTGCTCGGCCCCGTCCCCGCCCCCATCGCCGTCCTGCGCGGCCGGCATCGCATGCGTTTCCTGGTGAAGACCCCGCGCCAGACCGACATCCAGGCCTTCCTGCGGACCTGGCTGACCGCGGTGAAACGGCCGACGAAAGTCCGCCTGACCGTGGATGTGGACCCGTACAGTTTTTTGTAGCGTGCCACCGGATTGAGCGGAGCGGCCCCAACGCTTGCGTCCCACGGGTTCGAGGGCTCATCACTCAAGCGTTGGGGCCAAAAGCTGCAAGAGAAACAAGACGTGGCTCGTGGTTCTTGTGGCCGAGACATTTGCCAACGAGCGTGAGGCAAAGGGGATGCCAATGTCTCGGCCGAACCACGAGGGGGCGCCATGCAACGTCCCGCCGACTTCATTGGTCCCGTCCGGACCCTGAGAACCAGCGGACGCCAGGCTCAGCTGTATGTATGGCCGTAGAGCGCGAACTCATCCTTGATGGCCCGATAGATGTCGTCCTTTTCATCGTCGGACAGGCCACGGGCCAGTTTAATTTTCTTGCGGCCATGGGCGAGGTAGACTTCATAAACCTCGCTGAGAACCTCTGCAGCGTGATTGTTGGCGCGAGACCACCCGGGATGGAGATGCTGCCAGCCGATGGACTTGATATCCTCATAGCCATAGCAGCGTCCGCCAAGGACCACGCCCTGTCGGTTGAACTCAACGGTCCGGTGACCGTTCAAATGGCCGAGGAAACGGAGCACGCCCCACGCGCCGAGCAGACTGATGGCCACCAGCCAGACCAGGGTCAGCATGGCTTGCGCCATTTCGGAGGTGACGCCAACGACAGTCACCGAGAAAGCAATCACAAAGGCGATGATCCCGAAGGTCAGGAACAGGTGCCCAAATCCGCTGCACAGCGCAATGCGCATGGGATGCCGGTGGATCAGATTAAAGATGGTCCGCTCGCCCTGCTTTCGGACCGTATAGGCATGATCGGCCTTTGCCTTGCGTGTCATGTCAGCCCTCATCATTGACAATGACTGACAGTTAATGCGCTGGCCCCCGGGGGGGGTAATTTTTTGTAGAAAAGAAGAAACCACCGCCCGCCGCCCCCCCCCAAAAGCGGTTGTGGGTGTTGGTGTGGGGCGCCCCGGGGG
>JBHJGV010000009.1:0-50624 GCA_050331455.1 Alphaproteobacteria bacterium
GCGCTGTGTTACCAGAAGGATTTGCTTGTCGCCCTGCATGACATGTTCCAAAGCCTTTACAGATTTTTCACGCCCGACAAAAAGCGGAACAATCATATGCGGAAACACAACGATGACGCGCAGGGGCAGAACGGGGAATGATTGACGGTGGCCGGGATCCAGAAGGGTCGTGGTTCCGCTGCCTGAAATGGTTTGATCTTCGCTCATGACTTGGTCCTGTCGGTTTCAACCCACCCCATTTGGCAAATCCGTTCCCGGTGAATGAACGGACCCTGATCGTTCAATCTGGTCCCGTCACCGCCACCGAAACAAGGGGCATCTGCCCAAGGGGTGTTTGCTTCACGCCGTCCGCGGGATGCAACCCGGCATAAGCGTTACGTGGCGCCGCCCAGCCACATCGTCAAGCCACATCGTCAAGCCTCGGCGACCGATGGCCCGGGTGGCCGCCCACCCGTGTGGCCCGGTGTCGCTGATTCGACGCGTGGCCTTCATTATAGGACAGGAGAGGTAAAAAAAGAGGCGGACCTGAGGCCCGCCCCGTTTCATCTCGCTGATGAACACCTTGAAGCCGATCAGGCGCTCGATCCCATATCCTCGCGGCGGTCCGCATAGATATAAAGGGGGCGTGCCCGTCCTTCGACGACCTCGGCATTGATGACGACCTCTTCAACCCCGTCGAGACCGGGAAGGTCGAACATGGTCTCCAGCAGAATGCCTTCCATGATCGAACGCAAACCGCGGGCGCCTGTCTTGCGCTGAATAGCCTTGGCCGCCACTGCTTTCATGGCATCGTCGGAAAAGGTCAGATTGACGTCTTCCATCTCGAACAGCCGCTGATACTGCTTGACCAGCGCGTTTTTCGGCCGCGTAAGGATCTCCACCAACGCATCGCTGTCCAGATCCTCCAGCGTCGCGATGACGGGAAGACGGCCGACAAATTCCGGGATGAGACCGAATTTCAGCAGGTCTTCCGGCTCGACTTCCTTAAGCACAGCGCCCATGCGCCGCTCTTCCACGTCGCGCACATCGGCGGTAAAGCCGATGGATGTGCCTTTGCCCCGCCCGGAAATGATCTTGTCCAGACCGGCAAAGGCGCCGCCGCAGATGAAGAGGATGTTGGTCGTGTCCACCTGCAGGAACTCCTGCTGGGGATGCTTGCGGCCCCCTTGGGGCGGAACACTCGCCACAGTGCCTTCCATGATCTTCAAAAGGGCCTGCTGCACCCCTTCGCCCGACACATCCCGGGTAATCGAAGGGTTGTCCGCCTTTCGACTGATCTTGTCCACCTCGTCAATGTAGACGATACCGCGCTGGGCCCGTTCCACATTGTAATCCGCGGCCTGAAGAAGTTTGAGGATGATGTTCTCGACATCCTCACCCACATAGCCGGCTTCAGTCAGCGTGGTCGCATCCGCCATGGTGAAGGGCACGTCGAGGATCCGTGCGAGGGTCTGGGCCAGCAGAGTCTTGCCGCACCCCGTCGGGCCGACGAGCAGAATGTTGGATTTGGCGAGTTCCACATCATTGTTTTTCGAGGCGTGGTTCAGCCGCTTGTAGTGGTTGTGAACCGCCACGGAGAGGACGCGCTTGGCGTGGACCTGTCCGATGACATAGTCGTCGAGAACACGGCAGATCTCCCCAGGGGTCGGAACCCCGTCCCGGGATTTGGAGAGGGAACTCTTGTTTTCCTCACGGATGATATCCATGCACAACTCGACGCATTCATCGCAGATGAACACCGTCGGGCCGGCAATCAGTTTACGGACTTCGTGCTGGCTTTTTCCGCAGAAGGAACAGTACAGAGTGTTCTTGGAATCGCCGCCGCTGCCTTTGCTCATTCGGTCTCCTCAAGCCCGCTTGCCACGATCCGGCGAACAGCTTGCAAATTGCATCTCAGGCGGCACCGCCGACCGGTTCGCATTGCAAGGTCCCAGTCACACGACGTGGGGACTTTACCTCCTCCCATCCCTCTGCCCCCGGTGAAACCGGTCAGGGATGAGCCTGTCACCGGCGCCGGGATCCATGAGAATGGACACCACCTCATAATGCAAGCACGATAGAACCGGACGGATCAACACGAGATTAAGCAACCAACCGCCCGGCCCCGGATGACCTGCACGCTCCGAAAGAACCTTACCATGCAAGGCGCGGACCACGGCGAGACTAAGGCCACACCGGGATCCATGCCAGGGGCGCGCGTGTTCGCCGCCGATCCGGCACCGCCTCGCTGCCCCGCCGTCCGTCAGGCCCGGCGGGACGTCGCGTCACACGCCGGCGCTCGGCGCACCCGGGCCGCCGTCCGAACTTTCCATGCCGCTTGGCCGCTTCACGAACACCTGATCGATAAGGCCGAATTTCAGGGCATCGTCGGCGGTCATGAAATTGTCCCGGTCCAGGGCGCGCTCAATCACGTCGTAGCTCTGGCCGGTGTGCTTCACATAGATCTCGTTGAGCCGCCGCTTGACCTTGATGATCTCTTCGGCATGGCGCTCGATATCAGAGGCCTGACCCTGGAAGCCGCCCGAGGGCTGGTGCAGCATGATCCGGGCGTTGGGCAGCGCGAAGCGCATGTCCTTTTCACCGGCGGCCAGGAGCAATGAGCCCATGGAGGCGGCCTGGCCCATGCACAGGGTTTGAACAGGCGCGCGGATATACTGCATCGTGTCGTAGATTGCGAGGCCGCTGGTCACGACGCCGCCGGGCGAATTGATGTAAAAAGAGATCTCTTTTTTGGGATTGTCCGCTTCCAGAAAAAGCAGCTGCGCCGTCAGCAGGCCGGCTGAATAGTCTTCAACCGGCCCGGTCAGGAAAATAATCCGCTCCTTCAAAAGGCGCGAGTAAATATCGAAGGCCCGCTCGCCCCGATTCGTCTGTTCCACAACCATCGGGACGAGGGTGTTCATGGTAAAGTCGAGGGGATCGCGCATGCGGACATTCCTAACTGGGATAAGACGCGTGGTGACGGCGGCCAGACCCTGGCCATTTGAAAACAGAACCGGGGGCGCCGTATCGGGGCAACCCGCGCACGCCCGGATGAAAGATGTCGGGCCCGGGGTGGCCCGGCGATCCATGGTGATCGGTGGACCGGACCAGTCCGGCGAGCGGTTCGGATCGGCGCCCTCCGTTCGGCGAACCTCACGGAGATTGGTTGCCAGTCCCTGAACAAGCCCATCTCAAAAGACCGGATCCATCGGCCTCGGCAAATCCGGTTTGCTTAATGTAGCGGCCCGCCACCCGTGCACAAGACATGGCTGCGGCCGGGCATCTGATCCGGCTCGGAAGGGCGTGTTATCCGCTCGCCGACCGGATCCCGGCCGATGGCGCCGACCCCAATCCGCGCGTTCAGGCGGCTTTTTCGGTGTCTTCCTCGCCTTCGGGATCCTTGAACAGCTCGTCCTTGGTCACCGTCTTGTCGTTCACGGTGGCGAGTTCGAGGATGAAATCGACGACCTTGTCTTCGAACAGGGGCGCACGGATCTCCTGCAGAGCCTGGGGGGAATTCCGATAGAACTCGAACACGCGCTGTTCCTGGCCGGGAAGCTGCCGTGCGCGCTCGGCAATGGCCCGGGTGATTTCCTCCTGGCCCACGGTGATGGTGTGCTTGCGCCCCACCTCCGACAAGACAAGACCCAGGCGCACACGCCGTTCGGCGATCTGACGATATTCGGTGCGCAGGTCTTCCTCGGATTTATCGTCATCCTCGATCTTTTTGCCCTGGCGCTCGTAGTCGGCCTCCACCTGATGCCAGATCTGGTCGAATTCCGCGGACACCATCCCGCCAGGCAGCTCGAAACTGTGGCCCTCATCCAGGGCGTCGAGCAGATGGCGCTTCAGATGCAGCCGGGACATCTGATTGTGATTGTCCTTCAGCCGGCCTTCCATCAGCTCGCGCAGTTTTTCCAGATTTTCCAGGCCGAATTTCTCGGCAAATTCGTCATTGATTTCGACCGCCTCGGGCGCGGCGACGTCCTGGACCTCGACGGCGAAATGGGCATCCTTGCCGGCGAGGTGCTCTGCGCCGTAGTCCTCGGGAAAGGTCACATTCACGTCGACCTTGTCGCCCGCCTTGGCGCCCTTGAGCTGCTCCTCGAAGCCGGGAATGAAGGTCCCTGCGCCGATGACGAGATTGATGCTCTCGCCGCTGCCGCCTTCAAAGGGCTCGCCCTCGATATCGCCGGTGAAATCGATGGTCAGCCGGTCGCCATCCTCGGCGGCCTCACCCTCGCCCCGGGCCGCATAGCTCTTCTGCCCATCGGCCAGTTCCTTGAGCGCCGCTTCGACATCCTCGTCGGCAACCTCCGCGACGGGGCGCTCGAGCGTCAGGGTTGACAGATCCATGACCTCGATCTCGGGGAGGATTTCCAGGGCCATCGTGTAGGTCAGGTCGGCCTTGCCATCGATCACCTCGGCGACCTCGCCTTGCAGCTCGATCTTGGGGTCGAGGGCAGGACGCAGATCCCGGTCCTTGAGGGCCTGGTCGCTCGTCTCGGTGACCACCTGTTCCAGAATCTCACCCATGATCGCCTTGCCATGGGTCTTTTTGAGGAAGCTGACAGGCACTTTGCCGGGCCGGAACCCCTTCAGATGGACCTGACCCTTCAGCTCCTCCAAGCGCGTGTTCAGCCGGGCGTCGAGGTCGCCCGCCGTCACCGTCACCGTGAATTCCCGCTTCAGCCCCTCGGCATTATTTTCTGTGACTTCCATAACGTTTTGCCTGTTGTCGTCTTTTTGAAACCTGCGCTCCCCGACCCTGTCAGCGAAGCGGTCCAGTCGCATCGGCCGCGCCCACAGCCCCCTTGCCCCATCCCTGACGGGCCAGGCCGGCGCGCCGGCTTACCGCGCGGCGCCGGACCACCGTGGGACCGGGAGGATCAAGACACGGGGCCAGGGGGCCGGCGCGTGCAGGGACTCGCACCGGTCCACCGCTTCACGCCGTTCCACCGCCGTGTTCGGACATGCGGGCTGCGCCCGACGCCTGGTGCGGGCGGAGGGACTCGAACCCCCACACCTTGCGGCACGAGGACCTAAACCTCGCGTGTCTACCAATTCCACCACGCCCGCCTGTGTGCGTCCGGGTCAGGACCACTGGGGTGACTAACCCACTCCCGCCCGTCCCGCAAGCGTCGGCTACATGCCGTTCGCCTCCGAGCCGTGGGGGCTGCTTCGATCAAGATCGGTCAGCACCGCCGGCAGGCAGCCGGGCAGGTCCTCGGCAATCAGCCCGCGGCCCGCCCGCCGGCCCACCTCGCCATGGAGCCAAGCCCCCGCCCCGGCGGCCGCAAAAGCCGACAGGCCCTGGGCCATCAGGCCTGCGATGAGTCCCGCCAGGACGTCTCCGGAGCCCGCCGTCGCCAAATCGGGCGGTGCGTTGGTGTTGATCGCCGCCGGGACCGAGGCCGCGCCGCCCGAAGCGGCCATGGGTTCGGACCCGCCGGCCACGATCGTATCCGGTCCCTTGAGCAGCACCGTCGCACCGCACCGCCGGGCCGCCTCCCGGGCCAAGAGCAGCCGGTCCGGATCCGTGCCCACGCCCGACAAACGCGCGGCCAGATCCGGAAACAGGCGGCGGAACTCCCCCAGATGCGGGGTCAGCACGACCGCGCCGTGGAGGGCCTGAAACAGCGCATCCGGCCGGTCGGCAAACACGGTGAGGGCGTCCGCATCGAGCACGATGGGCCGGCCGAGGGCGAGGAGATCGAGGACATGGCGCCTTGTCTCTTCGGACACGCCGGCCGCCGGCCCGATGACGAGAGCCTGGGCCTTTTCTTCGGCGAGGCGACGCAGATTGGCGGCATCGGAAAAGGCCGAGACCATGATTGCCGTCAGATGGGTGGCATTGACCACGGCGGCCTCGGGCGGCGAAAGCACGGTGACGAGACCGGCTCCGGCCCGCAGAGCCCCCATGGCCGCAAGCCGGGCCGCGCCGGTATTGAGCGGTCCGCCGCTGACCACCATCACATGGCCCCGTTCATTTTTGTGGGTGGCGACACCGGGCCGGGGAAAAATGTCGGTCCAGAAACCAGGCCCATTCAGAAATGTCCGGGGGCCGATCCGTTCCAGGACCGGATCCGGAATGCCGATATCCGCCACATGCACCGCACCGCATAGTCGGCGGCCCGGCAACAGCCAATGGCCGGGTTTGGAGCGAAAGAACGTCACCGTCCGCTCGGCCTGGACGGCGACGCCGCGCACGGCGCCGGTATTGCCGTCGACTCCCGACGGGATATCGGCGGACACGACCGGAATGCCGGACCGGTTCACCGTCTCGATCAAAGCGGCAGCGGCCCCGTCAATGGGTCGACTCAAGCCGGCGCCGAATATGGCGTCGATGACGAGGCTGGACCCGTCGAGGAGATCGGGATCCGCCCGGCGGCGCGTGCCGTGCCATTGGGCGGCCATCTGGGCGGCATCGCCGCGCAATTGGCTGGTCTCGCCGACAAAACCGACCCGCACGCGCCACCCCGCATCCTGGGCATAGCGGGCAGCCACGAAGCCGTCGCCGCCATTGTTGCCCGGCCCGGCGAGCACCAGAAGGCTGCCCGGCGGACGCCCCTCCATGGCATGGCGGGCAAGCGCCCGGCCCGCCTGTTCCATCAGGGCGAGGCTCGCCGCGCCGGCCGCGATGGTCAGCCGGTCGGCCTCGGCCATTTGTTCCGTTGTCAGAAGGGCGGCGCGGCGCGAACCGGCCGGGGAGATATGACGCATCACAGTTTTCCGTACAAAGCCGGATCCGGACACTGCCCATGGCGGATCACGACGCGGGCTTGCCCTGCCGCCGGTTCCTTTACGCCATCGCCCGGGATGTGTCGAAGGGTTCGTTGCAAGGACCAGCGGGTCTTACAGCCTGCGGAGCACGCGCAAGGACCCGCAGGCGCCGATTTCCTCGAACTGGCCCGAGGCGAGCGCCAGGCAATAGATCTCAAAGGGGGGGCGTCCGCCATGGGCCGGATCGGGGAACACATCGTGGATGGCGAGGGTCCCTCCCCGCCGCACGGCGCCGCTCCAACACCGATAATCCGTCATCGCCGCCTCCCGCCCATGGCCGCCGTCGATGAACACGAAGGACAAGGGCGTTGTCCAATGGGCGGCGACCACCTCGGACCGGCCGACAACGGGGATGACGGTCTCCTCAAGCCCAGCCCGCCGCAGGGTGGTCCGCAGGCTCGGCAGGGTGTCGAGGGCCCGAGCTTCGGGATCCCAAAGCTCCGTATCGTGATACTCCCAACCCGGCTGATTTTCCTCCGACCCCCGATGGTGATCGACGGCGAAGAGCACCGTGCCGGCCGCCCGGGCAACGGTCCCCAGATAGACCGCGGACTTGCCGCAATAGGATCCGATCTCGAGCAAGGGGCCGAGGGGCGCAGCGGCCGCAGCCGCCCGGGCCAGAGCATCGCCCTCCGTCCGGGGCATGAAGCCCTTAACGGTGTCGATATCGAGGGGCAGATCGAACACGCCGCCCGCGTCGTTTTCGTCCGAGCCCACCTATCCAAGCCCCGTCATGGTGGCGCTTGCGGCCCAAAGGCGTTCACTGGCATCGGCGAGGCGCGCCTCCGGAGAGGGCCGTGCGATGCGGCATTTCTCGAAATACTCTCCGCTCACACCCTCGATGTCGGGGGCGGCCGCAAGATAAAGGCTCGTGCGGGCGCCCTTCTCCGGCGTCACGGCCGCAAGCGCCTTGGCAAGGCCGAGGGCTGTGCGCAGCATCGGGGCGCGATTGTTGTTGCCGAAGGCGGAGGCGACAAAGCCCGGATGCAACGCGTTGACGGTCACGGCGTGTTTGTCGAGGCGGCGGGCCAGCGCAAAGGTGAAGTACAGATTACAGAGCTTCGAGCGGCCATAGGCCAGGAAGGCGCGATAGCGCCGTTCCATCTGTAAATCGTCGAAGTCGAGGGTAACCCGGCGGTGAGCAACCGAGGAGACATTGACGATCCGGGCCGGGCCGCCGGCCTTCAGCCGATCGAGCAGCCGGAGGGTCAGGGCGAAATAGCTCAGATGGTTGAGCGCGAACGTCATTTCGAAGCCGTCGACACTCAGGGTGCGGGTCGTAAACATCGCACCCGCATTGTTGACCAGGATGTGGAGGTGCGCATGGCGCTCCCCGATCGCCGCGGCGAGGGCTTCGATTTCGGCGAGGGACGAAAGATCCGCGATTTGGGTCTCCAGGATCGCCTCGGGATGGTCCTTGAGAATATCGGCACGGGCGCGTTCGGTTTTCTCCGGATTCCGGCCCACCATCACCACGCTGGCCCCCATCGCGGCCAGCCGGCGCGCGGTGACCTTGCCGATCCCGTCCGTCGCGCCCGTGACCACCGCGACGCGGCCGTTCAGATCCCATTTCTCCATTGTTCCGCTCTCAACCATTTCCGTGAACTGAAGGGTCTTGCGTTGCCGCGTTGCCGCGTTGCCGCCTGGGCCCGTGGCCCGTAACCGCTTGATAAGGAGTGTCTGCCAGTGTTTGCCGCGTCGAGAGTTGACCATCCATTATCGTTATGGCGAAGGAAGCGGCGCGATGAAGGTTCTTGTTGTGGACGACTACAACACGATGCGGCGGATCATCCGCAACCTTCTGTCGCAGATTGGGTATAATGACGTCGACGAAGCCGAAGACGGATCGTCAGCGCTCGCCAAGCTGCGCCGGGGGAGCTACGGGCTTGTCATTTCCGACTGGAACATGGAGCCGATGACCGGTTACGAACTTTTAAAAGAGGTGCGCGCCGACGAAAAGCTCAAGCACCTGCCATTCATCATGGTGACCGCCGAATCAAAGACTGAAAATGTTGTCGCCGCGAAGAAAGCCGGTGTCAACAATTACATCGTCAAGCCCTTCAATGCGGCCACGCTGGAACAGAAGATTAACGCGATCCTGCCCGGCAAGGCCGCCTGAGGGGAATGACCATGGCCGAGCCGTCGCTTCAAACCGCCGGGTCCGAGGACGAAGCCGGCATCGTTCGTCTTGCTGCGGACGAGCGTACCTTTTCCACCCTGGAACAGGCCATACGGCGCACGGCCCTGGGCCGATGGTTCATCCGCGAGACCGAGCGGCGCGCCCGCACGCGGGAAAGCCGCGACATCCTGGAGGCCATCGAGGGGATCCGTCAGAGCCTGGACAGTCAGCGCTCAGCGATCCGCCTGGAAGTCGTGAAGAAAGAGCTGGAGACGATGGCGGAGGCGATCGCCCAGACGCGCCACGCCATTACCTCCATCCAGCCCGAAACCGCCGGCAACAACCGGATCATGGCGGCGACGGAAGAACTCGACGCCATCGTGACGGCGACGGAACGGGCCACGTCTGACATTCTGGGTGCGGCGGAAATCATCCAGGGTGTCAGTATGGATCTGCGGGCCGGCGAAGCCGATCCCGGTTTGTGCGACAAGCTCGATGCACAGGTAACGGATATTTTTACTGCCTGCACCTTCCAGGACATTACCGGCCAGCGGACCACCAAAGTCGTCAATGTGCTGAGATACCTGGAGAAGCGCGTCAATTCGATGATCGAGATCTGGGGCGTCGAGGACGAAGACGAGAAGGCGTGCGAGGAAAATCTGCTGTCCGGCCCCGCCAAGGAAGGCGAAGGCGCCAGCCAGGAGGACATCGACAAGATGCTGAACGACCTCTTCGACGGGTGATGCTGACGGTGTCGTGATTTTGTGCCCGCTTGAACGCCCCTACATTGGTGTGGTCTTCCCCGCACGCCAAAGGCGGCTCCTCCATGACCACCGACCGTCCCGACCGTCCCACTCTGTCCTCCCAGTCTCCTCCCCGGATCCGGCGCACCGTTCGGCCCGCGCCTGAGCGAGTCCGGCACCGGCGCTGGGGCCTTCTGCATGCGGCTGCGCTGGTGGTCACGCTTCCGTCCTGCGTGCCGGGACCGGACATGGCCGAGGAGGAGCGCCAAACCCTCGAGCGGCGCTCCGTGAGCGTGCCGGCCCTGCCCCCCGCCACATCCGACCCGGTCACCATCAGCTATCTGGAAGGCGGAACGGCGGGGGCGCCGCGTGTGATCTATGTCCATGGCACGCCGGGCGAAGCCATGGGCTGGGCCGACTATCTGGGGCCCGATGCGCCTTTTGAAGCCATCGCCCTCGATCGACCGGGCTTCGGCGAGAGCGGGCCCGACACCCAGGCGGTCACCTCCCTCGCAGCCCAAGCCGCCGCCCTCCTGCCGCTCCTGAAAGCGGTCGATGGGATCAAGCCGATCCTGGTCGGCCATTCCCTCGGCGGCCCTATCGTCGCCCGGGCGGCGATCGATTATCCGGACCGGGTGGGCGGCCTCGTGATCGCCGCCGGCTCCCTCGATCCGGATCTCGAAAAGATCAACCCCATGCAGTGGGTCGGCGAGTGGATCATCATTCGCTCCCTCCTGCCCCGTGCCATCCGCAACGCCAATCGGGAACTGCTGGCCCTGGAGCCGGAATTGAGGATCCTTGCTGGGGCCCTGGACCGGATCATCCAGCCGACCGTGATCGTCCATGGCACGAGGGATGATCTCGTGCCCTATGCCAATGTCGCTTTCATGGAAAAGACCCTGACCGGCGCGACACCGCTCGAGATTGTGACTCTTGAAGGCATCAACCATTTTCTGCCCTGGAACGCGAAACCCGTGCTTGATGACGCCGTGGCCCGTGTCGCGGACCTCATGACGGGGGGCTAAGGTGGCGCAGGCGGACCGGTGCACGGTCTGCGGGTCTCAGGGGTCACGGGCCCGGTGAGGGGCGGGGTCAAGGGAAAGGATGGAGCCATGGGCGAGGAGACAGGCGGGATGCTGATCGACACCCTGCGGCAGGCCGCGGGTTCGCCCGTCTTCCTGTTCTTCCTCATCATGTCGGCGACGTTGATCCTGGAAGACGCGGCGGCGACGGGCGCGGCGCTTCTGGCCGGCGAGGGCGTCGTTGCGCCGGGTCTGGCCCTTGCGGCGCTCTACGCGGGGATCGTCGTGGGCGATCTCAGCCTTTACGGCCTCGGACATCTCGCGTCCCACCGCCCCTGGCTGCGGGAGCGGATCGGTGCGGAGCGGCTGGAAAAGGGGCAGGCCTGGCTCTCGGGGCGTCTGATCTTCACCCTTTTCGGCGCGCGGTGCGTGCCGGGTATGCGCCTGCCCACCTATCTGGCGAGCGGCTTCCTGGGGGTCTCCTTCACCAAATTCGCGGCCATCGCCATCGTCGCAGCGGCCGCGTGGACGACTGTGTTTTTCTCGCTGGTTTACACCTTCGGCCAGGCGGCCGCCCAGGTCCTGGGCGGGTGGAGCTGGATCGTGGGCCTCGGCCTGCTGCTGGCCGCGCTGGTGGTGCCGAACCTCATTGCCCGGCGCCTGGGCCGGCGCCCCGGATCCGGACCACGCCCATGATGCCCCAGTCTCCCCCGCCTTGCGAGGCAGAAGCCTTGGAACCCGGCGACACCAGCACCTTCCACCAGGGGGGCATGCATTTCGGGCTTCCTCCGCTCCAAGAGCATGGTCCCGCCCTGTCGACCTTCGAAATGACGCGGCCGTTGGTCTTCTATTTCCCGCTTTTCGTCTATTGGGCCTTTCTCGGTCTGCGCCATTGGGGCCTCAGCCTGCCCACGGTGGCCAATCCGCATTTTCCGTTGGGCGGCCTGATCGGGGAGTCGAAAAGCGAGGTTCTGGACACCATCACCGATCCGGTGGCCCGCTCCTTCATCTCTCCCTACACCACGCTGGCCATGGCGCCGGAAGCGGAGCTGGACACCCTGTGGGCCGGGGCCCTGGAGCGTGTCGAGACCGAGCGCCTGGGCTGGCCCGTGGTCGCCAAACCGGATATCGGCAGCCGGGGTGCGGGCGTGCGCCTCGCCAAGACGCCGGAGGATCTGAAAGCCTATCTGGCGGCCTTTCCCCGGGGCCACACGGTCGTGCTCCAGGCCTTCATCCCCTTCGAGGCGGAAGCCGGCGTCTTCTATGTCCGCCTGCCCGGTGAGCGGCAAGGGCGGCTGTTCTCCCTCACCCTGAAATATTTCCCTTACGTGGTGGGGGACGGAGTCTCGACCCTCCGCACCCTGATCGAGCGGGATCCCCGGGCCGGGCGCATCGCCCATATCTATCTGCCGCGGCATTCAAACCACGCCGAGCGGGTCTTGCCCGAAGGCCAGCCCTATCGCCTCGCCTTCGCGGGCAGCCACAGCCGCGGTACGATTTTCAAGGACGGGTCTGCCCACATCACGCCTCAGATGACGGCCGCCTTCGAACGGGTGGCCCAGGCCATGCCGGAATTCTATTTCGGCCGCTTCGATGTGCGCTTTCCCACCATCGAGGATCTCAAGCGGGGCGAAAAGTTCCGCATCATCGAAGTGAACGGCGCCGGTGCCGAGGCCACCCATATCTGGGACAGCGGCAATTCCCTGTGGAGTGCGTATCGCACCCTGTTCGAGCAGTACGGCCTCCTCTATCGCATCGGCGCGGCGAACCGGCGCCGGGGTTTCAAACCCGTGCCCTGGTGGCAGGTCGCCCGCTCCTATGTGAAGGAACTGACGGCCACGGCCCATTACCCCCAAACCGAATAGGGATATCGCAGGATTGTGATCGCTCGCCCTTCGCGCAGCGCTTAGCCTTTGGATCGCAACCAAGACATCCAGGGGAGCGTCCCCGGCCGGGCACAGCCCTCGCATCCCGTATGGCCTCGGCCACCGAACCCGGCCCCGGCGTCCTCGACCTCTCCGTCCGCGTCACGAACCCCAATGCGGGCAGCCCGGCAGCCAATATGCTTTCCACTGCCGTGGTCCGGTTTTCGCTCGATGTGCGGCAGGCCGCCATGCAAAGCGACTTCAGCGAGTCCCAGCCCGCAGACCCGGTCGTCGCCGTCGCCGATGAACAATCCGCGCGGCGCTTTCTCAACCACCGCACCGATATCAGCCGCCGGGGCGACGTGGAGAAGATCTTCGACGGATGGGCCGAAAGCTTCGCCGACCACGTGGCGCACGGAGAAGAAGAGATAAGCATGGAAAAGAAGCCGAAAGCGGCGCGGCATCGACGGGCAGTCGAAACGCGCCTTTCTTTCGACACGTTCCGCGTTCTGACAGAGTTTTCATGCCTCCGTTCAGATTGAATCCCTGCGACCGCTTGACAGGACCGCCTGCACACGCAATCCGTATTTGGTGAGGCAGAGGGGGCGCGAGTACAGGATTTGTGAGCGCATGGGGAACAGTTTGGACATAGGGACGGGCCTGCGTTCGATGGCCCGGGTCCTGATGAAGACGAAAAGCGTGAAGGCTGGCGCGGCCGCAGGGATGCTGCTGGCGAGTGCGCTGGCAGGCGGTTCGGCGGAGGCCTTTTCGAGGACCGATGGTCTTGCAAGCCACAGCCTCGACCAGGGCAGCGCAGGCATGGCGCCGCCCATCCCGCACACGCTGCTGGCCGAAGCCTTGAGCGCCTATCGCAAGCACGCCCACGAGGTGCGCAACGCCCGCTATATCAGCATTGCCGATTTCTCCCGCCATTCGAGCCAGGAGCGCCTCTTCATTCTGGATCTCGAAACGGGGACCCATGAGGCGCTCCTGGTCGCCCATGGACAGGGCTCCGACCGGAACCATGACGGTTTTGCCGATGTGTTCTCCAACGAGGTGGACTCCCATATGAGTTCGCTCGGCGCCTATGTCACGCTGGGGACCTATCAGGGCAAGCACGGGCTCTCGATGCGTCTACGCGGTCTTGAGCCGACCAATGACCGGGCCCGGGAACGGGCCATCGTCATGCATGGCGCCGATTATGTGAGCCGGGAGCGCGACACGCTGGGCCGGAGTTGGGGTTGCCCGGCCATCGAGCCCCACCTCGTGGAAAAAGTGCTGCCGCGCCTCGCCGGCGGGACCTTCCTCTACATCACGCGATAGGCGCCCGGCCGCGCGTCCCGGGACCCGGCCAATGGCCCGGCCCCGGTCACGCCGCCGCGCTTAGCGCGTGGCGATGGGCATGGGCCCCGGCGGCAGGCCCCGTTTTTCCTTCGCCGTCCGGACCATGGCCTTGATGTCCTCCCGGAGTTGGGCCGCGTCATAAACGATGCCATCTCGGATCGTCAGACCCACGCCGCCGACGCGCTCCACGGCGCCCGATGCCCGGTCCATCCGCAGATGGCCCGTGGCATAGAGCGTCTTGAAATTTTGCAGCGGGTTTTCCGGCACGACCACGAGATCGGCCTTCTTGCCGATCTCCACACTGCCGATCTCCGTAGCGACGCCCAAGATCCGGGCGTTGACGATTGTTGCGGCACGGATGACTTCGAGGGGATGGAAGCCCGCCTCCCGCAACAGTTCCATCTCCCGGATCAGGCCGAAACCGTAGGTGGAATAGATGTACCCGGCGTCCTCGCCGACACCGACCAGCCCGCCGCGGTTCTTGTAGGCATTGATGAACACCATCCAGCGGCGGAAATTGTCCGCCCACGCCAGTTCCCGGTCGAGGGTCCAGTCGAACCAGTAGGACCCGTGGGCCTCAAGGCTCGGACGGAAAAAGTCCCAGAGCTGAGGCAGCGTGTAGTCGTCATGCCATTCGGCCCGGCGCGCGCGCATCCAGTCCCGATTGGCAATGTAGATGGTGAAGGTCGGAATGATGTGGAAGTCCCGCTCGAGCAGCGTGCCCATGACGAGGCGCCAGCGCTCGGAGCCGGGGCCGGCAGCCTGGGCCCACAGCCCGCCGGCCTCGCCGAAGCGGTCCTGTTCGTCCTGGTAGATATAATCGGGTGAGTAGTCCTGCACGATGCGGTCGTCGAACAGGGCCTCGGGCAGGCCGTACCAGTGCTCCATGGCGTTGAGGCCGAGGCCCGAGGTCGTCAGCACATTGGCCTCGACGACCGCCGTCTGGGCGTGGTGCATGGTGGTCCTGAGGCCCAACTCCTTTGCCTCGTCGAAGGCCGCGCCCAGAATGCGGGGGGGAGCACCGAAAAATTTCACGCCATGGGCCCCGGCAGCCGCGACCCGGCGCATGAAATCCCGGGCCTGTTGCGGTGTCGTCACCTTCGAGCCGGCCGGTTCGCTGCCGAACCGAATGTGCGGATATATGCGGGGCGCGGTGATTTCATGGCTCGCCGCCCGGCGGGTCACCTCCATCACCCAGTCCATCGAACGACCATTGCCCACCTCGCGGACCGAGGTGATGCCGTGGGCCAGCCAGAGCTTGGCCACATAATCGGCGGGCACGGATCCGCCCCAGCCGCCCTGGCCCCCCTTCACGGAATGAATATGGGCATGGGCATTGATAAAGCCGGGCAGCACATATTGGCCTGCCGCGTCGACCACCCGCGTGGTCCCGCCCACGGGCGCCGCAACGGGCCCCTCGCCGGGGCGCTTGATGCGGATATCCGTGATCCGGTCCTTCTCGACCGTGATGACCGTGGGCCCCTCGGTCGGACCGCCGAGCCCGTCGATGAGAAAGCCGCCATCGATCACGAGGCGGTCATAGGGCCCCTCCCCCCGGTCCCGGGCCGGAAAGTCCTCCGAGGACAGGGGAGCCTGGGCGAGCGCGGGCCCGCCCGCGGCGAGAAGAAGGATGAAAAGGACCGGGACCGGCCAGCGCCCCAGCCAGCCGCTGCGGGACCCGGTTCCAAAGCCGCGCAGAAAAAGACCCATGGGCTCCACTCCTTTTTCGGACCGTTATCGATAACGGGATGATGACACAGTTCGATCTAATGTCCTGCTGCACGGCGTTGCGGTGACGGAGCGGGCCTTGATGTCCTCCCATCCCGGCCATCGATTCGCCCCAGATCCCATGCGTGATGCAGGGGCACTGACACAGGGCGCGCCTGAAACGGCGCGCGGCCGCACAAATCCTGGGATCACAGCACACGAATAATCCCTCGACGGACATGCGGAAATGTGTATAGTGGATTTCAGTTGGGTGCGATGGGTGGCCCTTGAGATCCCTGATGGGGTTCTGTTTGGCATTCCTGTCCACGAATGAACGGGGTTGCCTTTGGCTGGTCGAGACTCGGTCGCGACATACCCGCTTCGCCTCCGCAGCGCTGGAGGCCCCCCGCTCCGGGCGATCCAGTCCCCGGAGACACCCTGCCCCTCCCCCGATTTCCTGCATATTTCAAAGCGTTTCAAGCGCCGGGCTCCGCGCCCAGGTGCAATAGTCTGTGCACGGTGGGCATTGAGGCCATCGGAGCGGACGCCGACCCCATGCCTCTTCCGCAAGCGCCCGGACGGTCTTGAGCCGTCGGCCTCCCTCTCCCGGCGATCTCGTCGGTCGGGGGACGGCGCGCGGACGCACACTTTCTTCCGCCCACCGATCAATGGAGGATTCCATGGGGAAGCGTGCCCGCCAGACTGCCCGCCTGAGAAGAGACGAGCGTAGCCCATGGGATGATCATCCGGGCAAAGTCCAGGCCTTGTTTCCCGACACGGACCCGGCCGGCAGTCCCTTGATGGATGCGCCGTCCTGGGATCCTCTGCCGCCGGAACAGCGCGATCAGCGCTTCTTGAGGAAGGTCAAGCCCCGCAGCCCCAACCAACAGGTCCTGTGGGATGCCATGGATCAGCATTCCCTGGTGGCCGCCATCGGTCCGGCCGGAACGGGCAAGACCTATCTCGCCATTTCGAAAGCGGTGGAGGCCCTTGAAAGCGGACAAGTTGCTCGCATCACCCTGTCCCGCCCCGCCGTGGAGGCCGGCGAAACCATCGGCTTTCTGCCCGGCGATCTGGAGGATAAGCTCGCGCCTTTCCTGCGCCCGCTCTATGACGCGTTGAGCGATCGCTTGGGCTCCAAGCGGCTGAAAAGCCTGCTGGCGGACGGATCGATCGAGATTGCGCCCGTGGGCTATATGCGGGGACGCACCCTGAACAACACTTTCGTCGTGATCGATGAGGCCCAGAACTGCACCTATGGCCAGCTGAAAATGCTGCTGACCCGTCTGGGCTGGCATTCCACCATGGTGCTGACGGGGGACCCGGACCAAACGGACCTGCTGGACGGCCTCTCCGGGTTCGGGCCGATCGCGGAGAAACTGGCGACCCTGGATCACATCGCCGTGGTGCGCATGAAGGACGGCGATATCGTCCGCCATCCCCTTGTCGCCGCCATGCTCACGGTGCTCTGATCGCCTTACCGGCCCTGAACCGCCGTCGGCCCCCGGCGCCTGAGCGCATGGGGGCCGGCCATGGTCAGGCCGCGCGCGGCGGCGTCACGGTGCGGGCATAGACCACCATGAATAGGGCGAACAGAAAGATCAGGGCCGAGAAGATCGCGCCGCCCGTGCCCATCATGGCCTGCCAGTCCGTGAAGGCGAAGGTGTGGACGCTCGTCACGACCATGGCGATGAAAGAAAGGGCCAGGACCGGCACCGACAGACGGGTCCGCATGAGCAGGAGCAACGCTCCAAGCACGCCGCCCCATACGGCGAGCGCCCAGGCCGCATCGAACCACGCCGGAAAGCCCGTGAAATAGGCCACCTGCTCCGGTGTGAACGCACTCAGATAGTCTTCGTTTTTCGTCTGTGTCATGACGTAATCGAGGGCGCCCATCCCGCTCCACAGCAGTGCCACGACGCCGATGACCCACACATGCCAGGGCGTGCGCCCGCTTGTTTCTCCAGCCATGATTTCCTTTTCCCTTTTCCAGGGTCCATTGAGGACCGA
This sequence comes from Alphaproteobacteria bacterium, assembly GCA_050331455.1. Lineage (GTDB taxonomy): Bacteria > Pseudomonadota > Alphaproteobacteria > JAJFIK01 > JAJFIK01 > CAYUYV01. Next base: position 17,576 of record JBHJGV010000009.1, read on the forward strand.
TCCCTGCTGGTGCTTTCGGTACGGGTTTGGACGGACGAATGGCAGACGGTCTCAAACGGGCCGAGGCCGCTCAGGGTTTCCCCGGTGCAGCGGGCCCGAAAGACACCGGACATTCGCTCTCGCTCGCTTGCCTCAACCGAAAGTATTGGCCTGTGCCTCCCGTCGCTTTCTTTGTCTGCGACAGGGCGCGCAAGCATAGACCGGACAAAGCGGCAATCACCATCACGCTCTACGCAAAAAACGCGGCCCAACAAAAGATTTCTTGGCAAAGTACCAACCGGTTGGTATTTTTGGTGTCATCAACCCGGCTCTGATGACCCGCCCGAACGCAAAGGGAGCGACCATGAATAGAAAAGTCAGAACCTGCTTGTGGTTCGACGGCATGGGGGAGGAGGCCGCCCGGTTCTACGTCTCCCTCCTGCCGGACAGCCGGATCGAGACCGTCTATCGGCCGGATGCGGACAGGCCGCCCATGGTCGTGGAGTTCACCCTCTCCGGTGCGCCATACATGGCGCTGAATGGGGGGCCGCATTTCACATTCTCTGAAGCCGCATCCATTTCCGTGCTGACCGAAGACCAGGCGGAAACAGACCGGCTGTGGGCGGCCCTCATTGAGGGCGGTGCGGCGGGCCGCTGCGGCTGGCTCAAGGACCGTTTTGGCTTGTCCTGGCAGGTGGTGCCGAAGACACTGGTGCGCCTGATCAACGATCCGGATCGGGCCGCCGCGGGCCGGGCCCAGGCCGCCATGATGACCATGGACAGGCTTGAGATTGCAGGCCTTGAGGCCGCCTTTCGCGGCGATCTCAGCCCGAAGGAGCAAAGCCGATGACCTATGTCGATGGAGTGGTTCTCGCCGTGCCGACCGACAAGCGCGAAGACTATCTGGCCCATGCGCGGCTCATGGCCGATGTCTTCAAGGAAAACGGCGCCCTCAAGCTTGTGGAATGCTGGGGGGAGGACGTGCCGGACGGGAAGGTCACGTCTTTCCCCATGGCCGTCAAAGCCCAGGAAAACGAGACCGTGGTCTTGTCCTGGATTATCTGGCCCGACAAAGAGACTCGGGACCGGGGCATGGAAAAGGTCATGGCCGACAGCCGCATGGATCCGGAGACCGCCCCGGTCCCCTTTGACGGCAAGCGGATGATCTTCGGCGGCTTCGACATGGTTCTGGAGAAGTGACCCGCCCAGGGCGCGTGCCCTGACGAGCGCCCACACCACGAGCGCATCCACCACCAGAGAGACCACAGCAGGGACCGGATCACAGAGGCCTGGTCCCGGTCCAATGCTTTACTTGCTGACCGCGGATATCAAGCGGTTGATCCTCCCCAATCCTTATACGGACGATAGGGGCGGATGTTGCCGACCCACGCAAGGCCTGACGATGGTCTTCCCGGGCAAGGATCCGGCCAGCCGGGCCCCCTTTCCCGCCGGGGCACAAGACGGTTCCGGTCTTTCCGGACACTCTGACCGCCGATCTGCCGGGTTTTGCACGCCGTGCTCCCGTGGCGGCGACGCCGGGGACCGGTATTTCGGCATGTCCAGCGCTTCAACGGCGCCCCACGTCCCCGACGCGCCGTGCCGCAGGGGCGGCGCCCCGGGAGCACTGCGCGATAAGTTGTATCGGCCCGGAAACTCACGCTCGCTCAGGCTGCGGAGTGTTTGCGATACCGGACGAGCGGCGGCCCATACGCGTCATGCCTGCGTCGGGTTGTACCTTTTTGGCGATGCCGGCAATCGCCATCTGGCTTCAAAGGCTTACGCTGCAACGCGCTTGAATTTTCCGGGATTTTTCGGTGTGCACGGAGGAAGCACGGCGTTGCACGATTGCCTCACATCCGCCGTTATTCGCGATTGCCCCCGATCGAAGCGATGATTTCGCCGTCCCAGTCCGGGCAGTCCGATTATGAGGAGAACAGCAACGGCGCACGGCGTCCGGTCCTTCTCCATTTTGTTGAGATACTGAGGATTATGGGCTATCAGGTTGAAGCTATTGACCGGGAAAAACTCCTTCTGGTCGACCTATATGGTTTGGTGCCGATCGAAGAGCGCATGAGCATGCTCGACGAGTTGCTGTTCCATGTCAGGGAACAGCGCCCAAAACGGTGCATCTTGGACTTGTCCTTGATGTCGGAGGCCAACCGGGAACTCGATGAACTGGTCTTTGCGGATATCGTTGCCGGGCACGCGTTCTGGCTGCGGAGGGTTCACTTTACCCTCATCCATTCGGACGTGTTCGAGCCAACCATCATCCTTGCCGCTTTCATGCGGCGGGAAGGCCTTAAGCTCTCGGAGTTCAGGCTGCGCGACCCGGAAATTACCAAGCGATGACGGCAGCGGCCGCCGCCGCTGCCGGAAAAGCAAAACCCGCCCCGGCCGGGCTGGGACGGGTTTCGTGGTCACAAAGCGCAAGACTGGCCAGGGAGGCGGGCGCGAGGCTCAAAGGCTGGTCGCGCTGAGGGCAACAATGCCAATGCCGATTGCTGTACTCACCAGATAAGACAGGTAGCCGAACACATGGGCCGGATAGGAGCCGGGCTCGAAGGCCATCGAGCGCAATGCTTCGCCCATGGGCATGCCGTTGCGGGCCAGAAGCTGAAAGCCCGTGAAAAGGCACAGGATGGAGACGGCGCCGAACAGGGCATTGTCCGGAGCGAGGGCGCCTTCCCGATAGAGCCATGCGACACCGGCCAGCGTTATGACAGCCGCAAGATTAACGAGGGCAGACCACAGGAAGCTCATCGCGATACTCCTTGTCGGGCGGGTGGTATCAGGGTCGGGCGGTTGGTATCTGGGTCGGCGGTCGGTGTCTGAAGCGCCCCCCGTATCGGGAGGCCGATGCGCCAAACCGCTGACCGTTCCTGTCGACCGAAGACGTTCAAACACCGCCCTTGCGTCCCGAGAACACAAACAGCGCTGAAAGCGCGGAGCCTTCGGAAACCGATCCGATTGGATCGTGCCCCGTCACTTCGTATAGTGCCAGTGGAAATGGCAAGGGATTGTGGCTGCGTCAAGGCTACACGGCATGGTTCGCTGCGCCCTGCGAGACATACAGGGCCGCCGGTGAAGCCGGTCCGATGACCCGTTCAGGAGATCTCCCATGACGCTCACACCGAAAGACGGCCTTTGGAACATCTATCTTTCCGGCGAGATCCATACCGACTGGCGCGAGCAAATCGCCCGGGATGCCTTGAGCCAGGATCTGCCGGTGGAGTTCTCCAGCCCCGTGACCGACCACGCTGCCAGCGACGCCTGCGGGACCGACATTCTGGGGCCCGAGCAGAACGCCTTCTGGGGCGATCACAAGGGCGCCGGCCTCAATGCCATTCGGACACGAACCTTGATCGACTGGGCCGACATCGTCGTCGTCCGCTTCGGCGAAAAATACCGCCAATGGAATGCGGCCTTCGACGCGGGCTACGCCGCCGCCATGCAGACGCCGCTTATTGTTCTGCATGACGAGGACCTGACCCATGCCCTGAAGGAGGTCGATGCGGCGGCCCTGGCGGTCGCGAATACGCCCGGCCAGGTCGTCCGTATCTTGACCTATGTGATCCGCGGCACGCTCTGAGCCCGCTGCACCGTTCTTAGCCGAAAGGGCCCGACCCATGATGTTTCCCGACTTCGATCCCGTGATCTTCTCGATCGGACCGATCGCCTTGCGATGGTACAGCCTCGCCTATATCGCCGGGCTGCTGCTGGGCTGGTTCTATATCCGCCGGCTCCTGGCGACGCCGCATCTGTGGGCCGGCGGGCGCGCACCCATGGCGCCCATGCAGGTTGACGATCTTCTGGTCTGGGTGACCCTGGGCGTCATCCTGGGTGGCCGGCTGGGCCATGTGCTCTTTTACAATGCCGGCTATTACTTCAGTCACCCGCTGGAAATCCTCCAGGTGTGGAATGGCGGCATGTCCTTCCATGGCGGCCTGTTGGGCACGGTCATCGCCATGATGCTTTTTGCCCGGCGCAATGGTCTCGTGCTCTTCAGCATCGGGGATCTCGTGGCCGCGGCGGTGCCCTTCGGCCTCTTTTTCGGGCGCATCGCCAATTTCATCAATGGCGAAATCGTCGGTTCGCCGACCACCATGCCCTGGGGCATCATTTTTCCCGAATGGGGTCCCGAGCCGCGCCATCCGGCCATGCTCTATGAAGCGGCGCTGGAGGGCATCGCGCTGTTTTTCGTGCTGCGCCATTTCACCCATAGCCGCGGCGCCCTCATGCGTCCGGGCTTGACGGCCGGCGCCTTCCTGGTCGGCTACGCGGTCTTCCGCATGGTCTGTGAGCTGTTCAAAATCGTCGACTACCGGTTGATCGCCCCGCCCCTGCCCATCACCAAGGGTATGGTGCTGTCCGTGCCTATGCTGGCCGCGGGTTTCATGATCATCTGGATCGCCACCCGCGCCGTGCAGGCGGGATCCGCCAAACCAAGGCCGGCGGAAGAAGGGGCGTAAGCGTCGAGGGGGCGGCCGTTCAGCGGTTCGCCCCCGTAAAGGCGCTGTCGACCTGGTTCTCACAAGCGGCCACTTCCCGGTCCATAATGTCCAGCCATTCGCGGCCATAGGTGCGCACGAACCAGTCCCGCATGCCCGATGTGGCTGTCCGGAAAGCCGCTTTTTCCTCCGGAGTCGGTGCGTAGATCTGGCCGCCCCCGGTTTTGAAGGCCTCATAGGCGGCGATCTGGCGTCGCATGGGCAGGGCCCGGGTCACGGTCTTCAAATGCTGAAATCCGTCATAGACGATGCGCCGCACATCCGGCGACAGGCTCGCCCAGGACCGCTCCGAGAACCACCACAGAGCGCCCATATAGGAATGTCCGTCCAGGATCATATAGCGGATGTGGTCATGGAAATGCATATTGACGATGTCCTGGACGCCGTTCTTGGTGCCTTCCACGACACCCGTTGCCAACGCCGAATAGAGTTCCGACCAGGCGATCGGCGTTGCATTGGCGCCCAGCATGCGCACGAGTTCCTGCTGAAGCGGCGCGGGCGTGGTCCGGATCTTCAAGCCCTTCAGGTCCTCGGGCGCCGTCACCGGCCGGCGCACAGTCGCGAAATTGCGCCAACCGCCCGTGTTGGAAATCGTCATAAGGCGCATGTTCAGCCCGCGGGACAACACCGCCTCGCGCAGCAAACCGACGATGGGCCCGTCGAACAGGCATTCGGCCACCCGGTCGTCCCGCAGGGCATAGGGCAGGTCCAGCACCTGGGCCGGTCCGAAAATGTTGCCGAGCCCGCCAATGACGGTCATATGCACGTCGAGCACGCCGCTTTTCAGGCCCTCGATACATTCGCGCTCATTGCCGCAAAATTGGCCCGAGGGGAAGATTTCCACCGTCACCCGGCCATTCGTCCGGCTCTCCACATAGTCCTTGAACACCAGCGAGCCGTCATAGTCCTCGTCATCCGGCGAGCCCAGAAGGCCGATGCGGATCGTGATCTCGCTGCCGTCCGGCGCCGTGGAGCTTGCGCCCACGGCGCAGACCAGCCCGATCAGGACAAAGAGGATCGTCAGGACGGTATTCTTGCGCATCGGGACACCTCTTACGCAAAGCCGAGCAGGCGGGGCAGTGTCATGGTCAGGACCGGGAAATAAGTCACAAGGAAGATCACTGCGATTTCGACGGCCAGGAAGGGCAGCATTTCCTTGGCGATCACCTCCACCCGCTCCTCGGATACCGTCGAGGCTACGAACAGCACCAGTCCCATGGGCGGTGTGGCGAGCCCGACCGTCACGTTCACGCACATCACGATGGCAAAATGGAGCGGCTCGATCCCCAGCTTGATGAAGATCGGCGCCAGCAACGGCCCGAGAATCAGGATAGCGGGCCCGGCATCGAGCACCATGCCGATAATGAGGAGGAAAATGTTCAGCAGCAAAAGCATCAGGAACACATCGTTCGAGATGGTGCTGAGGATCTGGGTCAGTGTCGCGGCAAGGCCCGACACCGTCACGATCCAGGAAAAGGTAACCGCCGCGCCCACCAGCATCAGGACCACGCCGGACTGGACGGCCGCCGATTTGAAAATGGCCGGCAGGTCCGCGAATTTGAGCGTCCGGTGGACGAAAAGACCGATGAACAGGGCATAACCGGCCGCCACCGCCGCGCTTTCCGTCGGCGTGAAAATCCCCGCCAGGATCCCGCCAAGCAGGATCACCGGCGTGAACAGCGCAAGCGCCGTGCGCCGCGCCGCCGACAGGCGCTCGCCCCAGCTGGCCCGGTGCTGGGCCTTGGGATAGCCGCGCAGTTTCGACAGGATCGACGTGACCGCGAACAGCCCCGCCGTGACCAGAACCCCCGGCACGAGACCGGCCGCGAACAATCCGCCGACGGACACATTCATGACGAAGGCATACAGGATCATGATGCCGGACGGCGGAATGATGGGTCCGATCACGGAAGACGCCGCCGTCACCGCCGCCGCGAAGCGCTGGCTGTAGCCGCCTTGGGCCATTGCAGGCACGAAGACCTTGCCCAGCGCCGAAGTGTCCGCCACCGCCGATCCCGAAATGCCTGCAAACAGCAGGGAGGAGAGAATGTTCATCTGGGCGAGCCCGCCGCGCAGATGGCCGATCATGGCCTGGGCGAATTCTACAAGCTTGCGGGTGATGCCGGCTGCGTTCATGACCTCGCCAGCCAGAATGAAGAAGGGCACGGCCATCAGGGGAAAGGAATCGATGCCGTTGTAAAAGCGCGAGAGAATGGCCGCGAAAAAGCGCCCCTCCCCGTCCATCAGAAGGCTCAAGGCCGGCCCCACCAGCAGCGCAAAAAACATCGGCATGCCGGCAAACAGCAGGAACAGGAAGATCCAGAAAAAACTCAAGGACATGGCCGGCCCTCCGCAGGCGTATCGCCCGATTTGGATGGGCGATCGGGGCCGTGGCGATCAAGGCCGTCCCGGTCCTCCAAATGGGGCGCCCGCCCCGTGATCAGTTCGATGACCGCTCCGAGCAGTTGTTCCGCCCCCACCAGGAACAGGGCCACAAAGGCCGGCGGGAGAATGGCGTAGAACACGGCCGTGGGGACGGGGACGGCGGCGGCCCGGACGTTGCGCCCCCGCTCGATGAGATCGGCCCCTTCAAGGAACAGGATGGAAATCAGCCACAGGGCCAACACTGTTAAAACGAGGTCAAGCAGGGCGCGCGCCCGCGGCGGCAGGGCATCGTGGAACAGCGTGACCCGGATCTGGGCGCCGGCCCGCCAGGCCCACGGCGCGACCAGAAGCGTGAGCCAGACCATCATGGTCTTGGCCACCTGTTCGGTCCAGGTCAGGCTGTCATTGAGGCCATACCGGAAGAAGATTTGCACCAGGACGATCCCGACCATGAACATCAACAGGATTGCCGCCAGCCAGCGCCCGATTGCACACATCACGCCGTTAAAGGCCGCCATGGCATAAAAGGCACGATAGGCCGACCCCAGCGGCGTGCCGGGCGGGAAGGATGGTGAAGGCGGCGGCGCGCCGGTCATCTGCGTCTCGGGCGTGTCCGCAATGGGGGTCATGGTGTCCTGTCTTTCTGCGGGCAAGGCGGGAAGCGGATGGTCGGGACGCAGCCGGGCCTAAGCGGCCGGACCGGAGTGGCCAGACCGGAGCAGCCTGACCGGAGCAGCCGGACCGGAGTTTATTGGGTGAGGACGCGGGACACGGCCGCCTGCCATCCGGCATAGCGCCGATCCGCCTCCTCGCGCGTCATGGCCGGCTCGAAAACCCGGTCGAGGTGCCAGCGGGCCCCCACATCCTCCAATCCGCCGAACATACCGGCCCGCAATCCGGCAAGATAGGCCGCGCCGAGCGCCGTCGTCTCGATCACGGCGGGGCGTTCGACCCGCCGCTGGGTCAGATCGCTCAACCGCTGGAGAAACCAGTCATTGGCGGCCATGCCCCCATCGGCCCGGATCGCGACGGGATTGAGGGCGCCGGGCATGTCGCCATCCATGGCATCCATCAGGTCTCGGGTCTGGAAGGCCACGGCGTCAAGCCCGGCCCGAACGATTTCGGCCGCGCCCGTGTCCCGGGTCAGGCCCAGGATCGCGCCCCGGGCGTCGGGATCCCAATAGGGGGCGCCGAGCCCGACAAACGCCGGGACCAGATAAACATCGTCGTCATCGCGCGCCCCCGCAGCCACCTCGGCGGAGGCGGGCGACGAGGCGATCGCCCCAAGCTGATCGCGCAGCCACTGGACCGCCGCTCCGGCGACGAAAATACTGCCTTCGAGGGCATAGGCGGTCTCGCCGCCGATCCGATAGGCGATGGTCGTGAGCAGCCGGTGGCTGGAGCGTGCCAGGGTGTCGCCCGTATTCACCAACGCAAAGCAGCCCGTGCCATAGGTCGATTTCAGGAGCCCGGGCTCGAAACAGGCCTGGCCGATCGTCGCCGCCTGTTGATCGCCGGCCACGCCGCGCAAGCGCACAGGACGGCCCAGAATGGCCGGGTCCAGGGTCGCGAAATCGGCGTCGCAGTCCAGAACATCCGGCATCATGGCTGCCGGCACGTCGAACAGGGCCAGAAGATCCGGGTCCCACACGCCCGTGCGGATGTCGAACAGCATGGTGCGGGCGGCATTGGTCGCATCCGTGGCGTGGCAGGTGCCCCCGGACAGGCGGTAAAGCAGCCAAGTGTCGATGGTGCCGAAGGCCAGTCGGCCCTCTTGCGCCAGGGCCCGCGCGCCGGGCACGTGCTCCAGAATCCAGGCGAGTTTGGTGGCGCTGAAATAAGGGTCGAGCAGAAGACCCGTGCGCTCTTGAACGAGGGGACCATGGCCGGCCCGCGCCAGGGCCCGGCAGCGATCGGCTGTCCGCCGATCCTGCCAGACAATGGCATTGTATACGGGACGCCCCGTCTCCCGGTCCCAGACCACGACCGTCTCGCGCTGGTTGGTGATCCCGATGCCGGCGAGGCGATCCGGTTCGACCCCGGCACGGGCCAGCACGTCCCGCAGGGTCGCGACCGTGTCTTCAAGAATCCGCTCCGGATCATGCTCCACCCAGCCGTCCCGGGGATAGATCTGGGGCAGATCCCGGGCTGCCGAGGCGATGGGACTGCCGTCGCCATCGAACAGAATGGAGCGCGTGCTGGTCGTCCCCTGATCGATGGCGAGAAGAAACGCGTCCTGTCCCATCCTTGTCTTTCTCCTCGAACCCACATTGTCCGCGGTTTTTGTGCCCGCAATCCGGCCGGCGCCCGGCCCTGCGTCCTGCCACGGATCACAGTTTCTGCGAGTATTTGGACCTGAAGTTCTATCGGTTTGCGCGAAATCAAGGCTTCCAACACTGGCCGAGGACGCTACATTACGGTAAATCCGAACGGAAGTCGCTGATCCATAAGGTTTGCCGTTTCGAGGGGCAAGGGGGTCGGAAAAGCACTGAAAACAGGGGAAAAGACATGAAAACCAGAGTCAACGGCCGGCATTTCGCCGGGGTGAAACGGCTGGCCATGTGCCTGTCGACCACCGCTCTCACCGGGCTCGCAGGCGCCGGCACAGCCCTGGCGCAACAGGACGCCCCGGCGGTCAAGCGCGAGGCCATGATGGAACGGATGATCATCACGGCCCAAAAACGGGAAGAGAGCCTGCAGGACGTGCCCGTGGCGGTGACTTTGCTCGACTCGGCCCTCATCGAGGCGAGCTACAGCCGCAACATCGAGAGCCTGGCCAACGCCGTCCCGACCCTGAATTTCCGGAAGGGCAACACCACGCGGAATTCGGCCCTGTTCCTGCGCGGCATCGGGACGATTTCATTCTCCACGGCCGCCGAGCCGAGCGTGTCCACGGTGGTCGACGGTGTGGTGCTGGCCCGTTCCGGCATGGCCTTCAGCGACCTTTACGATATTGAGCGCATCGAAATCCTGCGCGGGCCGCAGGGCACCCTGTTCGGCAAGAACGCCTCGGCCGGTGTGCTGAACATCGTCACTAAGCGTCCGGGCGATGTGCTGGGCGGCGAGGTCTCGGTCAGCGGTTTCGAGGAAGGCGAGTATCGGGTGAACGGCAGCTTCGACGTGCCCATTACGGACGATCTGCGCTCACGCTTTTCGGTCTTCTACGGCAGCTTCGACGGCAACATCACCAACCAGGCCCCTTTGACCGAACCGTCCAACGACGAAGACCGCATCAACGGCTACGACCATATCGGTTTCCGCGGCCTTGTGGAGTGGGATGCGGCCCCGGGCGTGCGCTTCACCCTGATCGGCGATTACAGCGAAGAAGAAGACGATTGCTGTGCCGATGTTCTGACCACGCCCCCCGATGACAGCCCGCTGGGCCTCGTGCTGACGGATCTCCTCACCGAACGGGGTGCCCTGCCCACGGGCCTCGACACCCGGGTGGTCGACCATGACCTCGTGACCCAGACGATCTCCCAGAATGCAGGCCTCTCCCTCCAGGCCGATTGGGACATCCTGCCGACGGTCTCCCTGACCTCGATCACCGCTTGGCGCAGTTGGGACAACCGGGAGATCCGGGAAGGGGATTTCCTGTCCGTCGGCCCCTCCACCCTGCTCGACACCACGACCGGCGTGCAAAGCCCGGGCACGATCCAGCTCCATGACGACGGACCCCAGGAGTTCCGCCAGTTCTCCCAGGAGATCCGGTTCACCTCGTCCACGGGCGGACGCTTCGAGTGGCAGGCCGGCCTGTTCTATTTCAATGTGGAGTCGGATCGTCAGTTCACCCGCTTTACGGAAGTGTGCCTGGAGTCCGCCAGCGCGCCGATCGCCGAAGCGGGCGGGTTCCAGTTGCTGCCCTGCGACGAGAGCGATCCGGGCTTCCTCGGCGCCTCCGCCACGGCCGATTTCTCGACCACCTTCAACAATTTCGGCCTGTTCGCCCAGGCCACCTATGACATCCTGGAGGACCTGCGCCTCACGGGGGGCATCCGTTACAACTACGACGAAGTCTCCTTCGAGCATCGGCGGGTGAACCCGACCGGCGTGCCCCTGCCCGGCGTGCGAGCCGAAGACTTTGCCGCCGAAGGGGACACGGACGCCTCGGCCGTGACCGGCAAGGCGGCCCTGCAATATGATCTGACCCCGGACCTGACCGCCTATGTCAGCTATGCCCGCGGTTATAAGGGCCCGGCCTTCAACACCTTTTTCAACATGATCGACGAGGACACCATCCCCATTGAGGAGGAAACCTCCAACTCCTATGAGGGGGGCCTGAAGGCCAGCCTCCTGAATGGCAGCCTTGCCGCCAGCATCACCGGTTTCTACGCGGCCTATAACAATTTTCAGGCCAATAATTTCGTGATCATCAACGAACAGGTCACGACCAACCTGACCAATGCCGGCGATGTCTCCACCCGGGGCGTCGAACTCGATGTGTTCGGATCGATCACCGACCAGTGGTCAGTAAGCGGTGGATTTGCCTATACCGATGCGCGGGTCGATGAATCGAATGCGCCGCCGGCGGCCGGCATGGGCTCCTTCTCGGAAGGCGCGCGATTGGCGTTCGCCCCGAAATACGCCCTCTCCGCCGCGACGGAATATGTCGTCCCCCTGCCCTTTGCGGATCTCGATGTGTATTTGAATTCCGACGTCTCCTGGCGCAGCGGTCAGCGCTCCTCCATCGGCCCCGAGGACGACCTAGACATCGATGCCTATGGTCTGTGGAACGCCAGCATCGGCGTGGGCGACCGGGATGACACCTACCGCCTGACCTTCATCGTCAAGAACATCACGGACACCCAGTTCGAGACGATCAATGTGGGCGGCGGCCCCGCCGGCACCACCCGCACCCAAATCCCCCGCGAGGCCGACCGCTTCATCGGCGTCAACCTGCGCGCCCGTTTCGGGGGATGATCCGCACAAAAAGGGCCGGACACGCCATGGCATGCCCGGCCCTGTACTGACAAAGGCAGCCCGAACCGCCGCTGTTTCAGGAGAAGAAGCTTTTCACGCCGCCGCCGAGCATTTGGGAGGCGAGGTCTCCGACGAGGTCGCCGCCGGAGCTGGCCTTGTCCATCAATTCAGGCAGCGCGGACTGGAGGCCGGATACGGCGTCGGTCTCGCCAAGGCCGAGCTGGCTTGCAAAGCCGCTGATCTTATCCCGGCCGAACAGGGCAATGACCTCGTCAAAGCCGATATTGGCATTGCCGCCGTCGCCGAGCCATGACGACGCCATGGCCATCAAGCCGCCGGCATTCATGTCGGAGACGAGGCCCGCCAGATCGATCTGGCCACTGTCGCCGGGCAGCAGATTGGTCAGGGCGGAAATGATCTGATTGAGGTCCAGACCGGCTGCGGGGGCGCCTGCGCCGGACTTGAACGCATTGGCCGCAAGGGCCAGAAGCTGTTGAGTATCCATAATCTGTTTTCCTTACGGATCAGTAGGACAGCTTGGGGTCAAGCTCGCCGGCCTGGGCAACCCACTTTTCGACATCCGCCTCAGAGGGCAGCGCCCGCACCAGGTTCTTTGCCTCGTTCACCTCTTTCATCTTGGTGTAGAGGTTCTCGGCATTGCGGGTGCGCAGCTCCTTCACCGTGTCGACGCCGGCGGCTTCCAGCAGGTCGGAATACTCCTCACCCACCCCGGAAATGCGCATCAGATCGGCCATATTGGCCCAGCGCAGGATGCGCGTCTTGTCGATCCCCGTTTTCTCCGCGAGGGTCTCACGCCCTTTCGGCGTCGCGCCCGCATCGAGCAGGTCGTCGGTCGTCTTGATGCCCGCCTCTTCGAGTTTGCCGGCAAAAACCGCGCCGATTCCTTCGATCTCGATCACTTTGTAGGCCATCGGAGGCCTCCCTTGGCTGTTTCTGCATGCGAGGACTTAAAAAGGGACCCCGCGCGCCGACTGTACGCCGATACGCCGCAGGGGCAAACCTTTGGCCAGGGCCTTCGGTGATGAACGAAAAAAGAGGCGGTGCCTGATCCCACGGCGAAAAGAGATCCGCCTTGCCGGATCGTCATGGTCCCGTCGGGCACGGCCCCGGGGCGCACAGTCCCTACTGCACGCGCTCCAGGGCCACGCCCTGACCAGTCAAAAGGTCGTTGACGGAACGCTCGCCGATGAGGTGCCCCATGCCGACCGCCACGAAGACCGTACCCTGATCTTCTGCAAGGACCCGAATGAGTTCCTTGACCCAGGCCTCGTTGCGGCGGGCGAAGACGGCTTCGAACACTTCTTCAGGCTCGTTCTCCGCCATATCCAGAAGCGCGGTCTGCCCCTCGAGGTCGCCCGCCAGCCATCGGTCCACGATGTCCTGGAACAGATTCGGATTGTCCTTCACGGCCTGGAGGCCGGACACGAAGGAATCGGCACTGACCGGATCTGGAATGCCGGCAAGGATGCGCAATTGTTCCTGGGGCGTTTCGAAAAACCGCAAGGTCTTGCCCTTCGCCCGCGCTTCCGCCGCGAGAATGGTGTCGACCCCGGCTTCCGGATCACCGCCCTGGCCGACAAGCCACTGGACCCCGAACACCACGCCCGCCAGCCAGGGCCGATAGGGTTCCAGAACGGACGTGGGCAGACCGATGGACACAGCGGTCCCGGCAAAAAGGGTCCGCTCTTCCGGGTCGAGAAAACTGCTGAGGCTGGTGCCGGGCGGGTTGAGGCCGAGTTCGCGGACCAAGGCCTGGGTCTGCGGCCCCTCCGCGGCCTTGGCATCGGCCTCGAGATAGACCGTGGGCGATGCATCCCAGGCGGTGTCAAATGCATCCGTCCGCCAGTCCACGGATTTCTGGAGAATATGGACGGTGCCAAACAGATAGATCGTGGTGTCCTCGTCGGCCAGCTTCCACAGGGCCGGTCCTGTTTCAGGTTTCGCAGCCGAAACGGGTGTTGCCCCTATAAACCCTGCCGCCAAGACCCAAACGAGCGCTATGGCGCCCAGATGAGGCGCCATCCTGCCCAAAATCCATGCCGTCATATCTCGCCCCTGCCGGATCCGCCCCTAAAAACCGCTCACAAAGCCAATATCGTCCAGAATGATGGCGCCACGGGGGCTTTTGTCGAACCGGAACGTCACGCCACTGATGCGCGCCGGATCAAGATCCGGATTGACGGCACGGAAGGCGGACAAGGGCAGCGCAAACCGGCGCATCACGATTTCCGAGGTGTCCGTGTCCGACAGCATCTGCAGGCGCCGGGTATGGGCCTTGATCGCGGGATAAAGCCTCCGGTCCGTCGAGAGGGGAAGCGCCGCCTGCCGGCCGTCCGCGTCATAGAGAATGACAGTCCAGTCCAGGGGGTCCGGTTTGTCCTCCCGCATCTCCCCATCGGCCGTTTCCGTGTCGTCCGTTTCCGTGTCACCGCCCTCGCCGTCCGGACCGCCGCTTTTCTCCCCGTCCTCTTCCCAGTCCTTGGGAAGACTGGACACGGAGGCCTGGGCGGCGGCAAAGCGCAGGACCTGATCCTCAGGATCGTCCGCAACCGCCGTACCGCCGGACCAGCGCAGCACATATTGCGCCGGATCCCGATGGACCCGGTCGTCCCACGCGACGAGCACGCCGTGGTCTTCCAGGCTGCGCCATTTCAGCTTGAGCCATTTCTCCGTCCACCGCGTCACATGGGTGGCAGAAATCTGCACGCCGTAGCGTCCTGTGGACAGATCGCCATCTTCCTCGTAATCCGCCAGGATCCGCGCGGCGCCGGATTCGAAATTCGACACCATGACGACATCGGGCAGCCAGGTCCGTGCGGTCCGTGCATCGGCAAGGACAGGCAGATAGGCCCGCCGATCGTTCAGGGCCGCCTCAAGAAAGACGGAGAATGTGACGAGCGCAATCTGGCGCTGGTCCTGGGGCTCCAGGATCGGATCGAGATTGAGAAGCGCGGCGCGCGGCAGCCCGTAATCCATCCGCCCCCAGGATGTATTGAACTGCCCGTGATTGGCGTCCTTCACATAGAGGCTGGCCTTGAAGAGATCCTCCGACCCCGACACATCCACCCGTGAATACTGGGTCTGGCCCATGAAGGATTCCACATCGCCGTCCATGCTGCCATGGACGGTGAAATAATTGACCCCGGTAATGGGCGTGCCCCGGCCGCGGGGTTTGTATTGTCCGTCCACGGGGGCAATGGCAATGACGCCCTTGATGCCGAACCCATAGTCGAAGGCCAGGGCGCCATCGCCGGGATAGCGGGACAGGCCGTTGAAATGGGCCGCTACGGCCACGGCTTCGCCGCCGCGGGAATGGCCGATCAGGACCACCCGGTCCAGATCGACCTTGCCGTAAAAGGGATGGGCGGGATCCGCATTCCACTCCCGCCACTGGGCCAGGTGCTCCAGCAACAACCAGCCGCGGGCATCGTTTTCTTCTTCCAGGCCCCCGCCAATTTCGGGACCATCCGGGTTCACCAGATCCAGGACGTCGCCAAAGGTCCCGTTGATGAAATTCTCGTCCACCGACACGGTGATGAAACCGCGGCTGGCAAAATGGTCGCCCAGATAGGCATAACCCGGGTCGGAATAGTCTTCCATGGAATGGTTGCCATGGACGATCAGCACGAGCGGATAGGGTCCGGCCTCGCGGCCCGGCTGCGCTTCGGGCTCCTGGAGCGCCGCTTCGGACACGCCGGCGGAGGCCCAGCCGGGCGCCCAGACCTGGCCCTGGATCGGCAGCGCCGTTTCGTCAAAGCCCCAATACCGGCTCCGCGCCCAACCCGACGGGCCATCCCATGCGTCGATCAGTTTGGAGCCGTCCACGGACCGGCTCGTCCAACTTGCGGCCTCACCGAAAATCTGCCGGTGCCGATCGCGGCCTGACCCGTAACTAAAGGTTGCAACCGTGTACGGACCGGCCTGGCCGGGATCCGGCAGATCGAGCGTTCGGTCCTCGAAGACGAAATCCTCAAGCGCAGGATTGAGGGGCTCCCCTTCCCGCACAAGACCGTAGCCCGTGAGGCCCAGACCGGCGGCGCCCGCGGCAACCGCCAAGACCGCGACCGACCCGCGCGAGAGGGTCAGCCCGTCGCTCAGCAAAACGGCGAGACCGCCGCCACATAGGGTGACCGCGAGGAACAGAACAAGGCTCGCCAACAGCCCGCCACCCTCGGACCAGACCCCGCTGGTAAAGGTCAGATAGGCCGAGACAGAGCCGATGATCAGCGCAAGGACATAGCGCCCGGGCAAGGGCACAATCAGCGCATGGAGAATACGGACCGCGATACCGACAAGACCAATAAAAACAAGCAGAACCCCAAAGGCCAGAAAGGATCCGATCGACGGGTTGAGAAGGACGGCGCCAATGAACACGGCAAGCAGCACGAACGCCGTCACGAGCCAGAGTCCGCGCACGGCCCCGTTCCAGGCCCGGTCCGACGGTGTGAAGGCCTTGGTCAGGCCCCGCAGAAAGGACGATGCTCCGCTCACACCCCTGATCCCCGTTTTATTGAACCCGCTCCCATGGACATCACACCATAGGCGGCGCGATTTGACTACCACCAGCAGGACCACTTGGCCGCGGCTGCGTAAACGCGGTATTCAGGCGCGCGTCGGCGATGCGGCCCGCACCGTCGGGCTTCACTGCGGTGGCTGCACCTGTCAGCACGGGAGAACCCATGACGGATCCCCAGTCCAAAACACCCCACTCGGACGCGCTGTGGCGCCGGATGGTGGAAACCCGCGAAATCGCCCTCAGCGAGGACGATGTGGCCGCCCTGGAAGCGGAAAGCGCAAAGTCGCTGACGGCCCGCAAAATGTTGGGGATGCATTATTTCAAGGCCGGGGCCTATGGCAAAGCGGCAGAACATACACAAGTCGTTTTCGAGGCCGAACCCAATGCCGAAACCGCCCGCAACCTGATGAGCGCTCGGGAGCGGGCCGGCGACCTTGATGGCGCAATCGCCTTTGCCGAGGCCCATGCGGAGGTTTTCGACCCCATCGAACGGGCCGACCGGCTGTGCAGTATTTATGTCCGCCAGGGGAAGATGGACGAAGGGGTTACGGAAGGCACCCGGGCTCTTGAACTGAAAGACGCCCTGACCGGCGCCGTGGACCGGCCCGATCCCATCATCCGCCGTTTCGATCCCTCAAAGCCCGGGCGCAACATCATCACCTTTTCCCTGTTCGGCGACGATCCGCGCTATCTCCGCGGCGCCCACCACAACGCCGTGGTGACCCGCTATCTCTATCCGGGCTGGACACCGCGCTTTTACGTGGACGACAGCGTGCCCATGGCCGTGTGTCAGGCGCTTATCCGCGAGGGCGCCCAGGTCCGAAAGGCGCCGAAGCTGCCCGCCCATACCTACGGCCTGTTCTGGCGGTTCCTGGTCGAGGACGATCCGGAGGTTGATCTTTATCTGGTCCGGGACGCGGACTCGGTCATGAACATCCGTGAGCGGGCCGCCGTCGAGGACTGGCTGGCCTCCGGCGCACCCTATCACGTCATGCGCGATTACCCGAGCCACAGCGAACTGATCCTGGCCGGCATGTGGGGCGCCCATCGGGGCAATCTGGAGCCCATGGGCAAGCGCATCCTCGCTTATGTCAAAGGGTCGGCAACCCGGCTCAATGATCGGGTCTGCGACCAGCGTTTCCTGAGGGATGAAATCTGGCCGCTGATCCGCCGGGACGCCCTCGTCCATGACTCGTGGTTCCAGTTCGGCAAGACGCAAAAATTCCGGGAGGAGTTTGCCCTGCCCTGGCCCATGCATGTGGGCCAGAACGACTGGGTCCGCTTCCGCCCCACGGAGCAAGCCGCACCGGCGGTCCGCAGTGCCGACGCTCCGGAGTAATCGGCCGGCATCATCGAGCGCGCCTCGTCCCGCTGCGCCGTCCTACCGGCTTTACGCCCGCCCATGCCCTGGCCGAGACTGGATGCCAAGCGCGACATGACAGCAGCGGGAAACGCCCCATGAAGCTTCAGACGGTCACCAATGCCATGGAATTCCGCCGCCATGCGCGGCGCGCCCTGCCCCGCCCCTTCTGGCACTATCTGGAAGGATCTTCCGATGACGGCTGGACCAAGTCGCGCAATACGGACGCGTTCGAACGTTTCGCCCTGGTGCCGGAAACCCTGCGCGATGTGAGCGACGTCACCATGCGGACCAAATTGCTGGGCGCTGAACTGTCCATGCCTGTGTTCCTGGCGCCCACGGGCATGACGCGGCTCTTCCACCACGGCAAGGAGCTGGCCGTGGCCCGCGCCGCCGCAAGGGCCGGGACGATGTATTCCCTTTCGACCGTCGGTACGACCTCCATCGAAGATATTGGTGCGGCCACAGACGGCCCGAAACTGTTCCAGATCTACGCTTTCCGCGACCGTGGACTGATCAAGGCGTTCATCGACCGGTGCCGCGAGGCGAAGTATGACGCGCTTTGCCTGACCGTGGACACGGTGGTCGGCGGCAACCGGGAAATGGACATCAAGACCGGCATGAGCATTCCCCCGAAGCTTACCCTCGCGAGCCTTGCGGATTTTCTCCTGCGCTGGAACTGGACCGTCAACTATCTGAAAAACAGCGAGATGGGGCTTGCCAACATCCCCCGTCGCCCGGGCATGGCGCGGGAAAGCGCCGGCGCTGTCGCAGGCTATATCAACGAACAGTTCAGCCGCTCCCTCACCTGGGATGATGCGGCCTGGATCGCGCAGACCTGGGGCGGGCCGTTCGCCCTGAAGGGCGTGATGTCCGTGAGCGATGCAAAACGTGCGAAGGACGTCGGAATCAGTGCCCTGATGATTTCCAACCACGGCGGACGGCAATTGGACGGCGTTCCCGCCCCCATCGACCAGGTCGCCGAGATCCGCGATGCCGTGGGCGACGAGATGGAGCTAATCGTGGACGGCGGCGTGCGCCGGGGGACCCATGTCCTCAAGGCCCTGGCCCGCGGGGCCACGGCCTGCTCCATCGGCCGGCCCTATCTCTACGCCCTCGCCGCCGCGGGCGAGGCGGGGGTTGGGCATTTGTTGGGCCTGTTGCGCGCGGAACTGGAGCGGGACTTGACCCTTCTCGGCTGCGCGGATGTGGCCCAGGTCAATGGGGGCCATATCCGGTCCCTGACGTGACGGGACGCCCGCCGATGATCGCTTACCGCGGCGCCTTCGCTTCGGCGAACAGGCGGATATCGTCCTTGTAGTACTCTTCGATGAAGTCCCGCACGGTGTCGGAGCGGAACGCGGCCGGCACTTCCTCTACCATGGGTTTCATCAGCATGCCGCGGGCCGTCTGGCGCAGGCGCGCCTGGGCCTGCCGGGGCAGCAGCATGGCCGCGACCTGCTTGGCCGCCATGACCGGGCCGCGCAGCCCCCCATGACGGAACACGCTCGTCCGGTTCTTGCCGCCGCCGAAATCGACCGGTTCACCGATATGGGCGCTGAGCCTCGCGCCGAGATCCGCCATGCCGTCGATGGGAAAAAGCGCCTTCACCATGCGCCGTCCGTCGAGGTCGATATAGTCCGCCTGCCGCGCGAAATGGATAAACCCGGCTTCGATGACGCCGGGCTCGCCCCGCAGATACGCCATGACCGCGTCGATCTCCCGGTGCAGATCGCCATCGCCAATCTGGGCGATCTCCACGCCGCGATACATTTTGAGCCTCTGGGCCATGGCGGACGGAAAGCGATCGAAGGGATCGCGGCAGATCGAGAACGACCAATAGGTCTCCAGCTTGGCGCATTCGTCCGGATACCACTCGTTCAACTGCCGCAGGGGCAGATGGCGGAAATCGACAGGTCCCGCCTCGGTATCCCGCGCCTTACCGGCATTGAAGGTGCCGTCCGTGTCGTCATAGCCGATCAGGGCTTCGCGCACCGTGGTGCCGGCACATTTGGGAATATGAACAAAAACAAATTTTCTGGCATTGCTTACAATCATCGGGATCAATCACCTTATCCAAAGGACCCATCACAGGGTTGCCGCAAGCGTGCCGCCCGTTATTCCACAGCAAGGGCGCGGGCGCCATCGCTTCCCGGCGCGGCCCCACCGGGAAGCCAAAATCGCGAAAACGGGAGACAGAAACGCCGCGACCGTCAGCCCCAAATGATGGATGCGGCCTGGCGTTCCGGGGTCGGGCAGGTATCGGCATCGATGACACGCAGATCCACCGGCTTGGGAAAGCCTGGTGTCGTCAAATGCGTCACCTTGTGCGGTGTTGGCCCTGTCCCGCTCTTTTCGCCTTGCGCCCAGGCGACCGGCCGGTCGACGGAGCCATCGGTCGAAGCAGTGTCACAGACAATGATTTGAAACGCTGGATCATCGAGCCTCAGCAGACTTTTCAGGCCCTCGATCGTATCGGCCCAAGGCTTCCAGTTCAAAATGAGGCCAGTTCAAAATGAGGATGGCGACCCGACCTTTGTCTCTTGGTGCCTCGCAAAAATAGGCTGCCTGGCCACTCCCAGGGTCCGAAAAAGAATGTCGCACGATCCGACGGACCTCTCGCATCTCTTTCGCCGAGTAAACCCGGCACTTACGCTACAACCCACTGCATGGGTTGTAGCGCAAAAATAAAGACATGGTCACGACGAATGACTTCGCGCGTTTCGCAAGGCTCACTCTATGAGCGGCCGGGCGATCAGGTGGTCCCGGCGGGCGGCGCATAGGGCAAGGCGCTCCAGAGTCTGCGAGAGCTGGCGCTTGTAGCCCGGCACGGCTTGCGCATGGGCATCGAAAAACGCTTCGATCTCGTCGCTCCGGGCCGGGTCGCAGAAGCCGTCCGTCAGGGTCGGCAGACGCCGACGCCACTGGGCCGGTATCGCCGCCGTCACCGCATCGATATTGATCTTCAGCCAGGCCCAGGTTTCTTCGCGCGTCTCGGTTCCGTCCATGAGGCCCGCGAACATGGCGTAGGCCTCCCGCGGTCCCGGCGTTCCGGACAGGGCATAGTCTCGGATCTGCACGGCGAGGATGGGATCGTTGACGCGCCCCAATGCGGTCGCCGACGCGCCGTCGAAGCGCGGGTCGTCATTCCACACGCGCGCCCCGATCAGGGCCTCCAGGAAATCCGATCCGCCCTCCTGGAGACCGACGGTCAGGGCAGCCGCATACTGATCGGCCGTCAGGGCTGAAGTGTCGGGCTCACCGCCGAGACCGATGAAACGGCCGGCCGCCTCGGCCAGTTCCGCCCTCAAGGCCTGGTCCCGGGCCGTCAGGGCCAGGAAGGTTTCCAAGGTCGAGGCGAGGAGACGGCTGTCCGGGTCACCGCTTTCCCGCGCGGCCATAAGGCGCGCACCATACAGGTCACGGGCAAAGGTCCGGATACGATCCGCCTGGGGATTATCCCCCAGGATCCGTACTGCCCGGGCCAGGGTGCCGACCGGCGCCACAGCAACCCGCCGCGTGGGCGCCTGGGCCGCGGCGGCCATGACCGCACGCACCGCCGCCGGCGGCACCGTCCCTGCACCATGTCCGGCCACAGCGCTGTCTACGGTTACGAGCTGTTCCGCAGGCGTCAGGGCGGGGAAGGCCTCCGTGAGGGCGCTCCATCCGTCATCGGTCACCGACCAGCGATAATATCCCGTGCCCCCGGCATTGGGCAGGATCCATCCGGGACAGGCCGCCGTCCCGAGCGGCAGGCTGGCGGTTTCGGTTTCCAGGATCGTGCATGCGGTCTCGACACCCTCCGCCTCCGGATAACCGACACAAAGCGGAATGGTCCAGCGGGTGCCCGTCGGCACGTCCGAGCCCAGGGGCCGGAAGCGGGACTGGCGCAAGGACACGGCCGGCGCCTCCCCCGAGCAGTCGAGCGCCGCTTCGATCAGGGGAACGCCTTTCTGGTCGACGAAGCTGCGGAAGGCGGCCGTCAGGGCAGGTTCGCCCGTCACCGTACCGATGGTTTCAAAAAACTGGTCCGAATCGGCGGCCCCATCCTCATGGGTCTTTATGTATCGCCCAAGCGCCCGGCGGAACGTCTCGGCGCCGAAGGCGGTCTCCACCATGCGGATCAGGGCCATGCCCTTCGAATAAGGAATGGCGGTGTAGGCATTGCGGATGGTGGCGTTTTCGAGCACCGGCTCGCGCACGGCCCGCACGCTGGCCAGAACGTCCTGGTCCATGGCGCCCAGGGCCCGCGCCGTGGCATCGAGACCATGCCCCCCATCGGGTTCCCACTGCTCCAGCACCAGGGGGGTGCCCCAGGTCGCAAAACCCTCCTTGAGCCAAAGATCATCCCACCAGGGCGGCGTCACCAGATTGCCGAACCACATATGCGCCAGTTCATGGGCATGGACGCTGAGCAGCGCCCGGCGCACGCCCGGGGCCGGATCGTCGCCCACCAGGATTCGCTGTTCGCGATAGGTGATCGCGCCGGCCAGCTCCGTGGCGCCGCTTGGCCATTGGGGCGCGGCGACGATGTCGAGCTTCTTGTAGGGATACGGAATGCCGAGGGCTTCCTCGAAGATCTCCACAAAGTCCCGGGTGATGTCCAGAACGAGTTTCAGGTCCTGGCCCCGGCCTTTCCGGGCAAAACCGCGTAATGGGATCTCCCGGTCACGGATCTGCGTGGCCGGCAGGGCCGGATGGTCGACCCTGTCGAAGGGGCCGACGGCGAGGGACAGCAGAAAGGTTGACAACGGGCGGGTCGGTGCGAAAAAGATCCGCACCAGGCCGTCTTCCACGGGTCCGCGAGTGCGCTCCGGCGTGTTGGCGATGGCCTCATAGCCGTCTGGAATCCGCAGGCTGACGGTAAAGGGGGCCTTCAGACCCGGTTCGTCAAAGCTCGGTAGGAATTTGCGCGCCTGGATCGATTCCGACTTGGCCAGCGCATAGGCCTCCCCCTGTTCCTCGACCCGGAAGAGCCCGGCCAGGTTTTTGTCGAAGGGCGCATCATAGACGATGGTGACACTGACCTCGCCGGCGGGAAGCATCTCGCCGAACCCGACCCAGGACACGCCGGTGGGCAAAACCTGGGTGTAGCTTCCCGGGCGGGGCGCACCGTCGCCCGCCTCCACAAGAACCTGGGACACGGACAGCCCGTTGCCGTGCAGCCAGAGGCCGTTCTGCGCCTCGTCCATGGAGACGGAGATGGTCACGGTCCCGGAAAAGCGATCCTCGCGCGGATCGATGGTCATGGCCACGTCATAGGCGGTGGGCGCCACACCCTCCGGCAGCCGGCCGAAGGGAGCCCGATCTTTCAGGGTTTCCAGATCCTCTGTAGACTGATCGTCTGTCGCCGCCGTCGCGCCGGAGGCGTCGGGTGCGCCGGCCCCGTCCGCAGGCGCGGGGTCGGAGTCGCAGGCGGCAAGACCCAAAAGAACAGCGCCTGCCCCCAGGGCCCGGAGGCGCCGGGCGAGAAGAGCGCGATGGTCGAACCCATGTGACATGATCACTCCGTAGACTGAGAGGAAAGGAAGCGTCGGCGGTGGTCGGCCAGAAACCGAAGCGCCGCCCAGACGAGCAGCAGGACCAGAAGGGCGGGATGGCCATAGTCCAGGGGCGGACCGACGGCGCCGGTATGGAGCAGACGGTCGAAATGGAAACCGGCCTTGAATCTGCCATGAACGGTCCTGTGGCATGGTTTTTCGCCGACATTGAACGGTAACGCGCTCCGGCCGAAAGGGACAATCCCGGCCGATGACCGATTGCGGCGGCACAAATGCGGCAGCCTGCGCGGGAAGCCCAGGCGCGCCGACCCGAACCCGGCGACCCCAGGGGCAAGGAAGACCTCAGACACCGAGGAAGGAGAGACCATGGCCACCCTTGAGTTCTGGTACGAGTTTGCGAGCACCTATTCTTACCTGGCCGCCGGGCGGATCAACGCCGTGGCAGCGGAGGCCCGGGTGCCGGTGGTGTGGAAACCGTTTCTTCTGGGCCCCATCTTCGCCAGCCAGGGCCTCACGGACTCGCCTTTCAACGTCTTTCCGGTAAAGGGCGCTTACATGTGGCGGGACATGGAGCGTTATTGCATCCGCTACGGGCTGCCCCTGCGGCGGCCGTCGGTGTTTCCGCGCAACGGCCTGCTGGCTGCACGCGTGGCCCTGGTGGGCGTCGACGAAGGCTGGTGCCCGGATTTCACGCCTGCGGTGTACCGGGCCAATTTCGGCGAGGACCAGGATGTTTCGGACCCGGCCGTGATCGGCCTGATCCTGTCGGGTCTGGGCCTCGACGCGGACCGCATCCTGGAGGCCGCCGTCGCCCAGCCCAACAAGGACCGGCTGAGGGCGCAAAGCGAGGAAGCCTTGTCCCGCGGCATTTTCGGCGCCCCGACCTTCTTCATCGGCAGCGAGATGTTCTGGGGCAATGAGCGTCTTGAAGATGCTTTGGACATGGCGCGGCTCCTGTGACGGGCTCATGCGCCACGAGATCACCCCCGTGCTGCCGCCCCTGAACTGCGGCCCCTGAACTGCGGCCGTTGAGCGAGACAGTCGGAGGTCGGACCCTGTCGAAACAACGCACAGATCATTGCAACCGGGACCCGGACCTGGATGGCGATTGCGCAACGCCCCCATGGAAGCCGGCGCGCGTCTGGTCACGCACGGCAACACTATGGATTGAACCGCTATAACAGGTCCTGGAGGGCGCCCCAGGTCATGGCCAGGGTTATCAGGGGGCGGCGGAACCAGCGCCCACCGGGCAAAATGCGCGGTTCCAGACGGGCGTAGACGTCAAAGCGCTCCGCCGTGCCGGCGATGGCCTCGGCAATAACGCTGCCCGCCTGGGTCGTGATGGCGAGGCCCTGGCCGGAAAAACCGGCAGCCACGTAACGGTCCGGCCCCAGAGTTCCGATAAAGGGCATCCGGGTGCGGGTCACGCCGAGACGCCCGCCCCAGGCATAGTCCACCGGCACGCCCTTTAATTGGGGAAAAACCCGGGCGATCCGTTGCCGGATGATCGGCTCGATCCGGCGGGGCAGTTCGGGGCCATAGCTCTCTCCGCCGCCAAACAGCAGCCGGTGATCCGGCGTCAGACGGTAATAATCGAGCACGAAACGCGTATCGGCGACACAGCCGCCCCGGGGCAAGAGGGATCGGGCCAGTTCGGGACCGAGGGGACGGGTCACACCGACAAAACTGTTGATGGGCAGGACCACATCGTCGATCCGGGGACTGAGGCCCGTGTGGTAGCCGTTCGTCGCCATCACCACGGCGCCGGCGCGCAGGCGGGCATGGTCCGTTACGAGGACCGGAGGGCCCGATCCAGTCACGGACAAAACGGGACTGTTCTCGCACAGGCGCACGCCGGCCTGCGCCGCCGCCCGGGCAAGCCCGAGGGCATAATTCAGGGGATGGAGATGGCCGGCCTCGCCGTCCCACAGGCCGCCGCGATAGCACCGGCTGGCCACGAAACCGTGCATGGCTTCAGGGTCCACGAGCCTAAGGGCGTCATAGGCGTAATGGGTCCCCAGATGATCGGCCGCCTTCTGAAGATCGGCATAGTCCGTGGTCTTGACGGCGGCCGTGAGGGCTCCCGGCGCGAGATCGCACTCGATGCGGTGCCGGGCCATGCGGCTGCGCACCGCGCACTTGGCGGCCTCAGCCAGATCCCACAGTTGGCGCGCGGGCCCGTTCCCCAGGCGCCGCTCGAGGGTGATCTGGTCGACGCGCTGGCCGGTCAAGAGCTGCCCGCCATTGCGCCCGCTGGCGCCCCACCCGATGCGCCGGGCTTCAAGCAGCGTGACGCCGTACCCCCGTTCCGCAAGGGACAGGGCACAGGACAGGCCCGTTAAACCGCCCCCGACCACGGCCACATCACACTGCGCTTCGCCCTCGAGGACGGCATGGCGCGGCAATTCGGTGGCGGTGGCCTCGTACCAGGTGCGGGCATGGCCCGAGGCTGCGCGGTCCTCCGCGCCGTGGAACCGGAAAGGATTGATGGCCATGCCGCCGTGCCGGCGTGATCCGGGTCGTCTCAGTGGGACCCGTGATCCTCCGCGGGCGTCTGTCCTTTTTCCGCGCCGTCCGAATGATCGCCATGGGGCATGGCGTCCCGCCCGCGGCCCCGCCGGCGCACCGGCAGGGTCACCGTCTGGGGTTCCGCGTTCTCGAAGGTCAAAGTCAAATCCACCGTGTCGCCGTCCTGCAGGGGCGCATCCAGCCCCATGAACATCAGGTGGAACCCGCCGGGCTCAAGGGCCGTGGCCTTACCGTCACGCAGCGGGATGCCGTCCACCGGGCGCATCCGGGCCATGCCGCCTTCAATCACGTTCATGTGCAACTCGACATTCGAAATGCCGTCCGCCGATGCGGCGACCAACCGGTCGGCCCGTCCGCTGCGGTTCTCGATGACCAGATAGCCGGCACTGGTTTTGCCGGCGCCGATGGTGGCGGACGCCCAGCCGCCGGAAACCGCGATCAGCGGGCCGGGCTCTTCGACGCGGCTGCTCGCGCCCACGGTGCCGACAATGATCGTGATCATCAGCAGGGCGGTGCCGATCGCAATACTCAAGGAAAGGGTTTCGTCGTCGAACATGGGGTTTCTCCACACGGGACCGCGGCCGGCGCCTGGGGATCCGGAGCGGTCGTCTGCTGATTCGTTGAGGGTGGAGGTACCGGTCTGTGCGCCGCGCCGCAAGGGTTGCGTGAGGCACGCGGTCCACCGCTGCATCGGTGTCGCAACCGCTTGGCGATTGAGTTTGACAGGCCTCTTGTGTACGACCAAACGCGATGGTCTTGATATCAGGGCCACAACCCAGGCGCGGCGCCGGACCGCCGCGTCCTCCCAACGGCGGGGACCCTGACTGACGACCGGGACCCTGCCCCACCTTGGCCCCAGTGACGGGCAAGCCTTCCCGTGCCGTGGGCCGAGTGGGTTCACCCGAATAGTCTCATGCAAGGGGTGTGAGCCGACCGGTCGCCGCTTGCCAGAAACGGTTCGGATCTTGTCTCAGTCCGGGCTCATCACAATCCGGGCCCGTCACACCACTCTCGACCGGACGTCGATGCCCAGGGCCTCTCTCAGGCCTGCCTTTCAGCCCCAGGAGCGCCGCCATGACCAAAGACGAGATCGCCACCGTACAGGACTATCTGCGCCGCAAGTTTCGGCTGGATACGATCAGCATCGAAGCCCGTCCGAAAAAGGACGATTCGGCCGAGGTGCTGATCGGCGACGAATTTATCGGTGTGATTTTCAAAGACGACGAGGACGGCGAAGTGTCCTACCAGTTCCAGATGGCGATTCTCGACGTGGATCTGGACGGCCTGGACTGACGGCGCGCCGGCGCGATATCGGCCTGTCCGATGCGACAGGCAGGGGACCGCTTGCGCGCCGGCCGGCCCGGCTCTTGAATGGCGAAACCCGGGGACAGGCGTGGTCTCTTCGGGCAAGGGTCAGAAGCCTGGCGGGGTATGGGGAGAGGGACGATCCGGGTTGAACCAAAGGGCGCGATGCCCCGCTTTCTTCCGCTGCTGTTCGGCTACCGCCGGCGAATCATCACCGCCGTCGCAGCCCTGACGCTCGCCCTCGGGCTCGCGGCGATCCTGATGCCGGTGGCCGGAGATCCCGCGCGTCATGTCGCAAGCGCCCAATTTCCTGGAATTTTTAACCCTTCAGAGCCGGGAAAAACCCAGCCTGCGATTGCTGTTCTTGTCACATTCCCGCACACTCCGGTTTGGACGCCGAACGGGCTCGAAGCCCTTGCGCGGCTGGAACGGGAAGTATCCCGCGTTCCGGGAGTTGATCCGACGACGCTTGTGTCCCTGTTAACCCCAAGAATGGCTTATGGGGCTGGGGAAAATGGGAAACCGGAGGGCGAGCTGACCGCAGCCGCTCTCATGGAGCTGAAGGATCTGGTTCGTCCTCCAGTCATCCGGGATGGCGTCGTTTCTCAGGGTCCTCTCCGCGAACGCTGGCGGCAGAAGGATATTGGGTGGTTGAGTAGGCTCGCCGATCTCCTCGGCCTCAAAGGCCGGCTTGTGTCCGTCGATGGTCGCTCCGTGATCATGAGGATCGCCATGGCTCCGCCGCCGAAGCCGGACGGACCAAGCTATGGCGATGTTTTCCGGGGCCTCATGCGTGCCGGCGAGCAGGCCTTGCAGGGCATGCACTTCAAGATGTCCGTGGCCGGCATTCCCTTGCGCATGGGCGGTCTCGACGCGAGCCTGGAACGCGGCTGGCCCTGGCTGCTGCTTTTGCTCACCATGGTTGTTGCGGGCTTCTGGTACGTGGCGCGGTCGGTTCCTGCGGCCATTGCCGCCTTTGTCGTGGCTTTGATGCCGGTGGTCTGGATCTGCGGGGGCATGGCCTTGCTGGGCCACGGCTTCGGACCCATGGGCTGGCCGGTGCTGTACGGCGCCTTTGCCGTGACGATCCTCGGCGGCGGCGTGGGGCTTGGCCTTTACACCAGCCGGGTTGCCTGGGGCGATGATCGGGAGCAGGGGGCAAAAGCCACCATGGCCCTGGGTTTGCGCCTTGGCATTCCCGCCCTGATTGTTGGTTGTGTCGCCCTGATCCCGCTGGCACTGCTGCCCGGCACGGCCATGCGCGATGCGGCCATCCTCGGTGCCATCGGGATCGTGATCGGCCTCGGGGCCATGCTGACCATGTTGCCCCTGATCCTGTCCCTCGTGCCCTCGCCCCAGACCTGGCTCGACGATGTTGCCCGCATGGCCCAGATGCAGCGGGACTCCATCGTCTTGTTTGGCCGGCTGGTCGAGCGAGGCTTTCTGGGCCGGGCGGCTTTGATGGCGGCCTTTGGTTTGGTGGCGGGTCTCGCCGTCATGGGGGTAAACCGGTCCGTGCCGGCGGGCGCTCCGATTCCGGCGGTTGCGTCAGGCACGGTACACACCGAAACAGTCGCCAGCCCCGAAAGCCCCCAAGCGGTCGACGGCACGGCGATGGACGGAGCCTCAGTGGACGGTGCCTCGGTGGACGGCGCCGCTGTGAACACAGGCTTGCAAGAGAGCGCTTTTGTTCAGCGGGGGCCCTTGGTTCTACCATTCGCGGTTCTCGTCATTGCCGGCCTGTCCGGTATACTGGTCCAGCGCTGGGGTGTGGCATTCGCAACCCTGGGCGGTCTGACGGCCGGATGCGGTCTGGCCCTCGGGGTCATGGTGCTTGCAACATCGCTCCAGGGGCCCGCTATTTTGACCGGTCTCAGTCTCGGCCTGTTTGTCGCCGTACCGGTCGTCGGCATCCTCATCATCGGCATCCTCATCATCGGCTCCACCATGGCCCAACCGACTTGTGCCGACATCCACGATACCCGCCGCTTGACCTGGGACATCCTGGATCGGCCGGTCTTGGCGGTTGCTGCTCTGCTGAGTTTTGGCATGCTGGCCGGGCCGGGTCTGACAGCCCTCCAGGCCGCGACCCTTCTTTACACGACACTGATTGCGACGCCCTGTTTCATTCTCACCGGGCTGGTTATGCAAGCACTCATGCCATTGATGGCGCGACTTGACCGGCCGTAACGGTGTACAAATCAAAACCCAAATTTGTCGGATTGATAAATATCAGAATGAGCGTTCAGCACCGCTTAAAAATTTGTTGAAACCGCAGTCGTGTTGTCTGGAACGGTGCGTAGAAAACCGCCAGCGAGCTCCAGCATATTCTTGTCGATCATTTGCCATTTTCCAAGATGGGCTTTCCGGAACCGATAGAAAAGCGAAAGATCATTGCCAAGTTCGGTTTCGCGAAAACAGAAGGGGACGGGCATTCGCTCCGTTTCCCGAAGGCATCGGATCATGCCCTTCAGTCCCGTCTCGGTGGAAAAAACATAAAGCCGCTGATTGGTGTAACTGCTGTCGGGTTTGAACTGATATTCGACGAGGCCCACATCGGTTTCCGTGCCGTTCGGCATCGCGAAATCGCGCAAAAAGCGCTCCACCCGATCATTCTCTTTCAGCGGCACATCCTGGGCCGAGATGTTGAACACGATGACCCGCGCGTCCTTCTTGTCACTGAGAAACTCCTCCCGTCGGGCGCGGGAAAACGGCACGAAATCCGGCAGCACGGTGAACAATTCGATGGACGGGCGGGGCCCATCCCGGCGGTCTTTCGGATATTGGGTGTAGTTCGCTGGTACCGCCAGGCTGTGCTCGCCGATGGTGACATTGAGCAGCCGTCCCCGTTCCGTGCCCGACACGGTGTTCCCGAGCAACTCGTCCAGGGAATACCCAAGATAGCTCCACAGAATGACGCAGCCGAAAATCACGGTCACGACAAGGGCCATAAGCGGGAGCAGCCAACTCGGCCGCTCCTTGATTTCATCGACCTCAGCCGTGTTGTCCGGTTCCATCATGGTCCCCACCCAATCCCACGAAATGCCTTAACGAGTGCCTGCCCGCCAGCAGGCCCGCGCCGGACCCGCCTCACACGTAACCGAGGCGCCGGATGACCCCATCCATTTCGCGGATGCGGTTTGTGTCGGAGGGGTGGGTGGACATGAATTCCAGCGGCTTGTTGCCTTGGTTCATGCCGGCCATGGTCTGCCAGAAATTGAGCGCTTCCCGCGGATTGTAGTTGGCCTGGGCCATGTACTGCACACCGAGGCGATCGGCCTCGTATTCATGCTTGCGAGAGTAGGGCAGCAGGATCCCGAAGGAGACGCCCGCGCCCAGGATCGCGGCGATTTCCTGGGAAAAACGCACATCCTGGCTCTGCAGGGCGATATTGGTGGCAGTCAGCGCCGCATTGGCCGCGATCGCTTGGCTATAGCGCTCGGCGGCGTGGCGGCCGGCCACATGCCCCACCTCATGGCCCATCACGGTGGCGACCTGGTCGTGATTGTCCGTGATGTGGAGGATGCCGCTGGTAAATCCGACCTTGCCGCCCGGCATCACGAAGGCGTTGATCTGGTCGCTCTCAAAGACGGTGTATTCCCAGTTCTGGCCGGTCAGGCCCGAGGCGGACACGATCCGATCTCCCGTGGTCTGGAGACGACGGTTATAGGTGCTGTTGCGTGAGATGGGCTGTTGCTGGCGCAACTGGCTCCAGGCCGACTGGGACAGGGCCGCGAGCTGTTCATCGGTGACGAGCAGCATCTGGCGGCGCCCCAGCGCCGGGTTTTCCACGCATCCGGACGTTCCACCGGCGAATGCCACCACGGTGCCGGCGGCAAGGCCGCTGACGAGTTCCCGACGATTCATGACAATGGTCATGGGTCCGTGCTCCCTATCGACAGAACAGTCTCCCCGCGCTCTTGCTGTACCCCGGCGGACGGGGCGCCGTAAAGAACGCGTAACCGAATGGCCCCAATTCCATGGACCACGGACCCGATACCGGTCGGGTCCAGGACTCTTTTCAGACGGGGCCGGCTTGACGACACTCCGGCCCTGCGCGCAGGAAAGACACCCTATCCGGCCGCAAGGCCGCTCGATCGACGGGCCTGAAGGCTCGCAGTGCGCCACCTGGAGGCACGCCATCTGAAGGGACGAAACCCATGGCAAACAAGATCTATCCGAGTGCCGAGGCGGCCCTTGAGGGCCTTTTGTTCGACGGCATGACCATTGCTGCCGGCGGCTTCGGCCTGTGCGGCATTCCCGAAAACTGCATCGCGGCCATCGTGAAGGCGGGCACGCAGAATCTCGTCGTCGCCTCGAACAATTGCGGGGTTGACGATTTTGGCCTCGGCCTGCTGCTCAGGACCCGCCAGATCGCGAAAATGATGTCGTCTTATGTGGGCGAAAACGGGGAATTCGAGCGCCAGTTCCTGGCGGGCGAATTGGAGGTCGAGTTCAATCCGCAAGGCACGCTCGCCGAGCGGCTGCGGGCCGGCGGTGCGGGCATCCCGGGGTTTTACACCAAGACCGGCGTTGGCACCCAGGTGGCCGAGGGCAAGGAACACAAGGAGTTCGATGGCGAGACCTACATCCTGGAGCGGGGCATCCGCGCCGATCTGGGGATTGTGAAAGCCTGGAAGGGCGACGCCCAGGGCAATCTCGTCTATCGCAAGACCGCGCGGAACTTTAATCCCCACTGCGCGGCATCGGGCAAGGTGACCGTGGCCGAGGTCGAGGAAATCGTTCCCGTCGGCACCCTCGACAAGGACGCGATCCATACGCCCGGCATTTACGTCCAGCGCATCGTTCAGGGCACCCACGAAAAGCGGATCGAACAGCGCACCATCCGCGCCTCCGCCTGATCGCCTGTCCAATCCACAGCCCGCCGCCGCGCCGCAGCAAAGGAGACACCCCATGCCTTGGACCCGCGATGAAATGGCCGCCCGCGCCGCCCGGGAAGTCGAGGACGGCTTTTATGTCAATCTGGGGATCGGCATCCCCACCCTGGTCGCCAATTACATTCCCGACGGCATCGATGTCACGCTGCAGTCGGAAAACGGCATGCTCGGCATGGGCCCATTCCCCACCGACACCGAGGTGGACCCGGACCTGATCAATGCCGGCAAGCAGACCATTACGGAGCTAGACCGGTCATCCTATTTCGCCTCGGCCGAGAGCTTCGGCATGATCCGGGGCGGGCATATCGACCTGTCAATTCTGGGCGCCATGGAGATTTCCGAAACCGGCGACATCGCGAACTGGATGATCCCGGGCAAAATGGTGAAGGGCATGGGCGGCGCCATGGATCTGGTGGCCGGCGTCAAGCGCGTGGTCGTGGTGATGGACCACACCAACAAGGCCGGGGATGCCAAGCTGCTGAAAAGCTGCACCCTGCCCCTCACGGGCAAGGCCTGTGTGGACCGCATCGTGACCAATCTGGGGGTGTTCGACGTGGTCCCCGGGGGCCTCAGGGTCGTGGAGCTGGCGCCGGAGGTCACGCCCGACGAGGTGTCTGCCAAGACCGAAGCCACCATCACGGCTATGGCGGCCGTCGTCTAAAAGAGCCTGGACGCGCTTTTCTCGAGTCCCGCCTTGAGATCGATCAAGGCGGGGCTGCGCCGGGAGCGGCAGGAATGGATCCAACGATCCAGACCCAAAGGAGGAGCCTGCCATGAGCCACACGCCCCACGAACTCGCCGAAGAATTCCCTGACCAGCACGACGCCATCCACACCCTCAAGACCGAAAACGCCCATTTCGCAAAGCTGGCCGACCAATATCACGCCCTGAACCGCGAAATTCACCGCATCGAGAGCGAAGTCGAAGCGGCCAGCGACGAGCGCCTTGAGGATTTGAAAAAACAGCGCCTCGCCCTCAAAGACGAAATCGCAGGCATGCTGGAGGCGGGGTGAGCCCGTGGAGGGGATGAGGATCGTGGGGGGTTTGTAAAAGCCCCCCCGGGCCCATCCCGAGGGGGGGGTTTAAATCTCCCGCGGGGGGCCGCGCGCGGCGGCGCCGCCGCGGGG
>JBHJGV010000010.1:0-90091 GCA_050331455.1 Alphaproteobacteria bacterium
CCCGATACGCTGATCCGTCTCAACAATGACG
The DNA here is from genome assembly GCA_050331455.1 of Alphaproteobacteria bacterium. Classification (GTDB taxonomy): domain Bacteria; phylum Pseudomonadota; class Alphaproteobacteria; order JAJFIK01; family JAJFIK01; genus CAYUYV01. The sequence continues at coordinate 32 of JBHJGV010000010.1, forward strand.
ACGGGGCAGGCCGTTCGATCCTGCGCCTGCTCGGTGTCGACGCGGCCCAGCTCACGGCGGCCAATTTCGGCGGCGTCGCGCTCTCCTTCGACACCTCGGCGTTCAGCGACGGTGAAGACGGCAACGCCATCGATGGCGGGCCGCTCGGCGACCTCATCTTCGGCAATGGCGGGGCCGACACCATCAATGGCTTCGGCGGAGACGATTCGCTGGCCGGCGGGGCCGATGGCGATGTCATCATCGGCGGCTTCGGCGACGATGTCGTCGCGGGCGAAGCGGGCAATGACGAGATTTCCGGCGGTGCGGGCAACGACATCCTGTCCGGTGGTCCGGGCAATGATCTTCTGACCGGTGGCGACGACGAGGCCCAGTTCAGCGGCAACGACATTTTCGAAGGTGGCCAAGGTGACGACACCCTGCGCGGCGGGACGCAGAACGACGTTTACGTTTTCGGCGCCAATGACAGCGAGGACGCGCTGTCCGACGATGGCGGGACCGATCGGATCGAGTTCAATACCGAGGTGGCACCCGGCGATGTCATCGCTCTTCAAGATGGAGAGGATCTCGAGCTGCGGGTTCTCGGGGGCACCACGCGCATCCGGCTCATTGGTGCGCTTGGCGTGCCGGCGGCGACCATCATAGAGACCATCGCGTTCAGTGATGGCACGGAATGGGATTGGCCGGCCGTCCTTGCCCTGGCCATGGCGGCGAGTGACGGCGACGACGATCTTGCGATCCTCACCGGCAACACGCTCGACGGCCTTGGCGGCAACGACACGCTGACCGGTACGGGCGCTGACGACACGGTGACCGGTAACACGGGCGATGACCTGCTGCGCGGCCTGGGCGGCAATGATGTCTACGTCTTCGGCCGCGGTGATGGCCAGGATCTCATTGAGGACGATCAGGGGGACAATATTGTCCTTCTGGGTGCCGGCATCACACCGGATGACCTGCGTGTGGTTCGCGGTGTGCCGACGATCCGTCTTGAGATCGTTGGGACCGGGGACCGGATCGATCTGGGCTCGGCGGCCGACCCGGCCATGGCCATTCGGGAGGTGCGGTTCGAGGGCGGCGTGGTCTGGACGGCCGAGATGCTGGTCGCCATGGCCCTTCAGCCGACGCCCGGCGATGACGTCATTTTCGGTTCGGCCGTGGCGGAAACGCTGACCGGCCTCGGCGGTGACGATCGCCTGATCGGGCTTGCCGGTTCCGATGATCTCACAGGCGGCCCGGGCGTCGACCTCGTTGAAGGCGGGCTCGGCAGCGATACCTATCGGTTCGATCTTGGCGACGACCAGGACCGGATCGACGACGCGGGCGGCGAGAACGACGTCCTGGTGCTCGGCCCCGGAATTCAGCAGGATGATGTCCGTGTGCGCCAGAGCAGCGACGGCAGCGCGGTCATCCTGGCCATCGGCGCGGATGGTGACCGTGTGCGCATCGAAAATGCCCTTGGCGAGGGGCGGATCGAAACCATCCGCTTCGATGATGCGTCCACTTGGAGCATCGCCGATGTTCTGGCGCGGGTGGCCTCGCCCCTTGACGATTTCATCTTCGGTGATGACGACGGCAACCCCATGGAAGGCGGACTGGGCGATGACCGCCTGTCCGGACGGGGCGGCAACGACGTCTACCGCTTCACCGCGGGCGACGGTCGCGACATCATCCGCGATGCATCCGACTCCGAGGCGGACGAACTCGTGATTGCCGGGTACGAGGCCGACGAGATCCGCTTCACCCGGCTCGGCACCGACAGCAACGATATCGCCATCCAGTTTCCTGGGACGGACGATCAGATCATCATCGCCGACGGGCTTGCCACCAATGGCCGGGGCATTGAGACCATCACGCTCGAGGATGACGGCACGGTCTTCACCATCCCCGATATCGTGGCCCGGCTCGTGGATGCCCAGGCCGGTCCCGACGATGACGTGGTGCTGGGCAGCAACGGGCCCGACACGCTCGACGGCGGCACGGGCAATGACCTGCTGATCGGTCTCGATGGCGATGACATCTACCGCTATGCCAGCGGCGACGGGGACGACCGGATCGATGCCCTGGGGCAGGGCGATAGCGAAGTGCAGCTGACGGACTATGTCCCGGCAGACCTCGTCTCGGCCGTGCGCGGGGGGCCTGACAGCCTTGACCTGGTGCTTACCTTCACCACTCCGGGTGACCGGATCGTGCTGGTGGATGCGCTCGGTGCCGCGAACGGATCGCCCGGCAGCCTCGCCTTGCGCTTTGCGGACAATACGGTGTGGACGCGGAGTGACATGCGCGCCCGTGCTCTTGCCGATGTGCAGGGCGAAGATAACGACAACGTCTTCGGCTTCGATGGGCCCGATCTCATCGAGCTGTCGCTCGGCGACGATTTCGTGTCCGGGCGTCCGGGGGCTGATCGCTACGTCTTCGCTCTTGGGGCCGGCAACGACACCGTGGAGGACACGGGCACCAGCCTCACCGAGACGGATATCGTGCAACTGGTCGGTTTCGATGCGGCACAGACGACCGTCAGTCGCCTGTTCCGTGGCAGTGAAACCATTCTGATCGAATTTGCAGGCAATACGGATGACAGCCTGACAATCATCGACGCCCTTGCGGCGGACGGCCGGTCCGTCGAGCAGTACCTCTTCGATGACGGCACCGTTTGGACGCGCGATACGATCCTGATGCTCCTCGACAACGCCGTTCCCGTCGCCAATGACGACGGCTTCTTCGTGGTCACGACGGGCGCCGAGATCGTCATTCCGCTTCTGGACATTCTCGCCAATGATTTTGACGCGGATGATGATCCGCTCCGGATCGTCGACGTTGATGCCACACCGGACGGTACGGCATTCATCGGCAGTGACGGCAATGTGCGCTTTTCATCCGTGGATGGGTTTACCGGCGCCACGACGATCCGCTACCGCGTGACCGACGACCGAAACGCCTTCGCTGAAGCCGTGATCAACGTCAATGTCCGGCCTGTGGCCGAGGCACTCGACGATTCCGGCTTCGTGGTGGCCGAGGATGACTTCCTGAACATCCGTGTCGAACGGCTGCTGTCCAACGATATCGACGGCGACCGGATGATCGTCGGCCAAGTCTTCGATCCGGTCGGCGGCACCGTCTCCTTGTCGAGTGATGGGAATATCGGTTTCACGCCCGATGCCGATTACAACGGTCCGGCTCAGTTCCGTTATGCGGCCAACACGCCGGAAGGCGGCCGGGCCGAGGCCGTGGTCTTTATCGACGTCACGCCGGTCAATGATGCCCCCGAGGCCCGGGCCGACCGCGGCTTCGCGACGAACGAGGATGTGCCCTTCACCATCGATCCGGCGGCCCTCATCAGCAACGATGTCGATATCGACGGTGACGTGCTGTCCCTCCAGTCCGTCACGTCCTCTGCGGATCTGTTCGTCTCTATCGAGGGCGACGGCAATGTGCAGGTTACGCCGCGCGACGACTTCTTCGGTGAGGGGACATTCGACTACACGGTGGCCGATCCCTCAGGCGCGACGTCGACGGCCACGGTCACGGTCACCGTGACCCCGGTGAACAGCGCACCGGAGGCGGCGGACGACCTCTTCGAGCTGACCCAGGAGGGCGATCCCATTCTGGAGGACAATCCGATCGTCCTCAGCCTGGCCCGATTGACGGCGAACGATGTCGATCCGGATGGCGATGATCTGACCCTGGTCGCTCTGCGCGAGGTTGAGGGTGGGCTCGCGACACTGCTCGACAATCAGACCGTTCTGTTCGAGCCAGGGGCCGACTTCAACGGCGAGGCGAGCTTTGTCTACACCGTCGAGGATGGCCAGGGCGGCACCGGCTCGGCCAAGGCCACCATCGTCTACCAGGCCGTGAACGACCGCCCCGTGGCGAACAACGACAGCTATCGCAGCGAGGACCTCACCATTCTCCGGGGGCGCCAGGATGAAGCCCTGACCATTCCCATCCTTGAGCTGACCAAGAACGACTTTGACGTGGAAGGGTTTGCCGTCACCTTCGAGAACGCTACGGGGGCTGTGAACGGCGATCTCGTGGTGGACGGTGACAGCATCATCTTCATGCCCGATCCGGGCTATTTCGGCGAGGCGACCTTCGGCTATTCCATCACGGATCCCGAAGGACTTGTCGACGGTGCCAAGGTCACCCTCAATTTCTCCGGCGTCAGTGAAGTACCGCCCGAGGCGGTACGTGACAATATTGTGATCCCGGAGGACATTCCGACTGTCATCCGCCTCAACACATTGGTTGCCAACGACACCGATGCCGATGGCGATGAGTTGGAAATCATCGGTTGGCGATATCTCAACGGCCTTGGAGACATCTTCACATTCGGGCTCGATGCGGCGGGAGACATCAACGGCACCCTCGAACTCAATGCGGATGGGGACTTCCTGTTCACACCCTTCATCGATGCCACCCGCTCCTCGGGCTTTGTCTATCTGCTCTCGGACAAATCCGAAGGAACATCAGAAGGGTTCGTCAATATCGATATCGTCCCCTCTAATGACGACCCGACCGTGGTCGAGGATTTCGGCTTCGTGGCCCCTTTCGAGGTGCCCCTCGTCATCAATGTCGCCGATCTCGTGTTTAATGATTTCGATATCGAGCAGGCCGACACGGATGGCGACGGCACGCGCGACGTCGATCTCGACGATCCCGATCGTCCCCGTCCCACCTTTATCGGTATCGATGCAATCCTGGATCCGGTGGAACTCGCTCAAGGAAACCGGGTCGATGTGGGCGCGTTTGAGATCGTGACATTCCGCGGCGAGCAGTTCCTGGTCGCCCGTTTCGATCCGGGCTTTGTCGGGCCGGTCACCATCGAATATCGTATTGCCGACGAAGAAGGCCTTGAAGACACGGGCTTCGCCTATGCCCATGTCGCCGATTTCTATGACGCGGAGCTGACCGGCAGTCCGTTCATTGATTATCTGGAGGGCAACACGCTTTCCGAAACCATCCGAGGCTATCGCCGGGATGACTGGGTCGTGGCCCTTGAGGGCGATGATACAATCGAGACCGGGGCCGGCTTCGACCTGATCGAGGCGGGCCCAGGCAATGACGTGATCGATCCGGGCGATGACGGTGACGAGGTGCGCGGCGGCGAGGGCTTCGATACGGTCCTGTTCTCAGGATCCAACACCGGTGTGCGGGCTGACCTGTCGACGCTGATCGGCCAGGGCGGCTTCGCCCAGGGTGACCTCTATGTGGACATCGAGGCCTTCATCGGCACCGCCTTCAACGATACGCTGGGCGGCGATGGGGGCGGCAACCTCTTGTCGGGTCTTGAAGGCAATGATTTGCTTGAAGGGCGGGACGGTCCGGACACGCTGATCGGCGGGGCCGGGAACGACACGCTTGAAGGCGGTCTGGATGCGGATGAGCTTGACGGCGGCGCAGATCGCGACACCGCGAGCTATGTGTCTTCCAATGCGGGCGTTCAGATTTCCCTTGTGGCCGGCACGGCATCGGGCGGTTCAGCCGAAGGCGACAGCCTCCAGGGGATCGAAGATCTGATCGGGTCTGACTTCGCCGATGATCTTGAGGGGGACGGTGAGGCCAACGTCCTGTCCGGCGGCCGCGGAGCCGACACGCTGACCGGCAATGGCGGTGACGACACCTTGAGCGGCGGCCGGGATGCGGATGGTCTCGACGGTGGCGACGGCACAGACACGGCGGACTACACGACATCGGCTTCGGGGATCGCCATCGATCTTGCCAACGGCACGGCATCCGGCGGCGATGCCGAAGGTGACACATTCAGCAGTATCGAGATCATTCAGGCGAGCTTCCACGACGACACCTTGCGGGGCAATGACGCCGACAACCGCTTCCGCGGCAGTCGGGGGGCCGATCTCATCGACGGGCGGGGCGGCTTTGACACGGCCGACTATGCCCGCGCCGACGAGGCCGTCTCGGTCGACCTGGCCGCGGGTCTGGGCCTGGCCGGGGAAGCCCTCGGCGACACGCTTTTCTCGATCGAGAAGCTCATCGGCTCCGTATTCGACGACACACTGACGGGCAGCGCGGCGGCCGAGACCTTCGACGGACGGTTCGGCAATGATCTCCTGCGGGGCGGGGCGGGTTCGGACGATTACCTCTTCGACTTCGACAGTTCCGAGGACACCATCGGGGAACTGGGCGACGCGGATGATATCGACCGGCTCGTGCTCAGTGCGGCGCTGGCGCCCAAGGATGTGTCCGTGCTCCGCGATGGGGATGACCTCTTTATTGAGTTCGAGCGCGACGACGGTTTCCTCATCGACACGGCGACCGTGACCGACCATTTCCTCGGCACCGAAACGGGCATCGAACAGATCGTCTTTGCCGACGGCACCATCTGGGATCGGAATGCCATCGAGGACCTGCTGCGCCTTGGCCGCTTTAATGCCGCCGATGATATCTTCCGCCTTGGGATCGAGGACGAAATCGCGGTGATCGACCCGGCGGACCTTATCCGCAACGATGCCGAGGCCGGCCTTGAGGATCTTGAGCTCATTTCCGTCCAAGGCGCCGTCCTGGGTTCGGTCAATCTTAATTCGGACGGCTTGATCGAGTTCCTGGGCGCCAAGGACCATTTCGGCGATGCTTTCTTTGCCTATACGGTGCGCGATCCGCTCGGGCGGGAATCGACGGCTCGGGTCGAAGTCAATCTGTCGCCGGTCAATGATGCTCCGGTGGCCAATGACGATCCTTTGGTCTATGGCGTGGAGGACGAGCCGCTGCGCATTCGGGTCGAAAACCTCCTCGCCAATGATTTCGACGTGGACGGCGACAACGAACAGGAAGGTTTGCGGATCATCGGTGCCGAGCCGCTGGTCAACATTGATGGCGACCCGATCCGGCCCTTCAAGCTGCCCGATTACGACGGCGCGGCGACCGACGCCACCTGGAAACTTGATGGTCCTTATATTGAGTTTCTGTCCCGGGACGATCATTTCGGCTTTGCCGGGTTTTCCTATATCCTGGCGGACAATGATGGCGCGACCGACACCGCGTCCGTCGAGATCTATTTTGCGCCCGTGAACGATGCGCCGCGGATCCGCGAGCGAGCCGCCTCGGCAAAGCTCGAGGAGACGACGACATTCACGGTCGATCAGCTCATGGAACGGGTCTATGACGTCGAAGGCGACGACTTCGACTTCGTCGGTCTGCATATTGCTGCGGACGGCAATGCCTCGACCAATGGCGTCGAGACGTTCGATCCGTTTACGGGCGTTATCAACTTTACGCCCTTTGAGCTGGGCGAGGCCTCGATCGCCTTCGACGTCATCGATGCCCGCGGCGCCGAAGCCACGCTCGAGTTCAATATCGAGGTGCGGCCCCAGAACCTGCCGCCCATCGCCCGCAACGACTATGGCATTCGGGCGCTTGAAGATGAGACCATCACCATCGATCCGGCCCTGCTGCTGGAGAATGATTCCGATCCGGACGATGATCCGATCTTCTTTGAGAGCGTTTATCGCTTTGCCGAGAACGGCAAGGTGCGGATCAATGATGCCGGGCTCATCGAATTTGCCGTGAAGCCGAATTTCAACGGCACGGCAAGTTTTGAATACACCATCAATGACGGGCGCGGCGGCACCGACAGCGCCAATGCCTATATCACGGTCCTGCCCCGGAACAGTGGGCCGGACCTGCGCAATGACGTCGTCTTTGGTCTCGAGGACGGCCCGCAATTTGTCATCCCCGCGGAAGCCTTCGGCAATGACCGGGATGTCGATGGCGATGTGATCTTCTTCCAGGATACGGCGCTGCTCGGCAATTTCGCCTATCGGTTCCTGTCGTCCGACTACACGGTCGAGGCCAAGGCCGCAAACAACACGGCCCTTCCGGACTGGCTGTCTTTCGACGCAGACACACTGACATTCTCGGGGACCGTGCCTGCGGATCTGCCGGAACGGGTCGGCGTTGCCGTGTTTGTGACCGACCCCTCGAATGGCGCGGTCCATGTCTTCCGGTTCGCCTTCGGTGCGCCTGAAGCGACCCAACTGGCTGATGGACTGTCCGTGGCCGAGGAGGTGCTGGGTGGGTTCCGTCTGCGGGAGGATTTTGCGTGGACGCCGGACGACGACGGGGATGGCACGGCGACCTTCGACACGTCCGCAGGGACCTTCAGTGCATCCGTGATTGGCGGTCGTCCGCTCCCGGACTGGCTGCGATATGATCCCGAAACCCGCATGCTGGAGCTGTCCGGTTTCGAGCCGGATGAGGATGCCGACCCTGTCCGGGTTCAGATCGTCTTTACGCCCGATCCGAAGCCGGAGCTTGAGGAGGACCAGTACTACGCCACCCATCAGGGCTTCACGCTGGAGGTCCTGATCGATCCGTCGCAGCCGCTGGATCCGGCCATCAATGCCCTTCTTGCCGGCGATCCCGAGCTTGAGGCCCTGGACCGGTTCGCCATCGATCTTGCGGGTGCGGGGCCCCTCACCGCGACCCGGGAAAGCGGCGCTCCTCTCGACAGCTGGCTGCGTTTCGATCCCGATACTCTGGCCTTCAGCGGTCGCCCGCCCTCCCACTATGTCGGGGCGGTACCCGTGCGCATCGAGGTGCCCGCAGGCGGCGGCCTTCCGGCTTTTTCGATCATCACCGAAGTGGTGGTGGACGAGACCTTCACGGTGGATCCGGACGATAGCAGCGGAATCGGGGTGTTCGACCTTCCTGAACGCATCAATCTGACAACGCCTGCGGATTATAACGGGTCCTTCGCCTTCACCTATGACGCCAATGACGAGAAGGGCGGCGAGTCGGAAACGCCGGGCATCATCGTCTTCAATGTGCTCCCCGAACGCGAGCGGCCCTTTGCGGGCACGGACCGGGTGAGCTTGTTCGAGGGCGGTTCGGTCACATTCTCGATTGCGGGCCTTCTCGAAAACGACCGGGATGACGATGGCGATCCCTTGCAGATTGTCGGTTTCGGCGCTCCGGACAATGGCACGATCGACATCACCTCGGACACCGTGACCTACACGCCCGATGCTGGCTTTGCCGGTATCGACACGCTGCTTTATGACCTCAGCGACGGCGCCGAAGGCATCACGACCGGCATCGTCGAGCTCGAGGTCCTCTCCCTGTTCGATCCGCCGGTCACGGTGACGGACCAGCTTAATGTCCTGGAGGACACCCAGCTTGTCCTTGATCCGGCCGTCCTTCTCGCCAATGACTTTGATGTCGACGGCGACCCCTTCCGCTTCCTGAGCGTTCAGGACGCCGTCAATGGCAGTGTGACATTCGATGGTGCACAGATCATCTTTACACCGACGCCGAATTTCGATGGCCGGGCCAGCTTCACCTACACGGTGACCGACGATACCCATGGGGAAAGCACGGGCCTTGCCGAGGTCACCGTGATCAGCACCAACCGGGCGCCGGACGCGGTCACGGACCGCTTCGACACCGTCGAGGACACGCCCTTTGAGTTCACCATTGATGATCTTCTGGCCAATGATACGGACCTTGACGGCGACGCCATCCGGTTCGTCTCCCTGCAGACCTCCATCGACGACGGCCGCCTCCTGGAGCTGCCGGACGGCCGCTATCAGTTTGTGCCCGACGAGAACGTCAATGGCCTGCGCAGCTTCAACTACGCTATCACAGACGGCCGCCTGACCAGCGTCGGGACCATCGAGTTCGACATCGAGGCCGTCAATGACGGGCCCATCGCCAATCCGGACGGTCCCTTCTACGGCGATCAGGACACGCCTCTTGTGGTCGATTTCGCCGATCTGCTCTTCAATGATCGTGACGTGGAAGGCCACAGCTTCCGGATCGTCGACATCTTCGATGCGGACAACGGCACCGTTTTCCGGGACGGTGACACGGCTGTGTTCCAGGGGCGTCCGGGGTATTTCGGTGATGGCGGGTTCAGCTATCGGGTGACGGATGAATTCGGCGCGACGAATATCGGCTATGCCTCGGTCCTGGTCTTCCCGCTCTTTGATGTGCCCGTCGCGGTCTCCGATGCCGGCTTCGAGATGCTCGAAGACACCTTTATCGACATTGACCCGGCCGAGCTCATGGCCAATGACGACATTCCGCTTGGATCTGAGGTGGTGTTCCTGGGTCTGACGGGGCCCGGCGTGACGGCTCTCGACAACGGTCTTTACCGTGTCACAGCTGAGCCGGACTTTTTCGGCACACTGACCTTACGCTACGCCCTCACCAACGAGACCGGATTTGAGGTGCCGACCACGGTGACAATTGAAGTGCTGCCGGTCAGCGATGCCCCTGTCGCCGTCGACGACAGTTTCGACATCCGGGAGAACGAGACCCTGGTGATCTTCACCACGGCGCTCACGGACAATGACTTTGATGTCGACCGGCAGGGCATCCAGCTCACCCGGATCCTGGAAACGGCCAGTCTCACGGTCGAAAATCTGGGCAATGGCCAACTGGTGATTACGCCGGACGAGAACTTCAATGGCGCGGCGACATTCACCTATGAGCTGAAGGACTCCACGGGCATTGCGACCACGGGCCATGTGACGGTGAATGTCGGTGCCGTGAATAATCCGCCCCTGATCGGCGAAATCGATCCCCTTGAGGGCCTTGAGGATACCCCCATTTCCGTCACGCTGCCTGACGGGATCGTCAGTGACGCGGACAATGATGCCCTGGTCATCGAATTGAGGGGGCCCGGCGCCACAGCCCTTCCCGACTGGCTGTCTTTCGACCCGGAGACCCTGACGGTCACGGGCACGCCGCCCCAGCATTTCAATGGCGAGGTGCTCCTGGAGCTGGCGGCCTCGGACGGCAATGTCGAGACCGTGCAGCCCGTGACGATCCAGATTGCGCCGGTGAACGATGTGCCGGAGGCCGTGGACGACACGGGCGCCACGGACAAGGATACGGCCATCGAGGCGATCGCGGTGCTGGGCAATGACACGGATGTGGAGAACGAGTTCCTCACGGTGACCGGTTTCGATGTGTCGCAAACCCTCGGCCTGGTGACGGACAATGGTGACGGCACCTTCCGTTATGACCCCGATGGTCGCTTCGAGGAACTTGCCGCCGGTGAGACCGCCCTCGACAGCTTCACCTATATCGTCAGTGACGAGAGCGGTGCGAGCGATGAGGCAACCGTCAGCGTGACGATCACTGGCGATGGCAGCGTCAATGACGGGAATGACAGCCTGGTCGGTGGCTACGCCGATGACATGCTGAGCGGCGGGACGGGTGACGATACGATCGACGGCGGTGTGGGTAGGGATAGCATCAGCGGCGGCCCGGGCGCAGACTCCCTGTCCGGTGGCCGCGGCAGTGACACGCTCGAAGGCGGCGAGGGCAACGACATCCTGGACGGCGGTATCCTTGACGACACCGTCCTCGGCGGCGGCGGCGACGATGTTCTGGCCGGCGGCGCCGGCTATGGCGACGACTCCCTCGACGGCGGCGAGGGCAACGACTCCCTCGATGGCGGCGACGGGAACGACACGCTGGTCGGGGTCGCCGGAGACGACACGCTCGACGGCCGCGGCGGCGATGACCGGCTGGACGGCGGCGAGGGCAACGACTCCCTCGATGGCGGCGACGGGAACGACACCCTCGAAGGGGGCGGCGATGCGGATACCCTGCTGGGAGGCGACGGCGACAACCTCATGACCGGCGGTGCCGGCAATGATTCCATCGCCGGCGGTCTGCGTTGGGGCAAGGACACGGTCGACGGCGGCGAGGGCGATGACACGATGGAGGGTCAGGCCAACGCCGACAGCCTCGATGGCGGCGCAGGAAATGACTCCGTCTCGGGTGGGGACAGCAACGACAGTCTGTCCGGCGGCGCAGGCAATGACACGCTCGATGGCGGCGAGCGCAACGATACGCTCAAGGGCGGCGACGATGACGATAGTCTGTTCGGGGGCTCCGGCTTCGGCTTCGACCTGCTCGATGGCGGCGCTGGCAATGACTCCCTCAATGGCGGGGGCGGGCGCGACACCCTGACCGGCGGGGCCGGGGACGACACGCTTGAAGGCGGTGCCCAAGGCGATGTCTTCCGGCTTGATGGAACCCTGGGCCAGGACGTGCTGGTCGATTTCGAGCGGCGCAGGGCGACCGAGTGGATTGACGCCGCCGCCACGGGCCAGAGCTTCGCCGATTTCGAAGACGGCACGCCTGACGGCCTCATCAATGCCGCCGACACGGGCAAGGCCAATATGGCCATTGTGAACGGTACGGATCTTCACCTCACGTTCAATAACGGCGCTACCCTGACAATTGAGAACGTCACGGAACTGGATACAACGGATCTGGTGTTCTGACGCGCTTGCCTGCAGGTGGAAGGCGATCCAGGATCGATTGGCATGAGAAGAACACTGCCAATTGATCCGAGGGTCTGGACTGATGACCAGGACCTGACGGTGGCGGCGCGGCATGGCCACGAAGGTTTCGGCGAGGCGGCCGTATCGGGTGGCGATGCGGCGGAAAGCCTGGAGGCGGCCGAACAGGCGCAAGCGCTTAGTGACGTCGCGCTCACTGGCGTCGCGCTCATGGCGTCGCCATCACGGTATAGTGCACCGACTCATACGGATGGTGCAGGTCGTCATCGCGAGCGGCCAAAGGTCGGGCGGCGATCCAGGGCAGAATACTCAGCGTGTGCGGCTCTGGATTGCGTCGTCGCTGACGCTCCTCGCAAAGACAGTCTAAGCTGAATCACCTGAATGCGTCAGTGCAATAGAAAGAGGAGAGGCCGGTCTTCGAGCGGCGAGGGAGCTTGGGCGGGCTGTTGGGTGCCGCCCAAACGGTCTCAATATTTCGAAAGCGGCCGCTCTTTTCCGGCGGACCGTGGGTGCCAGTTTGAGCGGGGAGGGGGGACGGGGCGAGCCGCCCTGCCGTCAGATCCACCCCACGAGCCGGGGATCGGCGCGGCGGCCCGGCTCCGACTTGGGAGCACAGGACCGGCCGCGGCCGCCGTGGCTCAGTGCTCGAAGCGCAAGGTCACGCCGTAAATGCGCGGCTCCTCGATGAAAGACCCGCGGGCCTGGGTGCCGAGGGCGCCCGTGCCGCGAAGGGGCACATTGAATGTCACGTTCTGGGTCTGGTTGTCGAAGACATTGTTGGCGAAAACCTCCAGGGCCCAGCGCTGGTTCACGTCCCCGATGCCGATCCGCAGATTGAGCTTGCCGTTTGAGGGCTGAATGTCACCGGCCAGCGGGACCCCCGTCGTCAGGTCGACGGCCTGCGTGCTCGTCCGGCGTTCGGTTTCGAACCGGCCATTGGCCGAGATGAACGCCGTCAGGCGCGTGTTGGGGATGTCGTAATTGTAGATCCCGCCGAAGGTCGCGGCCCAGAGCGCGGCATTGGTCAAGCGGAATCCGCACAGGGACGAAACCTCGATGCGGGCATTCGGATCGCCGTCGTCGCAATCGTCCGGATAGCGGGCATCGGCATAGGTGACAGCACCGCTGAGCTGGAGGTTGTCCATGGGTGTGCCCGTCAGCTCCACTTCGAAACCGGTGCTGAGCGCGCGGGGCACGTTGAAGGTGACAAACTGGACGCCCGTGAATTCAAGCACCTGGAAATTCGACAGGGAATTGTGGAAGGCCGCAACATTGGCCTGGAGGTTCCCGTTGAAGAACTCGCCTTTCAGGCCGCCTTCATAGGTGTTGATGATCTCCGAGTCGAAGCTCGGATCCGCGCCCCCGATTGCGGCCGTCGAATCGAGGTTGAACCCGCCCGATTTGAAGCCGCGGGAATAGGTGGCGTAGATGTTGACATTGTCCGTGACGGCATAAACGCCCGAGAAGGTACCCGTCACCTGGCTTTCCTGGAAGACGTCGTCGAAAGTGCTCGGCAGGAAGCCCTCCGTTCCCGGAATGTCCGCCTCGGCGGCGAAGGGGAAGCAGGCGAAGCCGATGGCGAGGGCGCCTACCAGGGCGCCTTCGGCCGGCAGGCCGCCGGCATTGGCCGCCGTGTTGAGACAGGCGGGCGAGCTTGCGGCGAGCTGAATGAAGCGCCCGAACTTGTCTTCGTTGGTATAGCGCGCGCCGATCACGATATCGAAGCGGTCGGTTATGGCGATGTTGTTGTGCGTGAAGAAGGAGAAGGACCGCGTTTCCTGCTGAAACAGGTTCTGCCCGAAGGCGCCCGTCGCGTCCACGCCGCCGGCAAAGACACGGGCCGGATTGGTCGAGGCCAGAACATCGCCGAATGTTCCGCCCGTCACGAGTGGTACCGGCGCGAAGGCTTCGATGCCCGGCAGGGCCAGGATGCCGCCGAACCAGGCCGTGGCGCTGATATAGGCGTCATAATCCGTGCCCAGCGTCAGTGTGAACTGCTCCTCGATATCTTCGCGGAACACGAAACCGCCCACCAGCCAGTCGAAGCGGCCGGACTGGCCCTGAAGCCGCACTTCATGGGTCTGGGTGTTGATCGAATCCCCGAAAAAATCGTCATTGCCTGAACCGGTCCCGGGTACGGGGATGATGTCGAGATTGGTGAAGCCCGTGAAGGTTTCGAATGTCGCGTTGAAGTCCCTATAAGCACCGATATAGGTGAGGGTCGCGAAATCGAGATCATAGGTGATTTCGCCCGAAATGCCGAACTGGTCGACATCGTTCGAGAACTCGCGGCCATTGCTGATCCGGTCTTCCAGCGCCTGCTCCCCAATCACGGGGGCGCCGCCATCCGCGGGCAAACCGGCCGCCTCGAATACGCCGCTGCCATTAAGCGGGTCGAACCGGATCACCGCATCGCAGCATTCTTCTTCGGCATCGGCGAAATCGCCGATCAGGCGGATGGACAGTCGGTCATCGGGTTCCCACAGGATCTGGCCGCGGAACTGGAAGCGGTCCCGTGTCCCGCTCTCGCCGCCCGTGGTGCTGTCGAGGATCCCGTCTCGTCCGCGCACGGATCCGGCCACCCGGATGGCGAGTTCGTTCTCGATGATCGGGACGCTGACGCCGCCCTGCACCTGATAGGTGTTCAGGTTCCCGTAAGTCGCATTGCCGAAATACTCGACCTCACCCAGATTGGGGCGGCGGCTCTGGACCGTCAGCGCCCCGGCGGACGTGTTGCGGCCGAACAGCGTGCCTTGCGGACCGCGCAGCACCTCGACCTGGGCCACATCAAGGAAATCGCCGAGCGCGATACCCGGGCGGCTCTGATAGACCCCGTCGATGAAAATGCCGACCGAGCTTTCCAGGCCGATATTGTTTCCCGTGGTGCCGATCCCGCGCAGGCGGATGGTGGCGCCCTGGGACTCGGTCTGGGTGGTGTTGAGCGTGAAACTCGGGGACAGGATGCCAAGCTGGGAGACGTCGAAAATGCCGGCCCGTTCGATGGACTCCGCGTTGAGTGCGGTGACCGAAATGGGAACGTCGATGACTTCGGCTTCCCGTTTCGTGGCCGTGATGAGCAGGCGTTCCGTGGTCCGGGACCGGTCGCTTTCGACCGCGGGCGCGGTTTCGTCCCCATCATCGGGCGCCGCCGTTTCCTGCGCCACAGCCCCGACAGTCAGTGCCAATACACTCGTGAAAGCGGACACGGCAAGAAACCGCCCTTCCTGCCACGTCTTCAAGATGCCGCTCATCCGAAATCCTCCCGGGAGTCAATTCCCTCGTTGTTATGAGGACAGGGTAAGCGGCGCGGCGTGGGGGGGCAATGGGACGTGGCGCGAAATGCATCACGCTTTGTTTGGTGCGGGCATTGGGCGCAGATCACACGGCCCGGGAGATCGCCAGGGGCGCATGGCCTTTGGGACCCGGTCCCACTGGGTTACGGGTCATGGTTGCGCGCCATGCACGGGTATCGATGATGGCCGCGAGGCAGCGGTGAAGACGGGCGGGGCAGGATATGACCGAAGCGGACTTTCTGGAAAATATCTTTGGGCTGAACAATATTCTCGTCGGCTGGCTGTCGCTCGCCATCACGCTGTTCTTCGGCTCCCTCACGCTTTTCCACCGCTGTAGCGCGACGGACCGGGGCATGCGGCTTGGAAGAGGGCGGGGCGGGTCGGGGCGAGGTGCGATTTCGGGGGCCGGCGCGTCGCGCCTCATCAGCCTCCGTAATCCTCGGCGCACCATCCGTTTCATCGCTCATCCCGGACTGACCCGGCCCTCGCGCGGCCGAGGGGTGACTCAAATCTTTACTCAAAGAGCTGTCTCGAAGACTTCAAGGTAATCGACAGTTAAGAAGTCCAGCGTCGCTTTCATCAAATTGAACGCGATATCGGCTCGAATATTCGTACAATATTAATCGCAATACGTCATTACCATGAATGTTACCGGTGCTGTTCCGGGGGGGTAGGTGATCCCGGCGGCGGAGGGTCTTGGTGCGGCCTGTGTGGGGCCAAGCAATGTGCTTGAGAAGGAGTTGGATATGGCAACCGACATCAATCGGGCTGAGCGCCCGTGTTTTGAAGGGCTGGGGGTGAAGCGTTCGGGTTACGGCCGGTGGGCTCTGGGCGTCGCACTGACGGCCGGCACGGTGCTCGCGGCGACGGCGGCCGTCGGCCAGGTGACGGAATCGTTCAATGCGAGCGTTCAGATCGCCTCGAACTTTACGGTCACCGAAGTCACCCCGATCAATTTCGGTATCCTGGCGATCAATCCCGGCGGGACCATGGACGGCACGGCCACCGTGGCCCTGGCCCCGGACGGCAGCGGCACGCTGCTCGGCGGCGATGGCTGGATCTCGGTCCAGGAAGGCACGCCCGGCCAGCTCCAGATCACCGGAGCGGCGCCGAACGCGGCCATCACGACGACGGTGACGGCCGGTCAGCTCACAAACTTTGCCAATGCCGATGAGATCCAGGTCGACAGCGTGGATTTCGACATTCCCCAGACGACCGATGCGGCCGGGGACCTGACGCTGAACTACGGCGCCGTGCTAACCCCCCAGGACACCGACACCTCGTCCACCTTTGAGTTCGTGGACGGCGTCTATTCGGGCACATTCTCCATCCAGTTCAGCTACTGATCCCGGGGCGATGCGCAAGCCCTTTCGGCGGATCCGCCGATCTATCCCTCCGGGCGGCACGGCACCGGCTTGCCGGGCTGTCCGGATGCAACGGAGGCGGACGGATGCCTGGATCGGTAATCCATTCGTATACGAATGGATGTCGGGCGGGTCCTTTCTCGCGGTGATGGTGCTCGCCGCGGGGTGGCCCGGGGCCGCCCGTGCCATGGATGCCACCGTAAGCCCCATTTCGTTCGGCCAGATCGTGTTTCTGGATACGACGGCGCCCCAGCGCATCGAGCTGTCGTCCAGCGGGCAGACCTGGGTGTCGAGCGGGGTTTTGGTAGTGGCGCCCGGCACGCCGGCGGAGCTCAATGTGTTCGGCGCGCCGCCGAATGTGATGCTGACCCTGTCCTTCAGTGCCAATCCCATCGCCCGGTCGGTGATGTCGGAACGGTTCACGATCCAGGAATGGGCGGGCGACGGCAGCACCATGACCAACGGCGATGGCGAGTTGTCACTCATGCTGGGGGCGGCGCTGATCAGCGAGCCGGGCGCCACCTATCGCGAGACGGAATATTCCGGAAGCGTTGCTTTAACCATAAGTTATTGAAGAGCGTCGAGGGTGCGCCGTGGTTGGCCCCCTTCGGGATCCTGTCGATCGGGCGGGACCTTGTCGGTCGGGGGCTGATATGTATTCCGTTCCCAGAGGACCTGTGCCCCATGGCTTTTGTTCGCCCCGTCACTGTGCTTCATCTTGTCTGTCTCGTGGCTGGCATTCTGCTGTCCGGTATCGCGGCGGCTTCCGCCGGGATCCTGATCACCCCGCAACGGGTGGTTTTTGCGGAAGGTGACCGTTCTTCCGAGGTCGTGATCAACAATGTTTCCGACAAGACGCTCGTCTATCGCCTGAGCTGGTTTCACCTGCGCATGGGCGAGAACGGACGATATGTTAAATATGATCCTGAAACAGAACAGTTTCCCCATGCCGATGCCCTGGTGCGTTTCTCCCCCCGCCAGGTGACCCTGGCGCCGGGACAGTCCCAGACAGTGCGTCTGGTGCTGCGCCGCAAGTCGGATCTCGCACAAGGGGAATACCGTTCCCATCTGCTGTTCCAGGCCATCCCCCGCATCGATCCCAATCAAACGACGGATGAAGAGGGCATTCAGATGCGCCTGCAGCTTCTCCTCGGCTTCTCGATTCCCGTGATCGTCCGCGTGGGACAGCTCAACGTGGTGGCGGGCATGACGGGCACGCGGATCGAAGCGGGCCCGGACGGAGACTTGATGCTGAAAGTGGATGTGTCCCGCGAGGGCGCGGCGAGCCCCTATGGCCGTCTCCGGGCCCTGTGGCGGGCCGTCGGCGAGGATCCCCGGCAGATCGGCATCGTGAACAATGTCGCCGTCTTCCCGGAAATCTCCACAAGGAGGGTCGAATTTCCCTTGAGCGACCGCCCGACCGGCCCGGGACAGCTCCTGGTGCGCTATGAAGGCCTTGATGAATATGACGGACAGGTGTTCGCCGAGCAGGCGTTCCGGGTGGAATGACCGCCCACCGGCGGGATCCGCAGGCGCAATCGCGCTGCCTGCGGATCACTGCGGGTCACTGCGGGCCATAAAGCCAGGTGAACACAGACCAGTGACAGGAAAGCCCCTATACCCATTGGCTATCCATTGGTTGGTCCGCAAGGCCCGCGCAGACTTGCCGAAACAGGCCCTTGCCTTGTCATCCTGTGCCAAACTGATATATTTTGCATGGCTTGACGCGCTTCGGCGCGTTTTTTTGTTTTTACACGGAGCAGCGCTCCAGGTCTGGGCCGGGCGAGGCAGGGTGCCCCGCCGGCGCGGTCCTGTTCGGCCGTGCGCGATCGATCCCCGGCCCGCGCTTGTTCCGCCGACACAGTGAAGAAATCATGTCATCCATCAAACGCAAAGTGAAGCTGTCGGTCCGCAATGCAGTCTTCGCGGACATTCCCGCCATTCTGGCCCTGGACGAGCGCGCCTACAGGGAGATGGAACCCTATGATGCCGGGATGATCCGGGGACAAATCACGAACTATCCCCAGGGTCAGTTCATCGTCGAGTATGAAGGCACGGTGGTCGGTTATGCGGCTTGCTTTCGCATTTCCGAGCGTGAAGGCATGGCGCCCCACACCTGGTCGCAGATCACTGGTGCGGGCTTTGCGGCCCGGCATGACCCGCTCGGCGACTGGCTCTACGGCATGGAGGTTTGTGTCGACCCCAATCACCGGAGGCTGCGGATCGGTCAGCGCCTTTACGACGCCCGGCGTCAATTGTGTGAATCGGAGGAGATCAAGGGGATCGTGTTCGGCGGGCGTTTGCCCGGCTGGTCGCGCCGGCGCAAGACCTATCCCGATCCCATGGTTTATGTGGAGGCTGTACGAAACAAGGAAATCAGCGACCCGACGGTGGCCTTTTTCCTGCGTTCCGGCTTCGAGCCCATCGGTGTGCTGAAAAACTATCTGCCCGAGGACAAGAATTCGGGTGGCGCCGCCATCCACATGGTCTGGCGCAATCCCTATGTGGAGGCGGTGGAGGGCGCCACGAGCCACGCCCATGCCCCCAAAGACGTGGTCCGCGTGGCCACCGTGCAGTTCCAGCAGCGCATGGTTCATTCCTTCGAGGAATTCATCGGCAATATAGAATATTTCGTCGATGTGTGCGCCGATTACCGCTCCGACTTCGTCGTGTTCCCCGAACTCGTGACGCTCCAGCTTCTGGCCCTGGAAAGCCGGCGCCTGTCTCCGGCCGAGTCCATCGAGGCCCTGACGGCCTACACGCCGCGCTTCGTGGAAGCGGTCCGGGAGCTTGCCATTCGGCACAATGTCAACATTATCGGCGGATCCCACCCCACACGGACCGATGACGGCGACATCCAGAATGTCGCCTATTGTTTCCTGCGCGATGGGTCGGTCCATGCCCAGGAAAAGATTCATCCCACCCCCAATGAGCGGCACTGGTGGGGCATCAAGGGCGGCGACGAAATCGCCACCATTCCCACCGACTGCGGACTGATCGGTATTTTGATCTGTTACGACTCGGAATTTCCTGAACTGTCCCGGCGGCTCGCCGATGAAGGCGCGCGGATTCTGTTCGTTCCATTCTGTACGGATAATCGCCAGGGATACCTGCGGGTCCGCTATTGCTGCCAGGCGCGCGCTATAGAGAACCAACTCTATGTGGTGATGTCCGGCAATGTGGGCAATCTGCCCAATGTGGAAAACATGGACGTGCAATACGCCCAATCGGTCATCCTGACGCCCTGTGATTTCCCCTTCGCGCGGGACGGCATCGCCGCGGAAGCCAGCGAGAATGTGGAAACCGTCACGATCGCCGATCTCAATCTGTCGGATCTGTCCTGGGCGCGGGCCCAGGGCACGGTGCAGAATCTCCGGGACCGGCGTTTCGATCTTTACAGGACTGTCTGGGAGAAACAGACATGATCGCGTCCGGTGCCTTCCTGCCGACTCTGTCGACGCACCGCGTCTGGCGCCTCTTTGCCCTGTTCATGCTGTACACGGCGCAGGGCGTGCCCGAAGGCCTGCTTTATATCGCCGTGCCCGCATGGCTTGCCGCGAAGGGTGTCGCACCGGAAGCGATCGGCGGCTACATCGCCATTATTCTTCTTCCCTGGAGCCTGAAACTCATCAATGGTCTGATCATGGACCGGGTCGCCTATCTGCCCATGGGCCGGCGGCGGCCCTGGGTGATCGGAGCCCAGGGCGCTCTGGTGTTGACACTGATCGTCTTCGGCGCCCGGGTGCCCGACGGGGAGGCCCTGACTTTCCTGATCGTGACCGGCTTTCTCGTCAATCTGTCTGCGGCCTTTCAGGATGTGGCGATCGACGGCATGGCCATTGATGTGGTGCCGGAGGAAGAGCGCGCCCGGGCGAATGGCGTCATGTGGGGTGGCAAGACACTGGGGATTGCCGGCGCGGCGTTTGTCACCGGTTCGGTGATCAACGCCTATGGCTTTGCACGAGCGGCTCTGGTCACGGCCGCCGTCGTTGCCCTGATCATGGTGGTGCCGATTGTGCTCCGCGAGCGGCCCGGCGAGCGGCTCATGCCCTGGACGGCGGGTGCCCCGGCGCCCGACGCGGCCGCCCGGCAGCTCCACGCCTGGGCCCCTCTGGCCATGCGGCTGCTCCGTGCCCTGATGCCCCTGGGGAGCCTGCTATTCGCTGCCGGGATTTTCGTTGCGTTCACGGGTTATGGGCTGGAACAGGCCTATGCGCCGGTGCTCGCGGTGCAGACGCTGGATTGGACCGATGAGGGATACAGCCGGCTTGCAAGCCTTGCCAATCTGGCCGGCGGCGTGTTCGGCGTGGGTGTTGCCGGGGTCCTGGCGGACCGGTTCGGCGCCCTGCGCACCCTGATGGTCACCCTGCTGGCCATGGCCGTCTTGCAGGGCGCGATGGCCGGTGCCCCCGGCGCGTGGGCTGAAATCTTTGCCGTCTTCAAGGTGACCTATCTTATGCTGTTCGTCCTGATGTCGGTGTCCCTTTATGCCGCCGCCATGGCCCTGTGCGTTCCGGCTGTCGCCGCCACCCAATTCTCGGTCTACATGGCGGTGCTGAATTTCGGGACGGCCTTCGGGGCCCAGCGCTTTGGCGCCATCGAAGCGGCATCGGGGTATGGGGGTGTGCTGATGACTGCCGGGGGCGTGTGTTTTGCGGGCGCGGGCCTGTTCCTTCTCGCGGGCCGTTTTGCCGGCGAAAGGCCGCTGCGGGCGGATCCAGGCTGAGAGGCACCGGCCCCCTGAGCCGGCGGCTTTACCGCTGTGGGCGGGCGACCATCATGCCTGGTGAATCGTCCCGACACCCCTTGTGTGGTACCCTCTCGCCTGAGGGCACGGTGATTCGGGGGCCAGGCCTGCGATCCGGGTCTGCGGCGTCAACATGTTGGAGATCGGTCCGCCGTATCGCGGAAGTCGGGGAGACGGGTATGGGGCGCATGGGAGCCGGCACGGCCGGCGAGGCCGATAGGGAAAGGCGAGGCAAGCGGCGTGCCGTGCGGCGCTTCCGGTCCGGGGCCGCGGGCCTCATCTGTGCGGTTCTGATGGTCTCTGCCGGTGGCCTGCCGGCGCGCGCCGATGATGCTCCCGAGGACGGCATCGACACGGTCCGTGCCTTGACCCGATCCGTGGACGATGCCCTGGATACCGCCGCCGCGAGACCGGTCATGGCGCTGCCCTCGGGCTTTTGCGGCATCGCCCGGGACCCGGATTATGCGGATTACGCCGCCGGCGTGATCGAGCAGATGGCCCGGTCCGGCCATGACGTTTTTGAAATCGCCATTCCCTGCACCGAGAAGGACGTGATCCAGTTACCGGAGGCCGAACGGACCGGCTTTTCCCAATGGATCATCATTTCCGGCCATATGGACGAGACCGACAGCCCTTTGCTCGATATCGGCATGGAGCCTGAGGCCTATTTCAGCGGCCTCTTCCAGGAGATCAGCGCCAGCACCGAGGGCATCGACGCGGTCCTGGAGGATACGGGCCTGGCGCGCCCCGAATTCGACGCCCCCGTTCAGGACGAGGACGCCCTCTACTGGCCGCTGGTCCTGGACCTGCCCCATGGCGGGGAAAGCATGCCGGTCCGGGGCGTGGCCGCCGTCACCCTGCTGGGGCGTCGCCCTTTGGTCACCTATTGGTATGCCAATCAAAGCCATGGGGTGCGCTCGGCCGAAACGATTCTGACGGATCAGCGGGACCTGACGGCCCGCCTGAAGGCCAACAATCCGCCGATCACGCCGCCGCAGGACGAGCCCGCACCGTCGGCGGCGCCGGACGCCGGGTCCGGCCTGTCGGCGAAGGGCATGATCGGGATCGGCATCGTGCTGGCGCTGGCCTGCGGCCTGGTCTGGCGTGTGGCGCGGGGCGGGCGGCCCGACCTCGAAATGTCCTAAGGCGGGTCTTTTGATCCGGAACCATCGGATCGACGGCCGGATTCATGGATCGTCAAACTCTCTGGGTTTGACTCGAATGCATGACAAAAGCCGTCCGTTCACCCCTGTTTGCCGCCTGCGTCGCCGGTCCCCTGCTCTGGGCCGCCTGGGTCGGGCAGGCCGCCTCCGAGGCCCCGCAGGAGCCCGCGCACCGGACCTATGGGTCCGGCCTCGTGCCGGCGCCGGGCGCCGGTGCCTTCGAGCATTCTCTTTCAAAAGCGTATCTGGCCTGGTCCGCCCGGTTGGGCGGTGCAGGCCTGTGGGCCCAGGCTGAATATCTCACGGTTCGGGCCCTGGCGGCGGGCCGGGGCGAGACGCCCGGTCCCATCCCCATCCTGGCTTTGGGGCCCGTGCCCGAGACCGATCCGGCCCTGGCCGATCTGCGCCGTGCAGGGGATCGTTTGGCCCGGTATCTGGCGCTGGAGGGCGCCCGGCCCGGCAAGCCCGTTTCTCCGGCTCTGGCTGAGGCCCAGGCCGCCTTCGATTGCTGGGCGGCCCTGGCCATGGATCGCGCGCCCGAGCCCATCGTGGGCGAATGCCGCCAGGCCGCCGAGGCCGCTTTCCACCTCCTGGACCGGTCGGCGCCGGTGATCTGACGGGCGCCCAATACGGACTCCGATACGGATCAGGCGCACGGGTGAGTCGGTGCTGCGTCCGGTGCCGGTGCCGGAGGCCCCGTCACGAGCGGCCTGCGCGAGGGCGGTGGACAAAGCCGCGTTTTCCGTTTTCCATCCACCCGGATTGCGGATCGGACACCGCCGCCTGGGCCATGGGCCCGGGCCGTGACCCGAGCTCAATCGGGACAGGACACGGAAACAAAGAGTCTCGCCATGACGGCAGTGGTCATCCGGCCCGCCGAGCCCGCCGACGTCGGTCAACTGACGGAGACGGCCGTTCGGTCCTGGACGCAGGCCTATGAAGGCGTGCTGACGGAAAATGCTGTTGCCGAAGCCCCCAAACGCCTGCGCCAGGCGATTGCGGACGACTGGCGGGATATTTTCGTGGCAGAAGCGCGCCGGGACGGCATTGTCGGCTATTTCGATTTCGAACCTGGAACGAGCCATATTCGGCGCATTTATGTGGACCCCAAACACCATCGGCGGGGCATCGGACGTCTGATGATCGAGGCCGCCCTCGATATCCTTCGCGATCGCGGCTTTAGCGCAGCGACCATCGACGTGGTTGAGGGCACGAAGGCGCCGGCCTTTCACCGGGCCCTGGGATGGCGGGAAGTGGCCCGTGCGGAGTCGAGGGATGGCGTGTTCGTCATTTCCATGATCAAGGACCTGTGATGACGCGCCATGGCCGGCCAAGCGCGAGCGCACATCGAGGCGCGCACAACACCTGAACAAACCCACAGCAATGACGATCTATGCAAAACGGGCCCCGACGGGGCCCGTTGTCTTTGACCGGATCTGACAGCGCGGGTCAGTCTGAGATCGTCAGCGGTCCTGCACCCCAGAGCTTGGAAAACCGCTCGCAATGGATGACCACCGATTGGTACGCGGACAGGTCCGTGCCGGTGGGGATTTCGTAGGTCTGGGCGCCCCGCGACTTGTCCAGCTCAGCGACCAGAAGGCTGCCCTCCGTGGCGTTCTTGCCCGTGACGGCGTCCGGGGCGAGGGGGGACAGGAAGATCTTCAGGTCCGGCCCGCGGCGGGTGCGGAAATCATCGCTCAGCGCAATGAAGGTCTTGCCGTCTTCCTCGTAGATCCGCCAGTTGCCGCTGATCTTGTACTCCTGATTGGTGAAGCCGCCGCTGGCGAGTTCGGCGTCCTGAGCCGCATAGGCCGATGAAGGCGCGGCCACGAGGACCGGTGCGGCGAAGGCGAAAGCGAGGGCGGCGAAGCCGGCGCGGATCAGGTTTTTCAAACGTGTCATGGCTCACTCTCCATTCTGATCGATGACGGAACCCGTGTCGTCACGGGCCCTTCAAGGGTGTTCAGTCCGACACCCCATACCTAGGGGGGCGGGATCCTTCGCACCAGATATATCTCGGGATCGTGAAGACGTCCGCGCCGGGCACTCGCCTGAGCCCGATCAGGCGTTTTTACCGATAAAGCCGAACAGGTGACCGGCCACCTTGCGCATTTGTATTTCTTCCGCACCCTCGGTAATGCGGTAACGCCGGTGATGGCGGTAGATATGTTCGAAGGGTTTATGCCGTGAATAGCCCATGCCGCCATGGGTCTGCATGGCCTGGTCTGCCGCATCACAGCACAGGCGGTTTGCCCGGTAATTGCACATGGCCACCTTGTCCGAGATCAGCCGCGAGACGTCCACATGGTCCATGCGGTCCATTTCCCAGGCGGTCTTGCGGATCAGTTCCCGGAGCATCGCGGCCTCGGTGTGGAGCTCGACCAGGGGAAACTGGATGCCCTGATTGGCCGCGAGCGGCTTGCCGAAGGGTTTGCGCATCCGGGCATATTCCACGCTTTCGTTGATGCAGAACTGGGCCGCGCCGAGGCTTGATGCGGCCTGGCGGATGCGGTTTTCGTGCACGAAATGCTGGGCGAGGGCGAGGCCGCGGTCCAGGGGGCCAAAAACCGCCATGTCCGGCACCCACACATTGTCGAGGCGCACCCGCGCGTGGTCCGTGGGCATATTGAAGGTCCACAGGAATTCTTCTGTATGGAAGCCATCCGCATTTGTCGGAACCAGAAAACAGGTGATGCCGAGGGCATCGCCGTCCTTGCCGCTCGTCCGGGCAAAGATCATATCCCAATTGGCCGTGTGCAGACCGGTATTCCACATCTTTTCGCCCGTGATGCGCCAGCCATTACCGTCGCGCACGGCCCGGGTCTCCATCCAGGTGGCGTCGGAGCCATGGTTCGGTTCGGTCAGGCCGAAGCCGATACGGTGGGTGCCGGCCATCATGCCGTTGATGAATTCTTCTTTCTGTTCGGGGGTGCCGAAATCCCGGAACATGAGCACCTGGGGAAAGTTTCCGACAATGGAACTTTCATTCTGCAGATCATTGTGCAGGCCGAGCCCCTTGGCTGCCAAGTGCTCCCGGATGATCGCCATGGCAAGGTTACCGATTTCCTCGCCGCCATAGTCGCGGGGCAGGGCGAGGCGCAAAAAGCCAGCCTTGTCGGCGCGCCGGCGCATCTCCCGCAGCAGGTCTTCCCAGTCCTCCCGGGGTTGGCCGTCATTGTCCCAATCGGTGCGCGCATGCTCCCGGCGGTGATCGAAGAAGCGGATATTGTCGTTTTCGTTTTCGAGGGTCCGGATCTCGGTCTCGATGAACCGGTCCATGGCCTCAAGTTTCTCGGTGATCCAGGCGGGAACGGTGAAGTCCATCGGGCAACCTCCCTGATTTTTTACGTTCTTTCCCCGGGCGTTCGCTTATTCGGTCGATCTCGTCGCCCGCGCCGCTGCCCGTCGATCGAAAAAGTATGCCCTGCCTGAAACGGCGCCGACACCCCTTGTGACCGGCGGCACAGTGCCCATGCCGCGTCTGGGCCAAAAAAGGCTCGTGGCCAGGACGGCCCCACAGACAACAGACCCCGAACGCGCACGACCCCGAGCATTGACGATTACAAACACAGCGAACCTCAAACCGCCCCACGCACAGGAGACAGACCCATGGGTTGGAAAATCGAAGCCGTCGCCGTTGAACACTTTGAAGGTGACGATGCGGCCCCCGTCTATACGTTCAAAGTGACCTATGACGGCACCATTCCGCGCACCACGACAAAGATGGGCGTGACCCTGAGCATCGACGATATGATGACCGACGGTGCCGACAACATGCATTTCGAAGGCGGCGGCAAGACCAAGGCGTTCATGCTTCCGGTGGGCGGCCCGCTCGAATTCACCTTCTCGATCACGGGCAATCCCGATCACACCCATGAAGGCGACGAGATCTTCGGTGTGGAGATCACCCGCGAGACCTGGATCGGCCAGGACGCGTCCGGCACCGGCTATGCCAACACCTATCCTGTCAGTGGGCAGAAGGCGTTCGGCCTGGTGATGAATGACGACCCGGAAGCCGAAGGCGACGCCGGCACCGCCTGGCAGAGCGCCTTGCAACAGGGCCAGGTTGACGGCCAGATCAGCGAGGAGGACGTCGAGAAGATCAAGGAGCAGGAAGACCTGCCCGACGAGGCGCCGGAAGACGGCGAGCCCGAGAACGGCGGCGAAGGCGGCGCGGAAGACGGACCCAAGGAAAGCATTCTCGATGAACACGACGCCTGGCCCCCGATCTTCGGTGACCGCTCCAAGCCCCTTGAGGACGAGCCCGAAGAGCTCCGGGACGAGGATACCCAGGATCAGCGCGTCGGATCAAACCCGGAAGATCCCACCGAAGACTATGCCATGGGCGATGAGGACATGGTGGACTTCGAAGCGTATGGGGGCGGCGATATGCCGGTGTCGGAGGAGATGCCGTTGGAACACCACGAAGAAGAGGTGGCCTATCACGCCGATGGCGAACCCTATTACCCTGACGAGCCCCATCACTGCGCCGAGATAATGACGGAGCCTTGCTGCGACATGCCCCAGGACGAGGCCCTGTTCTAATCGACTGATCGTTGACACAACGCTTACGGATGGTGCGCCGGATCCCCAGCGCACCATCTCGCTTTTGTGGCTCACAATCCCTTGTTGGGATTGATCAGAAACTTCTCGCCCGTGGCGCGCCGGTTATAGGCCTGGAGCGTCGGCAGATCGAGCGCCTCGGCGAGCGAGATTTCCGCCGTGTAGTGGCTGGCGAAGGTGGTGCGCAATTCGGCGAGAACCCGGTTGCGCAATTTCTGACGGCCTTCGGTGCCGATCTTTTGCAGGAACGGGGTGAGCAGCCATCCGCCGACCCCCCAGGCCATGCCCAGACCCGGCGGCAGAATCGTGGGGTTCAGGTCCAGCCGGCCATAGATATAGACCTGCTTGTGGACCGATGATCCGTAGCGGCTGTATTCCTTGGCATTGAGCGTGGCCGCCGCCTCCATGGCCATGACGATCTGGCCCGCCAGGCTGCCGCCGCCGATGGCATCGAAGCCGAGCGTCGCGCCCGTCGCAGCAAGGGCCTGGACAAGATCATGGCGGAAACTGTCCTTAGAGGAATCAACGACATGCTCCGCGCCCAGACCGCGCAGCAGGGCCTCTTGCTCAGGTTTGCGCACGATATTGACCAGCGGAACGCTGTCCGCCTTGCAGATTTTGACCAGCATCTGCCCCAGATTGGAGGCGGCCGCCGTGTGGACGAGGCCCGTATGGCCTTCCATGCGCATGGTCTCCGTCATGCCGAGGGACGTGAGCGGATTGACGTAGCAGGAGGCCCCTTCTGCTGGCGTTACACCGTCCGGAAGCACCATGCACTGGGCAATGTTCAGACAGCGGTATTGGGCATACATTTCGCCGCCGAGGACCGACACCGTCTTGCCCATCATGGCCTGGGCGGCGTCGGACGAACCGGCCTTGACCACGACGCCGGCGCCCTCATTGCCCACGGGCAGGGATTGATCGACCCGGGCCGCCATGGCGCGCATCATATTCTCCGGGATCGGTGCTGTGACGACCGGCCGGTCCGCGGTTCCGGACATGCTGGCCCGGGTCATGTCCACGGCGCCCACGAGAAGGCCGAGATCGGATGGATTGATGGGCGTGGCCTCGACCCGGATCAGAACCTCGTCCGGCCCCGGCTCGGGCAGGGGAACATCGGCGAGGGACAGCTCCAACACGCCGTCCGATTTGACGTGGGAGCGCAGTTGAAGGGCGGAGGCGGGGAGGGAAGGGGTCATGCTGTCCTCTTTTTCGTTGAGACGGCGCTGGTGCGGCGGACCGCCAATGCGCCCATGATGGGCCGAGGCGGTTTGCCCTGACGGGGCCTTTCCAGCCACAGTGTGACGTCAGGCGCAGCGGAGCAAGAGCTTGGCATGCCCGCATTGCGCGAGTCTGCTGCCAGCATAGCGAAAAAGGAGATAACCATGGATCTGGGGCTAAAGGGCAAGCGGGCGGTCGTGCTCGGCGGAACGCGCGGCATCGGCCGTTCGATCGCGGACACTTTGGCGGCCGAGGGCTGTGCGGTGGGCATCTGCGCCCGAAATGCGGATCAGATTCAAGAAACCGTTGCCGCCCTGAAGGCCGTCGGCGTGCCGGCGGCGGGCGCGCCCGCGGACATCACGGATGGGGAAAGCTTGAAGGCCTTTGTAGCGGATATGGCGGCCCAACTCGGCGGGATCGACATTCTGGTGTCGAATGCCGGCGCCATGGCCCAGGGCAATGATCCGGAGTCGTGGGAAAAGAACTTCCACCTGGATGTCATGGGCGCAGTGAACGCTTTCGAGGGGGCCCAGCCCTTTCTCGGGGAGGCTGCCGACACCCGGGGCGATGCGGCTTTCGTCATGATCGCCTCGATCGCCGCGGCCCAGGCGGACCAGGC
Source organism: Alphaproteobacteria bacterium (assembly GCA_050331455.1). GTDB lineage: Bacteria > Pseudomonadota > Alphaproteobacteria > JAJFIK01 > JAJFIK01 > CAYUYV01. The sequence continues at coordinate 29,274 of JBHJGV010000010.1, forward strand.
CGGCTCCTATGGGCCCATCAAGGCCGCGCTGGTGCACATGGCCAAGGGCCTCGCCCGCCAGCACGCCGAGCGGGGCATTCGGGTGAATGTGGTCTCCCCGGGCATGGTCTATTTCGAAGGCGGCGTCTGGCATATGGTCGAGCAGGCCATGCCGGACTTTTTCAAACAGGCCCTCTCGCGTAACCCGACCAAACGCTGCGCCACGCCCCAGGAGGTCGCCAACGCCGCCGTATTCCTGGCCGCGCCGGTTTCTTCCTACACCACCGGCGTCAACCTGATCGTCGACGGCGCCCTGTCGAACCGGGTGAATTTCTGACCGTATGGTGAAACGCCTTGACCATGACCTTGACTGATGACGAGCTGGAGTGATTGCTGAATGACGGTGAGAGTGTCCGCGTGGAACGCAAGCGGGCGCTCGAGGGGAGCGCGCGCAAAGCGGTGAGGGAAACCGTCTGTGCCTTCGCCAACGACCTCGCCGGCACGGCCGAGACAGGTGTCGTCTTTATCGGTGTGCAGGACGACGGTACGCCACTGGGCACGCCGATCACCGACCAAGTGCTCCTCCAGCTTTCCGGAATCAAGACCGAGGGGGATATTGTTCCGCCCCCGGCCATTATGGTCGAGAAACGCAGGCTGCAAGGGCAGGATGTGGCCGTGGTCATGGTCCAGCCGTCGGATTCGCCGCCGGTGCGCTTTCAACGAAACATCCTGGTGCGCAATGGTCGAAGGCAGTCCGTCGCCACGGCGCAGGAGGAACGAATCCTGAATGAACGTCGGCGTACGGCGCGCTTCAATCGCCCTTTCGATCTGGAGCCCGTGCCCGGCCTGAGGCTTGATGCGCTCAATATTCGCCAGTTCGAAGAGGAGTACTGCCCGAGAGCCTTCAGTCCGGAGGTGCTCGAGGCCAATGACCGGACCATTGAGCAGCGGCTTGCAGCGACGAAAATGATCGGCGATTATATACTTGGGTGAGCAGGATCAGTCATGGTAGACGAGAAACGACAGGCTGGTACTGAGATTGAAGAGTTAGACGCTCTCGCTTTGGCGAGCCGCTCTCGCCTTTTTCTTTCTGTTAAGGGGGACGCGAAGTGGTCGGGTCCGGCGGGCTGTATCGATCCTACAGAGCGCCATGAATCTCTGAAGGTTGATCCCGGTCTTGTATATCAGCGCCGCGTCCTCCTTGATCTGATCGACGGAAATTGGCTTTAGCTCAATTCTTGTGCTGCCGCGCGCTATTTCGCGGAAACTAAACACTTCATTTGTTTCAGGATCTCTCGCGAAGCTGTTATGAACGGTGATGTTGCGACGCTCGTAAGCCTCGTTGATCGCGTCTAATAGGTCGTCAACTTGGTCCACAGTGTCGGAGTTGGTGGCATTTAGCTCTATGAGAGCTCGCGCGATTTGATCTTTGAGTGGGTTGGACATATGGGCTGTTAAGGAAATTGATTCGGCGTCGTCTATGCCCAGAATGGCTGAAATGAAATGCCCGACAATGGACTCGGTTTGAGATGACGCGGCCACGAGAAGACCAACGGCTTGCAGAAGTTCTGTTGGCAAATTGTTCGGATCAAAATCGTAGATAACCTTGGTTTTTTGGGTCATGTCGAAAACCTGTGATGATGAAGAGCTGACACTGGAAGAACAGAAACGGCGTATGGATGAGGCTTTGAAGCGGGCGATGCAAACGCCGCCCAAGCCGCATTCAAAAGCGAAGGTGCGCCCACCATCTGTGCAAGATGATGGGTGCGATGGCTCGGACCCTTAGACGAGCGCCTTAAGCCACTTTACGACGTCATCGGGCAGATTCCGCCAAGCTTTTGAGTGTTTTGGCTTCATCTCGATGATGAGGATTGAGTCGTCATCATCCAGCAAATTGCGAACCCAATCGCGCACTTGATCGTGCGTATTGTCCAGTTCGCCAATCCAAACGCTTTCGAGAACCCGTCCGATGCCGTGTTTGTCAAACGCCGTATAAAGACGATCATAGTTCCGGGCGTAGTGAGTATCGTAGGAAATCAGGAAGGTAGCCATTGAGCTAAGCCTCATTTGTAATGAAGCGAGCCTTGACTGGCAGAAGCGATTCATGGCCATCATGAAAACGCTGGTTTTCTGGGGAGAAATTACCCTTCACGGTGGCTCGCGAAAGAGCCGTGAAGATCAGCGTGCGGGGAGCCGGGCATGGCTCCCCGCCACCGATAGTCAGGGTTCAAGTTCGCCCGATTCGCGAGTTCCGCGCACCTTGCTTAACCTAAATTTTCTGTAATCTTCTTCCGGCTGCGCAGGATGGCTTTCGCTTTCTGCTTAAGCGTGCGCTGCTTCGTAAGCCCGCCGATAGGTGAGGCGCTTGCCTTCAGCGCCAGCAATGGCGAGGTGGGCACGGTCGAAGTCGGTCAGCTTGCGGTGATTGTATCTGAAGTCGAACTCGCAGGCATAGCGCTTGAGGTGGGCTTCTGAGACGTGGTGATAAACACCGGTGATCCCGCGCTTGAAGATTGAAAAGAAGTTTTCGACCGTGTTTGTGTGCCAAAAGTTGCCGCGCACATATTCGTTGATCGAATGGTTGACCGATCCGTGCCCTGCATACTCTTTGCCGACACCCTTATAGACCTTGCTTTGATCGGTCATCAGATAGGACGCGCGGTCAGCGGATGCATCTCTGCGAAATCAATCTCATGCAGATGGTATGGGATTGTATCGGCGTTTTGCCGCTTCCTTTTTCCTCTCAAGCGATACAACGTATCACCTACGCAAATGTTTCATGCGCCTGTCAGGCGTGCATCAGGGAACTGTCGCAGTTTTGTGACATTCGAGGGGGACTGTCTGAGCCGCGATCATCCGTATTGGGCGGGATCACGGATTGGGGGTTTCCATGCGGCACATGTTGGCGGCGGCAGTGACGGTTCTTTTAGGGGCGGCGATCGACACGGCACTCGCACGGGAGCCGGTTCCGGACGATGATGCTCGTACGCGTGAAATCGAAGAAGCGGTTGGGGCGGATGAGGCGGATCGCCCGAAAGAGCGCCAAATCGAGCGCCAGATTGAGCGCATGACGGTGACGGCGAGCAAGCGCGAGGAAAGCATCGAGGACATCCCGCTGGCCGTCAGCACCGTTGGCGGTGACGAGTTGCGCCTCTTGAACGCCCAGAGCTTTGAGGACTATCTGACGCGCATCCCCGGTGTTCAGTTCAATGACGGTGGCAACACCTTTTCCAATTCCATTTCCATCCGCGGCGTGACGGACGGCACGGGCAGCGTTCTGACCCAGGCACCCATTGCGCTTTACCTGGACGAAACGCCGCTGACCCTGTCCCAGGGCAATATCAACCTGGATTATGCAATTTTCGGCATCGAGCAGGTGACCGTCATCAAGGGGCCCCATAGCTCGCTTTATGGCGCGGCGTCCCTGGGCGGCACCATCAAGATCGAAACCACCAAGCCGAGCCTCACGGAAAACCGGGTTCGTGGCGGAGCCTCGGTTTCAGCCATCCGCTTCGGCGATGTGGGCTACAGCGTGTTCGGGTCGGTCTCGGCGGTCCTCGCCGAAGACGTTCTGGCGGTGGAGGCGACGGGCTATTCCCGGCGCCGGGCCGGCTTCATTGACGATCCGTCCCGCGATGCCGAGGACATCAATCCGGCCGACACGTTCGGCGGGCGCCTTGCCGTGCGCTTTCAGCCGACGGAGCGGCTGCTGATCGATGCCTCGGCCCTCTATCAGGACCATGACGGGTTCCAGGATACCTTCGCGCCCGGTGTGGGCGATCTGGTCAGTGCACCGCTGCAGGTGGAGCAGCCGGACCCGGACGAGGTGTTCCTCGCGTCGCTGGTGATGAAATACGATTTGGGTTTTGCGGAACTCGTCAGTGCCACGTCCTATTTCGACCGGAACACGGGCTTTTTCCAGGATCTGTCGGACAGTTTCGGCCTGGGCTTTCCCGATGCCGTCGCCCGATTCGATTTCCTGGCGCGGGCCAATGTCACCTCCCAGGAAGTGCGTCTGGTCTCAACCTCCGACGGGCCGGCTGAATGGCTCGTGGGCGGGCTCTACTATCGGGAAAACTATCAGGAGATGAGCCTGATCGACCATTCCGTCCTGGGAAAACTGTTCGGCACGCCGGAGGGCGAAGATCTGCGCTATGACTATCGCACCCTCGCTGCTTTCGCCGAACTCTCCTATGAGGTCCTGGATCGACTGACCTTCACGGCCGGCGGCCGGGTGACGAATTATCGCTCCGAGGTCGACCTGTTCATCGAGGGGCTGTTTTCGCCGCCCGAGGGCAGCCAGTCCGTTGAGCGGACCGATGAGGAGACTGTCTTTACCCCGCGGTTCGCCGTTTCCTATGCCTTCGACAATGCCCTGCTCTATTACCAGTCGGCGCGGGGCTTTCGCCAGGGACAGGCCAATTCTCCGGTGCTGACCGTCCCCGGCGACATGCGCCCGGCCTTTTTCGAATCCGACAGCCTGTGGAACCATGAAATCGGAGCCAAGACCAATTGGTTCGACCGGCGATTGCAGGCCAATGTCGCCATCTACTATATCAATTGGACGGATATTCAGCAGAGCGTGACATTCTCCACCGGCTTCGGCGGCGTGGCCAATCTGGGGCAGGCGGAAATTCAAGGCTTTGAATTGGAGTCTACGGCGCTTTTGACCGACACCACCGTCTGGACCCTCGGTGTGTCCTATATCGACGCGGAAACCGTGGACGATGTTCCGACCTTCGCCGATGCCGGATCGGAGCTTCCGGGTGTGCCCGATTTCACCTTCAACACCGGCCTGCAGCAGAGCTTTATCCTCAGCGGCCATGACGCCTTCGCCCGGCTCGATTACCTCTATTACGGCAACTACAACAGCAATTTCACGACGACGGACGATCCCATCCAGGTCAATGGCGGCTATCACAAGCTGGATTTGCGGACCGGCGTGACGCTTGGGGGTGTCGATTTTCAGATCTTCGCCACGAATGTTCTCGACGAGCGGCCTGTCATCACCCGGGACGGCATTCCGGGTCCGTTGCAGCGGGTCGTGACCATCCAGCCGCGGACCATCGGACTGTCGATCAACTTTCAGTATTGATGGCACTCACCACACCGCTCCGGATTGCATCCGGAGCGGATCCCATCGCAGGAAAGGAACCCAACCATGAAAAACGTGCTGCGCTCGGCTCTTGTTCCGGCCATGCTTGTCCCGGCCATGCTCGTCTCCGGCGCCCAGGCCCATCCGGCCAAGGACCATCCGGCCGAGCCGGGCCCCGTGCCCCAGATCCTGATGGAACACGGTCCGATCATGATCTACGAAAACGGCACGCTCATTCCTTTTGTCGTGCGCGAAGACAAAAGCCTGTTCTGGTTCGAGATGTTTCCGGAAACGGATAAATCCGTGGCCGGTGGCGGCACCTGGACCTGGAACGGCGAGGAATTCTGCATGATCATCGACAATCACCCGGATGTCTGCATGGCCCTCGAGGCGGAGCTTCAGCCGGGCAAGGTCTATGATAGCACTGTCCGCTTCCTCGATCCGGAGACGAAGAAGGAAAAGGGCTCTAAGCCGTTCAAATTCGTCATGGCCCGCACGGACTAAACCGCGCCCTTAAGCCCCTGATCAAGGCCCCTGATCAAGGCCAATGGGCGGGGGCGCAAAGGCCCCCGCCAACGCGTTTTCGATGCCCCACCGTCGCGCGGTGGGGTTTTTCATTCCGCGGCCATGGAATTCATGGGGGACAGGCCGTGATTGACCGCCCAGATCGCGGCCTGGGTGCGATTGTTGACCTTGATCTTCCGCAGCAGGCTTTTCATGTGCACCTTCACGGTCGCTTCCGTGATGGCGAGCCGATTGGCGATCATCTTGTTCGAGTTGCCGGCGACGAGGCAGGACAGGATTTGGGTCTCCCGGTCCGAAAGGCCGGCGCCGCCCAGGGCCGGTGTTCCGCCCGCGTGCAGATCCGACAATCCGCTGCTGACCAGCATGCTGGCAAGCTTGGTCGGCAGGACCGTCTCGCCGAGGCGCGCCAGCTCGACGGAATGCAAAAGCGCATCGATGGAAATGTTCTTCAACAGGAAGCCCTTGGCCCCGGCACTCAAGGAGGCCGACAGGAGCTTGGGGCACAGAGTGTCGCTCAGGACGACGATCACCGCCTGGGGCAACAGGGCGCGAAGCTGTCGCAGTTCATCGGCGAGGTGCTGAATATCCTGGGGCGGATCGACCAGGACCACTTCGCCCGACGCCAGCGCGCCCAGATCGGGACGTGCGGCAAGCGCGTCGATATCGGAAGCCTCGCCCAGAACCGCGAAGCGACCCGTAGGCAGAAGATTGGCCAGGCCCTGCAGAAACAGCCGGTTCCGGCCCAGGAGGATGACACGTGTTTCAGTCATGGTGATGCCGTACCCTTTACTGACGATCCATTTGGCGAACCCATGGGCAACGGGATTGCAAAAAGCGGTCCAGTTGGGCCGTGTCCTGTCGAGGGCGGGATGCTCCCTTCGCGACCCCGCCGGCGCGGATGGGCGGCGGATCGGTCTTTTGGCAAGGCATTCCGGGGCATCGGGAGCAGGCCGGTTGCGCCTATGAAGCGGTCGGCCAGAGCATATGGCGGCGTTTTTTTGGCGTTGACCGTTGAGGCCGAGGGGTGGGCGCGGGTGCGCCGGCTGTCCTGATTTGGGTCAGAATTCGGGCGGAATCGGCTGTCCTGGACGAAAACGGTTCATCTATTCGCGCTAATCATTTCCCCGGGAGCGCCAGATGCGTATAGTGCGCCCGCGAAAACACTGTGACCTCCAGGACAGGAAGCCCCGTCGCGGGTTGCGGGGCTGGGCCATTCCGGTCCTTTCCGGCTTCGGCTACTGGTTTTGGTTACAGGCCCTGCAGACCGGTCCGGCAGGGGGGGCCGCCTCGTGGAAGGGCGGTGCCGACGTAAGGGCTTTGTCACCTCAAAGACTGATCAGGTGCGTGACCATGGAACATATCAAAGTCGGGATCCTGGCCGGCGGCCTTGGCAGCCGCCTGGCAGAAGAGACGGAGACCAAGCCCAAGCCGATGGTGGAGATTGGCGGCAAGCCGATGCTCTGGCACATCATGAAAATTTACCGGCGTTTCCTGGATGCCGAGTTTTACATCGCCCTGGGCTACAAGGGTGAGTATATTAAGAAATGGATGGTTGATTACTGCAACCTGACCACCAACTTGACTGTGGATTTCAAGACCAAAGAAGTCACGCGCCATTCGAATCGGGACGAGGACATCGACTGGCGGGTGCACCTGATTGATACGGGCCAGGACACCAATACGGGCGGCCGGATCAAGCGCCTCGGCGATTATATTGGCGATACGACCGCCATGGTCACCTGGGGTGACGGCGTGGCGGATATTGATATTCAGCATCTGCTGGATTTCCACCGCGCCCACGGCAAACTCGCCACCATGACGGCGGTCCGCCCCCCGGCCCGGTTCGGTCATATCCGGTTTGACGGCGACCGCATCACCGAGTTCAGCGAAAAGCCCCAGACCGCCGAAGGCTGGATCAATGGCGCGTTTTTCGTCTTCGAGCCGGGCGTCTACGACTATATCGACACCGATGCCACCCAATTCGAGAAAGAGCCCTTGGAGCGCCTTGCGGCTGACGGCCAGCTGATGGCCTATCGGCTCGAAAGCTTCTGGCAGTGCATGGACACGATCCGGGATAAAAAGCGGCTCGAGGAGCTGTGGGAGAAGGGCAACCCGCCATGGATGGGCGGAGAGGAGTAAGGGCCATGCGTGTTCTTTTAACCGGTCATCTGGGGTATATCGGCACGGTCATGGCGCCTCTGCTGCTGGAGCGCGGCCATGACGTCGTCGGCCTCGACAGCCACCTTTTCGAGCGCTGCACCTTCGGCCCCGGGTTCCAGGACATCGAGACCATCTTGACGGATGTGCGCGATGTGCGTCAGGACATGTTCGAGGGCTTCGATGCCGTCCTGCACCTTGCAGGTCTGTCCAACGATCCCATGGGCGATCTCAATCCGCAGCTCACAGACGACATCAACCATAAAGCCAGTGTGCGGATCGCCGAACTTGCCAAGGCCGCCGGCGTCGAGCGGTTCATCTTTTCCTCCTCGTGCTCCAATTACGGCGCAGGCGGACAGGATTTCCTCGATGAGACCTCCGAGTTCAATCCGGTGACGCCCTATGGGCAGTCCAAGGTCGATACGGAACTCGATGTGTCCGAGATGGCCGACGACAGGTTCTCGCCGGTCTTCATGCGCTCGGCCACGGCTTACGGATACTCGCCCCGCATCCGGTTCGATCTGGTGGCGAACAATCTGACGGCCTGGGCATTCTGCACCGGCAAGATCATGATGAAGAGCGACGGCACGCCCTGGCGGCCCATCGTGCATATCGAGGACATCTCCCGCGCATTCATCGCGGCCCTCGAGGCACCACGGGACGTCGTGCACAAGCAGGCCTTCAATGTGGGGCGCACGGACGAAAACTACCGGATCCGCGAAATCGCGGAAATGGTGGGCGATGTGGTCCCGGATTGCGAGATCAGTTTCGCGGACGGCGCCGGGCCGGACAAACGCAATTACCGGGTCAATTGCGACAAGATTCGGGAGGTCCTGCCCGCTTTCGAGCCGAAATGGACCGTGCGCGAGGGGATCAAGCAGCTTTATGAGATGTACAAGGAAATCGGCCTCAAGCTCGAGGAGTTCGAGGGGGACCGGTTCCAGCGGCTGGCACATTTGAAGCATCTCATGAGCACCGATGTGCTGGCGGACGATCTGCGGCACGCGCCCGGATCCGGCCGCGGGCGCTGAGCGCCCCGGTTTCGCGGATGGCATGAAGGTGCCGGCGGTAGCGGAACACTGCCGACGGCACCACACGCGCGGGCTCTTGTCTGGATGCGGGCCATGGTACGGATCGGGCCTGCAGACCGGCACAGTGAGTGGCAAAGACTTGAGAGGACTGCCGGCCGACGGGATAACCCGGGACCCGTGGATAGGCCCGGCATGAGCGTCGGGCGGGTCCTGACTTTTTCCTTTTCATGGAAGTGGAACGATGAGAGGCAACATCACCGCATGCCGGTCCTGCGGCAGCAACAATCTCAAGGTTTTTCTCGATCTTGGCGACATGCCCCTGGCCGACCGTCTGCTGACCCCGGCCCAGCTCGCCGAGACCGAGCCGACCTTCCCCCTCGAAGTGGCCTTCTGCGAAGAGTGCGGCCTTGTGCAGATCACCGAAACGGTGGACCCCACGCTTCTGTTTGCCACCGACTACCCTTATTTTTCGTCCTTTTCCGATCACCTGTTGCGCCATTCCCGGGAAAACGTCCTGAGCCTGATCGAGTCGCGCAATCTGGGCCCCGATTCGCTCGTGATCGAGATTGCCTCCAATGACGGCTATCTGCTGAAGAACTATGTTGAAAAGGGCATTCCCGTCCTCGGCATCGATCCCGCCGAAGGCCCGGTCAAGGCTGCGCGGGAACAGGGCGTGCACAGCATGCTGGCCTTTTTCGGCCGCGATCTGGCGACGGAACTCGCCGCCCAGGGCAAGAAGGCCGATGTGATCCATGGCAATAACGTGCTGGCTCATGTGGCGGACACCAATGGCATCGTGGCCGGCATCGCCGCCCTCTTGAAGGATGACGGCATCACCTCCATCGAGGTGCCGTATGTCCGCCCACTGATTGATGAGAACGAGTTCGACACGATCTATCACGAGCATCTTTGCTATTTCTCCGTCACGGCCCTCGACAATCTGTTCCGCCGCCACGGCCTCTATATCAACGACATTGCGGAGCTGGACATTCACGGCGGATCCTTGCGGGTGCACGCCCAGAAATTCGAGGACCGCAAAGAAGGCTTCACCCGCCTTATCGAGGCGGAGCGCCGGGACGGCGTGGACCGCTTCGACTATTACCGGGATTTCGGCGACCGGGTGATTCTGACCCGTGAAAAGCTCCAGACTCTGCTCACCGAACTGAAGGGCCAGGGCCAGCGCATTGCCGGCTACGGCGCGGCGGCCAAGGGCGCAACCTTGATCAATTATGTGGGAATTGGTCCGGAGACGGTCGAATATGTCTGTGATCGGAACCATCACAAGCAGGGCCGTTTCATGCCGGGCCGCCACATCCCTATCACAAAGCCCGAGCGGTTGATGGAAGACAAGCCGGACTATGTGCTCCTGCTGCCCTGGAATTTTGCCGAGGAAATCCTGTCCCAGCAGCAGTCGTTCCGGGACCAGGGCGGGCGATTCATCATTCCGATTCCCGAACCCAAGGTGGTTTGACGGGGGATCATCCGGGGCGGGCGGCGCAACAGGGGGCCGCCCGAACCCGTTCAGCATGCGTGGGACACGAAGCGAGGGACCTTAGACCATGAGTGAAGCGATGACGGCGACGGGACTGGACGGCAAACCCTTTGCGGGCCACGGCGAGTGCTGCCCGGCCTGCGGCTCGGCGAAGCTGCGCAGCGTTTACAAAAAAACCGGGATCCCGGTGAACAGCTGCATCCTCATGAGCACGCCGCAGGAGGCGGTCGGCTATCCCAAGGGCGATATCGACCTGACCTTCTGTGAGGATTGCGGCTTCATCTACAACAAGGCCTTCAACGAAAATCATATTCAGTACTCAGAGAAATACGAGGAAACCCAGGGCTTTTCGGGTACGTTCAACAAATTCCACCAGAAGCTGGCCCAGGACATCATCGACCGCCATGGCTTGCACGGCAAAGAGGTCATCGAGATCGGCTGCGGCAAGGGCGAGTTCCTGGCCATGATCTGCGACATGGGCGAGAACAAGGGCGTGGGCTTCGACCCGGCCTATGTCGCCGATCGCAGCATCGCCACGAAGACCGACAGCGCCAAATTCGTCGTTGATTTCTACTCGGAAAAATATGCGGATCAGGATGCGGATCTGATCTGTTGCAAGATGACCCTGGAGCACATCCCGCTGGTCCAGCAATTTATCTCCATGGTGCGCCGGGCGGCCGGTCAGCGCACGGAAACGGTCGTGTTCTTTCAGATTCCGGAAATGACCCTGATCCTGGAGGAGCGGGGTTTCTGGGACATCTATTACGAGCACTGCTCCTATTTCACGAAGGGCCTCAAGGGCTCCCTCGCGACCCTGTTCCGCCGCTGCGGCTTTGACGTGAAGGATGTCTGGGTCGATTACGGCGACCAATATCTGATGATCGAAGCCCTTCCGGCCGAAGGCGCGCAGCCGGATCCGCAAGGCGTGTCCGAAGAGGTCGCTGCACTGAGCACGCTGGTCGACGACTTCGCCCGCGACGTGACGGTGAACATCGCCAATTGGCGGGCCAGCATGGCCGAATGGGCCCGGGACGGAAAAAAGGTCGTGCTGTGGGGCTCCGGTTCGAAGGCGGTGTCCTTCCTGACTTCCGTCGGCATTCAGGACGAGCTGCAATATGTCGTGGACATCAACCCGAACCGCCACGGCTATTTCATGCCGGGCACGGGCCACGAAATCGTCTCGCCGGACTTCCTGGCCGAGTACAAGCCCGATGTGGTGGTGATCATGAACCCGATCTATCGGGAGGAAATCACCGCCTCCTGCCGCGAGCGCGGTCTGGAGCCGGAAATCCGGACGGTGCTCGAGCCCCTGGGCGCAGGCCCGGCCAAAGCGGCTTGACTGAGCGGTGGCGCGGCCCCATCCGTGCATCCCGGAACGCACAGATGGGCCTCGTCGTCATGCATACAGCGATCCGACCCTTCGCGAGAGGGGCGGATCGCCGATGCATTCAACGGCCCAACCTCTTCATCTTGCAAAAGTTTATGACAGCGTGTCATGGCTTGACCATGATTCGGCCCCCAAGCTCACCCACAGGACAGGCTGAAGACCAGGATGGGTTCCCCCTTTCGCGGTCGCATCCCCGCCGTTTGGTGCTGGTGAGCGACATGGTGCTTCGGTAAGGAACGCGGTATAATCCAGGGTCTGTGTGCGGTTATGGTGTGCCGATGGTCCGCAGAGGTGAGCCGCCGCGTCCGGGTCGCTCGCGGGTCTTGGTCGCCCCCGGGTCCTGATCTTCGGTGGACACGCGGGTTTCAGGTTACAAAAAGGGTTCGTGCAGGATGCAGCGCGCCAGATTCGGCACTCAGCGGTCATCGGATCAGACCGACCAACGCCCCCTCCTCGATCCGGTGGCGGATCAGGGCAGCGAGATGACGCTACACGACATCATCGCCCTGTTCCGGCGGCACTGGCTGCTCTTCATGGTGGTCGTCGGCCTCGTGATCGGGGGGACATTGGCCTTCATCCTGGTGACCCCGCCGGTCTACACGGCCACGGGAGAAGTCTTTGTCAGCCCTTCGACCCTCCAGGCCAATGCGGAATCCATGGTCCGCAATCAGGGCCCGGAGATTGCCGATGTGCCCAACGAGGCGGCCCTGCTGCGCTCCCGCCAGCTCGCCAGCACCGTGATCCGCTCCCTCGACCTCGAATATGATCCGGAATTCGTGGACGAGGAAAAGCTCGACTCCACGACAACGGCCGAGAACCGCCTGGACTCCGTGATCGACGTTTTCCTCGATGAATTGGCGGTCGAGCCCGAGGAGGGCACCCGCGTCATCAAGGTCAAATTCGACTCCGAGGATCCGGTAAAGGCGGCGGATATCGTCAATAGCCTGATGGATCTTTACATCGTCGATCAGCTCACCTTCAAGCGGCAGACTCTGGAACGCGCCGCCCAGCAGTTGCGCAACGAGGTCGCAGAGCTTGAAGGAGAACTCAAGGCCGCGGAACAGGCCGTGCGTGATTTCCGCGAGGCCAATGGCCTCGTGCAGACCCAGGCGACGGACCTGACCGCCAACCGCATCAACGATCTCAACATCCAGGTTGTTCAGGCCGAGGCGGACGAGGCGTCCCTGCGTGCCGAACTGGCCCAGCTCGAACAGGCCCTGAGCCAGGGCAGCGACGGCTCGACGGCGCCGCGCGTGTTGAACGCGCCCCTGATCCAGAGCCTGCGGGAGCAGGAAAACGAATTGGTGCGCCGCCAGGCCGAACTCTCCACCCAATACGGGCCCAAGCACCCCAGCATGATCCAGGTGCGCCAGGAGCTGTTGGACGTGCGCCGGAATATCGGGCTCGAAACCCGCAAGGTGGTGGAATCCCTCCGTTCGGAAGTGGCCGCCGCCGGCGCCCGGGTCGAGTCTCTGCAATCCAATATGCGGGACGTGCAGCGATCGGCCGTCAAGGACCGCTCCGTTGAGGCTCAGCTCCAGGAACTCATCAACGAGGCGGGCTCCAAGCGCGATATGCTGAATTCGTTCCGGGTCCGCCTGCGCGGAACGGAATCCCAGCGCAATCTGATCGAACCCAATGCCCGCATCTATGCCCGTGCCGAAACGCCCAGCGAACCGTCCTTCCCCCGCAAGGGCAAGATGCTGGGCATTGCAGGCTTTGTCGGCCTGATCCTGGGCATCGTTGTCGTGATGCTGCTCGGCTCCCTGCGGCGGACCATTGAAACCACCGACGAGGTGGAGCGGATCACGCAATACCGCTCGCTGGGTATCGTGCCGAAAATCCCGCGGATGGGCTCCGGCGCAAAGACGGCCGCTCGGATCATGGATCTGTACACGAAGAAACCTTATGACGCGTTCAGCCAGTCCATGAAAGGCGTACGCTCCACCCTGTATGTGGCCAATGGCTCGCGCTCGCCGAAGACCGTGCTTGTGACCTCTGCGGCGCCGGGGGAGGGCAAGACCACGTTTGCGCTCGCCTACGCCTCCCTGTGCGCCTCGTTCGGCGAGAAGGTCATCTTGCTTGACTGCGATTTCGGCCGCCCTGATCTGCATAAAAAAATGAATGTTTCCAATGATTTGGGGATCGCCAACTATCTGATGGGCGAGGTGGATCTGGAGACCGTGATCCGGGACGACGGGCGCACGGGCATGGATTACATCACCTCCGGCACGCTGCCGCCCTCGGCGGCGGAACTGTCCCGCTCCTCGGCCTTGAAAGGCATCATCGACAGTCTGGCCTGGGACTATGACGTGGTCGTCGTGGATACCGCACCGGTTCTGGCCATGAGCGACTCCCAGATCCTGTCCACCATGGTGGAGGCCACCGTCTTCGTGACCCGCTGGCGCAAGACGCGGATGGAAAATGCCGCCGCCGCCGTGGCGCGGCTCGACGATCTGGGCGCCCGGTCCGTCGCCGGCTTCATCATGACCGGCGTCCCCATGCGGGGCACTCAGGCCAATCATGCCACGGCCTACTACGCCGCCTATCACCGATAACGCCGGGGGCCACCAGGGATGACACAGGGGCGACGCGGGGGACGGGCCCGGATCAGGGGCGTCATGGTCAGAGCCGTCAGGGCCTCTACCATGATCATGGCATCCGTCGTCGCGCTCACGCCGCCAGCGGCCGCAGCAGCGGATTTTGCCGAACGCATGGTGGTCACGGCGACCCGCCAGGAAGCCGCGCTTCTCGACCAGCCGGGCAATGTGGCCGTGTTGAGCGGCGAGGACGTGGATTTCATCCGTCCCGACCACATCGCCGAGGCCCTCAACCGTCTGCCCGGGGTCTATCTCCACCGAAACAGCGGCATGGACCACCTGACCGCCATCCGCTCGCCGGTGCTCACCGGGGGGGCCGGTGCGGGCTCCTTCCTGTTCCTGGAAAACGGCGTGCCCTTGCGCGCGGCCGGTTTCGCCAATGTGAACGGCCTGTTCGAGGCCATGACCGAGTTCGGCGGCGGCCTCGAAGTGATCCGTGGACCGGGCAGTGCCCTCTACGGGAACAATGCGGTCCATGGCCTGATCAATGTGCTCCTGCCCGATCCGGTGCCGGACCAGGAGACCCTGGTGTCCGCCTCCGCCGGCTCCTTCCGCCGCTACCATGGCCGGGCCCAGGTCAGCGGCACATCGGGACGCCACGGCTATTTCGCCGGCGTGAATCTGGTGGCGGATGACGGCTGGCGGGAGCAGACCGGCCTCGACCAGCAGAAATATCTTCTGCAATGGATCTACTCCCTGCCCAATATCCGGGTGCACACGACCTTCGCGGCCCAAAACCTGAACCAGGAGTCCGCGGGCTTCATCCAGGGTGAGGAGGCCTTTGAGAGTTCCGCCCTGTCACGTACCAATCCGACGCCGGATGGGTTTCGGGATGGACGCGCCGTGCGCTTCGCCAGCCGGATCGACTGGACCCGAAGCGAGCGGCTGACGGTGTCCTTCACCCCCTATGCCCGGTGGAATGACCTCGATTTCCGCCTGACCTTCGTGCCCTCCCAGGCCCTGGAGGAAAGCGGCCATTGGAGTGTGGGTCTCCTGTCGGCGGCCTATTGGCGCTTCGACGGCGGGCACCGGATCATCGCTGGCGCCGATGTGGAATACACCGAAGGGTCCCTGCGGGAGGAACAGTTCCTCCCCACGATCTTCAGCTTTACGCAAGGCCTCCACTACGATTACGACGTGGTCTCGACGGTGCTGGCCGGGTATGTCCAGGGCACCTGGGCGGTGGCCCCGCGCGTGACCATCACGGGCGGATTACGCGTCGAATACACTGAATATGACTACACGAACAATACAGATGCGGACATTGTCGGCCGCTTCCTGCGCCCCGCCGACCGGGTGGACGATTTTCTCGTCGCCACTCCCAAGCTCGGTGTCGTGGTGGACATCACGCCGACGGTCGCCGGCTTTGTCCGCTATGCCCGCGGGGCCCGGGCGCCCCAGACCACGGATCTGTACCGCCTGACCTCGAACCAGACCGTCGGCGATGTGGATGTGGAAACCCTCGACAGTGTGGAACTGGGCTTCCGGGGCGATATCGGGCGTTTGTCCTTCGACCTTGCCGCCTATTACGCTTTCAAGCGGAACTTCTTTTTCCGGGATGCGGACGGCTTCAACGTGCCTGACGGCAAAACCCAGCATATCGGCGTCGAGCTGGAGTTCCTCCTGACCCTGACGGAGAAGCTGTCGCTGGCCCTGTCGGGAGCCCATGGGCGTCACACCTATCGGTTCGACCGCCCCGTGACGGCCAACTCGACTGAATCCATCGCCTTTGGCAATGACGTGGACACCGCACCGCGCCTGTTCGGGACCACGCGAGTGATCTGGAACCCGGTCGAGGCGGCCACGGTGGAACTCGCCTGGACCTATCTGGGCGACTATTTCACGGATGCCAGCAATTCGAACCGCTATCGCGGCCATCAGGTGCTGGACCTGCGCGGCGCCTGGAACCTCACGCCGGATGTCCAAATCTTTGCAGCGGTGCGCAATCTGGCGAATTCGGACTATGCCAACCGGGCCGACTTCGCCTTCGGCTCGGCCCGCTTCTTCCCCGCCGAAGATCGCGCGGTCAGCGGCGGCGTGACGGTCCGGTTTTGATCACGCCCCAATTCTGATGATACCCCGGTTCTGATCAAACCTCTCGTCACGGGAACAATGGGGCCTGTTCGAGGGCGGTGGTTTCCGGCAGACCCATCATCAGGTTGAAGTTCTGGATGGCCTGACCGCTCGACCCCTTCACCAGATTGTCGATGGCGGCGATGACAATCGCGCGCCCTTCAATCCGGTCTGCAAAGACATTCACCACGCAGTGGTTCGAGCCGCGCACATGTCGTGTCGCCGGCGCTTCGTTTTCGGGAAGCACATGGACGTAGGCCTCCCCGTCATAGGCCACTTTCAGGGCCGCGCGGGCACTGTCCGCCGTCTGACCGGGGGTGAGGCGTACATAACAGGTGACGAGTTCGCCCCGGTTCATGGGGATCAGGTGGGGCGTGAAATTGACCGCCACCGGTCCATGAAACCGGCGGGCCAGTTCCTGCTCGATTTCCGGCGCATGGCGGTGGCGGCCGATCCCGTAAGGATGGATGCCTTCGCCCACCTCGCAGAACAGGTTGGCCTCCTTGACGCCGCGCCCGGCGCCGGACACACCCGATTTCGCATCGATGATGATGTCCTCGGCCTGGATCGTGCCACCCTTGATCAGGGGCAGAAGGGCGAGCAGCGAGGCGGTCGGATAGCATCCCGGGCAGGCCACGAGGCGGGCCTTCGTCACGCCGTCCCGGGCATGTTCGGTGAGTCCATAGACCGCCTCGGGCTGAAGGTCCCGGGCCGCATGGGGTTTGCCGTAGGTTTCGGCGTAGACATCCGGATCGTTGAGGCGAAAATCCGCCGACAGATCGACGACCTTCAGGGATTTCGGCAGGCCTGCGACGATTTCCTGGGTCGTGCCGTGGGGCAGGGCGCAGAAGACCGCCTCGATATCCGACCAGTCCACATCGTCCACGGTGACGAGATCCGGGGCATCCACCATGCGTAAATGGGGAAACACGGCCGAGAGCGGCTTGCCCGCATGGGAGTGCGCTGTGAGGGCGGCGAGCCGGACCTGGGGGTGGATGCTCAGCAAACGGATGAGGTCGGCGCCGGTGTAGCCACTGGCACCGAGAATGGCGACGGGAATTTCGCGCGCCGCCATCCTTGCGTCTTAACGCTTGGAGAACTGGAAGCTGCGGCGGGCCTTGGCGCGACCGTATTTCTTCCGTTCCACCGTCCGCGGGTCCCGGGTGAGAAAACCGTATTTCTTCAGCGTGGGGCGCAGATCCGGCTCGTAATAGGTCAGTGCCTTGGACAGCCCGTGGCGCACTGCGCCGGCCTGGCCGGACAGGCCGCCGCCCGTCACGGTGCAGATCACGTCATATTGCGACGCCCGGTCGGCGACGACCAGCGGCTGGCGCAGGATCATACGCAGCACGGGGCGGGCGAAATACCGCTCGATATCCTTGCCGTTCACGGTGACCACACCGGAACCGCGCTTGATCCAGACGCGGGCAATGGCGTCCTTCCGCTTGCCGGTCGCGTAGGCGCGGCCGTGCTCGTCGATCTTGGGCTCCCGCGGAACGGCGGTCTCCACCGTCAGGGCGGCGGCGGCTTCGCTTTCCGTCAGGTCGCTGAGATCCTTCAGGGTACGGGGTTCGTCGGACATGATCAGGCTCTCAGAGTGTTCTTGACGTTCCAGCTTTTAATGTCGAGCTGCTCGGGCTGTTGCGCCTCATGGGGATGGTTCGGACCCGCATAGACTTTCAGGTTCGAAAACTGGCGGCGGGCGAGGGAACCGTCCTTGGGCAGCATGCGCTGCACGGCCTTTTGGATCACCCGCTCCGGGAAGCGCCCGTCGAGCAGCTTGTCTGCGGTCCGGCTCTTGATCCCGCCGGGATAGCCCGTGTGCCAATAATAGGTCTGCTGGGTGCGCTTGCGGCCAGTGAAGACGACCTTTTCGGCATTGATCACGATGACATTGTCGCCGCAATCAACATGGGGGGTGTAGTCCGGACGGTGCTTGCCCCGCAGACGTAAGGCAATCAGGCTGGCGAGGCGGCCAACCACCAGCCCTTCGGCGTCGATCACGACCCAGCGCTTTTCGACCTCCGACGCTTTCAAGAATTGGGTTTTCATAACGAACTCCTGGCCCCGCGCCCTGGTCCCTGCGGCCCGTCGCCCTTTTTGGGGCGGTTCGGCACTGGACACATCGGCACGCGAGCGGACACGGTGTTTGGATGAGGCGGTCGGGACAGGAAGTCCGTGACGCCGGAGCGCGATGCTTACGGGAGGGTGATCCCCCTGTCAACTCAAACGGCGCCGTATTTTCTCAATGAAAATAGCACCTTATAAATAAGGTATTTGGATACCACACAGATCGCAATGGAGGAACACCCATGAATCAGGCGGCATCGGACGCCCTGGTCCTGACCGAACGGGACGGGGCCGTGCTGACGATCACACTCAATCGGGCCAAGGCGCGCAATTCTCTGTCGCGCGCGCTCATGGGCGCGCTCCAGACGGCTCTCGCCGGCGCCGCCGCCGACCCGGCGGTGAAAGTGGTGATCCTGGCCGCCAACGGCCCGGTGTTCAGCGCCGGCCATGACTTAAAGGAGATGACGGCGGCCCGGGCCGACCGGGAGACCATGCACGGTTTCTATGGGGAGACCTTCGCCCAATGCAGCGACCTGATGCAGGCCATCGTCGCGCTGCCCCAGCCGGTGATCGCCCAGGTTCAGGGCATGGCGACCGCTGCCGGCTGCCAGCTTGTGGCGACCTGCGACCTGGCGGTGGCCAGCGAGACCGCACGGTTCGCAACGCCCGGCGTAAACATCGGTCTGTTCTGTTCCACACCCATGGTGGCCCTGTCGCGCAATGTGCCGCGCAAGGCGGCGATGGAAATGCTGCTGACGGGCGAAGCGATCGATGCGGCCACGGCCTTGCGCATCGGCCTCGTCAACCGGGTGGTCCCGGCCTATGCGTTGGAGGCCGAGACCCGGCGCCTTGCCGCAACCATTGCCCAGAAATCCAGGGTGGTGGTCGGCATCGGCAAAAAGGCCTTCTATGATCAGGTGGAGCGGCCATTGGGGCAGGCCTATGCCATGATGTCGGAGGTCATGACGCTGAACATGCTCGAGGCGGACGCCGAAGAAGGCATCGGTGCTTTTGTTGAAAAGCGTTCGCCCCGCTGGCAGGACGACCCGGAGCCTTGAGGGTTGCGATGATGACGGGCCTGTCAGGCTGTCCCACTGGGCGGACCGGGCTTGCCTTGCCGCCCGGCAAAACCGAGGATCGTGTTTTGTGACATCATCGCGCGCGAGAAAGGGGCGCGCCCTTGTCACCGCGCGCATCCGGTCACACCTCAGCGGCCTGCCGGGGGCGGCGCGGTGCACGGACCGGGCGTTCTGGAGGACTATGCGATGAGCTATCTGTACTATGACGATGCGCACCTGCTCGACCTCCTGACCCGCACACGGACCGTTGCCGTGGTCGGCGCCAGTGCCAATCCCGACCGGGCCAGCCATGAAATCACCGCCTATCTCATTCAGCAGGGATATGAGGTCTATCCGGTCAATCCGGCCCTGGGCGGGGCGCCCTTGCTGGGCCGCCCCAGCTATTACGGCCTGACCTCGGTGCCCGTCCCCATCGACCTCGTCGACATCTTCCGCCGGTCCGAGGATGTGGGGCCCATTGTCGACGAGGCCATTCTCATCGGGGCCAAGGCCATCTGGATGCAGCTTGGCGTGCGCGACGATGGGGCGGCGGCGCGGGCCGAGGCGGCGGGATTGACGGTCATCATGGACCGCTGCCCCAAGATCGAACGCCGCCGGCTGGGCCTTGGCTGAGCCAACCCATTTGCCATTTCCCCAAAACACAGGAGACGTCCATGAGCCATGAGGATTCCGCCGGTCAGGATCGGCCCCTTGGATTTTGCACCCGCGCCGTCCATGCCGGTGCGGCGCCCGATCCCACGACCGGCGCCCGCTCCACGCCCATCTATCAGTCCACGTCTTTCGTCTTTCAGGATGCGGACCATGCGGCCCGCTTGTTCAATCTGGAAGAAATGGGCTTCATTTATTCCCGGATCGGTAACCCCACCTGCAACGTGCTCGAGGACCGGATCACGGCGCTCGAAGGGGGCGCCGCCTCGCTCGCTGTCGGCTCGGGCCATGCGGCCCAGGTCCTGGCATTCCATGCGCTGATGGAGCCGGGCGACGATTTCCTGGCCGGCCGGCACCTTTATGGCGGCTCCATCAACCAGTTCGGCCTCGCCTTCCAAAAATTCGGCTGGAACGTCCATTGGGTCGATGAGAGCGATCCGGACAATTTCCGGCGAGCCCTGACGCCGCGCACCAAGGCCATCTTTATCGAGAGCATCGCCAATCCGGGCGGCGTGATCAGCGACATGGCGGCCATTGCCAAGGTCGCCGAGGAGGCGGGCATCCCGCTCATCGTGGACAACACTCTGGCGACCCCGGCCCTGTGCCGCCCGCTGGAGCACGGCGCCTCCGTGGTCGTCCATTCGGCGACGAAATTCCTGGGCGGGCATGGCAATGCCATCGCCGGTTTGATCGTGGACGGCGGCACCTTCGACTGGACGGCCTCAGGCAAGTTCCCCACGATGAGCCAGCCGAATCCGTCCTATCACGGCATGACCCTGACGGAAGCCTTCGGCCCTGTGGCCTTCATCGTGGCCTGCCGGGCCATTGGTCTGCGCGATCTCGGCCCGGCGCTGAGCCCCATGAACGCCTATTTCGTCCTGACCGGGATCGAGACGCTGCCTCTGCGCATGCGCCAGCACTGCACCAACGCCTTGAACCTCGCCCATCACTTGGCCGCCCATGAGAAGGTGAGCTGGGTGTCCTATCCGGGCGTCGCGAGCGATCCCTATTACGCCCTGGCCCAGAAATACTGTCCGCAAGGGGCCGGCGCGGTCTTCACCTTCGGCGTGAAGGGCGGGTACGAGGCCGGTGTGAAGCTGGTCAACAGCGTGCAGATGTTCAGCCATCTTGCCAATGTGGGCGACACGCGGAGCCTGATCATCCACCCGGCCTCCACAACGCACCGCCAACTGACTGAAGAACAGCGTCAGGCGGCCGGGGCCGGCAACGACGTCGTGCGGGTCTCCGTCGGCATTGAGGACGCCGCCGACATCATCGCCGACATCAACCACGCTCTCAGTCAGATCTGACCCGGGCTCAAAGACGGGTCAGACGGACCCGGCGGCCGGTGCGGATATCCGCGCCGGCGTCAGGCGATAGGCGGCATGGACGGCAGCCGCGAGCACAAGCACGGCGCCGGCCTGGTGGGCCACGCCAAGCGCGAGGGGCACGGCGGCAACCAGGGTCCAGATGCCCAGCAGGGCCTGCGCGGTGACGGCTGCACCCAGCAAAGCCATGGCGTGGCGGGCGGCACGGCCCAAGGGACGGCGCCAGACGAAGAGAGCGAGAGCCAGCGCTGCGATGACAGCGCCATAGGCTGTCATGCGGTGGATGAACTGCACCGTCGCGACATTTTCAAACAGGTTCGTCCAGGCCGGCGTCATATCCCACAGTCCGGCGGGAACCAGCCCGCCATCCATGAGAGGCCACGTGTTGTAGGTCATCCCGGCATCGAGGCCCGCCACGAAGGCCCCGATCACGCATTGCAGATAGACGAGCCCGGCCAGGGCTCCCGCCGCCGCCGTCACGCCCTTGGACCCCATGCGGCCGGAAATCCGTCCCGCCGGCCCGATCAGCAGGTCGCAGGCGACCCATGTGATGCAGGCGAAAATGAACAGGGCGAGCCCCAGATGGGCGGCGAGGCGGTACTGGCTGACATCGACCCGATCCACGAGACCGCTCTGCACCATGTACCAGCCGAGGGCCCCCTGAAGGCCTCCAAGGATGAACAGGCCCCACAGGCGCAGCGCCAGGGGACGGTCCAGCTTGCGGGTGGCGTGGAAATAGAGAAGGCCGGCCAAGAATGCCGCGCCGATCAGCCGCCCCAACAGGCGATGCCCCCATTCCCAGTAGTAAATGACCTTGAACGCGGCGAGGCTCATGCCCTGGTTGATCTGCTGGTATTCCGGGATTTGGCGGTATTTCGCGAACTCGCTTTCCCAGGCCTCGGCGCTCAAGGGGGGCAGGGCGCCGGTCACGGGCCGCCATTCGGTGATCGACAGGCCCGAATCCGTCAGCCGCGTGGCCCCGCCCACCACCACCATCGTGACCAGGAGGGCCGCCATGCCCAGCAGCCACCAGCCCACCTGTCGCCGGTGTGTCATGATGCGGTCCCCGGTCCCCACCGTGAAATCGCATCGTATTGCATCCGTGGTCCCCATGGTCCAACACCCCGATGGTCATATGTCGACAGACACGCAAGACGGACGCCTCACGGCCCGTCATTCATAACATCTAGATCGATGCGATAGCAGGAGCATACGGCCCATGACCATGCGGCAACGCAAACTGTTCGGAGGCGTGGCCCTCGTGGCCGGCCTCACCCTCTATATCATTCTGGTCAGTGCCTTTGTGCCGGCCCTTGTGGCCGGACAGGTCTGGCTTGAGCTTTTGCTCTATGCGGTGGCAGGGGTCGCCTGGGCTTTTCCCGTGCGCAGTCTCGTTTTGTGGATGAACAAGCCGGACGATTGACCGGTCCTTTATGCGCGACATGTCATGTCAGACCGGTCGGCATGCGCCCGGGTCCCATGGCGCTGCGGCCCAACACTGTGTAAACCGGTGTCACCCAAACCAAGCGGCCCTTTGGAGGCCCCGCGCTTTGAAAGAGGACAGGTCCATGGAAGCGATCATTGCTATTTTGTTGTTCGTCGTAGCCCTTTTTGTGCTGAACCGGGTGGAGTTCGGCCGCTTCGACTGATCCGGGTCCCGCGTCCCGGTCAAGACGCCGTTTGAGGTCTGCGAGGGAGCGTCCGGCATGGGTTTGGTCATTCCCGCCCTCGTGGCTTATATGCTGCTGCAAGTGGCGGTCGGAGCGTGGGCCTCACGCTTCGTCAAGACAGAAAGCGATTATCTCGTTGCCGGCCGCTCGCTCGGACTGCCCCTCGTCGCCATGTCGGTGTTCGCGACCTGGTTCGGGGCGGAGACCGTCATCGGCTCCTCCGCGGCGGTCTCGGCCGAGGGGCTTGCGGGAGGGCGGGCCGACCCGTTCGGCTACGCGCTTTGCCTGCTCGGTATGGGTCTGTTCCTGGCCTATCAACTCCGGGTACGCAATTACGTCACCATTGGTGACCTGTTCCGGGATCGCTTTTCCCGGGCGACGGAAATCGCCGGCTCGCTTCTCTTCATCCCAAGCCTCGTGACCTGGGGGGCCGCCCAGCTCCTGGCCTTCGCCTATATCATCACGACACTGACAGGGATGGGCCTCTTTCATGCCCTGCCGCTCGTGACGGGCCTGGTCATCCTTTATACCTGGATGGGCGGTCTGCTGGGCGATGTCGTCACCGACTTCATTCAAGGCATGGTCCTGATCCTTGGCCTCATCATCCTGTGCGGCACCGTGATCGCCGCGGCCGGCGGCATTGATGTCGCGGTGTCGAGCATCACGGCGGATCAATTGCGTTTCGTGGCGCCGGACGAGTCGCTGCTTGCGCGCCTCGATATCTGGTCCGTGCCCGTCCTCGGGTCCCTCGTGTCCCAGGCTGCTTTGGCTCGGTTGCTGGCGGCGCGCACGCCCGGGATTGCGCGGAACGGAGCTTTTCTCGGCTTCGGTCTTTACATCACGGTTGGCCTGGTGCCCGTCTTCATTGCCCTGACCGCGACTCATCTGGGTCTCGACCTCGCCGGGGGCGACCGGTTCCTCCCCGCCCTGGCCGAAACGCTGTTGCCGGCGCCCTTGTTCGTGATTTTCATGGGGGCTCTCGTCTCGGCGATCCTGTCGACCATCGACAGCACCTTTCTGACGATCTCGGCGCTGATCTCTCACAATGTGGTGACGCCGGCCTTTCCCCGCCTCACCGAGCGACGCAAGGTGACCATCGCGCGCCTCGTCCTCCTGGCGACGGGCGTGACGGCCCTCGCAATCGCAATGGCCCAGGCTGCGAACAGCAGGAGCATCATCGACATTCTTCTCCTGGCCGATTCCCTGGGGACGTCGGGACTTCTGGTGACGGTCCTGATCGGTCTTTATACGACGCGTTTCGGCGGACCAGCGGCCGCCCTGACCGCCTTTGCCCTCGGCGTACTCGGCTATCCGGTGGCAACCGGGCTTTTGGGCTTCGAGGCGCCCTATCTGTTCAGCCTCGCCAGTGCCCTTGCAGGCTACCTCACCGTCGCCCTTTGGCCACGACGCCGCCCAGCCGACCGATCAGTGTAGATGGCTTGACCAATCGTATGCGGATGAAACGGGCCTCTGGCATCGTGCGGTCAGCGCCCGGGGGCACTTGCTTTTTGCCGCCTTGTGCTGGGCTGTTCAAATCGGTTCCAGCCCGACGCCGCTTGGGCGGACGGGGGTGCATTCATCAATGTCTCCGAAGGCCGGCGACCGGGTCACGGGAACACATTCTCAGTATGCTTAACATCTCCGCTTAAATCGGCCTTAAGGTGTATGCGCCTAGCCTGAACGACGGGAAAGGGGTGTCGGCGACCGGGCGGACCGTCGACACGGCGATAAAAGGGGAGACGGGTGGATGTCATCAGCGACGGCGGCGGCCTACGCACGTGTGGTCGATCCCATGGATCCGTGGGCCAGCGATGAACCGCAGGACCGGTTCAGCACCTATCTTGCGGCCCTCACACTTATCGAACGGCTGCATCGCCAGCTTCTCGATGTGATCAAGGACGAACTGGAGCGCCTGGGCCGCTCCGATATTAACAGCGTCCAGGCGCTGCTGCTGTTCAATATCGGCGATTCCGAACTCACCGCGGGGGAGCTGCGCAGTCGTGGGCACTATCAGGGGTCAAACGTGTCCTACAATCTGAAAAAGCTCGTGGATCTGGGCTATCTGCGCCACGAACGCTCCGACACCGACCGGCGCTCGGTGCGCATCAGCCTGACCCGGTCAGGCACGGAGGTGAGGGACATCGTCACGGGCCTGTTCGAGCGCCATATGAACTCGATCCGGGAGGCGGGCGGCATTTCCGACGAGGCGATCACCTCAATGAATGTGACCCTGCGTCGCCTGGAACGCTTCTGGACGGATCAGATCCGCTATCGCCTCTAGGAGCGCCGATCTAAGGGCCTGAGGAGTTGGGGCGCCCTGCAAGGGCCTTTCGGTGCGTGCATGTTCTGTGGCAAGCATAACGGGCTGTCGGTTCGCCGGCCCGTTTTTCGCTTCCCCCCAAAAAGGACAAGCATTGGTGCCAGATCCCTCCGCCCATAGCCTCGCTTCGGTGCCCCAGCGGGCCCCCGATGCACCGCCGCCCGACAGCGGGGATGAGCGGACTGCGGAGGACCATATGCCGCATATGGCGGATTTTGTGCTGTCGCCGGATTTCGTGCGCGCCGTGGTCGAGGCCCTGGACGCCACCGACGATGCCGAAGTGCGCCGCCTCGTGGCGCCGCTCCACGTGGCCGATGTGGCCGACCTTTTGGAAATCATCCGCCCCTTCGAACGGCGCGCCCTGATCCGTGCACTTGGCGATGCGCTCGATCCGGAAGTCTTGTCCGAACTCGACGAGGACGTGCGCGATGACGTGCTCGCGGTGATCGAGCCGGTGGTGCTGGCCGAAGCCGTCACCGCCCTCGACAATGACGACGCGGTCTATCTGCTGGAGGACCTGGAGGAGGAGCGTCAGCAGGAAATCCTGGCCCATGTGCCGGACCGGGAGCGGGCGGCCGTCGAACTGGGTCTTCGGTATCCGGACTATACCGCCGGCCGCCTGATGCAGCGGGACGTGATCGCCGTTCCCGAATCCTGGGCCGTCGGTCAGCTGATCGATTACGCCCGCGAGACCGAAGACCTGCCTTACGAGTTTTTCGAAGTTTTCGTCGTGGACCCCATGCACCGGCCGGTGGGGACCGTGCCCCTCAGCCGGCTGTTGCGCCAGAAGCGGGATGTGGCCCTGCGCGACATTCTGGACGAGGACGCCATCACGGTCTCGGCCACGATGCTCCAAGAAGAGGCAGCGTACCTCTTCCAGCAATATCACCTGGTGTCCGCACCGGTGGTCGACGACGCGGGCCGCCTCCTCGGCATGCTGACCGTCGACGACATGATCGAGGTCATTCAGGACGAGGCCGAGGAAGACGTGCGCGCCCTGGGCGGTGTCGGCGACGAGGGCCTGTCCGACCCGGTGCTGCGCACCATGCGCCAGCGCTTTTCCTGGCTGTTCATCAATCTGCTCACGGCTGTTCTGGCCTCGATCGTGATCAGCGTGTTCGAGCAGTCCATCGAGCAGGTGGTCGCCCTCGCGGTTCTGATGCCGATCGTCGCCTCCATGGGCGGCAATGCGGGCACCCAGACCCTGACCGTCGCGGTGCGCGCCCTGGCGACCCGGGATCTGACGCCGACCAACGCCCTGCGCATCGTGTTCCGGGAAGGGTTGGTCGGAACGCTCAACGGCCTGACCTTCGCGGTCATCATGGGCCTTGTGGCCGTGTTCTGGTTCCAAAGTCCCATACTCGGCGTTGTGGTTGCCGTCGCCATGGTGGTCAATCTGGCCCTGGCGGGGCTGGCCGGGATCCTCATTCCCCTGTCGCTCCAGCGGGCCGGGGCCGATCCCGCCCTCGCATCGACGGTGTTCGTCACCACCGTCACCGATGTCGCCGGGTTCTTCGTTTTCCTGGGTCTTGCGAGTATCGTGCTGATCGGATGACATGGCATCCCCGCGCGGCCAAAGGGCGGGCATGTCCAAACCGGGAGTTGATCGCCGTGATCGCGCAGACCTCATTGTTCCGGACCCTTTCGCGCCACGCCGGTGCCCACACCGTTTTCGCCCTGTGCGTTTTGGCTGTTTGCGTTCTCGTGCCGGCTGCGCCGGCGGGCGCCGCGGACGGATCCTGGCGCTCGGCCCGGCCCATGGAGACCGCCCGCTCCAATTCCGGCAGTGCGGTCCATAAGGGGGAGATCTACGTGGCGGGGGGCGCCAGCGTGCTCGGTGCCCGGGACGTGTTCGAGGTCTTCGATCCCTTTTCGGAAATCTGGCGGCCCCTGCCGGCCCTGCCCGAGGGGCGGGAGCAGTTCGGCATGGCGACCCTTGGCGACCGGGTCTATATCGCCGGCGGCTATGGCAAGGACAGTTTGGCGCCCCGTGCAGATCTTTGGATGTATGATGTGCCGTCGGGTCGCTGGCTCACCGGGCCTTCGTTGCCCGATGCCCGGGCCGGTCACAGCATGGTTGCCGCGGGGGGCAAGCTTTATGTCCTGGGCGGCCTCGCCGCGGGCGCCGCGCCCCGGAGCGCCCCGGTGTTTGCCTTCGACCCCCGGACCAGCAATTGGTCCGCCATGCCCTGGCAATTGCCCCAGCCGCGGGGTGACGCGGCAACGGTCACCGATGGCGGCCGCTTCATCTATGTCCTGGGCGGACGCAGCGGGAAGGGACCCATCGCCCGGGTCGACCGGCTGGATCTTGACTCCGGCACATGGGAGCGCCTTGCCGACATGCCGCGGGCCCGGTCGGGCCATACCGCTGCGCTGATCGACGGGCGGATCCATGTCACCGGCGGCGTGGCGGCCGAGGCCTTCAAAACCTATGCCGACCATGACGTGTTTGATCTACGCCTTGGGCGGTGGACGCAGGCGGCGCCCCTGCCGACGCCGCGCCACGGCCTCGTCTCCGCGGCCATCGGTGAAAGCTGGTATGTCATCGGCGGCGGCTCCGGCGCGGGTTTCTTTACCGTGTTCACCGAGGCCGATGCGGTCGAAGTGTTTGAACCCTGACGGCTTGCCCGTAACCGGCGACTCGTCCCAGCATTGACCCCATGTCATCCGTTGACCATGCCGCCACTGGGGGGCCGCACCCATGAGTCTGGACGGCGCGCCGCGCGTTGAGACCTCATCCCTTGAAACCCGCCTGACCCGCCTCGACGCCATGGGTGTCCGGATCGTCGATCCGCGCCAGGTGACAGTGGCGGAGGATGTGGACCTAACCCGCATCCAGCCCGGCGCGGTTCTGTTCCCCGGGACCCGGCTTGCCGGCGCACGGACCTTTATTGGGGCCAATGCCCGGATCGGACCCGAAGGCCCAGCCGTGCTGGAAAACGCCGTGATCGCCGAGGACGCCGTCATCGCCAGCGGTTTTGTGAATGGCGCGGTCCTTTTGCCCGGAGCGTGCGCGGGCGCCAATGCGCATTTGCGGCCCGGCACCCTGATGGAGGAGGACGCCTCGACCGCCCATGCGGTTGGTCTGAAGCAGACCATTCTGATGGCCTATGTAACCCTTGGGTCCCTGATCAATTTCTGCGATGCCCTGGTTACCGGCGGGCGCTCCCGCAAGGATCACACGGAAATCGGCAGCGGCTTCATTCATTTCAATTTCACGCCCTGGGGCAGGCACGGCGACAAGGCCACCGCGTCCCTGGTCGGGCGGGTCGTCGACGGTGTCTTTCTGGACAAGGACAAGATCTTTTTGGGCGGCCTGTCCGGAATGGTCGGTCCCCAGACGGGCGGCTTTGGCGCCCTGACGGGGGCCGGCCAGGTCATCCGCGACCCGGTCGGCGACGGCGAGATCGTGGCCACGGCCCAGCGCAATGCGCGCCGGCCCTGGACATTCGGCCGGGGCGATCCACCGGCCCGCCGGCGTCGGGCCGCGGCCGCCTATATGGCCCAGCTCCTGGCCCTCAAGGCTTGGTATGCCCAGGTGCGCCTGCCCCGGGCCGTCGCGGCCCAGGGGCCGGCCGGGCCCTTGCCGACGGTCCTGAATGAGGCCCTGACGACCCTTGACGTGTGTCTGGAGGAACGGATCAAGCGGTCGAATGATTTTGCGCGCGAGCGCAACGCCCCCCTGATCGCTGCTCCGCCCACGGATCTGCCGGCCTGCCCGCTGGATGTGGCAAGCCTTTCGCCCGGTGAGGCGCATACGGACTGGGTCAAAGGCCTAGCCCCGGAGACCCGGCATCCCCTCAAGACTTGGCTGGCCAGCATCGCCCGCTCCGCGGAAGCCGAGCTGATGAAACCGGCTACGGATATGTCGTGAACCGCGTCGTCCCGACGGGCATGCCATAGGCCGGAAGGATCCGAGCCTCTTCCTGGGACAGGGCGAAACGCGCCGTGCTCAGATCGGTTTGCAACCTCAGGCGATCATTCTGCAGGTCTTGGTACTCGCGGCGAAAATCCCGCAATTTGTCGACCAGCCGATCCCGCTCCTCCTGGGTCAGGGCCGGGTCGCGCAGGCGCTGTTCCACATCGAAGGACTGTTCCTCAATGTTCCGCATCCGATCGGCCATGCGTTCCATGTCGTCCGCCACATCTTCCACGCGCTCGCGCAGGTCATGGACCTGCTTGCCGTCGCTGTAGGCGGT
This sequence comes from Alphaproteobacteria bacterium, assembly GCA_050331455.1. Lineage (GTDB taxonomy): Bacteria > Pseudomonadota > Alphaproteobacteria > JAJFIK01 > JAJFIK01 > CAYUYV01. The sequence goes on from JBHJGV010000010.1 coordinate 58,927, forward strand.
GAGGAACTGGGGCGCCAGATGGGGCGGGCAGACACCGTGATAGGTGTTGCCGTTGATCCCCTCCTGGAAGCCGCGCCCGGGCTCGCAATAGGACCGCAGGCCCTCGATCCGGCCGGCCCGATAGGTCCCCAGATCAGCGGCAAAGCCGTGTTTGGCGCAGGCGCTCTGGTGTTCGGCGAAGCGGCTTTCGGGTGTCCCCTGGGTGCCGTCCACATAGCCGATCTGGCGCCAGTTGGCGACGCTGCATTCGGCTTTGTTCATGCTGGCGCATCCGGTGAGAAGGCAACCCGCGACGGCGATCAGACCTGCCAGATATTCTATCCGTACCATGATTGTCCCCTCGTCTTTCGCGCGTCCGGGTCGCAGGCACCCGGCCTCACGATTTGGAAATTCTCTTTCCCCGGAGCATATTGATGATACCGGAGAAATCCTCGCTTGCGTTGCCCTGGGCGAGAAATAGGCTGTAGAGCGCGGTTGCCTGGGCTCCCAGCGGCGTCGCCGCGTCATGGCTCTGCGCCGCGTCCTGGGCGAGTTTCAGGTCCTTCATCATCATGGCCGCGGCAAAACCCGGGGCGTAGTCCCGGTTGGACGGTGCATTGGGCACGGGGCCCGGCACCGGGCAATAGCTCGTCAGGGACCAGCACTGGCACGAGGCGGTGGAGGAAATCTCGAACAGTTTCTGCCAGTCGAGCCCGAGCTTTTCGGCAAGGACGAAGGCTTCCGCCGTGCCGATCATGGAAATGGCCAGCAGCATGTTGTTGCAGATCTTGGCCGCCTGACCGTTGCCGGGCCCGCCGGCGTGGAAGATGTTCTTGCCCATGGCCTCGAGGACCGGTTTCGCACGATCAAAAGCCGTCTGTGCACCGCCCACCATGAAGGTCAGCGTGCCCGCCTGGGCGGCCATGACACCGCCGGACACCGGCGCATCGACCAGGTCGAGCCCTTTTTCCGCGGCGGCTTCGCCCACGGCGCGGGCCGTAGCCACATCGATGGTCGAGGAATCGATCAGCAGCGTGCCCTGTCCGGCATGGAAGAGAAGGCCGTCCGCCCCCGTATAAACTGCCGTCACATGGCGGCCGGCCGGCAGCATGCTGACCACCACATCGGCACCGGTGACGGCCTCGCCCAGGCTGTCGCAAGCCATGGCCCCGCCCTCGGCGGCCCGGGCCCGGGCTTCGTCACTCAGGTCGAAGGCCCGGACGGCGTGGCCCGCAGCGACGAGATTGAGCGCCATGGGCAGGCCCATATTGCCGAGGCCGATAAAGGCAATGGTGGTCATGGCGACAGTCTCCCGATGCGTCTTGTTCCCGCTGCGTGCCGCGCGCGGACCGTGTTGGGGCGCTTCCGGCGGGGCCCTCACGGCTTTTTTACGTCAACTTGACGCTGCGCCCAAGGGGGGCTGCCGGTCTCACAGCGTTTTGTCCGCTCAGGCGTCGGAAATCAGATATGCCTGAAGGCGGGTTTTGAGACGGCCCGGCCACCCCAGATATTGTGCGGACAGTCTGCACGAGGAGTATTGCGTTGATACCGAAACCCGCCCAGCCCCCCATGGCGCAACCCGATCCGCACCCATCCCATCCTTTCGATCTGGTCCTGACCGCCGCCGCCCCTGCCACAAGATCCGCCTTCGAGTCCTATGGCCTCGGCTTCCTCGCCTACGACACCACTCTGCCGGCCATTATCGAGGCCGCGAAGGCGGACCCGGACTGCCCCGGCGCCCAGCTCCATGCCGCGGCGGTGCATATGGCCTGCGAAAGCGCGGAGGGTTTCGCCAAGGCTGCCGTTTTCATCGCCCAGGCACGCCGGACCTTACGGCGCGCCAGCCTTCGGGAGCGGGCCTTCGGCCGGGCCGTCCTGGCGTGGCATCGCATGGATTACCGCCGGGCCCTCGACGAGATCCTCGATCTGGCGGCCCGGTGGCCCGAGGACATCGTGGCGCTCAAATGGGGCCAGTATCATGCCTTCAATCTCGGCGATCACGCGGCCCTGCTCAAACTGGCCAAGCGCCTGACGCACCCTTATCCCGGCGCGTCCTATGTCCATGGCATGGAGGCTTTCGCCCTGGAACAGACCCATGCGCTGAATGCCGCACAGGACGCGGGGTTGCGGGCCGTGTCCATCGAGCCGGGCGATGGCTGGGCCCACCACGCCGTGGCCCATGTTCACGAGACCAGGGCCGCGCCCGAAGACGGCCTGGCCTGGATGGAGGCGCATGCGCACACCTGGGAGGGGCGCGGCAAGTTCATTCAGCATCACAATTGGTGGCACACGGCGCTGTTCCGTCTGGATCTCGACGATGTCCCCGGCGCCCTGGAGATCTATGATCGGCGGCTCTGGGGTCTTAATCCGGGCTTTGCCCAGGAGCTGGCGGGCGCCATCGCCACCCTGTGGCGTCTGGAACTGCGGGGCGTCGATGGGGGCGCGCGCTGGCAGCCCCTTGCGGCCGCCGTGGACGCTCGGCCGCAGGAGCACATCCTGCCATTTCTCGATCTGCATTATGTCTACGCTCTGGCGCGCGCCGGTACGGGCGCTGCCCTCGAGGGGTATTTGGCTTCCATGGAGCGGGCGGCCGAAGCGCGGCCGAACATGGCCTGCCGGGCCGTGTGGCGGGGAACGGTCCTCGAAGCGGCGCGGGGCGTCGCGGCCCATGGCCAGGGCCGCTATGAGACCGCTGTCCGGCACCTCACCACGGTGGTGGACCATCTCCAGCCCATCGGCGGCAGCCATGCCCAGCGGGCTGTCTTCATCATGACGGCTGTGGACGCCCTGGAGCAGACCGGCGCCCGGGAAGCGGCCCGCCAGCTGCGCCGCCGCCTTGTGCCGAAGGCCGATCTTGCGGCCGTCGCCTGACCCGCGAGGGCTTATGCCCGGGGGGAGGGACTGGTCCGCATGCGGAACTGCTCATAGCCCGCCTTGCGCAGGCGGCAGGCCGGGCATTCACCACAGCCATAGCCCCATTCATGGCGCACTGACCGCACACCATTGTAACAGGTGTGGGTCTCCTCCAGGATCAGGTCGATCAGCGCCTCGCCACCCAGGCTGCGGGCCAGGTCCCAGGTCTGGGCCTTGTCCAGCCACATGAGCGGTGTGTCGATGACGAACCGGGCGTCCATGCCGCAATTGAGGGCAAGCTGCTGGGCCTTGATGGCGTCGTCCCGGCAGTCGGGATAACCGGAGAAATCCGTCTCGCACACGCCCGTTACGATGCGCCGCAGGCCCCGGCGGTATGCCAGGGCGCCGGCAAAGGTCAGGAAAATGAGGTTCCGTCCGGGCACGAATGTGGTCGGCAGGCCGTTCTCGCCCATTTCAATGGCCACATCCCGCGTGAGGGCCGTGTCGGACACGGCATTGAGGACGGGCATGTCCATCAGGTGATCCCCGCCCAGACGGCTGTTCCACTGGGGGAAGACCGAGCGCAGCCGCTCCAGGACCCGCACCCGGCATTCCAGTTCGATCCCGTGCCGCTGGCCGTAGTCGAAGGCGATGGTTTCCACCCGATCATAGCGGTCGAGGGCCCAGGCGAGGCAGGCCGTGCTGTCCTGACCGCCGGAAAAGAGCACCAGCGCGGTCTTGAGGGGTTGCGGGATCGATTGTGTCGTCATGGCTAACCTGTCCAAATGGATGGCTCCGGCCCACCTTGCTTGGTCCAGGCGGGTCATGCACACCATAAAGCGGGACGGGCGGCCTGTCCCGCCGGGGCCCAGTCGTGAGGGAGTTCCTGCCCATGAGCGTGTCCGATCAGACCCAAGAAGCCGACGGCCAGACGGCGGCCCAGACCATCATCGCCATTCACGGGGTCGGCAGTCCGGAACCCATGCAGCTCGTCACCGAGGTGACCGACGCCCTGGCCGTAGATCATGACTTCGAGCGCCAGGGGGATCGGATTGAGGCCGGCGGCCAAGGCCATGGTCGCCTGCGCCTGATCGGCCACCCGACGGTGCGCGATGTCATCGAGGTCAATTGGGCGGACATCGAAGCGCCGCCGCGCGGGCCCTTCAGTTTGATGCTGTTTCTCTTCCGGCTGCTGATCGGGCTTATTCAAATGGGGGCGAGCGGCTGGCGCGGGGCCCGCCCCGGTGTCCTTGCCCCGAGCCTGTTTGCCAGCCTGTTCGGCCACTACATGGTCTTTGTTGGCATCTGGACCATCGGCCTGCCATTGATGAGCCTGCACATGCTGGTGGCCGAGGCGACCTGGGGCCGGATTGTCGCCCTGGTCTTCATCACCGCGCTGACCTTGATCACGACCCTTGCCACAGCGCGATACGACCGGCGTTTCCTGATCGGTTATGGCTGGACCCTCGTCAATCTGACCGCCGGCCTCTACCTGATCACCTATCCCGAATATGCCGCGCTGTTCACGGCCAATGCCGCCATCCTGATCGATCTGCTCCAGGTGGTCGGGTTCGGGCTGCCCCTTCTGGCCTTTTTCGAATTGCTGGTGCGTATGGTGATCCTGGCGCCGTCGGGCAAAGATGGCGAAGCGGGTCGCCGGGATACGATCCTGCCCTTTCTTGTGCGCTTCGCCTGCATGCTGCTGCCCTTGTTCGTGATCGCCGGGCTCATCGCCCTGATCTTCCTGATGCACATCCTGCCCTACAGTTTTGCCGAACAGACCCGGCAGCTCCTCGATGTTTGGCTCGCCCTGTTCCGTTATAGCGGCCTTGAGACCCAAGCCATTCACCAGGCCGTCCTGTGGACGATAGGCGGTCTGGGTGCGTTCGGTCTTCTCGCCGTTCTTATCCCCTTCCTGCTGTCCTTACGCTCCCGGGCCGAGACGCCGCCCGCGTCGGGCCGGGTGTTCCAGAACCGGATGGCCTGGGTCCTGTTCCTCCTGCCGCTTCTGTTCCTGCCGCTCGGCATTTCCGCCCTTGTGGACATGCTGAAACTCGGCATTCCGCCAATCGTGATGGATCCCGTCGACCTCGCCATGCCGCAGATGGCAATGACCGAGGAGGAGGCCGTCCTGGGCCGCTCCGCCCTGGGTGTGCTCGTCCTTCTCGGGTTTGTCGGTCTGCTGCTGGGTCCGGGGCGTACGATGGTCGACGTCGCCGGGGATGTCGTCTTCTATATTCTGCCTCCGGAATATGAACAGAATGCCGTGGCCACGGCGCTGCGCCAGCGGGTGGAGGCCCTGCTCGACCGGCTGGCCGAGACCGGCGATCATGGGCCTCTGGTCCTGGTGGGCTATAGCCAGGGCAGCGTCATTGCGGCCGATTCCGTGCGGGCGCTCGATGCGGGTCTTCGGGGGCGTCTGGTCACGCTTGGTTCACCGATTTGCAGCCTCTACGAACGATTCCTGGAAATACCGACGGCGTTCGAGGGCCAGCCGCCGACGCGGTGGGACAATCTCTATCGGCCCACGGATTTTGTCGGCGGCCCTGTGGGCAGCAAGCAGACCAGGGGCATCGGTCTGGCCGATGCCGACACGCCTGTGCTCGGCAATCGCAAGCGCCACCATATGAATTACTGGCCGGAGCCCGAGGTCCGCGCGGTTCTCACGGGAACGGGAACGGGAACGGGGAATGCCGGAGCATGAGTGATCTGCGTCTCGTTTATGTGACGGCCGCCGACAGGGCGCAAGCGGTGGCCCTTGCCCGCGCCCTGGTCGAGCGTCGCCTGGTGGCCTGCGCCAATGTGTTCGATCCCGTCACGTCCGTTTTCTGGTGGGACGGCCGGGCCCAGGACGAAAGCGAAGCTGTGCTGATCGCCAAGACGACCGCGGAGCGCATGCCGGCGGTCACGGAGACCATCCGCAAGCTGCACCCTTATGACGTCCCCTGCTGCGTCGCCCTGCCCATCGCCGAGGGGGAGGGCAATCCGGACTTTCTGTCCTGGATCCGGGAAGAGGCGACGGGCCAATCGACCTAGACCATGGTGTGCGGCTGGTCAGTGGGGGGAGCCCGCCATCCGAAAATCGCGGTGGGTCCGGTATTTGGGCCGCGCATTTGGCGCCTTTAGACCCGCTCTGTATGCAATGCGCGCAAAGAAAGCGGGTGGAGACAAAAAAGGGGCGGACACCATGTCCGCCCTGTCACGTTTTGTGGCTTGGATGGGGTCAGGCCCGGTCGCCTTGCCCGAGGGCCTTTGCCATCTGTTCCATCGAGAAAGGGAACACAATGGTGTTGCTGCGGTCGTTGGCGATCTCCTGCAGGGCGCTAAGGTAGCGAAGCTGCATGGCGCCCGGTTCGTTGGCGAGGGTCGTGGCGGCGTCGACCAGCTTCTGGGCCGCCTGTTCTTCACCTTCGGCGCTGATCACCTTGGCGCGCCGTTCACGCTCGGCTTCGGCCTGCTTGGCGATGGCGCGGACCATGCTCACGTCGATGTCGACATGCTTGATCTCGACATTGGCGACTTTGACACCCCAGGCATCGGTCTGTTCGTCGAGGATCACCTGGATGTCATTGTTCAGCTTGTCTCGCTCCATCAGCATTTCGTCGAGGTCGTGCTTGCCGAGCACGGAGCGCAGGGTCGTCTGGGCAAGCTGACTCGTGGCCATCATATAGTCTTCGACCTTGTTGATGGCCCGGTTGGCGTCGATCACTCGATAGTAAATGACGGCATTGACTTTCACGGAGACGTTATCGCGCGAGATCACGTCCTGGGACGGAACGTCGTGCACGAAGGTCCTCGTGTCCACCCGCACCATTTGTTGGACGAAGGGGATCAGAATGATCAGGCCCGGCCCGCTGACGCCGGTGAAGCGGCCGAGCGTGAAGATCACGGCCCGCTCATATTCACGCAGGATCTTGAAGATCTGGGTGATCAAGCCGCCGACGATCACGACGATGGCAACGATCAGGGAAATATCCAATGGCATGATGCCCTCCTCTTTCGTGCCGGCGTCAGGGGCCTTGCCGGCGACGGCCTCTTATGGATCCAAACACGATGTCAGGCCGGGCGGACCCAGACCACCAGACCGTCGATCCGGGTCGCGACGATCGTCTGCCCGACCTGGAGCGGCGCTTCGCTGCGGGCCCGCCAGACCTCGCCTTCCAGGCGCACGGTGCCTTCAACGCCCTCCCAGGCGAGAACGCGGCCTTCTTCGCCCACCATGCTTTCCGCGCCGGTCACGACCCGGCGCCGTTGGGCACTGAGGGCATAGCCCACCACCGCGAACACGAACACGGCCATGATCGCGGTGCTGATCAGGACATAGAGGATTGACAGGCGGAATTCAGGAACATCCGTGTCAAACAGAAAAAAGGCGCCGAAGCCGAAAGCCACTGCCCCGGCAGCGGCCAGGATCCCGCCCGACGCGACGAACAATTCGAGGACCATGAACACCAGCCCTGCGAACAAAAGGGCGAGGCCGCCGATGCTGACCGGCAGAACGGCGAGGGCCGTCAGCCCCAGCAACAGGCAAACGACACCGACCACGCCCGGAAAGATGGCACCCGGATTGTAAAGCTCGATGATCAGACCGAGGACGCCGAGCTGCATCAAAACGAATGCGATGTTTGGATTGGTGATGGTGGCCAGGAGCTCCTGAATCCAGGTCATGCCCTGGCGGACGACCGTCAGATCCTCCGTATCCAGCGTCACATCGCGGCCGCCTGTCACGGTGACCGTGCGGCCATCGATCTTTGTCAACAGGTCATCAAGATCCTGGGCAACGAGATCAATGACGTTGATCTTCACAGCCTCGCTGCTGTCCAAGCTCACACCCTTGCGCACGGCCTCTTCGGCCCATTCGGCATTGCGGCCGCGCAGGGTGGCCAGCCCCCGGATATAGGCGGCGGCATCATTGACAGCCTTGCGCTCCGCTGCACTCAAGCCTTTGGTCTTGTCCTCAGCCGGCGTCTGATCCGCTGCCGGCTCGGGGGCGGCGGGCGCGGACGGGGCTGCCTCGGTGCCCTGGGCAGATTCGGCACCTGTGTCGTTGCGGGCGTCTTCGCCGTCGGACTCGGCCTGGCCGGTGTCTTCGGTATTCTGGAAGCGGTTCAAGAGCTCATCGACCGGAGAGCTGGATCCGGAGTCGCCGTCCCCCGGCGAGCCGCCGCCACCGCCGCCCAGCTGGATCGGCGTTGCCGCGCCGAGGGTTGTGCTCGGCGCCATCGCCGCCACATGGCTCGCGTAGAGGATGTAGGTGCCGGCGCTGGCGGCGCGGGATCCGCTCGGGCTCACATAACTCGCCACCGGCACGGGCGAAGCGATGATGGCCTGGATCATCTCCCGCATGCTGGTGTCGAGACCGCCGGGGGTATCCATTTCGAGAATAACAAGGTCGTGCTTGCCCACGGCGTCTTCGAGACCCTCGCGCAGATAGAGTGAAACCGCCGGTCCGATCACTCCCGTGATCCGCAGGACGAGCGCCGTGCCGCCTGAAGCGGCAGCGCTCTGCATGTCGTCCTGGGCGAGTCCCTGGCGCAGCGGGGCGCCGCCCAAGAGCACCGCAAGGGCCAAGGCGAGGCAGGCCGACCAAAGAGCAATCCGGCCACGTGAAGGACGCTTCCGGCCTCCCGGACTGCGTTTGACGTCACGCTTTGCCCATCGTCCCATGATGGCCTCCCGACCCTGCCTGAACCATGTCCGCGAGTGTCTCTCAGACGACCGACAATTACCAGGGGCTCTGACAACGCGGGTCAGACCGCCGCGACCCGACCGGGTCTCGATCGGGTGCATCGGCGCCGGCGCCGCCCTGGACGCCAGACAGCCTTTCCAGTAAACGGAAATTTAGCGTGTGCGTGGGTGGACGCACCGGTCAAAAACAGGCTGACACAAAAGGACGGGCAGACGCGGTCCGTCTGGCAGGTTAGACTGTGCCGATGAGGGACGGCTTTCCGGGCCGCAAGGCGCCGGGTTGGGGCCGGTGGCGTTGGGGGATCGCCCGGGGCGGTGGGACCGCACGGGGCGTGGCAAGAGGTGGATGACCGTGGTGTTTGAGCGTTTCGCAGGATCAGCCGCGCGTGCCCGCGCCCGAGCCGCCACCGACTGTCCGGCCATGGGCGGCCCGGTTCAAAGCACCAAGACGCTGAGCCTGGGGGCCACGACAAGCCTGGTCACGATCCTGTTGCCAGCGGCTCTGACGGGCGCGTTAGCCCAGACCGCCGTCACGGAGCCCCTGGAAACGGCCCAATCCGGCGATATCACCCTTGCCGAAGGCGACACGCTGGAGTTGCCCTCCGGCGTGGCTATCACCCTCAATTCCGATAACGCCGTCGTGAATGGCGGTGACATCAGCGTGACGGGCGAGACCGGCGCCGTGGGCGTGCAGGTTGAAGGTGGCTTCACCGGCAGCGTCACCAATACCGGCTCCATCACGCTGGTGAGTGCCGAGGACGACGATGACCCCTTGGGCGACGGCAAGACCGGCGTCCTGGTGACCGGCACCGATGCCTTCACCGGTCCGCTGACCTTTGAAGGCGGCTCCACGATCCGCGTGGAGGGGAACGCTTCGAGCGGGGTCCGGGTCGACGCACCCCTTGTGGGCGACATCACCCATAGCGGCCGGATCGATGTGAACGGCGAGAATGCCGTTGGCATCCTGATCGATGCGCCCGTTGAGGGCTCCGTTCAGGTCCAGTCCGGCGTGGTCGATGTTTGGGGGCCCAATGCCCGCGGCGTGCAAGTGGCCGACCCGATTTCCGGCAGCCTGTTCAACAGCGGCAGCATTGACGTGACCGGCGTCCTGCAGGGCTTTCAGGACGATCCCCAGAGCACCGAGGATGACGACCTGACCATCGGCCGGGCGGTCGTGGAGATTGGCGCCGATCTCGGCGAAGGCTTTGTGAATGCCGGCCCCGGGGGCGATGACGATGTGGGCTCCCAAGTGAACAGTGCAGTGTTGGACGGCAATGTGGTGGAGTTCGGCGTATTGGTCACGCCCGTCGGCGATGATCCGGTGAGTCTGAGTGCGGCGGGTACGGACGGGTCCGCCTTCGGCTTTATCAACCGCGGCCTGGTGACGGTCGACGGGTTCGACGAAGGCGACCCGGTCACGGGCATCCGCATCGAAGGCACGGCAGGCGGCGACCTGCCCGTTGTCACCACGAGCGTTGAAGGCGGTCTCCTGACCACCGGCACCGTCAATGTAACCAGTATCGATGCGGCGGCGGCGGGGATCTCCATCGGCGCCAATGCGGACGTGCCGGCCATCGTCAACGAAGGCACCATTACGGCTGCCGCAACCGGCACCATCGGCGGGCCGGCCCGGGCCATCTTTATCGAAGAGGGCGCAAGCGTCGAGCGCATCGAAAACAGCGGCACCCTCTCGGTGGAATCCTCCGGCACCGATGCCGGTGCCATCGTGATCGAGGACCGATCCGGCGGCGTCACTGAAATCGTCAATTCGGGGAGCATCTCTTTCGCGCTCAGCGATGCGGGCTCGGTCGCCATTCCGGATGAAGCCGCGCGGATTGCGATTGATCTGTCGACCACCACGTCGGATGTGACGGTCACGAATTCGGGCGCCATTGGTGGCGCCGTGCTGCTCGGCAGCGGTGACGACACCCTCAGTCTGATCGCGACCGAGGACGGCACCGCGTCCATCATCTCCGGCGACATCATGACCGGGGACGGCGCGGACCGCATCCGCATCGCCGGCGGCAGCGATCTGACCGGATCCATTTCCAACGGCGGCGGTACGCTTGACCTGACCATCGTGGAAGGCGACCTTCTGGTCACGCCGGGCGACACGGTTTCCGTGACCAATCTGACCGTCGAGGACCAGGGAACGCTGACGGTCTTCGTTTCCGGTGACGACACCGACACCGCGCGGGTGACCGCCAGTGATACGGTGAGCCTGGAAGACAACGCGACGGTCGAAGTGGCGCTTACGGACTTTTTCGGAGAGTCGGCGGAACTCACCATTATCGACGCGGCGACCCTGTTGCTCGATGATACCGTCAATTTGAGTGCTGAGGACACATCGATTCTCTACAACTCGCTGCTGAGCGTGTCCGAAGAGGATCCGTCCGATCTCCTCCTGTCCCTGGAGTTGCGGACGCCGGAAGAACTTGGCCTCAACAACAATCAGACGGCGGCGTTCCCGTCCCTGGTGGAGGCCCTGCCGTCCGACCCGGTCCTCGCCACGGCGCTCGGTAATCTGGAAACGACGGAAGACTTCACCAGCGCTTACAATCAGCTTCTGCCAGACAGCGGCCTGCGCAGCCGCGCTATCGCCGTCACCCTGACGGATCAGACCACGGCGGTCATCAGCACACGCCTCGATGCCTTGCGCGCCGTGACGGTGGAGAACCGCTCCACGGCCTGGTTCCAGATCTATGGGTCCATCTACACCCAGGATCCGCTGTTGGAGGATTTCGGCTTCGACGGTGAGACCTACAGCATCGCCGGCGGCTTCGACTTCACCTGGCTCGGGGCAAATGCCCTCGGCGCCAGCTTTATCTGGTCGGGGTCGCGCATCTCGGAAATGGACTCCTTCGACGAGGACCTGATCGCCGACACCATCCAGCTCGGTCTTTATGGGTCCTGGTCCTTTGGCGGTGCCTTTTTCGACGTCCAGAGTTTCGCAGGGTACAACAAATACCGTTCCACCCGCCGGGTCGAATTTGACGGCTTTGCGGGCGAGGTGGCCGGCGACTGGGACGGATATCAGTACTCGGCCAATCTTCGCCTCGGCTATGACTGGGTCCTTGGCAACAACATCCTGACACCGACCATCGGCTTCGACTATCTGGAACTGCACGAAAACGCACAATTCGAGACCTCGCCCAATCAAGGCCTCGCCCTTCAGATCGAGGAGCGCGAAACGACATCGGCGCGCGCGGTCGCGGGCCTGGAATACAGCCGGGTGTTCGAACGCCGCCGGGGTGGCCAGCTGATCCCAAGCGCCCGGGTCGGCTATCGCTACGAATTCGAGACCGATCCTGTGGTGAGCGTGGCGCGCTTCGTGGAAAGCGAAAGCACATTCGAGATCGCCAGCGGCGAGATCGAACAGAACGGTTTGACCGGCGGTGCTGCCATTTCCTTCGCCGGACCCACGGTCATCGTCGAATTGGGCTATGACGTCCTTCTTGAGGAGGATTTCATGCGCCATTCCGGCGGGGTCAATTTCCGCTTCCTGTTCGGTCGGTGATCCCGCGGACCGGGCGGCGGCGCCCAGAGGCCCATTTCCCATACGGATGATGAGGTGCCGGGGCCGACCGGCTGGCCGATGCGCCCCGGCCTTTCTCCGTGCCCTCACTCGCCCTTGGCCGCCTCCTCGCGGGCTGCCCGCACGGACTCGTTGGTCTGGTTGAAAAGCAGCTTGCGCCGGGCGGCCTGCTCTTCCTCCGTATACTCCCGCTCCGTCAGCTCCCGGCCCACGGCACGGCCTTTCTGAACAGCCGGGCGCGCGCCCACCTCGTCGACCCAACGCTTCAGGTTCGGAAAATCCTTCCAGAAACTGCCCTCGCCATCGCCCAACAGCCGGTCGAGCACGAAGGCCCAGGACCAGGTGATCATATCGGCGATGGTGTAGTCCGAACCCGCCAGATACCGGTTGGCCGAGAGCTGGGCATCCATCACACCGGCCAGCCGGTCGACCTCGCCGGTGAACCGCTTCACGCCGTATTCCAGCGTGACCGGATTATCGGTGATATTCGGCGCGTAGTTCTTGAAGTGATTGGCATTGCCCATCATGGGGCCCAGATTGGCCATCTGCCAGTGAACCCATTGCAGGGCCTTGTATTTGCCGCGCGGGTCCTGGGGGAGGAACTGGCCGGTCTTTTCCGCAAGATATTCCAGGATCGCGCCGGACTCGAACAGGCTTAGCGGTGCGCCGCCGCCAAGCGGCTCGTGATCCACGATGGCCGGCATGCGGTTATTGGGGCTCAGGCGGAGAAAACCGGCCTTGAACTGCTCACCGCCGCCGATATCGACCGGTATGATGGTGTAGGGCAGGCCGCATTCTTCCAGCATGATGGTGACCTTCCACCCATTGGGTGTGGGCCAGTAATGGACATCGATCATGGCGTCTCCTCCGTCTTGGGGCATTGGCGGTTTCGCAGCGATGTCAGCGAGCCTTGCAGACCCTCCTGGCCCTGTCCAATCCCGGGCACCAATCCTGGCGCGCGGCGATTACGGTCACCCGTTCCTGGCTGAACAGGGCATCGCGATAGCGGGCGTGGACGAAGACCGGTCGGCAATCGACCAGAGCCAGGGTGTAGGTGGCCTTGAACCGGTCGTCGCAGGGCATGAATTTCAAGGCCTTCATGGAAAAGCAAGGGATCGCTTCCGGGGGGGCTGGGCACTGTTTGTCCGCAAACGGAGTGACGACCAGCAGGTCCGGCTCGGCGGTCCAGAATGTCGGGGCGTCGAAGCCGGCGTGATTGATGATGTCACCGGTCTTGTCCGGGTCGGCTTTGGCCATGGCCGTCCAGTTGAGCCCCATGAGATCGTAGATCTCGCCCTCGAAAGTGCGTGCAATGCCGCCGGCGGCGACCACCGCGATGCTTGGCTTCGGGACAAGGGTGTTGAGGTGCGCCCCCAGACTGCGCCCGTTCCGGGCCAGGAGGAATTCCCGCCGAAAGGCCTCGGCCTGATCCACATACGTAAAGAGACAGGCCAATGCGATGGGGATGAGGGCCATGGCGGCGAGCCAGGACCTTTGCAGTCGGGGGACCTGGAGAAGCAGGAGGGCGGGGGCCAGGCTCAGCAGCGGCACAATGGGCTGGAAAAACCGAAACAAGGGAAAGTGATCGCCTCCGGCCACCGTGTAGGTCTCCAGGATACCACCGATGCCGGCGCCGCAAATCAGCAGGGCTGGACCCATTCGGTGCTCCCGGTGCTGTTCCGGAGCGTGCACCCCGGGTCGGCGCCGGACGATCCGGACCATGATAAAGATCCAAAGGCCCAGAAGGACCAGATGCCCCGGGGAGGCCAGGAGAAAATCGTTGATGACATGGTCAAGCCCAAGCCCGATGCGCTTGAGCCCGTCCTGGGAGACCTTCGCATAGGCCGTGTTGGGCACAGGCGACCCGAAATACCAAAGACGCCAAAGTGTGAGCACCGCCGTGGCGAGGACCACCGCGCCGATGGCGTGACCGGCCGTTCTGACCCTTGTGCCATGCGTCCGGGACCGCCAGGTCAGGAGCAAGGCGAGGGCGCACAGGCCCCCGGCCGCCGCAAACCCCTCGGGCCGCGTCAAGGCAAGGGCGCCGGCCGCAAGCGGCACGCCCCAGCCGAGCCGGCGGGGCAAGGGCCCGGTTTGTCCGACGAGATGACAGAGCCCGAGGATCAAGCTCACAAACAGCACGCACCACAGGGCCAAATCCATCAGGCTGAAGACGGACCATCCGAAAAAGGGCCACTGGACCGCCATGACGGCACCGGTCACCCCGGTGACGGCCCCTGGGAGAACAGGCGCACCGGCGGCGGAGCCCGCGAGATTTGCGAACACCTGGCCAAGCCGTAAGGTCAGGAACACCGTCAGGCTCGTGAACACAAAGGACAGGAGGAGCAGGACGGGCTCGGGATCCGCGGGGAGCGCGAAAACCAGCGCATTGATCAGCGTCCATAGAAAAGACGTCGATCCTTCCACACGCTCACCACCGCGCCAGTAGACAACACCCATGCCATCGGCGATATTGCGGGCGTAGACCTGGGTGATATTGGCGTCGTCAATGCCGATGCCGGGCAAGCCGCCAGCCACGAGCCCGCTCCCCCAGGCCGCCAAAAAAGTGATGACGAGCGCGCATAGAAAATGCGAAAAAAAAGACCGCGATTTTGCGTATGAATCGTATTTCGCCTCAACCATCTCTTTACCGTCTCTAGCTGAAAAGGCTCTAGGCTTATACACACCTGGCTGGCGATGCTTGCGGTCGATCTCGATAATAGCTTGATTAAGACGGATCTTCTCTACGAGACGCTCGTGGAGGGCTTATCCGCGCGCCCTCGCCGAACATTTGTGGCCTTGCAATCGCTTGCCAAAGGTCGGGCAGCCCTCAAAAGCGCTCTTGCCGCTGACAGCGCGATTGATGTCGCGACCTTGCCTTACAACCAGAATGTCATCCAGACCATAAAAGACTACCGGGCGTCGGGCGAGACCGTGATTCTGGTCTCCGCATCGGATCAGCGCCTCGTTCAGGCTGTGGCAGACCATCTCGGGCTTTTTGACGCCGCCTTTGGGTCGCAGCCGTCGCGGAATTTGAAGGGCGCCCGAAAGGCCCAGTTTCTTGTGGAAACCTACGGGGCCGGACAGTTCGACTATGTGGGTGATTCTCCCGCCGACCTTGCCGTATGGAAACAGGCCCGCAAGGCCATCACGGTCGGCCTGCCGCCAGCCCTGCGGGCGAGCGTCGATGCGCTGGGCTTGCCGGGCGGTGCGGCGCATCTCAAGGAGCCTTCCGGCCGGTCGGGCCGATTTTCGGACTATCGCCGTGCATTGCGTCCGCCCCACTGGTGCAAGAACCTGGTGGTCTTCATTCCGGCCGCCGCCGATCACACCGTGGATCCGTCCGTCTGGGCCACGGTGTTCTGCGCCTTTGTCGTGTTCTGCGCCATGGCGTCCGGTGCCTACATCATCAATGACCTGTTGGATCTGAAGGCGGACCGGTTGCATCCGCACAATAAGCGGCGCCCGTTTGCCGATGGGTCCCTGCCGGTCATGCACGGGCTCCTCATGGCGCCAGCGCTTGTCGGGGGCGGACTCCTGTTGTCCCTGGCCATCATGCCCGCCCTGTTTCTTTTTATTGTTGTTGGCTATTTTCTATTGACGACGCTCTATTCTTTCGAGATCAAGAAAAGGCTGTGGGTCGATCTTCTGGTCCTCACATTGCTCTTTCTGGCGCGCATGCTGGGCGGGACGGCCGCTGCGGGCCTCGATCAGTCCTGGTGGATCATCGGCGCCGCGACGCCTGTCTTTTTCGCCCTGGCCTGCATCAAACGTATCAAAGAGATCACCTGCTATGCCAAGCACGGCGTGACCTGGGTCCCGGGGCGAGCCTATACCGTCAACCATCGAGGGATACTCGTCGCCCTGGCCTTGGCCGCCGGCGTTGCTGCGGTAATGGTGGTGATTTTCTACGCTTTTAGCCGCGAGGCCCGAGACCTTTACAACTCGCCCGACCTGCTGACGCTCACCGGCTACATCCTCGGCATCTGGATCGGCCTTCAACTGCTCAGAGCGCGGGTCCAATCGGTCCACCAGGATACAGTGACGTTCACGTTGAGGAATTGGCTGACCTTAGTGTGCGGCGCAGCGGTGGGCAGCCTGCTGCTCGCCGCCGACCCGCTGTGAAGCCGCCGCATCCCATGGCCCCCAGTCCCCATGCCGCTGCAACGCAGGAACGCCTGTCCGGATGGGGACGGTTCCCCCGTAAGCAGTGCATCCTTGTCGAACCGCGCACCGACCAGGACTGGATTGACCTTGTGACCGGCGGCGACGAGCCAGTCATCGCAAGGGGCGCCGGGCGGGCCTATGGCGACAGCGCCCTGGGTACGGGCCTCACCCTGTCCACCCGCTATCTTGACCGCATTCTGGATTTCGACCCGGCCACCGGGCTCCTCGCCGTGGAGGCCGGCGCCATGCTGGGCAACATCGTCGATGGCTTCCTGCCCGAGGGATGGCTGCCGCCCGTGTTGCCGGGCACGCGCCATGTCACCGTCGGCGGGATGGTGGCGGCGGATGTTCACGGCAAGAACCATCACGGGCAAGGCAGTTTCGGGCGCCATGTGGCCTGGCTCGACCTGCTGGAGGCGGACGGCACCATCACCCGGTGCAGCCCCACAGACCATGGAGCCCTGTTCCATGCGACCGTCGGAGGGATGGGGCTGACCGGTATTGTTCTCAGGGTGGCCTTTCGGATGATCCCTGTGCGCACCGCCTGGATGCAAGAGGAACGGGTTCTTGCCGCCGATCTCGATGCGACCATGGCGTCCTTCGAGGCCTCCGACAACTGGGCCTATTCGGTGGCCTGGATCGATTGTGTGTCTTCCGGGCGCCATTTGGGGCGCTCCGTGCTCTACCGGGCCAACCATGCCCAGCCAGACGCCCTGACCGGCGCACCGGCCATCGATCCGCTTGCGCTGCCCGGCCGGCGATCCCTCCGTGTGCCCATGGATGGCCCGTCCTGGATGCTCCAGGGTCTGACCATGCGGGCTTTCAATGCCGCTTATTACCGGATGGCCGCCCGGTCCCCCCGGGAGCGCCTTGTGGATTGCGCGCGCTTTTTTCATCCCCTCGATGGGGTGATCGGATGGAACCGGCTTTACGGGCCGCGGGGCTTTGTCCAGTTCCAATGCGTCCTGCCGACCGGAACCGCCACGTCCGGCTTGCGCCGAATTCTGGAAACGACGGCACGCGCCGGGCAGGGATCATTCCTTGCGGTCCTCAAACGCTTTGGCGCCTTTGCATCGGCCGGCACCGGACTGTCCTTCACGGCGCCCGGCTATACGCTGTGTCTGGATTTTCCGGCCACGCCTGAAAGACTGAGCCTTCTTGAGGGTCTCGACCGCATTGTTCTCGATCACGGGGGCCGGTTCTACCTCGCCAAGGATGCCCGTATGGACCGGGGAACCTTTCACGCCGCCGAACGGGACCGCCTGCCGGCTTTCCAGCGCTTTCGCCGGGAAACCGGAGCTAGCGAGCGGTTTCAGTCTCACCAAAGCGCTCGGCTTGGCCTGTGATCCAGGCCATGGCGCGTTCCAGATGCTCCGCCCGGGTTGGAAAAGTCAGCCCTCGCAGGCGGCGCAATTGTGCGGTTCGGCGCGGCGAGTCCGGCGCCGCATAGGCGAGGATCGCGTCCTGCCAGCCGGCGCCGTCCAGGGGGGACAGATAGTCCGGCGCCCCTTGGCCCACCTCCCGCAAGGCCGGAAGATCCGAGGCCAGAACAGGCGTCCCGGCACCCAGGGCCTCGATGACGGGCAGGCCGAACCCTTCCGCGAAAGACGGCATCAACACGGCCCGCGCGCTGCGCATCAGGCGGCTCAGGTCCCGGTCGTTCAGGGGGCCTGCCTCGAAGACGGTCCGCATGAGGGTGGGACAGCGGTCCAGCAGGGCAAGCGCCGTGTCGTTTTCCCATCCCCGCTGCCCCACGAGCACGAGGCGTGGGCAGGCTGGGCCAAGCCGCTTCGTCAGGTCCCGCCACAGACTCAGCAAAAGCGTATGGTTCTTGCGCGCCTCGATGGTTCCGACACAGAGGAAAAAAGGCGGCGCCGACGCAGGTGCGGCCCCCGCGCTCCGGAACGCATCCTCCAACCACAGGGGCTCCACATGCAGGGGCACGCGGCGACGGGCCAGACCGGGCATCAGGTCCTTCAGATCCGCGGCCGTGGCCGCCGAATTGACGATGACCCCGTCTGCGAGGGCCTCAACCGTGTCCAGGCGGCGACGATGGCGTTCCGCATCCCCCCCACGCGCATATTCCGGATACTGTACGGGGATCGCATCGTGCAGAAACACCACCATGCGCGCCCCGGCCCAGCTCTTGATCCGTGCCAGGAGCGCGGCTTTGTCGAGATGATGATGGGAGACATTCAGATAAAGTGGGGCCGCACCGCCCCTGTCCGGGGCCCGGCCCAGCGGGCGCCAGGGCAGGATCGGGGTTCGCCCGTTTAGGGCAGATCCGGATGGCCGGTGGTGTTCCTGGGGCGCTGACCCGGCAAAGGCTGGCCAGTCCAGGCCCGGCCAGTCCAGGTACTGGGCAAGCCCAGCGAGATCGCCCGTGCGTTCCGCCCACTGGTGATCCAGATGGCGCGACAGCGCCGCCACATGGCCGCGCGGAATGCGCCAGACTCGGCCGCGCCGCACGGCGACGAAAAGTGCGCGCGAAGGATCCGCCGCGAGAAGAGCATCTGCATAGGCCTTTTCCACACGGTCGATTCCCGTCGGCGCGGCGCTCCAGGCCCGGGACAGCAGCCGGGAGACATCCAGAATGATGGTGGGCAGAATGACGCTGGGCAGAATGACGGTGGGGGAGGGCGGATGGTCCGCTGTCACGGGGCGCCTCCAACGCCGGGCTGGCGTCTGCCCCATGTCCGGCCTGCCGCAAAAGAATGGGCGATCAGCCGGGCCGTCCAGGCCCGCAGACCGGGCCGGCCGCCTGTGCGCCCTGTCCCGACCGCCAAAAGGTCCAGCACGTCCTCGACGCTGCAGTGTTCGCCTGTCTGCGGATGCCGATAATCGGGGTAAAGAATGAGAGTGGCGGCGGTGAGGCGGGCCAGGGACACCGGGACGCCCCGCCGCGGCACGGCCACCCGGTCCGAGGTCAGGCCCCATCCCGCGTAGAACGGCGCACCGTAGGCCGTGACCCGGAGGCCCCGCAAAAGCGCTTCATAGCCCATCAGCGACGTCATGGTATGGACTTCGTCGGCAAGGGCGAGGGCGCTTGACGCGTGTACGTCCCTCAAAGTCAAGTCGGCTGTACGATCCAGAATGGCCTGGGGCACCCGGCCGGGGCGAAAGCCGCGCTCCACATCCGGGTGTGGTTTGTAAACGATGAAGGCATCCGGCCGGTCCCGCCGCACGCGCACCAGAAGATCCGTATTGCGCCGAATCTCCGGTGAGCCCTTGAGGACCGACGCATCGGTCTCCACCTGACCCGGCACAAGAATCACCGGCCGGCCTCGGGCCATTTGGCGCAGCATGTCCCCGTCCTGCCGTCCGCCCACATTGTATTTCGACAGGCCCAGTGCGTTGATCCGGGCGATCAGAGCCTCAGCCCGGTCAAGAAGCGCATCGTCAATCAGGCCCTCCCGGATCAGCCTCTCAAGATCGCTGGGGGCCGAGGGATCATAGTGAATGCCGGTTCCGTCCAGGACGAGGGAAACGGGGCGGGCCCATTCCCGGCCCAACCCCACTGAGCGCAGAAAACCGTCCTCCACCTGAACAACGGGAATGCCGCGATCGCGGGCCGCGCGGATGAAAAGGTCATAGGGGCCCGATGCCCGCACGGCCAGCCGCCCGTGGCGACGCTCCGCCCGTTGAAGCGCGCGTGCCGGGGATACCATGAACCGGACCGGGCCACTGCCGTCACGCAGAAACGGGGTGAGCGCCCGCCGATTCCAGGGGCCATATCCCACACAGAGGGTTTCCCGCGGCATGGTCATGGGGGTGTCGGTCTTAAGGTCCACCACAGATCGAGCAGCAGACGGGCGAGGGCGGTACTGCCAGAGGGCCTCTTCAACCGCTCAAGAACCAATCGTTCGATCACGTCCTCCACATCGCAGGGAATACCCGTGAACGGATCGACATAGCGGGGATAGAGGATCAGGGCGCCGGCCACGAGTTGTTCCAGGGTCAAGGTCCGTGTACGGCGGGGGAAAGTCATATGGTCCCGCGTCAGGCCCCATCCGGCATAGAACGGTCCTCCATAGGTCTCGACGGTCAATCCCAGGATCAGGGCCTCGAAACCCATCTGGGATGTCATGGTGTGGACCTCGTCGGCCTCGTGCAGAGCCGAGGCCGGATCCATCCGGTCCAGGATCACGTCGGCATGGGCGAGGACCGCATCCGCATGAAGACTGCGGGCCCTCCGTCCAAACTCAATGTCGGGATGGGGCTTGTAGGCAATGAACGCGTCCGGATGATCACGGCGCACCCGGGCAAGGAGTGCAAGATTGGTGTTGACCTGGGGCGAGGAGCACCGGATGGAGGCATCCTGCTCCACCTGGCCGGGGACGAGGATCCGGCGGCGCCTATCAGTTTGGCGATCATCCGCCTGGCGATGGATGGACCCGACGTGTCCGGACCGTCCGCAATTGTATTTGGACAGGCCCAGAGTCCTGATCTGCGACAGGACCATCCGAACACGGCCGAGAAGATCGGCGTTAAAGGTGCCTGTTTCCAGAAGGGTCTCCAGATCGCTCGGGCACCGGCAATCATAATAGATCCCGGTGCGGTCGAACACAAGGGAGGCCGGCGCCGCCAAGTGGCGTCCGAGGCCGACGGAACGCAGGAACCCGTCCTCCGCATACACAAGATCAAGGTCCAGGGCCCGGATCTGCGCAGCCAGGGCGTCCGTGTGCCGGGATGCCCACAGGACCACCCGGCGGTTCTGCTGCCGGGCCCGGAGCAGGGTGGATCGGGCCGTGCGATCCGTCCGAGCTCGGCCGGCTGCGCTGTCCAGGAAGGGTCGCACTTGGCCGATCTTGCCGTTGCCGAGGCCTAGAATAATGGCAGGCGCAGCCGTATCGGCCCGATGGGTCCGGGCCCGTGTCGCAAGCCGCACGGCGGTCTGCACCGTACAGGGACGATCAAAGATGGGATCGCGATAGGAGGGATAGGCGAAGTAGGCGGCCCAAACCAGGGTTTCGAGGGAGGCACGTGCTGTGCGGCGGGGGCACAGGCGCCGATCATCGGTCAATCCCCACCCGGCATAAAAGGGCGTACCAAAACAGGTGACCGGCGCTCCCGCCATCAGCGCCTCGAACCCGGCATGGCTGGTCACGGTGTAGACGCGTGCGGCCCGGCGGGCCAGGGCCATGAAGGGCGTGCCCGCATCCACGACCTTGAGCCCGAGCCGGTGTGCATGGGCCGCCAGATGACCGGTGCGTCCGCGGTCCCCGTCCTTGGGGTGTGTTTTCAGAACAATATGGGCATCCGGGTGTTCCGTACGGGCTGTCTCGACCATCTGGAAGAATGTTTCAGCCGTCGCACCGCCCCGCTCGATGGATTGGTCCTGGCGGATCTGGTCCGCCAGCACGATCAGGGAGCGATCTTCCGGCATCTGCATTTCAGCCATGCCGCATCCGCTGTTGAATTTTCCCAATTGCGCGCCCACCATCTGGGTGATGAAAGCGCGGGTCTCTTCAAGGTCGGGGCAGCCCGCCTCCGCCGTTGCGGCGATCAGGCATTCGAGGGCGGACGGGCGCTCTGCGTCGTAATAGATCCCGACCGGATCGACCACCAGGGACAGCAAGCGGTCACGCCCATGGGGCAGGCCCAGGGACCGGAGGAACCCGTCTTCCAGGGCGAGGTAAGGGAGGCCCCGGCGCACAGCTTCCATCCGTGCCCGCCCCTTGGTCCCCCACCCCAGCAGCGCATCCGGCCGCCCGCGCCCCGCCAGGGGGCCGGGCCAGTACACCATGCGGCCCCAGGGCGCAAGGAAGGGGCTCAGGATCTTCCGCTGGCGCATGATCCCGAGAGATAGAACCCCAAGGCGGGCGTCAGGGCCAAGGCCATAGGTTTCGGGACGGACCAACGGGGACAAGACAGGCGGCATCGCTCAGATCCTCAAGACGGTCGCCGTCGACAGGGCGATCTGGAACAGGATCTGGGTGATATCCTTCGTCAGGGCGAACAGCCGGCCATTCACCTTGGGCAAGACCAGGATCTGATCGCCCGGCTGTGGCTTGAAACCCGGGCCGGCCCGGAGACTGGTGCCGTTCTGCCGGCGGATCACCAGGTCATTGCGCTGGGCCGACCGGGAATATCCGCCCGCCCGGTCAATGTAATCCCGGGCCGTCAGGCCGTCCCGTGCAGCGAAGGCTCCGGGCGCCACCACCTCGCCGGCCACGATGATCACATCCGTCCGGTCCGGAATGACGATGGTGTCCCCATCCTCAAGGCGAATGTCCGAAAGCGTTCCGTCCTCGAAGACCGAGATAACGCCCTCCGGATCCACCTCTTTCGCCTGTTCAACGAACCGCGCGATAAGGTTGGCCTCCGTCATTTGCAGCTGTGCCTGTTCCTGGTTCAGGGCACTTCCCGCCAGGACGTCCCGTTCCAGACGGGAGAGCGAATCGAGCAGGGCCTGTTTTTGCTGGGCCGCAACGCTGGGACGGCGCACATAGACCGATTTCGGATCGACGCTGCTGCCGTCCACGGAAATCAGGGCAAGGAGTTCCGACAGGCGGGCATCCCGCGGCAGGATCTGGACCGACGGAGTGGTCAGGCGGGCCTCCACCGCAACGGCGATGCTTCGGCCCAGGCTGTCGGTGCGGAAGGTGACATGGTCCCCCGCAAGAAGATCGGCCCGGCTGAATTCAGCCAGGGAATAATAGCGCGTGAAAGGGGCACCCCGTCGCACACCCCGTAGGCTGACATTGCTGACGGAGGCACGGATCTGGGCGAGGGCTGTCAGGGCGGCGCCGGTCGCTTCCGCGCCGGACAGCTCAAAGGCAAAGGGCGCGCGCGCCTCCCCATCTACCGCGACAACGGGACCGCGGGGGCGCACAAAGATGACATCCCCGTCCTTGAGCCGCTGCCGCGGCACCTCGCCCAGGATCAGGAAGTCGTAAAGATCCACCGTTTTGAGAAGGCGCCCGCCCCGGCGCAGGTCGACGGCCCGGAAACTGCCCCGCGCCACGTCGATGCCTCCGGCCTGGTCCAGATAAAACAGCAGATCGTCCTGGGGCGAACCGAGATAGCGGCCCGGCCGGGGCACATGGCCCGAAACATAAACGCCGATCGACCCGGGGGAGAGGAGGGCGGCATAGACCTGGACCGTATCCTTATAGACCTTGCCGACCCCCTTCTCGATGCGGGGCTGCAGATCGCTGGCGGCCACGCCCTCCAGCGCCAGGGGGCCAACGCCGGGCACGAACAGATTGCCCTTGGCATCGATGGTCTCCACGCCTTCCTCGGATTGCCCGCCGAACAGGCGCAGCAGAACTTTGTCACCCTGCTGCAGCTTGTAATTCTCCTGCTGGCTGACCCGCGATGCGGCGAAGCTCCCCGTAAAGAGGTTACGCCCAAAAACAGGCCGGTCGCTCGGATCGTCCGTCGCCGCGTCCAACGCGGTTTCGGCGCGCAGGCGGGCCGCATCTGCGATACCGGCATCCTGGGCCTTGGCCGAGGTCATGCCGCAGCCGGCCGCAAGCCCCAGAAAGCCGGAAACGGCAAGGCCAAGCCATGGTATTGTCGAGGGGGTCCGTCCCATCAAGCGACTCCACGGTGGTCGTTGATCCCGGCAATCGTGAAGCTGATGATTCCGTAGGCAACGACGATCAGGATCAGGGTCAGGATGAAAGAGAGGACGCGCCTGGGTTCGGTCGCCTCCATCGGAAGATTGGGATTGACGATTCGGACAAGGAAGCGCTGCCGTTTTTCTGCCAGGGCCCGGGCCGTGTCGAGGGCGGTCAGGGCGGAGATCAAGCGCCGGTCCGCATATTCGTGTTCGACCAGAAGTTCTTCATAGGTGATCAGACTTTCGGCGAGGGTGCCCCCCTGATCCGCGCCGGCGAGTTTCGCCCGCTGCTCGCCGATCTGGCCCTCAAGGGCCAGAATGCGGGCCTTGA
Organism: Alphaproteobacteria bacterium; assembly: GCA_050331455.1. Classification (GTDB taxonomy): domain Bacteria; phylum Pseudomonadota; class Alphaproteobacteria; order JAJFIK01; family JAJFIK01; genus CAYUYV01. The sequence goes on from JBHJGV010000010.1 coordinate 83,047, forward strand.
GCTGTTGCACCTGGGGCGAGGCGTCTTGGCTGATGGTCCGCATGGACGCAAGATCCGCCCGCAAGCGGGTAACTTCCTGCTCCAGCCCCATGACCGCCTGCAGGGCGCCGCTGCCCGATGCGACCGGGTTGAGATCGCCGGTGCGGTTTCGGAAACGGGCAAGGGCCACCCGCGCCGCCGTCACCTGGGCGCGGGCGTCCTCAACGTCCATCCGGGCGGTGCTGACGGTCGCTTCGCGAACCCGGCTGGAGAGGTCATTGATGAAGGTTTCGGACAGATCGAGGATCGATGTGGCGATGGCATGTGCGGTTTCCGGGGTGAAGGACTGCACATCCAGGGTCACGATATTTGCCTCCCGGTCGATCGTGGTACTGACCAGCGACACAAAGAATTCGAGAAAGTCCTCGTCACTAGCGTTCACGGATAATTGGCGAAACGGATCGAGGCGGGGCGCACTGTAGAGGCTGCGCAGGTCGAGCCGGGCATCAAGGGCTTTCACCATATCATGGGAACCGATGAAATCCCGGATCGCGATGCTTTCCTGCACGGTGCCGGATGTTTGGCCCACGAGCCCGGCGAGCAGCGGATCGGGCCCCGGGCTTTCGTTGCTGCGGATGGCGAAGCGAGCCTCGGACACATAAAGGGGCGCGGCGAGGGCGAAGTAATAGATGCCGCACAGGGCCGTCGCTGCGACCATGGTGGAGCGGAAGGGCTGTCTGCGCACGCTTTTCAGTCGACGGACCAAGCGCTGCCGCCGTCTCCGGGGCGGTTGCGAATCCGCCTGACCGGCTCCTTTTGCTCTGGTCGCGTCTGGGGCGGTGCCGGGCGCATCGGCCTGAACGGTGGGGACGATGGCAAGATCGCCGCTCATGGGGCCTCCTGTTCGGAGGCGGAAACGGGAATGCCGTCAAGGGCGGGATCCGTTCCGTGACCGGCGAGATCGCGGACACGCCGCCAGCGGCCGGAATCAAGGCACTCCAGGACCGTCACCTCACCCACATAGTGCAGCTCCCGCTGGATCCGCCGGCAAGGTTCGCCGAGGGCGGAATTCCACTGCTCCACCACCACACCGTCCCGCGCTGACCCGGGCGCCGGGGCACCAACCGCCCCTCTATGACCGCAGGACGCAACGCCCAGGCTCGAAATGAGCAGTATGGCGACGGTCCAGTCATGGGCGTTGGACGTCAAGAGTGGACCTCGAAGCATGGAGGATGTCCCTGGAGGCGTTCTTGTGGGCGGTGTCCGGTGAAGAACCGTAAACGGATCTTAAAGGCTTGCCGGGTTAACCGTCCGTTACCCGCCGGCCGACGCGGGAAAATCCGTGGACGCGCTATGGGGTCTTGGGCGCGGTGGCGGCGCGGTACCGCTCAACGGCGGCCTTCACGTCGAAGGACAGGGACGGGGGCCCGAACTTGTACAAGGTGAGCACGCAATCGCACATGCGGACAATCTGGCCCAGATTGTGGGATACCAGAATCATGCCGGCGGTCTTGCGCCGTTCCGCAAGCAAGGCTTCGGACTTTGCCCGGAAACGCGCATCGCCGACCGCCGTGACCTCGTCGATCAGGAGGCAGTCGAAATCGATGGCCATACTGAGCGCGAAGGCGAGGCGCGCCTTCATGCCGGAGGAATAGGTCTTGACCGGCTCATGGATGAAATCGCCCAGTTCGGAGAACGCGGCCACCTGGTCGATGATCGGGCACGGGTCCATGTTATAGATCCGGGCACAGAACTTGACATTGGTGAGACCGCTGAGATTCGGCTGAAAAAAGCCTGCAAAGCCAACCGGCCAGGAGACCCTCATGGAGCGGATGACCTGTCCCCGGTCAGGCAGTTCGACCCCGCCGATGAGGCGCAGAAGCGTGGATTTGCCGGCGCCGTTGCGGCCCAGAAGGCCGAGCCGCGCGCCCTTCGGGATGCTCAGATTGAAATTGCGCAGCACCGTGTGGGTGCGCCCCTTCAGGCGATACCTCTTGGTCACGTCGACAAGCTCGATGCTCATTGGCCCTGCCACCGGCGCGATACCCGTTCGGCCAGAAGGGCCGCGGCAAGACCGAACAGGAGGAGGCGCAGCACGAAGGCTTCCTCGGCGATGGGGGAGATATAGCCGGCGAACCAGGTCTCCCGCACCCGCTCGATGACGTGAAACATGGGGTTCCAGGACAAATAAGGCAGCACCCAGCTCGGCAATTGCGTGGCCGTGAAGAAAATGCCGGAGGTGAAGAAGCCGAAGCGCAGCACCGGCGAAACGAAATTGTTCAAAGAACGCATCACAGGAGACAACGCACCCACAAAAGCGCCCAGAACCGTACCGCCCAGCCCCGCATACCAGAATGCCACGAGGGCAAGCCGAGGCCGGTCGGGCCACGCATTGTCCGTGAGCAGCAGGCCGACGGCGGTAAAGATGCCGAGAATGGCCGTGTAGGTCATGATCTCCAGCATAGCCCGGGCCACAACAAGGTCGAGCCCCGTGACATGGGGAAAATGCAGCAGGGCCTGACTCGCGCCCGTGGCCGACTGGGTTTTGTCATAGGCGTTCTGGAAACACTGCCAGGTCAGATAGCCGGTCACGACGAACATCAAAAGGGGGATGTCGGGGGGTGAGAATCGCTCCGCGACCGAAAAAATCAGGGTCAGTACGATGATGCCGGCTGCCGGGTTGAACAGGGCCCAGATATAACCGAAATAGGTCTGGCCGAATCGGGCGCTGATCTCTCGGAGAATCAGGGCGTGGACGACCCGTCCCTGCACCGCGGCGGCATTTCCCATCGGTTCTCCCATGCGTCTCTCGAAACAATTGCAGCATCCCTCCGCGCTCGGACGAGCCTGTCCGGATCTGGATAAATACTTTCTTAAGTGTCGCGAACCTTAAGTGGCCGTGCGAAGTGTCGCGCCGGGACATGCAGGGCGAGGCACGCCCAGACCGGAAAAGACATCGGAGGGGTCAGTGACGCGAATCGTTCCGTTTCCGGTGCGGGTCCAACCCCGACGACAGCATTTCCTCATGCTCCAAGGCCCTTTTGGCCCGTTCTTCCGCCATCTTGCGAAGGCGTTGCGCAAGGCCGGTCACCGCGTCACCAAGGTCCATTTGAACGGTGCCGATATGGCGGACTGGGGCGGTTTGCCCGGGTCCGTCCTTTTCCGGGATCCCAGGGGGCGCTGGAGTGCCTGGCTGCGCCGTCTGATGATCGAACGGCATCTGACGGACTTAATCGTGTACGGAGATTGTCAGGACTATCATCGGGAGGCAATTTCCGTTGCCCGGAGTTGCGGCCTGCGAATTCATGTCTTCGAGCAGGGTTATTTCCGGCCCCATTGGGTAACCCTTGAACGGGACGGCGTGAACGGATTTTCCCCGCGCCTGGGAAGACCCTTCGCAGGGGGCATTCCCGCGGCCCGTCAGGACGAGGCTGCAGCGGGGCCCCTCTGCGCCCGCGCCTCCCGGGGGGTGCGCCGGGCCCATGTGGCACAGACCATCATCGCGGCCCTGGCGACTTATGGTTTGTCGCCCCTGTTTCCCACCTATCGCTCGCCCTTTGCCGCCTCCGGATGGTCCCAGGCCTGGGGGTCCTTGCGCCGCTACGTCCATCTGCGACGGACAAGGGCGCGCCGTCTGCGTCGGATCGCAGCCTATATCCGCCGGCCGGAACCCTATTTCCTGGTGCTGCTGCAAAGGCCCGGAGACAGTCAGCTTACGGTGCATTCACCCTTTCCGTGTCTGGAGCAGGCCATGGAGCGGATCATCGGGAGCTTTGCGGCCCATGCGCCCGTGCCGGTCCGCCTGCTGTTCAAATGCCATCCGCTTGATCCGGGTCTGGACGACCATGCGGCCACCCTGCGCCGCATGGCCCGTGCCCACGGGGTGGCCGGCCGGGTCGGTTATGCCGATGGCGGCGTCCTGAGAGAGATGCTGGACTGGTCCTGCGGCGCGGTCACGGTGAACAGCACGGCCGGGCTTGTGGCCCTGGAGGCGGGGCGCCCCACGGTGGTTCTGGGCCGGGCGCTTTATGATGTGTCCGGATTGACCTTTCAGGACGGGCTTGACCGGTTCTGGTGCGAAGGACGCCCGCCCGATCCCCGCCGATTCAAAGCGTTTCGGCGTTGGTTGATGGCGGAAACCCAGGTCATGGGCAATTTCTGGACGCGGGCCGGGATCGCCCTTGCCTTGCCCACCATTGTTGCCCGCCTGACCGCTCCGGCGGCGGCCCAGGAGCGGGCCGCGGACCGGTTCGAGGTCGCCGAGCCGTCCTTGGCACGCGCTGCGGCGGGGGAGGGCGGTTCTGACCTCGGCGGGTTCGATAATGGCGGTCTTGGTAAGGCGCGTGCGGGCCCGGTGGTGCGATCGGCCTGATGCCGGCCGGACGGGGTTCAGCCCGGCAGGGCGGTGGGGTCGTCAGGGCCGCTTTTCGCGCGCCGGACAAGTCGGGCTGCCGCGGCGCTGCGGGCTGTGGGGCGCGCCGGCATCAAGGGCTCCATCTCGGCGGCTTCGTCAGCGGCGCCGAGCACACGGCGGATTTCCGTCACCAGGGCTGAGGCTTCAAAGGGCTTGGCCACATAGCCGTCCATGCCGAGGGCCAGGAAGCGTTCCCGGTCGCCGCTCAGGGCCCGGGCCGTCACGGCGATCACCGGCAGGTCCCGATAATCGGGGCCGAGATCCCGCATGCGGTTGAAGACCTGCACGCCGTCCATACCCGGCAGGCCGATATCGAGCAGCATCAGGTCGAAATCCTGCCCCTGGATGGCGCCCAGGGCCTCGTGGCCGTTACGGGCCAGGGACATCTTGCAGTCGAGCGTGTCCAGGATGACCCCGATGACCACCTGGTTGATCGAGTCGTCCTCGGCCACCAACACGTTGAGGCCGGACAGGCTTGAGGACCAGTCCCGCCGGGCCCGGCGCGGCACCCGCTCGGTCAGGCTCACCGTGGGCAGGCTGACGGACATCTCGAAGGTCGAACCGCGACCGGGTGCGCTGTCGACGGTCAAAGTGCCGCCCATGGCCTTCATAACATTATAGGAAATAACGAGACCAAGGCCGGTGCCGTCTGCCGTTTGGGGGCGCCCGGCCGGGCCGTTGCGGAAGCCGTCGAACAGCCGGGACTGCTCCGCCGGAGCAATGCCCGGGCCGGTGTCCCGAACGCTGACCGTGAGCGTCCATTGTCCCCGATGGTCCGCCCGGGCCCGCGCGAGAACCGTGACGGACCCATTCTGGGTGTATTGGATGGCATTGCCCACAAGGCTGGTCAGCACCAGACGCAGGCGCGCGCCGTCCCCCTTCAATTGCAGCGTGGCCGGGATGCCCGTCACGTCGCCCGTCAGAACGAGGCCCTTCGCCCGCGCGCTTGCTTCGTGCAGGAAAATCACCGACTCGACGTCCCGGCGCGGCTGAAACGGCCCGGCATTGAGGGTGACCGGACCCACATCGGTGCGCGAGACGTCAATGATCTGATTGATCACTGTCAGCAGGCCCTGGCTCGACTCCGAGGCCAGATCGACCATGTCCTTCAGGTCGTCCGGCAGGTCGTCCCGCTGGGCGATCAGGGAAAGGCTGGCCAACACGCCGTTCATCGGTGTGCGAATGTCGTGGCTGACGCTGGACAGAAACTTGGCTTTGGCCTCGTTGGCTGCGAGTGCCGTCTCGCTGGCCTTGGCAAGGCGCACCGTCAGACCCTCGGTGAGCCCTTGATAAACCATCGTCGAAGCGGCGATCCCCGCCGCTGTGAAGCAGAGCACGAAGGCCACCGAATAAGTCCATTCCGCAGGATCAGCTCCATGCAGCGGCCGGCCGGTCGCGTCTCCCGCAATCCAAAGGCCCAGTACGCTCGCAATGACGATAGAGCCCCACAACAGGGCAGACGGGCGTCCGAACAGGAGACCGGCCAGCAGTGGCAGGACCAAAAGATAGATGGAGGATGTCGAGAGAAGACCTCCCAGAGTCGCGCAGACGACCATGATATTGAGGTAAAGCGCGATCAGGAAAAGGCGGCCGGACAGGTGGCGCCGGTGGGTCAGGCGCTCTACGGCGGGGCCCACGAGCATCAGGGACGGCAGGAGCACGTATGGGTAGGGATTGACGCTTAAATTGGTGAGATAACCCCAAGACGCTGCCGCGGATGCGGTCCCGCCAAGACCAAAAATGAAAGAGAAAGCCAAAAGCAGTTTGCTCTTGGCCTCGTCAATGGTGCCACTGAGAAAAAAGGTCTTGAGCCAGGTCACCGGACGCGCCTTGGAACGATTGGTGTTTGACGATGCATTCCCAAGATGTAGCCCGGCCGCGCAAAGGGTTCAATCGCAGGGCATTCGCTTTTTGGCAAGGCACACCGCCCCGGTTGCAGTCGGTGGGGCACGCCCGTCGCGAAACGGCTGGGTGAGGGATTGTCAGCGGGCCGGTGATGGCATGGTTGGGGAATGGCATGGTTGAATGCCGCCGACGTCTTCTCTATATCTCGTGGTCCAAAGCGGGCGTCGTATAGTGGCTATTACCCTAGCCTTCCAAGCTAGAGACGCGGGTTCGATTCCCGCCGCCCGCTCCAGCGTCCCTGACAAAACGCATCATGCCAGTCTGCATATCGTCGACCCGCTTGGCCGGGCGAGACATGCGGCGAGGCGATGGGCGCCTTTCCGGTTCCGCGCCGCGCGGGAACAGGAAATGACCAAGGGGCTGGACCTGGCCGGGTGAAATGTGAATAAAGCCCGTGCCCAAGCCGTCGCTGCCCGGTTTTTCCGGTCGGATGACGGCTCGAGACAGAAACCCATACACACTGAACACGACGCAGTGGACCCGACCGGCACGCGCGGACCTTCCGCCGGTCTGCCCGCCAAGCGCTTCCAGACGACGGAGAGGCACTGATGGCCAAGGAGAAGTTTGAGAGGACCAAGCCGCATTGCAATATCGGCACGGTCGGTAACGTGGACCATGGCAAGACGACGCTGACGGCGGCGATCACGAAGGTGATGGCGGAAAAGGGCGGCGCGACATTCTCCGACTACGATCAGATCGACAAGGCGCCCGAGGAGAAGGCGCGCGGCATCACGATTTCGACCGCCC
>JBHJGV010000011.1:0-10721 GCA_050331455.1 Alphaproteobacteria bacterium
GAACGGCGCGCCGTTGTAGTCGACGAGGAGCGGACGCTTCAGCTTGCCGCCGTCCCAGGCGGCGCCGAGTTCGTCAGGCGTGACGGCGCAGGGGCTGAAGGCGCTCGACGGTTTCGACTGGAAGAAGCCGAAGCCCTTGGCGAGTTCGGCGGGGATGAGCCCGCGCAGCGAGACGTCGTTGACGATCATCACGAGACGGATGAAATCGCCCGCCTCGGCCGCGCTGACGCCCATGGGCACGTCGCCCGTGACGACCGCGACCTCGCCCTCCATGTCGATGCCCCAGCCCTCGTCCGTCGGCATGGCGATGTCGTCGCGGGGCCCGAGAAAGCTGTCCGATCCGCCCTGATACATGAGCGGGTCTTCATAGAAGCTTGCGGGCACTTCCGCGCCCCGCGCTTTTCTCACGAGTTCGACATGGTTGATATAGGCCGATCCATCCGCCCACTGATAGGCGCGCGGCAGGGGCGAGGCGCAGTCCCGCTCATGGAAGCGCTCAACGGGCACGGCGCCAGCCTCGAGGCTCGACGCGAGGTCGCGCAGTTTCGGCTCGGCCGTCGCCCAGTCGTCGAGGGCCGCCTGGAGGGTCGGCGCGACGCGGCCGGCATCGGTGCAGCGGGTCAGATCTTTCGAGACGACGACGAGCCGGCCGTCGCGGCCCTCTTTCAATGAGGCGAGTTTCATCGCAGTTCTCCTTTAATCTGCCCCCGGAGCGATCCTGAATGCGCAGCGGTCAGTCGGCGGCTTTCCAGCTATTGACGTAATCGGCGTTCTCGACCGACGCGGCGGCGTCGCAAATGTCGAGGGGATCGCGGGTGTCGATCATCACCGCATATTCATCCGTCGCCGGCTTTTTCTGCTCCAGCATGTTCCGGAGCGCTTTCGGGTGCGGCCCGTGGGTGAAGCCCGACGGGTGGAAGGTCATCATGCCGGCGTCGATATTGTCGCGGCTGAAGAAGTCGCCGGCGTGGTAGAACAGAACCTCGTCATAATCGTCGTTGTTGTGGAAGAACGGCACCTTGATCGCACCCGGATCGGTCTCGAAGGGGCGCGGCGTGAAGGTGCACACCACGAAGCGGTCCGCAACGAAGGTCGTGTGGGCGGAGGGTGGCAAATGATAGCGGTGGCTCATCAGGGGACGGATGTCCTTCACATTGAGCCGCACCGGCGCGAGATCGCCATGCCAGCCCACGGCGTCCAGCGGATTGTAGGGATAGGTCGCCACGGACACGGCGCCGCGCCGCTTGATGCGCACGGGCCAATCGCCCGGCTCTGCGGCCTGGGCCTGGAACGCATTATCGAGCTGGGGGACATCCAGCATGGCGGGGTCAAAAATCGCGTGGGGCCCGACGAGCCCTTTGTCCGGAAGCTGATAGCTGCCGCCGGTGGCCTCGACCAGCAGGGCCGTGAGCGCACCGTCAGGGGCCAGGCGCCACATGGTGCCCCGGGGCAAAACCACATAATCGCCTTCGGTCAAGCCGAGATGCCCGTAATCGCAGAACAGATCCGCCGTGCCCCGATGGATGAAAAGCAATTCATCCCCATCGGCATTGCGTACGAGATGATCCATGGCCGCGCTGAGATGCCAGATGCGCATGACGCAATGGGCATTGTGCAGGATGACCGCCGCGTCCCATGGGGACGTGGAAGGCGTTTCCACCTTGTTCAGATCAAATGCGCGGGGCCGCAGCGGGCCCTCGAAGCTCGACCAGCCCGTGGGCGGATTGCGGTGATACATATGGGTGGCGGGGCCGAAAAAACCCTCCTTGCCCATTTCCCTCTCGAAGGTGCCCTCCGGAAGGTCCGCATGGGCCTGGCGCGAGGCAGTGCCCTCGACTCTGGGAAAGCTGATATAGCGCTTCGAGGCCATGGCCGATCCTCCCGGTTCCAACGGTTTTTGCTCTGTGGACCTGGTCCCGGGCGAAGCGGCAACCCCGCCCGGGCCGTCTCTCTTTCCATCCTTGTCGCAGGCCGGCAAGATCCGGTCTGCCCGCGAACGCTGCGATCACTCGTCGACTTTCAGCACACCGCGGCGGATCTGATCCCGCTCCATGCTTTCGAACAGGGCCTTGAAATTACCCTCGCCGAAGCCGTCGTCGCCCTGGCGCGAAATGATCTCGAAAAAGATCGGGCCGATCACCGCTTCCGTGAAAATCTGGAGCAGCAGGTGCCGGTTGTCGGTACCGTCGAGGAGGATCGCGCGGGCCTTCAGCTCTTCCACGGGCTGACCGTGGCCGGGCAAGCGCTCGTCCAGCATGTCGTAATAGGTTTCCGGCGGCGGCGTCATGAAGGCGACCCCGTTCGCGCGCAGGGCATCCACGGTGGCACAGATATCGTCCGTAGTCAGGGCGATGTGCTGAATGCCTTCGCCATTGTACTGGTCCAGATATTCGGCGATCTGGCTTTTGTCGTCGGAGGACTCGTTGATCGGAATGCGCAGCTTTCCGCATGGTCCGGTCATGGCACGGGATTTCAGGCCCGTATGCTGACCTTCAATGTCGAAAAAGCGGATCTGGCGGAAATTGAACAGGTTTTCATAGAAACCGGCCCAATGGTCCATGCGGCCCTGGTCTACATTGTGGGTCAGATGGTCCAGGACCTTGAGGCCCACGCCGCTCGGAGCCTGCTCGACGCCGTCAAGGGGGGCGAAGGCCCGGGCATAAAGATCGCCGCCGGCGTGGTCGACCAGATAGATCAGGCTGCCGCCGATGCCTTCGATGGCCGGCACATCCATCAGGCGGGCAGCGGTTGCCGGGCCGTCCGTCGCGCCCTGGGCCAGCAGCTTTTCATGGGCCTCGGCCGCATTGGCGACCCGAAAGCCCATGGCGCTCGCGCAAGGCCCGTGAACCTTGGTGAAGTCCGCGGCGTGGCCCGGCGTCTCGGTGGCCTCGGTCACGATGAAATTGATGTCGCCCTGGCGATACAGCGTGGCGGCCTTGCTCTTGTGTTTTGCAACGGCCGTGAAGCCGAGGCTTTTGAACAGGGCATGGATCGGCGCCGTGTCGGAGGCGGTAAATTCGACGAATTCGAAACCGTCCGTACCCATGGGATTTTCCCACAGGCTGTCGGAAGTCTGCGCGGCGAGGGCTGCACTCGGGCTCATGGGCGCTCACTCCTTTTCTGTGTGGTCGGCGCATCCGCGACCGACGGGTAGTCTTTAGAGTCATAGCGCCCACAAAGGCGCCATGTCCTTGCGTTTTCGTGCACCGGATCAGTGTCTTGCGCAGGATCCTGCGGCGGGTTGGGGCAAAGGCAGGGTTTCCCTGCGCCGGGTTGCCAAGCTGCGCTTGCCCCGGGACGCAAGGACGGGAAAAATCAAGCCAATGATGATGAAAGACGGGAGAGACCGCTCGCCATGGCCGCCCACCGCCTTGACCAGATCGATTTGCGTATCTTGAACGCGCTGCAGGAGAACGGCCGTCTGTCCAATGTGGATCTGGCGGGACGGGTCGGTCTGTCTGCCTCGGCCTGCCTGCGGCGGGTCCAGGGGCTGGAGCAGGAGGGCTATATCACCGGCTACTCCGCCTATCTGGACGCGAAACGGCTGGGTCTCGGCATCACGGCCTTCGTCCAGGTCCAGGTCGCCCAGGACAACGAAAGCGCCACCCAGGAATTCCGGGAGCGGATCGGCGCCATGGCCGAAGTGGTCGAGTGTTACGCCGTGACCGGCAGTTTCGACTATTTGCTCAAGGTGATGGCGGCCGACATGGAACGCTTCGAACAATTTGCCATGAAACGGCTGCTCAAGACCCCCGGCGTGCGCGACGTGCGCACCTGTTTCGTGCTCGACACCATGAAGGCCGCGTCCGTTCTGCCCATCACCGAACAGGGGGGCGATCCTTAAGGCGTTGGGCCTTGAAGCATTGGGCCTTGAAGCATTGGGCCTTGAAGCATTGGGCCTTGCGGCTCCAAAACGCTTGCGGATTTCAGGCATTTGACCCACTCTCTGCGCCCCGATGGGGCCGGCGGACCGCTATACCCGTTCCCATACGGATGATGCGGGGCTGGGGCCCGAAGGAGCAGCAGGAGGCGTTGCCATGGCCAGTCTTGCCGACTATGCCAAGACCCATCCGGATATCAATCCGGACTTCACGATCGATCAGGGTTGGGATCACTACACCCCCGAGGAACATGACGTCTGGCGCACGCTCTACCGCCGGCAGGCTGACGTGTTGCCCGGCCGCGCTGCGCCGGAGTTCCTGGAAGGACTGACCCGGCTCGACCTGGGCGAAGATCGGATCCCGGATTTCCGGCGTCTCAATGACGAGCTTTTCAAGCTTACCGGCTGGACCGTAGTGGCCGTGCCGGGCCTCGTGCCGGACGACGTCTTTTTCGAGCACCTCGCCAATCGGCGCTTCGTCGCGGGCCAGTTCATCCGCAAGCCCGAACAATTGGACTATCTCCAGGAACCGGACATTTTCCACGATGTCTTCGGCCATGTGCCCCTGCTCGCCAATCCGGTCTTCGCCGACTATATGGAAGCCTATGGCAAGGGCGGGCTCAGGGCGCTTGGCTTCCACACACTGCACAATCTGGCCCGGCTTTATTGGTACACGGTGGAGTTCGGCCTGATTGAGACGTCGGATGGGTTGCGGATCTACGGGGCCGGGATCGTGTCGTCCAAGGGCGAATCCATTTTCAGCCTGGAGGACCCTTCACCGAACCGGGTCCATTTCGACCTGATCCGTCTGATGCGCACCAAATACCGGATCGACGATTATCAGCAGACCTATTTCGTCATTTCGGATTTCAAGGAACTCTTCGACGCCACAGTGCACAAGGACTTTGCCCCGATCTATGAGGCCATGGGAACATATGAGGATGTGGAGCCGGAAACAGTTCTGAAGGAGGACCGCATCCATCACCGGGGCACCCAGGACTATGCCCGTGCCAAGGCGGGCCTGTCGTGACCACCGCAACACTGACCCTGAAGCCGAGGGCGGACAAACGAGCCGGTCAAGGTCATCCCTGGATTTATTCCAACGAGATCGACATGACGCCGGCTCTCACGGCGCTTGCCCCGGGCACACCCGTAGATGTGCAGGGGCCCGGCGGGTCCTTCGGCCTGGCCCTGTTCAATCCGCGCACCCTGATCGCGGCCCGCCTCCTCGGCGTGCCGTCGGACCGGCCCGTCGAGGCGGTCGTGGGGGAGCGGATCGATGCGGCTCTGGCCCTACGGGAACGGCTCTTCCCGGATCCCTTTTACCGCTTGGTCCATGCGGAAGGTGACGGCCTGCCCGGCCTCGTGATCGACCGCTTTGGTGACGTTTTCGCGGTCCAGGCCAATGTGGCGGGGATGGATCGGATGCTGGACAGCCTCACCCGCCATCTGGTGCACCGTTTCGCCCCTCGCGCCATTGTGGCGCGCAATGACAGTCCGTCCCGGGAGCTTGAGGGTTTGGTCCGGGACACCCGCCTGCTCCATGGCAGCCTCGACGGTCCCGTCACCGTGGTGGAAAACGGGGTTTCTTACCGGGCCGATGTGGGGGAGGGGCAGAAAACCGGCTGGTTCTACGACCACCGGCCGAGCCGGGCCCATATGGCCAGCCTGACCCCGGGGGCGCGCGTGCTCGACCTTTACTGCCACACGGGCGCTTTCGGCATTCTGTGTGCGGCCCAAGGGGCGGAGTCCGTGGCGGCCGTGGACCGCTCCGCGCCGGCCCTGGCCCTCGCCAAATCCGCTGCGGACAGCGCCGGTCTCGGCGAACGCATGCATTTCCATAAAGGCGATGCCTTTGCGGCCCTTGAGCATTTTGCCCGTACGGGAGCGGTGTTCGATGCCATCATCGCCGATCCGCCGGCCTTCGTGAAATCGCGAAAAGATCTGAAATCGGGCATCAAAGGCTATCGCAAGCTTGCGCGATTGTGCGCGCCCGTCCTGGCGCCGGGCGGGCTGCTGCTCGCCGCGTCCTGCAGTCATCTGGTGGACATGGAGTCCTTCCGCGCTCAGACAGTCCGTGGGCTGGCAGAGGCGGGGCGGACCGGGCGCATCCTGCGGTCCGGCACCGCGGGCCCGGACCACCCGGTGCATCTGCACCTTCCGGAAACATCCTATTTGAAGGCCCTGACGGTCCACGTGGACTGACTGGGACGTCGGGTCACGTGAATGCAGGATGTAGGGTGCGGGTTGACCATCCGCACCCTGTCGTTTGTCAGTCGTCTTTCGGCGGCCAGGGGGCCTTCTCGCGCTTGATCCACTGGGCCGGCTTCGTGGATCCGGATCCGCCGTTGGGGGGCGTGTGTCCGTTCAGGTCGTCCCCGGCGATGACCCGGAATTCCGGTGTCGGATCCTGGAGCCCTTGGTCTTTGTACATGGTCCGGATCGCGTCATGGACGGCTTCGGCCATGGCGCGCGGCACGGCGCGCCGGCGGACCATTTCCTTGACGATCCTTTTGGAGATTTTGGTTTCCTGGGAAACCCGATGAATGGTGATCCGCCTGTCGATGATGACAAGCTGGAGCCCTTCCAGGACAGCGTCGCATACAACCATCAAGTCATCCTCGCCGCCGTTGTCGGCGCCGTTGTGCAGACGCGCAAAGCGCCGTGGGTGGGGCGGGATCCCGCTTCCGCCCGCCGAAGGTGGAACGCCGGCTGGCACTCCATTGCGTGGCTTCTTGCCGGTGACGGGCCGCGCACCGGCATCTTCGGATTTCGACATGCTGATCACCCTGATAATGGGACATCAGCAATTTGCGTAGTTTTGCAGGGAAACGCAAACAAAAGCTGTGTTTAGGCTGCGTCTTCCCCGATGACGATGGCCCCGTGACCATGAGCCCCGATGACCATGAGCCCCGATGACAATGGGCCGTCACGGCCCGGTTGGGCAGGGCTGAAAGCCCCAGGCGCCGAGCCGCCTCAGCGCCAGCGTGGTCCCTCGATCCAGGCCACGAGGCTATAGCGGGTGCCTTTCTTGACCGGCGAGACCCGGTGCATCACGAAGCTCGGAAACACCGTGATCGAGCCCCGGTCCCGCGAGGCGACTTCGCTGCGCGCTTTATAGAACAATTCCAGGTCGCCGCCACGATAGGCGTCGGGGTCCGACACCTGAACTGTGAAGCTGAGCTTCCGCGTGGCATTTTTGTCGCCATTGTCCATGTGCCACGTGTAGTGACCCCGGTTGGTGGCGGCGTAGCGGGTCAACTGCACGCTGGTCTGGAAGCCGGTAATGTCGAAATGGAAAAACTCGGCGTTGAGGCGGTCAATGGCCGTCCAGATCCGGTCATAGACCCAGTCATAGCCCTCAGAACGGCGCAGCCAGACCACTTCGGACCGGCGGATCTTGTCGTCGTTCTTGCCACCGGAGATGGATGCCGGCTGGGCATGGGCCTCGCCGACGGCGATCAGGCCATCGAGTTCCTGGTCATTGAAGATCCGCGGGATGGTTCGCTTGCGCTCAAAGCCAAGGTTTTCGCCCTTGTCATCGGCGGCGCGCTGCTGGTCGAGCAAAGCCTTGGCCGGAGTGGCACTCGGGACCATGGGAATGTTCGGGGCATTCGGGGTCGCGATCACCGGTGTGGTGATGCCGAGCTTCGTGAAATTCGTCATGGCCCAGGCTCTCCCTTGAAACTGGTGCCACCTTATCACGGCCCTTGCGGCCGCTGAACTGCCCGAAAGGAAGCGACGGTGCAGGGCGGCGGCACGGGAGCGCGCGATCAGCCTCGCCCCGACGCGTCCGGGCCGCGCCGCCGCGCAAGCGGGAGACCGCGCCCGGTGCCGATGATCGCCGAGCCGAACTTGCCCCGCACCCGGTCCATTGCCCGTTCGGCCTCCGAGCGCCGGTTGCGTTCGGGCTCCAGGAGGTCCGGCTGGTCGGCCAGGGCCGCATCCACGAGCCCCGACAGCCCGACGCCGATCAGCCGGAAGGGCGTGCCGTCTGCCTCCGCGTCGAGCAGAGGAGCCGCCGCCTCGAACAGGGTATGGGCGAGCTGGGTCGCCTGGGTGCGGGTGGTGCGCCGGGTCCGCGTCGCGAAATCCGCTGTCTTAAGTTTCAGGGTAATGACGGTCCCAGCGAGCCCCTTCTCCTTGCTCCGGGCAGAGACTTTTTCGCACAAGGTCCAAAGCCGCGCCCGCAGCGCCTCAGGCGTGCGCAGATCCGTCTCGAACGTGGTCTCGCCGGACACGCTTTTGGGCGCCCGCCCGGCCCTCACGGGCCGCTCATCGAGACCGCGTCCAAGGGTCCACAGGCGCCGCCCCCAAGGCCCATGGCGCCGCCACAACGCGTCCGGATCGGCGGCCTGCAAGTGACGGATATGAGTGATGCCGTCCCGGGCCAGGGCCCTGGCCTGGGCGGCTCCGACGCCGAAAATCGCCGTCACGGGGCGCTCGGCGAGCAGGCCGGCGGCCTCCGCCTGGCCGATCACGGTGAAACCCCGCGGCTTGTCGAGATCGGAGCCGAGCTTGGCCAGAAACTTGTTGGGGGCAAGGCCGACCGAGACTGAAATGCCCACCTCCCGTTCAATGTCCCGGGCAAGCTGCGCCAAGAGCGCTGCCGGCGGCGCGCCATGGAGGCGCTCCGTCCCCGTCAGATCGAGAAACGCCTCGTCGAGGGACAGGGGTTCGACCAGCGGTGTAAGTGCTTCCATCCGTGTACGGATTTCCTGCGCAACGGCGGCATAGCGGGCGATATCAGGCTTGACCACCACGGCGTTGGGGCAGGCCTTGAGCGCCTTGAACATGGGCATGGCGGAGCGCACGCCCGACAGGCGTGCGATATAGCAGGCCGTGGCCACAACGCCCCGTCGCCCGCCCCCCACAATGACGGGCTTGTCGGTGAGCGCGGGATTGTCCCGCTTCTCCACGGCGGCGAAAAAGGCATCGCAATCGAGATGGGCAATCGACAGCGACCAGAGATCGGTGTGAAACAGGATCCGCCGGCTGCGGCAGGCCGGGCAGGCGGAAGATGCGGGCGGTACGGTGGCCAGGCAATCCCGGCACAAACCATCCAGACACGAAGCGGCAGGGTTCATGGCCCGCGTCCTTTCCCGCAAAATGCCACGCTGCCCGGGGCTTTCAAGCCAACCCGTCGGGCTCCGTCGGTGGCTCAGGCCACAGCCAAGCGGCGCCGCGCACGCGGCTTGCGTCCCCGTGGCGGTTGGGCACGAGCCGGGTCACCGGGTCCTTAGACAGGATGAATTGACGGCTCAGAGGGGGAACATTCTCATAAAGCCGGGTCACCGTCGACATGGCCCCGCCCAGCACGATCACATCCGGATCCAGAACATTGATGATCTGGGCCAGAGCCCGCGCCATGCGGGTCTCGTAGCGGGTCAGGGCCGCATCGGCCAAGGGATCGCCGTCGCGGGCGCGGGCGGCGATCTCGCCGGCACCGAGCGGGGCACCTGCGGCCCTGTGGTAGTCGGCTTCGAGCGCGGGACCGGAAATCCAGGTTTCGATGCAGCCAATCCCACCGCAATAACAGCGCGGGGCCGCTGCGGCTTCCAGCATGTCGGGCCAGGGCAGGGGGTGGTGGCCCCATTCGCCGGCAATGGCATTGGGCCCGATGAGCACATGGCCGTGGGCGACGATCCCCCCGGCGCACCCCGCGCCCACCAGAACGCCGAACACCACCGGCTCGCCGGACCCGGCACCGTCGAGGGCTTCGGCGAGGGCAAAGCAGTTTGCCGCATTGGCGACGCGCACGGGCCGGCCCATGGCGAGGGTCAGATCGGTCTGCAGGGCCCGCCCGTTCAGCCAGCCAGCGGGCGCGTTTTTGACGAGGCTGGTCTTGGGATCGAGGGAACCGGGAATGCCCACGCCCACGGTGAGGCCGCTGTCCCCGTCCGCCGCCAAGGCTTCCACAAGCTGTCGCAGGCCCCGCACCGCCCCGTCATAGTCCCCATGGGGTACAGGCGCGCGCAGGGTCCGCAAAAGCCGTCCTTCCGCATCGATCAAGGCCGCCTCGATCTTTTTCCCGCCAAGATCAATGCCGATCCGCATGGAGCACCCCCCTATGACGCGTCATGCTCCGCCGGCTCCCGGCAGGCGCGCTGCGATGAAACGGCCGATATCGTCCCAGTCCCGCGCCCGATAATCGCTGCCCGGCGCCTGGTCCAGAAGCCCTGCAAGGCGCGGATCGGCTATGAAATGGACGCACAGGCATTCGGGCACCGCCGCTTTGACGGATGCCAGGTTGTGGGGAATGTCGTCGAGGAAGAACACGGGGCGGCCGACCCGCTCCGCCAGGGCCGCCACGGCGGCGCCTTTGAGACCGTGATTGGCGATGACGGGATAGGTCATGCCCCGGGCCGCCAGATTGGCCTCACGCATGGGTTTGGCCTCCGGGCTCACATTGGTCAGCACAACGACCTGGGAGCGGCGGGCGAGGCTGTCGAGGGTCTGCGCGGCGCCGGGGGCGGCGGCGAGGTCATGGCTCGGCCGATCGTAGAAGCCTTTCAGAAGGGCGCTGACCGTTTCGTTGGGGGCAATGGCACCCGTCGCCGCCTCTTTCACATTGCCGTGAATCCGGAAACTGTCCAGGTCAAGGCGAAACCCTTCGCCCTCCAGAAAGGCGCTCAGTCCGTCGATGAACAGCAGAAGCACCTCGTCGCAGTCGCAGATGATGAGGGGCTCGTCGGGCGAAAGCGAGAGGCGGGCGATCTGGTCAGCCACATGGGGAAGCAGGTCCTGGGGCGGGGGAGAAGCGTCGGGGCGGGCAGGGGGCGGCAGGGGTGTGTCCTCCGGAGAAAGCCGGCCTCGTCTTGTGGTGCTTGCCAGCGGGGCT
>JBHJGV010000012.1:0-53055 GCA_050331455.1 Alphaproteobacteria bacterium
AGGTTCGAGTCCTCTCCTGGGCACCATTCTTTCCGGGGCACCATTCCTTCCGGGGCACCATTTTTCTCCCGGGCACCAATTTTTTCCACGCACCATTTTTCTCCGATGTCACGAATGAATGGCCACGCATGCGTGTCGCAGGGCGCCCGCCCATGCGGCCATTGCGCCTGATACGGAGGGTAGACACCGGTCGCCCCATTTGAGGGTACAAGGCGGGCGGTCATCGCCGCGCGCCGGCAACGAGGCCCTAAGGACTGGCTTATGACATCGCTCTTTCGCGGCTCGCCTAGCCATCCTGATTAAAGACGGGCGCTCGTTTTTCGAGGAAGGCCATCATGCCTTCGATCGCGTCGGGTGTCCTTGCATTCATTCGGACGGCCCGCCGTTCGTCAGCGAGCGATTCATACAGGCTCTTGGTTTCGTGGCCGACAATGCAGTCCAGGACGCCCTTGACGGCGAGCCGGGGCATAGCCGCCAGTTCCTCGGCGAGAGCGATCGCCCGGTCCTTCAGTTCATGGAGAGGCCAGACTTCATTGACCAAGCCAATGCGCAGGGCCTCCGGACCGGAAATTTTCTTTGCCCTGAGAATCATATCGATAGCGTGGTCTCGGCCGACGCACCGTGGGAGACGGGCGGTTCCACCCCAGGCCGGGACCGTGCCGAGTTCCATTTCAGGCAGTCCGATCTGTGCCCCTTCCTCCGAAGCCAGACGAAAATGGCAGGCTAGCGGCAGTTCCAGACCACCCCCCAGGCAATAACCGAACAGGGTGACCACGGATGGCTTGCCCATGTTTTCAATCGTTTCGAGCACCCGCCACCGCTGATCGAACAGGCCATCAATGCTGCCCTTGGCTTTGGCCCCCTCCGGAATCTGCTTGAGATTCATGCCGACCGAAAAATGTTCGGTTCCCTCGGACGTGAACACAAGAGCACGCACGCTGTTGTCCGCCTCCAGATCGCGCAGCACCCGCTCAAGCTCATCCATGTATTCCATCGACATGCGATTATAGGGCGCATCATTGTTCGAAATGATCGCAACAGCGCCGCGGCGCTCCAGCAGAAGGGGGTCAGACATGTCGCTCTCCGCTCGCGTTTTCTCTGCGTGAATGATGGATATCCGGTCCCTCGCGCCTGGCCGCGGGAACAAGACATTCAGTGTGGCCTGGATTTGCGCATCTATGAAGGCCAAGCATGGGCGGGCTGTCCTCACGCTGCGTCGCCCACCGGCGCTCGCCTCCTCCAATCCCCACGGACAATCGTTCCCGTTCGCTTGCATACCAGAAAAGATCGAGGCGAAAAGGCCCCGACTTGGCCTCGCAGGCGTCCCCCTCACGAACCCCGATCGTTCACTCTCCAGCGGGGCGCAGCGCTCCAATTTGAGGACCGGAGTACGGTGTGCCATATTTTTTGACAGATTTTTTCCCCCCACCAACGGGAATACACCATGCAAGTCGTGAACGAGGTGATGCCGTCCGATCCGGCCCGGATCGAGAAGATGATGGAACCGGGTCCGGAGGGGCCAGTCTTCATGGTCAATCTGCTGAAGTTCAAGGACCGGGCGCAGTACGAAGACGGCCGTGACACGGATCTGACCGGGCGGGAGGCCTATCAGCTCTACGGTACCGAGGTCGTTAAGCTGGTCACGAAATTTGGGGGCCTCCCCATCTTTGCAGGGGATGTCACCTTCCTCGCCCTCGGCCAGGTGGAGGAGCTTTGGGACGAAATCGCCATCGTGATGTACCCCACCCGCGCCGACCTGTGGCGCATGTCGACCTCGCCGGAGTGGCAGGCCATTTCCGTACACAGAACGGCTGGCCTGAAGGGACAACTCAATATCGAGACGGTCCTGCCGAAAGGCGTAGAGGCCGGAGCGATGCTCAGTATGCTGATGGGCGGGGGTTCGACGCGCTGAACACCCTCGCTGCAGCGGGTGCAGGTCTCCGGTGATCCAAAACCGGCACCCTCTCGCGCCTGTTGCGATCAGGACCGGCTCATCCGAGGTCACCCGGCGGCGCCGAACCGCCAAATGGCGCCGCACACCATGCCGTGGCATTTCGAGACGATGCACACTCTGCCCGGGCCGTAGCCCCTTCCGCGCGCCCGCTGATGTGACGAGGGGATGACAAAGCGGCTTCCGGATGCTGGTGTGACGGGGAATACCGTCATGGACCCGGGAGCTTTTGCACAATGATTGCGTTTTTGAACGACCTTCTCTGGGGGTCGGTCCTGATTTACGTCCTGATCCCCATCGGGATCTGGTTCACGGTGGGCTCGCGCGTTGTCCAGTTTCGCTATTTCGGCGCCATGTGGGCGAGCCTGCGCGGCGCCTTCCACCATGAAAGCGACAAAGCGACCTCGTTCCAGGCTCTGGCCCTGTCCGTAGCCGGACGGGTGGGCTCCGGCAACATAACGGGCGTCGCCGTGGCCATCGCCCTCGGGGGGCCTGGTGCAATTTTCTGGATGTGGATCGTGGGCCTGCTCGGCATGGCCACCAGCTTTATGGAATGCTCCCTGGCCCAATTGTACAAACGGCTTGAGCCGAGCGGGAATTTTCGCGGCGGCCCCGCCCTTTACATTCGACATGGACTCGGCCGCCGGCTGGGGGCCTTCGCGCCGGTGCTCGGCGGCCTGTTTGCCGTGCTGTTGATGGTGACCTTCCCATTCGCCTTCAACATTCTCCAGAGCTACGCCCTGTCGACCTCCGTGGAGGCCGCCTTCGGCATCGACCGGCTGTATGTGGGACTGGGGCTCGCGGCGCTGCTGGGCGCCATCGTGTTCGGCGGGCTCGGTCGCATTCTCGATACGGCCGAATTCATCGTGCCTATCATGGCGGTGGCCTATATCGCGCTCGCCCTTGTCGTGATCGGCATGAATGTCACCGCAGTACCGGACGCGCTGTCGACGATTGTGAGCAGCGCCTTCGGCCTCGACGCGGCGATCGGCGGCGGCATTGGCGCGGCAATCCTTCAAGGGGTGCGCCGGGGGCTGTTTTCCAATGAAGCCGGCCTCGGCTCGGCGCCGAATGTGGCGGCCCTGGCCTATGTGCGCCATCCGGCCCAGCAGGGCGTGGTTCAGGCCCTCTCCGTGTTCATCGACACGATTTTGATCTGTACCTCAACGGCGCTGATCATCCTGCTTTCGGACATCGACTTCGCCAATGGCGCCGTCAGCGGGGTGGCGCTGACCCAGAACGCCCTGGCCACCCATGTGGGCGAATGGGCAGAGAGCTTCGTGGCCATCGCCCTGGGCTTCTTCGTGTTCACGTCGATCATGTACAACTACGTGCTCGGAGAAAACGCGATCGACTTCTTCATCGGCGAGAAACCACGGGTGTTTCGGGTGTTTCAGGCCTTCACGCTGGTGCTGATCCTGATCGGCTCGACCTTGGCGCGCGACACGGCCTTCGCCTTTGCCGATGTCACCATGGGCGTGCTCGCGCTGGTCAATCTCTTTGCGCTGATCCTGCTGTTTCCCATCGGCCGGCGCGTTCTGGCCGATTTCGATGCCCAGCGACGCAAGGGCATCGTCCCGGTTTTCGATCCGGACGATTACGCGGATCTTGACATCGATCGGAGCGCCTGGGTCATGGAAGGGGCGGATGCGGATCTTCTGGCGACCAAGCGAGCCAGTATGGGGTGATCGTCCTTTGTGATGAACACAATGGGGCGGCGGGTGGCCCCAACCCACCGGCCCTCCCCGCCCGGCCCTCCGCGCCAAATCGCTGCCCAGCCTTGTATGGTCCCCGAAGAGGTCGCGCCGGCCCCATGGACCGAAAAACGCCAACGGTCTTCAGCACGCTTTTGTTGTGCTTGACTTGTCACCGATCAGTGACTAGAACGTCACTGATCGGTGACTGGAGGGATTTTGTATGACTCGGGGACTGCGCCGCTCCCGGCAGGAGACGCAGGCGCGGATCCTTGCGGCGGTGGGCACGGTGCTGGCGCGCGATGGGTTCCAAGCGCTCGGCGTCAACGCCCTGGCGCGGGAAGCGGAAGTCGATAAAGTGCTGATTTACAGGTATTTCGGGGATCTTGATGGGCTGATCGCGGCCTATGCCGAGGCCGGAGACTTCTGGTACCGGCCGGAGGACGTGTTGCCGGCCCTGCGGACGGTGGCACCGGAGGAGGTCGGACCGTTCGTTGGCGCCCTTTTCCAAGGTCACCTGGACGCCCTTCTGGCGCGGCCCCTGACCCTTGAGATTCTGGCCTGGGAAACCGTGGAGCGGAATGGCCTGACCGCGGCCCTCGAGGCCGTGCGTGAGGAGCGCGCCTTGATCCTCATGGACCGGGCCGCCGCCTGCCTGCCCCCGGGCACCACCACGGATCTTGCCGCTTTCAGCGCCTTGATGGGTGCTGCAACGAACTATCTTGCCATCCGGAGCCGGATGATCACCACCTTCAACGGTCTGGACATCCGCTCGGCAGAGGGGCGCACACGGATGACGGCCATGATCGGCGATCTCGCCCAGGCGCTGTTCAATGGCACGGTCACGCCATCCCACCCGGCCTCCGAACCGCACCAAAAGGCACAAAGCCACGACTGAACGAGGGAGCACCCCATGACGGCA
This sequence comes from Alphaproteobacteria bacterium, assembly GCA_050331455.1. Lineage (GTDB taxonomy): Bacteria > Pseudomonadota > Alphaproteobacteria > JAJFIK01 > JAJFIK01 > CAYUYV01. Next base: position 4,568 of record JBHJGV010000012.1, read on the forward strand.
CGGACCCATACGACCCGCAGACGGTTGCTCCAAGGCGCAGGCGCCGTGACCCTTCTCGCCGCGGGCGGCGTGGTTTGGCGGGGCGTTGACCGGGGCGCTTTCACGACGGTGCAGGGCCCGGCCTATGCGCCCTGGAAACTGTACGGAACAGCCGATCTTCAGGGCACACCCGAAGCCGTGGCGGCGGCGGGCACCCTCGCATCCAATGCCCACAACACCCAGCCTTGGATTTTCAGAGTCGATGGCGAGGAGATTACGCTTTACGCGGATCTGTCACGCAATCTGGGGGCCTTTGACCCCTTCCTGCGGGAAATGCATCTCAGCCTCGGTTGCGCCCTCGAAAACATGGTGCAGGCCGCACCGGCCCACGGTTTTGCAGTTCGGGTCTTGCCGGAGGGGGGCGACCTTCAATCCTTGAGCGCGCGGGAAGGCCGCCGAATGGTCGCCCGGGTGCGCCTCACGGCGGATCCAAAGGCACGCGCCACACCGCTGTCCGATGCGATCATAGGCCGGCATACCAATCGCGGCCCCTATGACCACGCTCGCCCCGTTCCTCCCGAATTACGAGCGGCCCTGGCCAAACCGTATCCGGACTTTTCCGATATCAGCGTGCACTGGTTCGATGACGCCGAGCCCCGGCAGCGCTTCGACCGCCTGACCGTGACCGCGACCGAGCGGATCATCGCGGACACGCGGATGGTCCAGGACAGCGATGCCTGGTTCCGCTTGACGCAGGACGAGATCAACGAGCACCGAGACGGCCCAACCATTGATGCGGCGGGCCTGTCCGCGCCCGTGCGGATCGCGGCGAAATGGCTCCCGCCCCTGCCGCCGGAGCAGACCCACGCGACCTGGCTGTCGAGCACCCGGGACATACACCTCGCCACGGCGCCGCTGGCCGGCATCATCGCGGTCAATAATCTTTACGATGTGCATCAGACCCTCGATGCGGGGCGCCAGTGGCAGCGCATGCATCTGACGGCGACGGCGGCGGGATTGGCCATGCAGCCCCTCAATCAGACCGTCGAAGTGGTCGACCGGGAGGCGCAACTCGGCCAACCGGACCGGATGGCCGAGGAATTGGCGACTTTGATCGGCACACGGCGCGCCAGGCCCACTTTTGTATTCCGGGCCGGTTACCCGGCCCGGCAGGCCATACCGAGCCCCCGCCGGTCTTTCGAGGACGTCATCGCGGGATGATCCGTCCCGGGACGACCAATTGGATCACAGGCGGATATTGAGCCCGAGGGAAATCAGCGGATAGAATTGGAAGTCCTCAATCTCTTCTTCAAGGGATTGCTCTTCCTGCTGCAGTTCGGCCACCAGGGTCGGATCGTCGGACAGGGAACCACCGGAAGACACGAGTGTGGCATCGGGGCTGCCCGTGAACAGCACGCCGGCCATGATCTTGAAGCCGACCCGTCCGCCGCTGAAGGTGTTGTCGAAGCCAAGGCCGGCAAAGGGCGCCACAGCCTTCAGTTCGACTTCACCGCTCAAGGTCCCAATTTCGTCCGGCGAGAAGGTCGTATCGCCGATTTCCACGGGTTCGGTCGTATTGCCATCCAGGTCGACGGACTTGTCGCCGATGAAGGCACCGCCGGAAATGAAGAATGCGTTCCCGAACGGATGAATATCCGCGCCGACAATGAAGTTGGACAGGTTCAACTCGGCGTCATATTCAACGCCGTCATAGTCGTCATCGACCCCGAAACGGAAGTAATTGTAACCGCCGCGCAGGACGAGCCGCGGAAGAACGCGCACTTGGATTTCCGGACCGAAGCCCGTGGTCGCGGCCGTCACGCCAAAGGACAGGTTGTTCTTAAGTTTAAGCCCGGCGAAGTCGGACTCAGCATTCGAGGCCGTGGACACCAAGGTGAGAATCCCGCCCAAAAGGGCACATGTTCGAAAATTGACCATCGACGTCATGTCCTCCAGACCATGAAAAACCCGCGCATTTTAGTTGTATAGGAACGTGCTCAGCAATTCGTCAAGGGAAACCGGATGATTTGCGCCATAGGGCAAGGACCTGCTCACGCCGGCGCCGGCTTGGGCGCAGCCTTTGATGGCTTTGCCCGGGACGCGGTTTCTTTCCCTGTGGCCGTCGATTTTTGATCCGGCGCCGGAGCGGGTGCCGGGGGCACGAAGCGCTCCGGCCCCTCCCCCGCCCAGGTTTCCACATAAAGGGACTGACTGGGAAAGGCGAAACGCGCCTGCGCCCCGGCGATGATCTCCATGACCTTGAAGGCCAGTCTTTCCTTGACTTCCAGCCACTCCCCCCAGGCCGTGGTGCGCGTGAAGCAATAGAGCATGATGTCGATGGACGAGTCCGAAAAGGCATCGATGCGCACAAAGGCCGAGGCCGCCATGGGCGGTGCGAAATCCTTCGACGTTTTGATGTAGGTATCGAGTTCGTCGCGGATCCGGCGCAACTGGTCGACGCTGGTGTCATAGGTCACGCCGATGGTCCAGTAGATCCGACGATAGGTCATCAGGGAGAAATTGGTGACCGGATTGTCAGAAAGCGCCGTGTTGGGAACCTGAACCGGTGCCTTGTCAAAGCGGCGCACCTTGGTCGAACGGAACCCGATATTCTCCACGGTGCCTTCCACGATGCCGTCCACACGGATCCAGTCGCCTTTGCGAAACCGTCGCTCGGTGAGGATCAGGGCGCCGGCGATGAGATTTCGGAACAGGTCCTGGGCGCCGAGGGCAACGGCCACCCCGAACAGGCCGAGACCGCCGATAATCGGCGCGACCGGGATGCCGAAACTCTCCAGAATGCCTGCAATCCCGAGCAGCACGACGATCAGCTTGAGGCCCCGTTCGAACCAGTCCGCGATCGCCCCTTTCAAAAAGGAAATTCGCGTGCTCATCGTGCCGATGATCGGTCCGGCGGCGTTATAGAGGCCCCAGAAAAAGACCACCAGCAGAAGGGAACTGACCAGTTGCTGGGCGCGCTGATCGATTTCCGCATGGAGCGGCAGCACCTGACTGGCGGAAAAGATCCCCAGGACGATGAACATGAATTTGAGCGGGCCTTCCAGCGCCTTGAGGATCGTGTCGTCGACATCCGTCTCGGTGCTTTCGGTGAACTGGCGTACGAAACCCAGCACCCAGATGGAAAAGACCCGGCGCATGACCCAGAACACGATCAGGATCAGGACGGCCAGAACCAGACTGCCCAGATCCGCCCCCATGACGCCTGTATTCCAGACCTGAACGGCCAGGTCCCAGAACGCGTCGAACTGCTCTTTCAACCCGGTTTCCATGTCCCACTCTCCCTCTCGCCGGCCCGGATGCGGTCATGCCCGCTCGCGGGTGGCCTTCAACTCAATGTCCGGCCATTTCTCCTTGGTGTACCCGATCTCCCAGGCGCTCTTGGCCAGGAACACCGGGCTTGCGTCGCCGTCCTCCGCCATGGCGGTGCGGTGGCTGTCGATGAAACGCTCCAGGTCCTTGCGCTCGGCCGCGCTCACCCAGCGGGCGGAGTCATAAGGTGCAGGCTCGAATTCCACATCGAGGCCGTATTCCGCCTTGATCCGCTCCTTCAGCACATCGAGCTGCAGGCGGCCCACGACGCCGATCACCCAGTTGGCGCCGATCAGGGGGCGGAAGACCTGGGTCACGCCCTCCTCGGCGAGGCTTTCCAGGGCCTTTCGCATGTGTTTCTGTTTCATGGGATCGCCGAGGCGCACCCGGCATAGAATCTCTGGTGCAAAATTGGGGATGCCCGTGAAGCGGATATCCTCGCCTTCGGTCAGCGTATCCCCCACCCGCAGGGTGCCGTGGTTCGGAATGCCGATGATGTCGCCGGGAAACGCCTCATCAACGAGATCCCGGTCCTGGGCGAAAAACAGGATCGGATTGTGCACGCCGATGGTCTTACCGGTGCCGATCTGCTTCAGCTTCATGCCGCGCTTGAACGTGCCGGAGCACAGGCGGAAAAAGGCGATCCGGTCCCGGTGGTTCTGGTCCATGTTCGCCTGAACCTTGAAGACAAAGCCTGCGACTTTTTTCTCGTCCGGCTCCACCGTCCGGCGTTCCTCCTTACCCAACAGGGCCGCCGTCTGGGGACGGGGCGCGGGGGCGAAACGGCCCACGGCGCGCAGCAACTGGCGCACCCCGAAATTGCGCAGTGCACTGCCGAAATAGACCGGTGTCAGATGGCCCTCGCGATAGCTCTGCACGTCCACGGACGGATAGCCGTCGCGCACGAGTTCCACATCCTCACGCAGTTTTTCAAGATCGGCCGCATCCAGCACCTCGCCGATGCGGTTGCCGTCCAGGCGCAGGCCGATCTCGGCGTCTTCTCCGGAGGCGCGCTCGAACAGCATCATATGGTCGGCCAACAGGTCGTAAGAGCCGCGGAAATTCCGCCCCATGCCGCAGGGCCACATGGCCGGGGCCGTGTCGAGGGCCAGCTTGTCGGCGATCTCGTCCATGAGGGCGAAGGGGTCCTCGGCCTCCCGGTCCATCTTGTTCACGAATGTGATGATGGGGATGTCCCGCAGGCGGCAGACCTCGAACAGTTTCAGGGTCTGGGCCTCGATGCCCTTGGCCGCATCGATGACCATGATGGCGCTGTCGGCGGCCGTCAGGGTGCGGTAGGTATCCTCGGAAAAGTCCTCGTGGCCCGGCGTGTCCAGGAGGTTGAACACGGTGTCCTCGAATTCGAAGGTCATCACCGCCGAGGTGACGGAAATGCCGCGCTGCTGCTCGATCTTCATCCAGTCCGACCGGGCGCGCCGGTTTTCCCCGCGCGCCTTCACCTGCCCGGCAAGGCGCAGGGCGCCGCCCTGGAGCAGGAGATGTTCGGTCAGGGTCGTCTTGCCCGCATCGGGGTGTGAAATAATCGCAAAGGTCCGCCGGGACACGGCAGGGGACGGCTGACTCACGGGGTGTGCTCCTGAAATTGCATGCCCCGTTTCTACCCATGGGTGCCGTCTGTCACAATGGCCCGGTTCTTTTGCCGGTCATTCAGCTACCGGTCATTCAGCGGAAATCGGGTTACGAGGCGTCCACACCGTCCAGAAAGTGGCGCCCCTGGCGGTCCTCGACCTCCACGATCCAAAGATCGGGATCGAAGCGCTGCTGGCGGGCGATATAGGCGTCGGCCTCGGTTTCGGCGACGGGGTCGGCGCCCAGGGCCCGAAGCCACACAAATTCCCCTTCCCCCGTGCGGGTGGGGGAAAAGACCGTGGCGGTGCCGTTCAGATAATTCAGCTTGACGATGACCGCGCCTGCCGTTTCATCGCCCCGCGCCACGATGAAGGCCGAGGCGCCGTGGACCTCGCAGCGGCGCACATAGGCTTTGACCCACACCTCAGCTCTCAGTCTCGGTTCCATGGCCCCGCCATCCTTCCTGCGCCACGCCGGCCTTCCACCTGCCGGCCCGTTCGTTTGTGGTGCACCATATTTTCCGCCCAAGGAAAAGACCAGCCGGGTTGTGGGCCGCCGTGAAATTATCGATCAAACCTTGCGATTCGCTAAGATCTCAATGGACGCACCGACCTTACGGGGACGACGGAGAAGACACGCTGTGAATACCACTCTGACAAGCTTCACCGGGCTTTTGAACAACGCCTAAGTGGTCGGCACGCTCATCTTCGTCGCAGAGGTCTATGCCCTGAGAGCTGCGGCGCTTTATGCCCTGCGACGCAAGCGCGAGGTCCTGGACGAGGGACGGCGCCGGTGGATCACCGTGGTCCAGAACCTGTCCGCGCTCGTCATCGTCATTGGCCTGATGATCATCTGGACCCCCCATATTTCTTCCGCCGCCCCTTCGAAGGGGGCGAGAAGCCGACATCGTCCAGGATGCGCTGTGGTTCATTCGTGAGGAAAACCAGTAAGCCCAGAAGGAGGCCGAACGCGCCGCCTGACCGAACAGATGGTTCTCAAAGGGATGGATGGCCTTGCATGGCACCGGTCAGCCCATGGCGGCTCGACCATTACCGCCCTTCAGCGACTCGTTGACGAAGGCTTGACGCGCGGCCCGTCTACGACCCAACAGAACATGCCCACCCCTCACCCCCTCAGCAGCCGTCCGAAGGAGCGCACATCCTCGACGAACCGGGCTGGGCGCTCCAGGGCGGCGAAGTGGCCGCCTTCGCCGATATCGCTCCAGCGCACCACGTTATAGCTTTTCTCAACCATGCTGCGCGGGGGCCATTGGAAATTGTCGAAGGGAAAATTGGCGATGGCGGTGGGCTTTTCCAGGCGCTGTCCCGGAGGGATCGGCGTGCCGTAACGATCCTCGAACAGACCGCGATACTGCCAGGAGGCCGTGTTGAAGGTGCGGGTCACCAGATAGATCATGATATTGGTAAGCAGCTGATCCTTCGTATAGGCACTTTCAATGTTGTCACCGTCCGTATGGGACCAGGTGTTGAACTTCTCCACCAGCCATGCCGCAACGCCCACGGGACTGTCCATCATGGCATAACTCAGGCTTTGGGGTTTGGTCATCTGCAGGCGGAAATAGGCGCCTTCCGCCTCGAACGCGCCGGCGGCCCGGGCCTCCGCCGCCTTTTCCTCGTCGGTTTCCGCCCGGACGCCCGGGCTGCGCCAGCCATACATGTTGAGATGCACGCCGGCGCAGGCCGGGTCGTCATGGCCGAGCCAGGCGGAGATCACGGAGCCCCAGTCACCCCCTTGTGCGATATAATCCTGGTACCCCAGAACGCCGGACATGACCTGACCCAGATAGGCCGCGATGCGCCGCGGGCCCATGGGATTGCGGGGCTTGCCGGAAAACCCGTAACCGATCAACGACGGCACCACGACGTCGAAGGCGTCCTCCGCGGATCCGCCGAAGCGTTCCGGATGGGCCAGGGGCTCGATCACTTCGAGAAACTCGAAAAAGGAACCCGGCCAGCCATGGCTGATGATCAGCGGGCGGGCGTGAGGGCCGGATCCTTTTTCATGGATGAAATGGACCGGGATTGTCTCGCCCTCGACCGTCGCCTCCGCGATGAACTGGGGAAACCGGTTGAGGCCCGCCTCGGCTGCCCGCCAGTCAAAACCGCCGGTCCAATAGGCGCACAGCTCGCGCAGGTAATCGAGATTGGTGCCATAGGCCCAGCCGCCATGGGCCGGCATTTCGTGCCAGTCATAGTCCCGCACCCGGGCCATGATCCGTTCCAGGGTGGCATCCGGCACGGCAATGCGAAAGGGCATGGGCTTCGGCATGGGCGGGTCTCCTCGGGGTTTTCGTCCGCGCGCGGAAGGGCTGCCCACCACAGGGCCGTCGGGCCGCCATGACACGCGCGATTTGATCCCAGAATGCCACTGGCGCATAAATCGTGACAGAGCTTTCGCGCTCTCAACAATGAAGAGCAATCATGGGAGGCCCAAGGATGCGTGCCGTCGTCAGCCGCCGGGGCAGATTGACCGTCGAAGACCGGCCCATGCCGGTCCCGGGCGAAGGGGAAGTGCTGCTGAAGGTCAAGGCCTGCGGGATCTGCGGCTCGGACCTCCACATGCTGCACCATTCGGAGCATTTCGAGGACCTCTCCCGGCGCTCGGGCGCACCCATGCGCATGGACATGGGCCGGGGGGTCGTGTTTGGCCATGAATTCAGCGGGGAGATCGTCGATTTCGGGCCGCGGACCGAGGCGACGGTGCCGGTCGGAACCATGGTGGCGGCCCTGCCGATCGGCCTGACCCCGACGGGTGTCGAGACCATCGGCTATTCCGATGCCTTTCCCGGCGGTTACGGAGAATATGTCCGGGCCTTGCGGGACCTGGTGGTCCCCCTGCCCCAGGGCTTGTCGCCGGATTTGGGCGCCCTGACCGAGCCCATGGCGGTGGGCTATCACGCGGTCCGGAAGGCCGGCCTCATGGCCGCCGATGTGGCGGTGGTCATCGGCTGCGGCCCGGTGGGCCTGTCCGTCATCCTGGCGCTGAAGGCCGGCGGACACGGGCCGATCATCGCCGCCGATTTTTCACCGGTCCGCCGGGCCATGGCCGACCGGGTGGGCGCCGATATCGTGGTCGATCCGGCCGCGGAGTCCCCCTATCGCTATTGGTCGGATTTCTCGGTGCCCACGACGGCGAGCGAGCGCTTTTTCGCCCAGGTGGCCGGCGCGCCGTCCCGGACGGGCGTGTTGTTCGAATGCGTCGGCGTGCCCGGGGTGCTGCAAAGCCTGATCGACGGCGCGCCGCCCGATGCCCGGATCATCGTGGTGGGCGTGTGCATGGAACCGGACCGCATCGAGCCGGCCATGGCGATCACCAAACAGCTCGATCTGCGCTTTGTGCTCGGTTACACGCCGGAGGAATTCGCCGAGTCTTTGTACGCGATTGCCGATGGGCGGATCGATGTGGCGCCGGTGATTACGGACAGGGTGGGCCTTACCGGGGTCGCGGACGCTTTTGACCGGTTGTCGACACCAAACGAGCAGGTGAAGATCCTGATCGACCCGTCCATGGCCTGACCCTGGTTCTGCACTCGCCCCCACGAACGGCATACCCAACCTGGCCGATGGTATAGCACAACGGCGCTCGTGGCTGAATTGTGCCGTTTCCGCCACAGCTGTGACAAAATAGTCACGAAAAACACTAGATTGCTGATTTTATTGGATTTTTCATGCAGTCCTATGGGGCGTCGCCCTTGGATGCCCGCGGCCAGCGGTCATGCGGGTCTTTTCGAATGGTTTCAGTTTGGTACGCTCGCGGTGATCCATTCGTTTCGCACGCGGCTCACGGACCATATCGGACCGTTGGCTGATCTGTTTGCAGTGAGGTCATTTGCGTTTCTTTGCCTCCTGCCCCAGCGATCCGCCCATTGCCACCGTATCCATTTTCGGTTTGTCACAGGGGGGGGCGGTCCGCTCAATGATGAGGGATACCCATGTTCAAATGGACCTGTAGTGCGTCCGTCCTTGCCCTGAGCACCGCGATCGGGGCCGCGCCTGTGGCTGCCCAGGAACCCGCGCCGGCCGATGAGGCACCGGCGCGTGATCGCATTGAGCAGATCGTGGTCACCGCCACGAAGCGCGAAGAGAGCTCACAGGATGTGCCCGTGGCCGTCACGGCCGTCAGCGGCGAAACGCTTGATGATCTGAACATCGGGAATTTCGACGACTATCTGCGCTACCTGCCGAATGTGACCGCCGGCGGTCGCGGCCCCGGTCAGTCCACGATTTATATCCGTGGTCTTGCAACGGACACCATTCCGGTTCAGCTGGCCGGTGCCAATGGTCAGTCTCCAAACGTTGCGCTTTATCTCGACGAGCAGCCCGTGAACCTCGTGGGCCGCAATCTTGATGTGTATGCGGTCGATCTGGAGCGTGTCGAAGTACTGCCGGGGCCCCAGGCCACCCTGTTCGGCGCCAACTCCCAGGCCGGTACGGTGCGCCTCATCACCCGCAAACCCGTGATGAACGAGTTCCAGGCGGGCGCCGAAGGAACGGTCGCCTTCACCCAGGACGGTGAGATGAGCACGGGGGTTGAGGGTTACTTCAACATTCCGATCCTCGAGGACCGGCTCGCCGCCCGGGTCGCCTTTTTCAGCGTCAATGAGGGCGGCTATATCGACAATGTCTTCGGTTCGCGCACACTTCCGGAAGAAAACCCGGCCTTTCCCGTGGGTGCCGAACTCGATGCCGCCGTCAATACGGGCCTTGTCGAAGACGATTTCAACGATTCCACCTATAACGGCTTCCGCATCAGCGCCACCTACATCATCAATGATGACTGGGACCTGCGCGTGCAGCATATGCGCCAGGAACTGGTCGCAGACGGCGTTTTCGATTTCGATCCGGAGGTGGGCGATCTTGAGGTCCAGCGCTTTTTCCCGGATGAGCTTGATGAGGCTTGGCACAACACGGCCTGGACCCTGACGGGCCGCCTCGCCATGCTCGATGTTCTGTATACGGGCGCGTATCTGGACCGGGAAGTCAACCAGACGATCGACTACACCGGCTATGCCAATGTCGGCGGCTTCATTCCCTACTATATCTGCGAATATCCAAGCTATGCGTCCTGTGCCGACCCGACCCTCGGCTTCCGCGGCGAAATCGAAAACCAGCGCTTCACCCATGAAGTGCGTGTGAATACGCCGAGCACCTGGCGCGTCCGTGCCACCGTCGGCGCCTTCTACGATGACCAGGACATCGTGGAGCGAGGCGATTTCATCTATCTCGGGACCATTGAACAGGGCTTCGCGCCCAATGCGCCGATCCCGGAAGCATCGAACTCCGATCCCTCGACCCGCCCGCCGGGCGTCGCCTTCTTCAACGATATTACGCGGACGGAACAACAGATCGCCATTTTCGGTGAGGTCTCCTTCGACGTGATCCCGGACCTTCTGACGGTCACCGGGGGGTTCCGTTATTTCGACCTGGAAGTGGATGTCCGGGGATCCGCCAATTTCGCCCAGCGGGGCGTCGACGGCGACTCCGGCGTGAATCTCGATGCCGTATTGGCCGATTTCGCACCGCTGGTGGAAGAGGACGTGGTCTTCAAGGCGAATGTCAGCCTGACGCCTACGGACAATACCCTGTTCTATTTCACCTATTCGGAAGGGTTCCGGCCCGGCGGCTTCAACCGCGGCGGCGGACAGTCCAACAACCCGGAACTGGGCGTCGTGCCCTTTACCTTCGAGACCGACACCCTCACAAATTACGAGGTGGGCTGGAAAACCAGCCTTTTCGACGGCACCCTCCAGTTCAATGGTGCCGCCTTCTTTATTCAGTGGGAAGAAATTCAGACTTCGGTGTTCAACCAGGAGATCTTCTTCCTCACCTTCAACGACAACGCAGCCGATGCTGAAATCTTCGGTGTGGAAGGCGATTTCATCTGGGCCCCGACGGACAACCTGGTCATCAACGGTGCGTTCTCCATCCTGGACACGGAACTGACCCGGGTTCCCGAGAGCGTTGTGAACGTGGCGCCCGTGGGCAGCGAACTTGCGCTGGCGCCCTCGTTCCAGGGCAATATCCGGGCGCGCTACACGTGGTTCCTCGATGACTACGAGCCCTATGCCCAGGCGGCCCTGGTCTATTCGGCGGACAGCTTCAGTTCCATCGTGGTGGATCCGAACAACCGCTTCCTCCAGGACTCCTATGTCACTCTGGATGCCGCCTTCGGGGTTCAAACCGGCAACTGGCGGGGCGAGTTGTTCTTCGAAAACCTCACCGACGAGCGCGCGGAATTGTTCATCAACACCCAGGACAATATCCGCCGCATCACGACCAACCGCCCCCGGACGATCGGCTTCCGCCTCAATTACACCTATTGATGCGAGTGCGGTGATCGGGAACCGGCTGTGAGGACCCATGGCCCAGGACCCTGAAGACCCGGCCAACGAAAAGCCGCAAGATCCATCCGCGTCGGCCAAGGCCCTGCTCCAGCAGGGCCGGCCATCCGAAGCCGTGGAGGCGGCCCGGACGGCGCTGGCCCAAGCCCCAGGCGATCGCGACACGCTTTATGTGCTCGCGGTCTCCTACCGCTATCTGAAGGATCTCGACGCGGCCCTGTCGGTTCTGGGTGAGCTCAAAGTCGTCCATCCCGGTTTCGGACGGGCCCATCAGGAAGAGGGCCATATTTTTCGACACAAGGGCGACATGGCTGCGGCCCTGGACGCCTTTCGGCAAGCCGTTGGGCATAACCCAGCCCTTGTCGCCAGCTGGCAGGCCCTTGCGGACCTCGCGGCGGGTCAACAGAATCCGGTGGCAGCGGACGCCTATGCCCGCGAGGTGGCGCGGCTGACCGCCCTGCCGCCCGCATTGCTCTCGGTAATGAGTTTCATCCATGAGGGCCGGCTCTTGAAGGCCGAGCAACTCGCCCGGGACTTCCTCCAGAAAAACAAGCATCACATTGAGGGCATGCGGCTGCTGGCGGAGATCGGCATGCGGCTGCATGTGCTCGACGATGCCGAATTCCTTCTGGAAAGCTGCGTGGCGTTGGCGCCGGAGCATCGCAGGGCCCATCTCGACTATGTCACGGTGCTGAACAAGCGTCAGAAATACGAAAAGGCGCTGGAACAGGCGCAGGCGCTGCGGGCCAAAGAGCCGGACAATCCGGCCTTCATCACGGCCCTGGCCAATCAGGAACTTGCGGTCGGGCATCACGAGACCGCGTTGGGTCTCTACGATGCCGTTCTGGAGCGATTGCCCGACAATCCCACCACCCTGTTGTCCAAGGGCCATGCCCTCAAGACCGTCGGCAAACGGGACGATGCGGTGGCCGCCTATCGGGCCGCCTACGGAGCGCGCCCCGCCTTCGGCGATGCGTTCTGGAGTCTTGCCAATCTCAAGACCTATCGGTTTACGGATGATGAGCGCCGACGCATGGAAGACGCGGAGGCTGCGCCCGACACACCGCATACGGATCGCTTTCATCTGTGCTTCGCCCTTGGCAAGGCCTGGGAAGATGCGGGCGATGCCGGGAAGGCCTTCACCTATTATGCACGGGGCAACGCCCTGAAACGCGCCGAACTGCGCTTTGATGCGGATCTGATCGACCGGGAATTCGCGGCTCAAAAAGCGGTCTGCACCCCCGACCTGTTCGCGGCCAAGAAGGACCAGGGTTGCCCCGCCCCCGATCCGATCTTCATTCTGGGTCTGCCTCGGGCCGGCTCGACCCTGCTCGAGCAGATCCTGGCCTCCCATCCGGATGTGGACGGCACGCTGGAGCTGCCCAACATCCTGGCGCTGGCCCATCGGCTCAATGGGCGCCGGCGCCTTGGGGATGAGGCGCGCTACCCGGCTATCCTGCACGATCTGACGGCGGACCAGATCAAGGACTTCGGAGAACAGTATCTGGAGGAGACGCGCGTCTACCGTCAGGGTGCGCCATTTTTCACAGACAAGATGCCGAACAATTTCCGGCATATCGGCCTTATCCATCTCATCCTGCCACAGGCGAAGATCATCGACGCGCGCCGTTCGGCCCTCGACTGTTGTGTCAGCTGTTTCAAGCAGTTGTTCGCGGAGGGCCAGGAATTCACCTACAGTCTCGATGATGTGGGCCGCTACTATCGGGGCTATGTGGATTTGATGGATCACTGGGACCGGGTGCTGCCCGGCCGGATCCTGCGGGTGCAACACGAAGACGTTCTGGCCGATCTGGAAGGTCAGGTGCGGCGCATGCTGGACTTTTGCGGGCTGCCCTTCCATGAAGCCTGCCTCACCTTCGATAAGACGGAGCGGTCCGTGCGCACGGCAAGCGCGGAGCAGGTGCGCCGCCCCCTGAACACGGACGGCGCCGGCCAATGGCAAAAATTCGCGCCCTACCTCGATGATCTGAACGCCGCGCTCGGCCCCCTGGTCGGGACACACACCCGCGGCCCCGGGGCGCCGTCCCCATGAAACATCTGCTGATCGTCGCCCATGCCCCTTCCCCCAACACGGTGCGCCTGCGCGACGCCGCCGTGGACGGGGCGTCCCATGCGGATATTTCCGGCGTGGACCTGCGGGTTAAAGCCCCCTTGAGCGCGGATGCGGACGATGTGCGCTGGGCCGACGGCATTCTTCTGGGGACGACGGAAAATCTGGGCTATATGGCGGGTGCGACGAAGGATTTTTTCGACCGCGTCTATTATCCGGTTCTGGAGGAAAAGCAGGGCCTGCCCTTCGGCCTTTATATCCGGGCCGGTCAGGACGGGACCGGCACGAAGCGGGCCATAACAAGCATCGTCACGGGCCTGCGCTGGAAGGCAGTGGCGCCGCCGCTGGTGTGCCGGGGAGACTGGCAGGACCGCTTTGTCGACGACGTCCGGGACCTCGGGACCCTCATGGCCGCGGGCCTCGAGGCATCGGTCTTTTAAGCGCTTCGGCCCTTCAGGCGTTTTCCAAGGCATCGCGGAGCAGCGTGAGCCCCGCGACGGCAAAGGCCACCATATTGGCGGCCCGGTCGCCGCTTCCCGTCCGGATCGTCCGGGTTCCGACCATGGGCCCCGCGAGGCCCACGCAACTATGGCCGGGCGGATCGCCATAGGGATTGCCGTCCGGCCCCGCCGCGCCCGTTTCCGACAGCCCCCAATCGGCCCGATAGCTGGACTGGGCAAGCCCTGCCAGCCAAGCCGCGTAGGGCTCGGAACTTGAGCGCATGCCCTGGTCCTTGACCTCTCCCAAACCGCCGGGACGCAACACATTGAGGGCCCGGGCCGTGTAGACCACCTGCCCGCCAAGATAAAAACGGGACGCGCCGGGCACGGCAAGCAGGGCAGCGGATATCAATCCCCCGGCGGAGGATTCGGCGACCGCGACGGTCTCGCGCCGGGCGGTCAGTACCCCGGCGATCTGTCGAGCGAGCGTCTCAGGTTCGGTGAGATCCATGGCGGTCCCCTCAACCGCAGCCGATGATGCCGCCATCGACGGGAATGATAGCGCCTGTGATATAGGCGGATGCCCGCGAGCACAGGAAGACGGCTGTGCCGCCCACATCCTCCGGCGTGCCGATGCGGCCCCGGGGATTGCGCTCCCGGATCTGGTCGCCGAAGGCATCCAGGGTGGCCGCCATCATCTTGCTTTCGAACGGGCCGGGCGCAATGGCATTCACCGTGATGTGCTCGCCGGCGAGCCGGCGGGCCATGGCGCGGGTCAGATGGTGCACGCCAGCCTTCGCGGCCGCGTAGGAATACGTTTCGATGGGATTGACGTGCAGCCCGTCGATCGAGCCGATATTGACCACCCGGCCCGGGTCCTCCCAGGTCGCCGCCACGCGCATGGCCGGCAGAAGCTTCTGGGTCAGGAAGAAAACGGATTTGACATTGAGGTCCATGACCTTGTCCCAGCCGTCTTCCGAGAAACTGTCAATATCCTGGCCCCAGGTCGCTCCCGCATTGTTGATCAGGATATGGAGCTTGTCCTCCCGCGCTTTGATCTCCGTGGCGAGGCGTGTGACCTCATCCATGGAAGACAGGTCCGCCGGAAGGGAAATGCAGGTGCCGAACGCACTCAATTGTTTCGCCACGTCATCGCACACGCCGGCCTTGCGTGACGAAATATAGGTCCGCACCCCCCGTTTCACGAAATGCTCCGCGATCATGAGGCCAATCCCGCGCGACCCGCCGGTGACGAGTGCAACCTTTCCTTCAACGGAAAAAAGCGGATCCATGGTTGTTGTCCTCCCTTGCGGCCCGCCGCATGCTGGCGTCATTCGGGCTCAGCGTATTTGTCCGCGTCGTCCGCGTCCACGGCCGATAATCCGGTTCCATTCCGCACTATCGGACCCGGGCCGCAGTCTGCCGTGATCGCGTGGATCCATCATCATCCAAACCGCACGGGAGGTCCAGGGCATGGCCCAGGCCCCTCATCTCGGGGGCGTGCCGACAGGGGGAACACGGATCATGGGATCACCCGATCACGCCGCGTCCGCCACTGTCACAGGATCTTCGGACCCGCTCACCGGAATGCCGATCCCCGTGGTCGACGGCTGGCCGGTGAGCCGCAGCGCGCCATTGATCAAGGGTGTTTGGTCCACGGACAGCCCGTAAGATTGGGGGCCTTTGCGCATGTGGTACAGCGTCGAGCCGGCCGACCAGGCGCCCGAAGTCTTGGTCAGAACCACCTGAGAACCCGATATTGCCGCAGTAAACCCTGACCGGCTGGCCGTGCCGGTGCCCCCGTCATCGACCTCGAAACCGGTCACGGCCGTGGGTGCTGCGGCTGTCAGTGTCAGGCCCGCTGGGATAGGATCAAACGTCACCGTGATTGTCGTCCGGCCGGCATTGAACACGGCGGACGCCATGGCAACCTCGACCCGGTCCACCCAGCCGTAGTGCCAGGCCAGGCCGGTCATGAACAGTTCTGACAACCATGGCACGCCGTCGGTGGCCGCCGCGTCCTGGTGCACGGGCCCATCCGGCTCGATGCGGTGAATGGTCGGCGGGGGCCCGATGGTCCACCCCTGCTCTTCCGCATAAGCCTGTTGCTTCTCCCGGACCACGCCGACCTGATCCTCGTTGTCCGTGTCAAAGGGCCCGTCATCGGTGGCGCTGTCACCGGTCTTCAGCCGGCGCCGCGTCACCGGCATGAATAGCACATCAAAATTGTCAAACAGGTCGGCGATGGACCGCCCCGTCTCGGCCAACGGGCTCGGGTTGGCGGACTGCAAGCTGGATCCGCCGGGCGCCCCGGCGCTGCCATAGATCGTGGCCGACATGATGTCTGCTTGGTCGGATCTGCCGATGATTGAGCCGGACCACAACCACGCGATCACAGCGTTGTCATCGCCCCAGGCGGTCACATTGTCCACCACAGTGGACCACAGGCGCCAGTCCTCGCGATTGTTCTGCGCTGTCTTCGTCGCATCGTCGGCAATCATCTGAAGCGGGTTCGAACCGCTTTCAGCCAGCGAGCAGATCATCACCGGCGCCTTGCCGCGCGCCGTGTACAGATTGAGTTGATCGACCATGGTCGCAAGGCCGTCGCTGCTGTCGGACGCCAGGCCAGCGATCTCAATGGCCCGGCGGGTGTAGACGTCCTGCCCGCTGCTGTTCCGGTAATTTCCAGCGAAGTAGACGTTCCCCGTGAAGGATGCGGGCGCCAAATCCAGGTCTTGCGTGGTCAATGCAAGCTGAAAATTGGACTGGCCCATGAGATAGATTTTCGGCCCGACGCCAAACGGCTCATGTAGCGCCGTCACCGTGTTGTCCGGATCGGCAGCGAGGCGAGCCAAGGCCTTGCACATGCCCCCCGTCGTGATCGGCAGATCGATCGTCGTGCTCCAGGCGCCGCCCGCGATGGATCCGGCGGATGTCCAATCCTGAAGCACGACACCATCGTCGGCTTGATAGACCAGAACCTCGACCGTGCCTGTCGTTCCCGACGAGGCTCGCCCCGATAGCGTCACCGGCACGGTCGACTGGCTCGGCAAAATGCCCCACACCGGCCAGGGCATAGCATCCCATGACAGCCCCGTGGCCGCCGGATGGATGTGCGAGCCTTTGAAGATTGTCGATCCAGTTATAGTCACCATGGCGCTTGCTGTGTCGCCGCTGGACTGGCTGTCCAGGCCACCGCCGTCCCCGTCAGGCGTGCGGTATAGCATGACATTGGCGGCAGAAAACCGGTCAAGCGGATCGGCGCCCTGCGCAATGGCGGCCCAGTCCGCATCCGCGGCGCTTTCGGCGGCTGATACCGCGCCGAAAAATCCCAGCTCACCACCCCATCCGGCAAAGCCAGACGTCGCGCCATCGCCCAGGACGATAAGCTCATCATCGGGTAGCGATGCGCCAATTACGAAGGGGTTGACAATTCGATCTAGCTGCTTGAACCCGGTCTCAACCGCCGGCGTCCCGGCATGCTTGGTTCCATCGGTGCCGTACCAATCAATAGCAAAACTGTCCCCAGACCGATGAACAACAAAAAGCGCGTCATCCTCATCCCAGATGTCGCTCCAGATTTCAACGGGACTGCCCGGACTGGCGCCGCCACCGCGCATGAACAAGGAAAAGCGATTGCGCTCCGCAGAGTCAAAATGCGTGTCGCCTTGAAAACGCAGATTAAACCGGCGCGGACCATCTGCAGTGTCCCCGGTCAAGCCGTACCGAATGTTCCGCCCGCGTTTCAAAATCGGGAACCGGACGAAAAAGAACCAAGCCTCGCCATCAGCCAGCGGCTTTGGCAAGGCGGCCTCTTGTCCGTCCGGAAATTTGTATGCCCCGGCATAATCGGACAGAACAAGCGTGTCGGCCGCCTTGCTGTCTTCCATGTTGAAATCTGGGAAAAGGGCCGCGCCGGAAGGAACACTTGCCAACGCGATTTGCCGCGCAGGGGGGATACTCGAAAAATCAGCCGCCGTCTCATTGATAATGGTTCGGAACGGATGGCGCATTGATGCTCCCACACGAAAAAAGCCGCCGCGGACGATCCGCGACGGCTGGTGTAGTTTTCTCAACTGTATACAGAGTATGCGGAAAAAGGGTTCCGTGTCAAGATGAAACTCAGGTTCCCGTAAAGGCTGTGCCCGCGTCCCCCATAAAAGACACCTTTGCGGGCCCGGTCAGCCGAAACCGCGCAAGAAGTCGATATTGTCGATCAGATCCGGAAAATCGATCAGCGGATTGCGATTGCCCTGGGCTTTCTCGATCTCGGCATTCCGATGCAACTCGTAAAGGTCGACTTTCTGGGCCCGGTGCCAGCGCTTGAGGGTGTCCAGGCGGTCCGGCTGGAACTCCCGGCCCGCGTCGCCGATCTTTCCGGGATAGCGCAGCAGGAAGTACAGGGTCGCCCGCGCGACAACGCCGTGATTGTACGACGGCTCGAACTTGTTGCCGACCTTGCGCCCGCAATCGCCCCGTTCGGATTCCATGAACGGATCGAAGTCGAAAAACGGAATGTTGCCGCGGAAACTGTTACACCGGCTTTCACAGGCGAACAGATGGTGCATATCTGCGCGCATGGGCTGGGCCTTGCCGAACCAGGACTGGGGCACCACGTGCTCGCAATTGTGGCTGCCGGGAATGGCCTCCAGGGTATCGGCGTCGTCCACGTCCCGCTCGTCATCGTCGGAAATCCAACGCTCCAGGTCAGCCACGGACAGGCTTTCGAGGGCACCGCCGCGGCGCCGGGCCAGAGCTTCGAGTTCGCGCCTGATCACCGGCTGCGCGCCCATCTCGTCATCGGAATAGATGCTGAACAGTTCGAGATTATGCGGACGCAGATCGATCCAGGGATAAAGGTGCTTCAGCCGGGCCGTCTTGTAGGACAGTTTCTTCGTGTGCGTTCGGATCAGAAGCTGACTCAAGGCATCGAACAGGCTCGCCGGGTCGCTGTCGAGATCGACGCCCGCATAATAGGCGTCCCGCTGGCGGCGATCCTCCTCCCTGTCGTAATAGGCGCGGCCCGCCGGACCCCGTTCCTCGACAAGCGTGCGGGCCAGACTGTCCGCCGGCGTTGCAGTACCGCCCTGCGGGCCGGTGTGGGAGGCCGAGGTGACAGATCCGGACAGCCGGGAGGCGGCGTTCGTGGGAGGCGGTGGCAAGGCAGCCTGGACCGGCGGTCCGGACGGCAGAGGCAAAGGAGCGGGCGTCGGCGCCGTGGCCGGCGTACCAACCGGGGTGATCGTCACTTTGAAATACAAGGCCATTTCATTTCGTCCGTCTGCGGCCATGGGAACCTCGGTGCCATCGAAAGGGGAAAGGCCGGAGGGCCGGGGCGACTCCGGCGCCATGAACGCGTCCCCGTACAGGGCCCGTTCGGCAGGATCCATCGGTATGCTGTCCAGATGCGCCACGATGCGACTGATCCGGATGCCCTCATTAGCCACCCAGACCACATCGTCAAGGCCTTCTTCCGTGCCGTCCCAGACCCCGCCGCCGCGGGTGATGAAGTCTCCGGCGGCGTTCGTCTTGGGCACGCCCGAATGATGCAGGGCGGCGAGATCCCAATCGTCATTGCACACCGGCGCGCCGGACGACCCCTGGAGCGTGTCGGCCCTGTAATGGACGACATTACCCACCACATCGACGACCGGGTTCTCCCGGATCGCGATCTGCATCGGCCCGCCTTCGGGATGCTGGATCAGGTTGACGGGCTCGCCCACCAGGATCTTGCCGGACTCCCGGATCAGCGGCAGCCATCCCCGCCCCGCAAGGCTGCCCCCATCGGACGCCTGGGGGTGGACCGCCACAAGGGTGAAGTCCAGGACCTCATCGGTGAAAAAGAATGTAGTCGGATCGAATGTGAAGGTCGTTGGCACACCGATGGATCCGTCCCGGTGCTGAATGAAATCGAATTCTACGACGGAATTGGCTGCTGACGTCGCATCGCCCAGCACATGGTTGTTGGTCATCATCAGGCGCGGCGACACCAGAAAGCCCGTGCCGAAGCCTTCCGCCCGTGCGCCTGCCCCGCGCAGGACGATGCGCCCGACCATGCGGGAGGTGCGGGCCCCGCCGGTCAGGAAATCCACCGCCTGGATCTGACTGGTCTTCAGGATGCGCTCGAGCATCAATCCGCTGCCTGCGGACCGGGTGCTGTCGGCATCGATCACCGCGTCCACGGCAGCGCTGGGCAGGCCTTTGCGGGCAAGACGATTGCGGATGCGGCCGGCGTCCTCCGCATCCGTCCAGTCGCCCTGGCGGATCAGCGTGTCCTTCTTGTTGCGCACGGGCTCGCGCTGTTCGTAGCGCTCTGCGGCGGCCCGCCACAGGGCCCGCCGCCGTTCAAGGATCACGCCCATGGGTGCTCTCGCTCCTTACGGGACCAGGTGAGGAAGGGGTGTGCGCGAGCCTACTCCCTTCCCCGCAGAGCAGGCACCGGGCATCGGAGGGACTGCCTTGGGGGTATGCCCGGCGGTCAGCCCTCTTCTACCCAGACCTTAATGATCTGGTGGGCGATGGCCATGCGGGGGGGCACCCAGAAAGAGCCGTCCCCTTCGCCTTTCAGGGCCCGGCGCACGGCATCCCGGGTGAACCAGCGGGCCTCCGCGATTTCGTCGCCGTCGATGGCAATGTCCTCGCTTTCGGCGTCGCACAGGCAGCCGATCATCAGGGACGAGGGATAGGGCCAGGGCTGGGTGGACAAAAAGCGCACGGCACTGGTGGCGACGCCGGTTTCCTCCATCACCTCCCGGCGCACGGCATCCTCGATGGTCTCGCCCGGCTCGATAAAACCGGCCAGGGCCGAAAACATGCCCCGGGGAAAGCGCGGGCCGCGCCCCAGAAGGCAGGTGTCACCGCGCACGGGCAGCATGATGACCACCGGGTCCGTGCGCGGAAAATGCTGGGCGCCGCAGGATGGGCAGTCCCGGCGGTAACCCGCCTCGACAAACCGGGTGGGCGCCCCGCAATTGGCGCAAAAGCGATGCCGGGCGTGCCAGTCAACCAGGCTTTTCGCCTGGGCGAGGATCGCCGCGTCACCGGGGCGCACGCGCATGGCGATGTCCCGCAGTTCCACGAAGCTGCCGAGCCCCGCAAGGGGCCCCTCCTGTTCCGGATCGGCCTCGGGCCTCAGTTCCAGCGCAAAATAAGCAATGTCCCGCTCCTGATCGAGCCCGAGAAACACCGTCACGGGCTCCGCCGCCACGAGACCTTCAAGGGCGCCCGGGCGCAGCCAGCCCACGTCGGTTGGACGCTCCCGGTCCCGGGACGGAATCACCATGGGCTTGAGGCGCCAGAGGGGGACGATCAGCGTGGACGGGTCCGCGAGCCGCGCTTTGAGCCAAGCCTCGTCCTTTCGAAGATGGGCCGCCCGGTCGAGCGGGTTGTTGGCGAAAGTGTTCGGGTTCTCCAGCATAATGCCGGATGCGGGGGTCGTGGGTGCCATGGAGCACTCCTGGCCTTTTGGGGAACGGATATTGAAAGGGGCGGAACGCCGGGTCCGGTGACGTTTTGCCATCAATGGCGGCCGTGCGGGTTGCAAGGCCCTTGGCTTCTCCTGATATAGTCGGCTCGGGAGGTTGGCTCGGACGTGTCACTCGCCAACCCGGTCAGGTCCGGAAGGAAGCAGCCGTAACGAGACCGGCGCGGGTCGCTGTCCAATCTCCCACTTCAATCCGCAACCGGCGGTTCCGTGTTGGGACGGGCCTGGCCTTTCCGGTCTGCATCGCCCCGCCGCCTGCCGGGCGCCGACCGCCGAGCGATCATCCCCCATGGCGCCATCCGACCAGCCCTCAGACCCCGCCGTGCAAACGGGCCAGACGGCCCCGCGCTACCAGGTGCTGGCTCGAAAATACCGGCCGCAGACCTTCACGGATCTGGTGGGCCAGGACGCCATGGTGCGGACCCTGTCGAACGCCTTCGCCTCCGGCCGGGTAGCCCATGGGTTCATTCTCACTGGGGTTCGCGGGGTGGGCAAGACCACCACGGCCCGGATCATCGCCAAAGGGTTGAATTGCGTCGGTCCGGACGGAACCGGCGGGCCCACGATCACACCGTGTGGCACCTGCGAGCCCTGCCGGTCGATCTCCGAGTCCCGCAATATCGACGTGCTGGAAATGGACGCGGCATCGCGCACCGGCATCGACGACATTCGCGAGATCATCGAGTCGGTCCGGTATCAGCCGGCCGGCTGCCGCTACAAGATCTATATCATTGACGAAGTGCACATGCTCTCCAAGGCGGCCTTTAACGGCCTGCTGAAGACCCTGGAGGAGCCGCCGCCCCATGTGAAATTCATCTTCGCGACCACGGAGATCCGTTAGGTCCCGATTACGGTGCTGTCCCGTTGCCAGCGCTTCGATCTGCGCCGGATCGAGCCGGAAGCCATGGTCGCCCTCATTCGCAAAGTGGCCGAACAGGAAAGCGCGACGGGGGAGGACGGTGCCCTGGCCCTCCTGGCCCGGGCGGCGGAAGGCTCGGCGCGGGATGCCATGTCCCTGCTCGACCAGGCCATCTCCCACGGCGCGGCCGGGGAGGACGGCCGGGTGCAGATCACCCAGGACGGTGTGCGGGACATGCTGGGCCTTGCGGACCGGGGGCGGGTCCTCGACCTGTTCGAACATCTCATGGAGGGGCGCACGGCCGACGCCCTGGCCGAGTTTCGCGCGCAATACGACACGGGCGCCGATCCCCTGATGATCCTCAACGATCTCCTTGAGGTCACCCACTGGCTGACCCGGGCGATCATTGTGCCGGGCGCCGCACGGGATCCGGCACTGCCCCCGTCGGAACAGGATCGGGGCGAAGCGTTGGCCAAGGACCTCGCCGTCAACACCCTGACCCGCGCCTGGCAGATCCTGCTCAAGGGACTGAGCGAGGCGGCAAATGCCCCCAACGCCTTTGCCGCGGGGGAGATGGTGTTGATCCGCCTGGGCTTTGCCGCCTCCCTGAAGACACCGGACGATCTGCTCAAACTGCTGGGCGAGGATGCGGCGGCGCCCGCGGGCCAACCAGCGCCCCCGGCGTCCATGTCCCAGGGGTCCATGCCCCAGGGATCCATGTCTCAAGCGACGGTGTCCCAGGCACCGGCTTCCCAGGCCCCTCGATCCCAGGGATCGGGGACCGGCCCGGCGCCCTCTTCTCCCCCGACGGCACGGGCCAGCGGCAACGGACCCGTCAGGAGCGCCGCACCGCAGCCGGCTTACGCGCCGATGCCAGCGACTGAAAACGCATCCGCCCCCCAAACGCCCATTGCGTCCTTCGAGGCCCTGGTGGCCGAGGCGGAGCGGCGCAACGAAATCCGTCTTGAGGCGGAACTGCGCCGGCATGTCCATCTGGTGCTTTTCGAGCCCGGGCGCATGGAGTTCCGCCCCGCCGAAGGGGCGCCCGCGGATCTGAGCGCGCGCGTCGCCGCCGCGCTTCAGGACTGGACGGGGACGCGCTGGATGGTCAGTGTATCCAACGCGCAAGGACATCCGACCTTATGGGAAGTAAGCCAGGACGCGGCGCGCGAAGCCCGGCAGGCCCTGCTTGCCCACCCCCTCGTCAAGGCCGCAATGGAGAGCTTTCCCCGCGCCACACTCGGCGAGGTGAAGGACCTCCACGGGCAAGCCGGCCAGGACGAAAGCGCGCCGGATCTGGACCCGGCAGGCCCCGAATTCGCCGCCGAGGGCGGCGACGATCCGGATGACGACGATTTCTGATCCCTTGCCCCTGGAGAATGCACCCATGAAAAATCTCGGCAACATGCTGAAACAGGCCCAGGAAATGCAGTCCAAGATGCAGGATATGCAAACCGAACTCGAGGCCATGGAAGTCGAAGGCGCCAGCGGCGGTGGGCTTGTCACCGTCACGCTCACGGGCAAGGGCGCCATGCGCGGCATCAAGATCGATCCCTCCTTGATGAAGCCGGAGGATGCGGAGGTCCTTGAAGACCTGATCATTGCCGCCCATGCCGATGCAAAGACCAAGGCCGAGACGGCCATGGCCGAAAAAATGCAGGACCTGACCGGCGGCCTGTCCCTGCCGCCCGGTTTCAAACTGCCGTTCTAAGGTGAACGATGCGATGGGTCTGAAGTGCCTCGCGGAGGTTCGGCCATGACCGCTGACAGGAGCCAGACCGCGGAAATCGACCGCCTGATCACGCTTCTGGCGCGCCTTCCCGGTCTCGGCCCCCGCTCGGCCCGGCGCGCTGCCCTGCACCTCATCACGCACCGCGAAACGAGCCTTGCCCCCCTGGCCCAGGCCCTGAGCGACGCGGCCGCCGCGATCCGCGTCTGCGGCACCTGTGGCAGTGTGGATGCCTGCGACCCCTGCTGTATCTGCAGCGATCCGCACCGGGAGGAATCGAGCCTGTGCGTGGTGGAGCAGGTGGGCGATGTCTGGGCCTTCGAACGGGCCAAGGCGTATCAGGGGCGATACCATGTTCTGGGCGGCACCCTGTCCGCCCTTGACGGGGTGGGCCCGGACGATCTATCCATCATGACCCTGGTGCGCCGGGCCATGGATCCGTCCGTGAGCGAAGTGATCCTGGCCCTCGATGCCACCGTAGACGGTCAGACGACGGCCCATTACATCAGCGAGCAACTGGGCGACGCGAATGTCACCATCACGCGCCTCGCCCATGGCGTGCCGGTCGGCGGCGACCTTGACTATCTCGACGACGGCACCTTGACGGCGGCCTTGCGCGCGCGGCGCTCGCTCGGCGCCGAGTGATTGCCGTGCGCGAAAGGCCGCCCGGGGAGCCTACCCCGCTGCCGCGAGCGGCATGGTCCGTTCGGCCGAGGCCGCCTCGTATAGGCCCCGTTCGCCATTGACCGGCTTGAACCGGTCGGTAAGGCCGAAAATGGTTTCGGCCGCGCCCAGCACGAGAAAGCCATGGGGGGCAAGTTGGGCCGCAAGACGGTTAAGAACCTTGGTCTTCGTTTCCCGATCGAAATAGATCAGGACGTTGCGGCAGAAGATAATGTCGAACGTTCCCAGATCGGAAAAATCATGCAGCAGATTGAGGCATTTATACCGCACCATCTCGCGAATGGTCGGCTTGATGCGCCAATGGTCGCCTGTCTTCTCAAAATATTTGATCAGCATCTGGACAGCGAGGCCGCGCTGCACCTCGAATTGGGTGTAGACCCCCTTGGTCGCCCGCTCCAATACCTCCCGGGACAGGTCCGTCGCCAGAATGTCAATGGATTGATCGCCGAGCAGCGCCGGTTTCTCCGAGAGCACCATGCTTAAGGAATAGGGCTCCTGACCCGTCGAGGCGGCCGCGCACCAGACCCGCAAGGGACCTGTATTGGCCCCGCGTACCGTCGGGATCATCAGCCGCTCGAACTGTTCGAAGGGCGCCTTGTCCCGGAAGAAAAAGGACTCGTTCGTGGTCATCGCTTCGGTGATCTCGACGAGCACGTCCTCGGGGGCCGACTTGCGGATCGCGGCGATGAGCGCCTGAAGGCTCGCATGCCCAAGCCGCCGCGCCAAAGGCGTCAGCCGGCTTTCAAGCAGGTAGATCTTTTCCGGGGTCAGCACCAGACCGGAGCGCTTGTGCAGCACCGTGGAGATGAATTCGAAATCCGCCGGTGTCATCGCGCGGCCCCCTTCAGAAAAGCGTCCACCCGGTCGGCCAGGGCCGGCAGCGGATCGACAGCACAACACAGGCCCGCGCTCGCCGCCGCGCCGGGCATGCCCCAAACGACACTGCTGGCCTCGTCCTGGGCCAGGACGCAGCCGCCGGCCTCGACAACGGCCTGCGCCCCCTTCGCGCCGTCACTGCCCATGCCGGTCAGCACAACACAGACCGTACCGGGACCGTCCACCGCCGCCAGAGAACGGAACAGCGGATCAACGGCCGGGCGGCAAAAATTCTGGGGCGGGTCCCGAGTGATCCGGATCACCATCCCCTCCCCTGCCGCTTCCACCACCATGTGCCGGTCGCCCGGCGCGATATAGATCCGCCCGGCCCGGGGACATTCCCCGTCACGACCTTCCGCACAAGGGATATCGAGGTGGCGGCCGAGATGCTCGGCCAGGATGGGCGTGAAGGTGGGCGGCATATGCTGGGCGATGAGCACAGGCACCGGCAAAGGCCGGCGAAGCCGTTCGAGAAAGTGCTGAAGCGCCTTGGGGCCTCCTGTGGAACTGCCGATTGCAAGGGTACGGAACGGTCCCGGGGCCGGTGGTCGCAGCACGATGGGCCCGCCGCGTGGCTTGGGGCTTTCGGCACATCCATCAGCCGTGCGCATCTTCCATGCCGCCGGCAGGGGCTCGCCCCGCTTGCGCCGCAGGGCCTCTCCGAGATGGCGCACCTTGGCGGCAATATCCATCCGGAACTGGCTGAATTCGTCTTGTGAGAGCACGCTGCCGGGCTTTGCGACATAGTCCGCTGCACCGATCGCCAGGGCCTTCAAAGAGATTTCAGCCTGACGGGTGGTGAGTTGGGAGGCCATGATGACCTGAAGATCGGGCACCAGACGAACAAGTTCCGGCAACGCCTCCAGCCCGTTCATCTCCGGCATCTCGATATCGAGCAGAACAATCTCGGCGCGCAGGGCCCGGATCCGGTCCACGGCATCGCGCCCATTCTCGCAATGCCCGACAATGGCGAAGCCGGGCTCGATACCAAGCCAGCTCTCAAGGATCCGGCGCATGGTCCGGGAGTCGTCCACGATCGCGATACGGATGGGAGCCCCCGTGGGATGGGCGTCTCCTCCCCCTGGGGCTCCGGCGGGTTGCGCTGCGGTCACGGCCTAGACCAGTCCGACTTCGGCGAGCTTAGCCGCCAGGATGTCCTTGTCGAAGGGCTTCATGATGAATTCGTTCGCCCCCGCATTGATCGCCATGGTGATATGGTCGATGTCGTTTTCGGTGGTGCAGAACACGACAATCGGTGCGCCCCCGCCGTCTTCTTCCCGCAGGGCCTTGAGGAAATCCAGCCCGTTCATCACGGGCATGTTCCAGTCCAGGAGGATGGCGTCCGGCATGGTTTCGCGGCAGGTGGTCAGGGCCTCCTGCCCGTCGCCGGCCTCGCTTACGGCGAAATTGAGCCCTTCGAGCATCCGGCGGGCCACCTGCCGGATGACCCGGGAATCGTCAACGACCAGACAGCTTCTCATCGGGTGAGCCTTCATTCGGGCAGGCATCCAAGCGTCGGCATGCGAGTCTAGAAACACCCGGGATCAGGCCGACGCGGGCACAGGGTTCATAAGGATCTCACGGCGCAGTCAAGGATCGGTTAAGGGCCCTACCCCATCCGTAGGCGGATGGGACTAAGCAGCCTGGATCAGATCGGGAAATTCGAGGACTTTGTCCACGTCGAACACCACCAGCAGGCTGCCGTCGAGCCGGAAAACGCCCCGGGAAACGCCGCGCCAGCGCGGATCGAGATTCGCCGGGTTCGGCTCAAAGGACCGGTGTTCGAGGCTGAGCACTTCACCCACCTGATCCACGATGAGCCCATAGGACTCGCCATTCTTTTCGATGCCGACGGCCATGCATTCGGCCTCACGCGAACGGGGCGTGAGGTCGAGCTTGCAGCGCATGTCGATCGCCGTGACGATCCGGCCCCTCAGATTAAGCACTCCGGCGACCTCGGGCCTGGACAGGGGCACCTGGGTGATCGATTGCGGTGCGAAAACGTCATGGATCATCCGTACGGGGATGCCGAACCACTGATCGGCGATCATGACCGTCACGAAATCCTCGTTGGTGCCGTCGAGGACGCCGGAGTTGCCGTCAGTGGCGGCGCTTTCGGTCGGAGCGGTCATGCGGCTTCTCCCTGTTCGACCACCGCGACGCGCAGGGCGTTGACGATCGACTGGCGGTCGGACTTGCTGACATAGTCGCGGAAGCCGACTTCCTCGCCGCGCTTGCGCTCATCGGGCCCGTCGAAGGAAGACAGGGCCAGGATCGGAATGCGGGACCAGCTGTCGTCGGCCTGCACCTGGCGGGCAAACTCGAAACCATCCGTCCCAGGCATTTCGATGTCGGAGACGATAGCGTCGAAGACGATACCCGCCTCGCGGTAGCGCCAAGCCTCCTCGACACTCGCCACCGACGTCACGGCATAGCCGGCGGCGTTGAGCAGCGGCGTGATCAGGTTGCGGAAGAAGGCGGAGTCGTCCACCAGAAGCACTTGGCGCTTGCGCAGGGCGATGGACGGCGTGTCGGCCCGTTCGAACCAGTCCCGGAACACCTGGGTCAGGTGATAGGAGATGTCGAGCACTTCCGTCGCGCGCCCCTTGATGACGGCGGAACCGAGCATGCCCGGCCGGTCGGCGGCCAGTTCGATATTGAGCTTGTCCTCGACAATGTCGACGATCTCGTCCACGGCGAGGCCGAGGGACCGGTCGCCATCCGTGAACACCAGAATCGGCTGGCGCCCTTCGCTGTTGAGAGCGTGCCCCGGATTGACATGCATGATGGGCATCAGGCGACCGCGATACTGCACCAGGTTCTGGCCGTTCGAGGGCTCGATCTTGTCCGCCTCGATCTCCTCGAGCCGGGTAACGAGGGAGAGGGGCACGGCCTTCGGCTCCTTACTCCCGGCCCGGAAGATGAGCATCGTGACGGGCTGATCGGCATCCGCAATGCTTCTTTTTGTGCCGGACTTGGTGTCCTTGGCGGTGCTTTGCTCGCTGCTGATGCGCTGGGCAACGCCGTTCGGATCCATGATCATGATCACGCTTCCGTCGCCAAGAATGGTGTTGCCCGAGAACATGGTGATGTCCCGCAGGATCGTGGCCACGGGCTTGACCACGATTTCCTCCGTATCGAACACACCATCGACAACGACACCGAAAATCTGGGCACCGACCTGGCTGACGATGACGAATGCGTCCTTGGACTTACGATCCTTTTCCGCCTCGATACCAAGTTCTTCGCCCAGATAGATCAGAGGC
Source organism: Alphaproteobacteria bacterium (assembly GCA_050331455.1). Lineage (GTDB taxonomy): Bacteria > Pseudomonadota > Alphaproteobacteria > JAJFIK01 > JAJFIK01 > CAYUYV01. The sequence continues at coordinate 33,236 of JBHJGV010000012.1, forward strand.
AGCAACCGGTCCCGCAGGCGCAGGACCGGCGTGTTGTTGATCCGTTCGATGGTGTGTTCCGACCCGGAGGAAATACGCACGAGCTCGACGACGCTGAGTTGCGGCACGGCAAAGCGTTGGCCCGCCGCCTCCACGATGAGGGCGGAAACGATTGCCAGGGTCAGCGGGATCTTGATCGTGAAGACGGTGCCCTGACCGAAGATGGACTTCAGATCGATGGAGCCGCCGATCAATTCGATGTTGGAGCGGACCACATCCATGCCGACGCCGCGCCCGGAAACATTCGTGATGGCGGCTGCGGTCGAAAAGCCCGGATGGAAAATGAATTTCTGGATCTGGGCTTCGGACATGCCCTCGATGGCGGTATCCGTAGCCAGACCATTGGCGATGGCCTTGGCCTTGATCTTTTCGATATCGAGGCCTCGCCCGTCATCGCCCACTTCGATGATGATATGGCCGCCCTCATGATAGGCCTTGAGGGTGACAGTGCCCACCTCGGACTTTCCCGCGGCCCGCCGGTCCTCGGTCCGCTCCAGCCCGTGATCGGCCGAATTGCGGACCATATGGGTCAGGGGGTCCTTGATCATTTCAAGGACCTGGCGATCGAGTTCCGTATCGGCACCGATCATTTCCAGGTGGATCTTCTTGTCCAGGTCACGGCTGAGATCGCGGATGATGCGCGGCAATTTCTGCCAGGCATTCCCGATGGGCTGCATCCGGGTCTTCATGACCTCTTCTTGCAGTTCCCCCGTCACATTGGACAGGCGCTGCAGGGGCACCTTAAATTCGCTGTCGTCCAGGTGCCGGACCATCTCCATGAGCTGATTGCGGGTCAGCACCAGCTCGCTGACCATGGTCATGAGGTTTTCAAGCACATCCACATTCACGCGGATGGACTGGTTGGCGATGGAGGTCTCCGGGGACCGACCGCCCTCGGTCTTGGCGCCATCATCCGACTCCTGAGGAGCAACCGGCGCCGCATCTGCGGATTTGCCCTCGGCCGGTGGCGCGGACGCCGGAACCGGTTCGGGCGTGACGTCCGACTGGGTTTCGTTGAAGGCGCGCTCCAACTCCTCCAGCGTGACTTCGCCGGCGGTCAGGGGCCGGCCGAGGGTCGAGTCCACCGGGCCGTCGGCGGAGACGGGCGCGGCGTCGCGGGATGTTTCGATGGCTGGCGCAGCCCCGGTATGGGCGAGGGTGGCACCGCCGGCGGCTGCCGTTTCCAGCCGGCCGATCAGCTCGCTGTCATTGCCGTCCGGCTCCCGTTCTTCCGCCTCCAGATGCTGGAGCAGAACCTTGATGTGATCCAGGGATTCGAGGATCAGCGTCACCGACTCCGGCGTGACGGTCAGCTGTCCGTCACGGAACCGGCCGAGCATGGTTTCGGCCGCATGGGCCACCGCCTCCAGGCGCGGCAGGCCGAGGAACCCGCAGGTACCCTTGATGGTATGGACCAGACGAAAGACCCGGTCCAGAACTTCCGTGTTCTGCGGATCGCTCTCGAATTTGACGAGCTCGACGTCGACGACGTCCAGGCTCTCGGCGGTTTCCGTCAGGAACTCGCTCAAGAGGTCATCCATGTTCTTGGCCTCACCTGCGCACATCCACCGGTAAACCGGCACTGTTGAACCGGGCGGAGCCGCGCGGTCCATGACGTGCGGGAGTGTGGCCGTTCACTGTTAAAGGCGCGTAAAGCCTGCACCCCGGGGGTCCATCAGGCGTCAGCATACCGTATACGGAAGACGATGCTGTCCTCCCGGGCCTCTGCGTCGATCCGAGCCTCCAGGCGACGGGCCAGAAGATGGGCCATGAAGGCCTGGATCGACCGGGCATCGAGGTCTGCCCCATCCGAGTCCACGGGCGTTTCGAAAAAGCGGAAGCCCTCGGGCACGGATGCCCGTTCCCCCGTCGCCGTGACATCCACGCCGCCCGGTCCGCCGTCTTCGCTCGGCGCTACCCGCAACTTTCCCCCGCGGGGGATGGCATCATTGGCCAGCACAAGGATGTTCAGCATCAAACGCACCCGATCCTTCGATGCAGGCCCAGCCGGAAAGCCCCAGTCCAGGGCGGTCTTGCCCGTCTCGAAGACGCCGCGGGCCAGCCCTTCGGCCATGGACATCTCCACGTTCTCGCCCGCGGACTGGGACGCGCCGAAGGCGAGCCGGGCGAATTGCAGCTTGGCCGTTGCGGCCCGCGCGCTGGTGTCGATGAGCGCCAGCGCCTCGTTGCGCATCTCCGTGTCGTCATCGTCGGACAACACCTCAAGGCCATTGGCCAGGGCGCCGACGGGACTGATGAGGTCGTGGCAGACTTTGGAACACATCAGCGCGGCGATATCGAGTTCGCGCATGGCGGAAGGCCTCCGTTCTGGTTCATGGACCGGAAAGACGGGCCGTGAGGATACGCGTCGGCCCGATGTGACTGCTGATCCCCCTATACACTGATTTGCGCCCATGGATTTCAAAGGCTTCCGCCCCCGCCCCGCCCGGGAGCCGGTTCTGTCATTGCTATGGGGTGGGGGGCGTGCTACGGCGCCCTCCCATGTCGCACCACCAGGAGGGTCAGCCCGTGTCCAATCCGATCGCCACTGCCGAGGGTCCGCTAAGCCGGATGGATCTTGCCCGTCGTCTGCGTGACATCGCCCGGGAGGCCGGCCAGGCGATCATGCCCTATTTCAATCAGGACACGGATGTCCGCACCAAGGAAGACGGCTCCGCCGTAACGGATGCCGACGAGGCCGCCGAGCGTCTGATCCTGGAGCGGCTCAAGGCCCTGACACCGGACATCCCCGTGGTGGCCGAGGAGGCGATGGCGGCGGGCGATGCGCCGGAGGTCGACGAAGGGCCGTTCTTCCTGGTGGATCCGCTCGACGGCACCAAGGAATTCATTTCCGGCCGGGGCGAATTCACCGTGAACATCGCCATGGTGGACCGGGGCACGCCGATCATCGGCGTCGTCTATGCGCCGGCCCTGTCGCGGATGTTTTTCGGCGCCGTGGGCGAAGGGGCGTTCGAGGAAAAGGTCGCGCCGGACGGCACGGTAGAGACAGCGGAACGGGGTATCACCACCCGGGTGCCGCCGGAACAGGGCCTGACCGCCGTGGCGAGCCGATCCCACCGGGACGAGAAAACGGACGATTATCTGAAGACCTTCAAGGTGGCGTCCTTCGTCAGCGCCGGCTCGTCGCTCAAGTTCTGCCTGGTCGCCGCCGGCGAGGCCGACATCTATCCCCGGCATGGGCGCACGATGGAATGGGACACCGCCGCCGGCCACGCCGTGCTCGCCGCCGCGGGCGGGACCGTGACGGAAGTGGACGGCCCCGTGCTGCGTTACGGCAAGGTCAAGGACGCGTTCGCCAATCCGTTTTTCGTGGCCCGGGGGCAGATGGGCTGACGCCGCCGCCGTCAGGTTTGGGGCGGTTTGTCGTCGTCCGGGTCATCATAACCGGCTCGGGCCGAATAAAAGCTCAGCGCCATCAGCCCGACCCCAAGGACCACGGTGAAGACAAAGCCAAGCCCCAAGGCGATCCAGCCATGGACATCCATGGGCGTTGCGGCCTGCAGCGTCCATTCCCGATACGCGAACCAGCCGGCAAAGGCCAGGAGGCCCAGCAGGGACACGACGAGCAAGACTGTCTTCATCCGCCCTCTCCTCTTCAGGTCATCCCTCAGCCGCGATGGGTGGAAAACGGGTTGAGGGGAAACGGCCAGCGAAAGGCCGGGCAACGCTCACCGGGAACGATCCGCCCGTCCCCATAGGCTTTGATCAGGCGAAAGCTCATCCACACGGCCAAGACGCCGAAGACCACCCCGCCCAACGCCTGACCGATCAGCACGCCCTGCGCGTCGCCCAGAACGGCGCCCACAGTCACCAGGGGGACCGTGCCCAGGGTGTTCCGCCCCCAGTTCAGCCATGTGGAATAATAGGGCCGGTTCAGATTGTTGAATGCGGCATTCGAGGCAAAGAGCGCCCCGTTGAACGCGAAGGCGAGCGCCAAAGGACCGCAAAACAGGAACAAGAGATCCCTGGTCTGCCCTTCCGCATCGAACAGGGTCGAGAGCGGCCCGCGCAGCAGGACCAGAAGCACCGTCACCACCAGGACGAAACCGACCACGAAGCGCAGGCCCTCGACCATGGTCTGGCGCACCCGGGCCCATTCTCCAGCGCCGAAATTCTGGCCCACGATCGGTCCGATGGCTCCGGACAGGGCGAACACCACCCCGAAGGCCACGGGCGTGAGGCGGCCGACGATGGCCATGCCCGCAATGGCCGCATCGCCGAAGGGCGCCATGGCGCTGGTCACATAGGCATTGCCGATGGGCGTCGCGATATTGGTCAGCACCGCCGGAATGGCCAGCCCGCAGATCGCCGGCACATCCTCGCGCAGGGCCGCCGCGTCGAAGGGGGCGAGCCCGCCATGGTACCGGAAAACCGAGCGGTAGGCCGTGACCAGGACGGCCAGCCGGGACAGCACCGAGGCCATGGCGGCGCCGTTCAACTCGAACGCCAGGGCGAAAATGAACACGGGATCCAGAATGGCGTTCACGATGCCGCCGATAATGGTGGCCCACATGGCCCGGCTGGCATTTCCATGGGCCCGCAGGATCGCCACGCCGCCCATGCCGATCACCAGGATCGGCATGGAGGGCACGATGATCCGCAGGTAATCCGTTGCAAGACTAAGGGTGCGGCCCGTGGCGCCGAGCAGGGTCAGGATCGAGGGCACGAGGACCCACACGAACACGCTGAGGGTGCAGGCCAGAAGAAATCCGAAGACCAGCACATTGGTGGCATAGCGCCGGGCCCGATCCGGCTCGCGGGCGCCGAGCGAGCGGGCGACGAGGGCTGCCATGGTGATGGAGAGGCCGATCCCGACGGAGGTGGTGAAGAACAGGATCGCACTGGCGTAGCCGACCGCCGCGGCAAGCTCCGCCTGGCCCAGCATGGAAATGAAGATGAGGTCGACGAAATCGACCACGAACAGGGCCATGAGCCCGACACTGCCGGTAAAGGACATGACGGCCACATGGCGCATCAGATTACCGGTCAGGAATTTGGGCTCGGCCATGGGCGGGGTCCTGGAGTGCGGGGGCTGAACAAGTGCCCCTACACTTAAGCACGTCCCATGGGGAATCGAGACAGGGGCGCCAGCCCCCAGGTCAGGACCGGCCTGTCGCCCCGTCAGGCCGGTTTTGTCAGGCCGGGGGGTTGATGACGATGGCGTTCACCACAGCGGCATAATGGAGCCCGGCGGCAGCCAGAACAAAGATGTGCCAGACCGCATTGTGATAGGGCAGCCGCTCGGCCATGTGGAAAAAGACCCCGATCGTGTAGGTGAGACCGCCCACCGTCAAAAGGACCAGGGTCGTGGTAGACACGGCATGGACCAGGGGATTGATGGCAAAGACGATGCTCCAGCCCATGAACAGGCACAGGATCACGATCATGCGGTCGGCCCGGCGCGGGAACACCGTGGCGGCAACCACACCCAGGATCGCGCAGCTCCAGACAAAGGCGAACAAGCCGACACCCCAGGGCCCGCCGATCTTGACGAGGGCGAAGGGGCTGTAGCTCCCGGCGATCATCAGGAAGATGCCCGAATGGTCGAGCCGGCGCAGGATCTCCTTCCAGTCCGGCCGCTCCACGATGTTGTAAAGGGCGGAGAAGCTGATCATCATCACCAGACCAACGGCATAGAGCGGCAGGCCGATGGCCACCGGCAGATTAGCCCGTTCCAACCCCATGACGAGAATGATCGGCACGCCGATCGCCACGAAGATCAGCCCGCTGACATGGACGCCGAAATCGACCCGGCGCTCGCTTTTCGTATAAATGGGAAAGGCCGGCACGGGCAGTGACGTGTCCGTGCGAATTGCTGTCTCATTCATCAGCGCACACCCTCGTCTTCAAACGATCTCGTCTTCAAGCTTTTTTGCCTTCAGAACGGTCCTATGACAAAGCGGGCAGCCCGCCCGGATGGGTGCGAGCTCTACAAACCTTAAGGTGAGCGTCACCTGCCACCCTTTACGCAAGGTTACACTGAATTTGGACTGTTGAAAGGCTCAATCATGCGCCCCGGCAGGCCGAATTCAGTGCTCAAACCCTTGTCAGTGCAGCGGCAAGACGGTCTGGATACAGGCTCGATCAGGCACCGATTGAGTGCATAAACCCATGGCACTAAGCGGGACCCGAAGCGTTCCCGCCGGCGCGAACCGGCTGGGTCTCCAGGGGTTGGGCCTCGGCCGACCGGGCTGTGATGGCACCCGCCTGCCGCCGCATGATCACCGCGCGGGGTTTGCGGCCTGGCCTTGATCCGTAGGCACGCACAAAACGCACGCTGTCTGCCTCGGCAAAGACAGTGTCGCGGAGGCAGCGGGTCAGGAAACGGGTCGCCGACGGATCGGCGGCCCGGAAGGCAAAAACGAGTCCCGCACGGCCTTTTCCGAAATGGTCCAGCGTGATCTGGACCGCACCCGTCAGATACCCCTCCGCCTTCGCCTCTTCGACGAAGGACAAGCACACAAACCCCACGGCCCGGTCACCCTCCTGGGCGAAGCGGTATTCGGCCCGGTCGATGATCATCGCGCTGACCCCGGAGGACGGGGACACCTTCTATTTCCCACCCAAGCCCTACAATGCCGCGATTGCCGCTGGCGAGACCGACGGGTTTGGTTTCCAAGCCACCTTCACGCAGACCCAGGCCCAACCGCCTTGGGACGCGGACGATGTCACCCTCGTCCTGCCCGATGAGGTTTTCCGGTTTTAGCCGTTCGATTTTGGATCCTGAGCGGCGCAAGAACCGTAGGGCGGGTTGCAACCCGCCCCTTCGAGGCAGCCGGTGGCGCTTAACGGCGGATTTCAATCCGCCCTACCCTGATCGAGAAATGCCTGATCAAAAAAAGGCGGGCCCCGGAGGGCCCGCCGTCACCGTACAATCTCGCGCTTTGGGTGCATGATCACGCGAAGTGGAAACTCTCGGGCACCATGAGGCCTTCGGGCAGCTCTTCCAGGCTGACGATCTCGAAGGCCGTGTCCGGATCATAGGGCACGCCGCTGTTGCCTTCGACACTGGCCTGGAAGCCGAACTCGACGGACTGACCCACACCGATGTCGCTGTTGTAGGTCTCGGGGAAGAAGAAGACATCCCCGTCGAATTCGACGTCCTGGGTGGACCAGGCGTTGAAGATATCCAGTGAGTCGAGAGCGGACGCGGTCATGTCGCCCAGTTCCAGCTTCACGATCCAGCCGTCGGCCATCTCATCGCCCGTGTTGGTCACACGGACATTCTGAACGAAGCCGGCGCCCCAATCGTTCAGGCTGGCGCTGGCCACCTCGAGGCTCTGGTCGTCGGACGGCTCGGGCAGAACCGCCGGCGGCGTGAGATTGGTGAAGTTGAAGTCGAAATTGTCGATGTCAAAGCCGGTGCCGTCGATCTGAACATTGAAGGCAATCGTGGTGCCCGCCTCCGTCGTCGGCTGGAACCCGGCGCCGGCATTCGAGAATGTGCCCGTGTCGGGATCAAAGCTCAGGGGACCGTTGAACCCATTGACCCAGCCGTTCACGAAGGTGCCTTCATCGATGTCGATGTCGAAGCTGAAGGCCTCGAGCTTGGGCCCGCCGATCAGGCCTTCGGTCAGGGTGATCTCGAACGTTGCAATGAAGCCGCCGCCGAAATCCGGGTTGAACCAGCTGTTGACGTCGACGGTTTCCACCGTTTCGTCGAAGGCCTCCTGCACGGCTTCGGTGGCCTGCACCAGGCCGGCACCGGTGCGGGCATCATTGCCCTCGGTGACGCCCACGGACCGGATGTCCTGGAACAGATCGCTGAATTCGAAGTCCTCATCGGTGGATGCGAAGGGTGCGGTGATATCGAGGGCGGTCTCTTCCAGAAGCCGCTCGATGTCGGCCGGGGTGAGATCCGGGTTGGCCTGGAGCATCAGAGCCGCGATGGCAGCGGCATTGGGTGCCGCGGCCGAAGTCCCGAAAAAGTTCGGGAAGGCATCGGCATCCGGATCGCCGCCCGGGAACAGGGCGATCAGTTCGGGCGGCAGCGTGAGGTCGTTGATGAAGAACGTGGTGTTGCCGCCATCGGTGGCCGTGAAGTCGACGGCGTCGCGCACGATCGGCTCGGGCAGAGGATTGCCGAACTCATCGAAGAAGATCATGGCCTCGCCGAGAGATGTGAAGGCTTCCGGAATGGTGCCTTCCACGGCGCCGAAGGGCTCGGTGTAAAAGAACGGGGCGGCACCGACGCCGAAGGCGCCTTCGGCGACCGAGTGACCATAGGTCGTTCCCGCACGGAACTCGCTGAGATCGTCGAAGGAGGCGTTCAACTCCAGGCCATAGCCGGTGACGAAGTCATCATTGGGCACACCGAAGCCGACAATGCGCATCAATTCCGGATCGGGACCGGTGAATTTGTTGATGGCGACCTGGGCCTGGATGGGCTCGGAGCCGAAATTGTCGACGAACAGGCGCTCGGTCGGGTCGCCAAAGCCAGCATTGGCGTCGATACTGCTGAAAAGGACATTGCCGTCCATGTCCAGCAGGTGAATGTCGAGATCCGTGTCGCCGAAGGCGCCGAATTCAGCCGGCCCCGTGGTGTCACCGAAGGGGTCGAAGGCGGACAGGAAAGGATCCGTCCACTGCAGGAACCAGTCGGTGATCAGGACACCGCCGGGCGCGGCCGGAATGACGATGTCGAGGGTCGTATCGACGCCTTCGCCCGGATCCCAGTCATGGAACTGGGTGCCGGTACCGTCGATGCCGGTGCCGAAGGGCACCACGGAGGACAGGAACGCGTCCTCCGTGGCCCGGAAGGGCGCCTGGTAGCCGGCGATGCCGTTGTTGCCGGCGGAGGAGAAATAGGGGACGCCCTGCTCCACCACCTGGGCCGCAGCCTGGGCGATGATGCCGTCCTGGAACATGGGTTCGAAGAAGTAAATGATATCATCGACGATGACGTCGGAACCGGCCTCCGCCAGGGCCAGAATGTTGTTGGCGAAGCCCGCAGCACCGGTGAAGGCCGTGGCAAACTGAAGATCGGCACCCGGAGCGATATCGGCGATGAGCTGGGCCATGCCGCGGCCCTCGTCGATGGAAAAGCCGACGGGCAGATCCTCAATGATCAGCACATCATCGGGCAGATCACCGGATGCGATGTCATCGGCGTAGGTGGTCGTCGCCGTCAGGCTGGCGTCGAAGCTGTCGGAGAGGATGCCGACGGTCACGCCGGTGCCATCGAAGCCGAGGTCCTCCCGGGCAATATCGGCAAGGAGAGCGATGTCATCCTGGCTGGTGACGGAGCCCACATTGGTGGTCAGGGCGGCCGCGCTGGCGCTGGCCAGGCCGTTGACGCCGTCAAGCATTTCGATGGATGCGATGGGCAACAATCCGGACACGACATTCCCGAACGCCGAACCTTGTGCAAGGCCCAGGGACTCCAGGGTGGCGAGCACGTCGGCGCTGTCCGTGCCGGGCTCAGCCACCGTGTCCACGATGGTGTAGATCTCGCCGTCAATGTCGAACAGGTTGGCCCGCTGTAAAACAGCGGCGCCGAAATCGGCAATATCGGCGAATTCGGAAACGGCGCCCTTGCCCTGACTGGAGAAGAAGGCCGTCAGATCCCGGTTCAGATCGTCGATCTCGCTTTGAGTGAGGCTGTTCAGGAGTGTCCCATTGGCCAGGGACGCCAAATCGTCGGCCATCGTTGCCAAGCCCGCCATCATGCCGAGCGTCATATCCATGGTTGCCATCTTTTCTTCCCTCCAGATTTGGCCTCTGGGTTTCAAGGCCCGCCAAGCCGAACGCGCGCAAACACGGGATCGGCTTCGCCAAAAAGGCGATCCAATCGACGCAAAAGCGCAAAATGAGGCTGAATGCCCCGCCCAGGACTTCAAACGAAAGCGTGAAATGAAAGGGAGGTCAACCGCACCGGCGCAGAGTGAAACCTGTCTTGTCGGTTGGAAGGGGAAATGGCCTTGGGCAAACAGAAAAAAAGTCGCTGATGCCCTCAATCACTGCGAAAAATTCGAGGTGTTTTTTTGGGGCGGGGCGGCGCAGATCTCGCTTTGGCGACGTGCTGTCCGAATGGACCGGGCAGAACTGCGGAACCACACGATCAAAAGGTCCCCGGACCCGCTGAGCCGCCAGACCTTGCTTTCCAGACCTTGCTTTTAAGGACCAATCGGCCGATTTCTCCCTCAGCGACGGAAGACGGGCGCCCTGGGCTCGCGCCGACGCATTGCAGATGGGCCGACGCATTGCAGATGGGATCACGACATGGCTGTCCACCGCCACGAATATGACCTGCCGGCCGAGCTTGCGCTCGGTGATGTGGTGGCCGTCGACACGGAAACGCTTGGGCTCAATCTCCTTCGGGACCGCCTGTGTGTCGTCCAGCTTTCCTCCGGCGACGGCAATGCCCATGTCGTGCATTTTCCCGAGCCACGCTATGATGCCCCGGTGCTCAAGGCCCTGATGGTCAATCCGCAGGTGGTGAAGCTGTTCCACTATGCCCGGTTTGATGTGGCGATCCTCAAGCGTAACCTGGGCGTGGCCCCGTCACCGGTGTACTGCACCAAGATCGCCTCCCGTCTGGTGCGCACTTACACGGATCGCCACGGCCTGAAGGATTTGTGCCGCGAGCTTCTGGGTCTCGAGATGTCCAAAGCCCAGCAGAGTTCGGATTGGGGCGCGCCGACCTTGAGCGATGCGCAAGTGGACTATGCCGCGTCCGACGTGCTCTATCTCCACCGGCTCAAGGCAGCCCTTGACACCATGCTCGAGCGGGAAGGACGCCAGGACCTCGCGCAAGCGTGCTTCTCGTTCCTGCCCTGCCGGGCCGACCTCGACCTTGCGGGCTGGGCCGGTGAGGACATTTTCGCCCACTCTTGACCCCCGATCGGCGCACGGATCGCCGTTTGGCGGTCTGGTCGGAGCCGGCCGGGACCGATGCCGCGGCAGCGCCGCAATGACGAGGCAGTAATGGATGGGTTCGAGAAAGGTCTACAGGGACCGAAAGGGCCAACGCGGGTTTTCACCCATTTCGGCACCCGTTCCGGCCCACAGCTATTCGACCTCGACTATTCCGGCCGGCACCATGCCCGTTGACGCGACGCAGAAAGCACAAAAGCCGGGGGGCGCAAGCGATCGGAACGCCATGCGAAAGTCCCGCATCACCGGTGCCATCAATGCCCGTCAGGCGCCGCAGACTGCGTTTACGGGCGCCGCGCGGTACAGCCGTTTCGTGCTCTTGATGAAATTGCTGCTGCCCCTGACGGCGTTTTCCGTCATCGCCCTCACGGTCTTTTTCAGCGCCACCTATGAAGTCAATGACGAATTGACCGTCACCTTCGCGAAATCCCCGTCCCTCAAGGACGACCGGCGGATGATCGCGCCGACCTTTTCCGGCACGAACCAGGACGGCAATCCCTTCAAGGTCACCGCCGCCAGCGCCGAACGCCTTGAAACCGATCGCCGCATCATTCTCCTGAACACCCTGTCCGCAACCATCGGAACGGCGGATGGCGGAACGCTGAACCTGTCGTCGACCGACGGCGAGCTCGATACCGCCCGCCAGGTGATGACCCTGTCGGGCGATGTGAAGATCGAGGCCGAGGCGGGCTACACATTCACGACGGCTGTGGTCTCGATTAACCTGGATGAGGAGTCCGTTCGCGGCGAAACGCCGGTGACCGGCGCCGGGCCCATGGGCACTCTGAAAGCGGGGTCGTTCACGGTCTCGCCCGGCTGGGGCACCGTGCGTTTCCATGACGGGGTTCGAGTCGATGTGGAGCCGGGCCATCTCACCCCCGGCCGCGACGCCAAGCCGAGCGCCCGGGCGGATACCGCCGCGGGCAACCGGTGAGTTCCACGGAAGGACACAGTCCGATGATCACCGTTGCAGGCCAGCGCGCGCCGCTGCTGTTGGGCGTGCTCTTGGCTTTTGCCATGACCGCACCCCTGACCGGCCGGGCCCAGTCGCTCACGGTCGACCGCACGACACCCATCGAGATCACGGCCGACGATTTCGAAGTCCGCCCGCAGGAGGAAAAAGGCATCTTCAGCGGCAATGTGCGGGTCATCCAGGGCCAACTCACCCTCGCAGCGGACCGCATGGACGTCACCTATGACGGTGCGAGCACCTCCGGTCAGAGCATTCAGTCACTCCGCGCGACGGGCAATGTCCGCATCACAACGCCCGACGAACAGGCGACGGGTGGATGGGCCCGCTACGACGTCGCGGGCCGGACCATGGAACTCGGCGGCGGCGTGCTGTTGACCCGCGGGCCCAATGTCCTGGAGGGGGCACGCTTGACAATCGACCTGGAAACCCGTCAAAGCCGCTTGTTGCCGAATGCGCCGGGCGAGGACCCGGCGGGGCCGGACACGCCGGGCTCGGGCCGCGTGCGTGCCGTGTTTACCCCGCCGCCGCCCAAAGAGGATGGGACCGACTGAGGCCGACCGGTCTCGACGCCGCGGCAGAGCTTGGATTTCCGGCGGCATGCACCCGCCGTTCAGACATTCTTAAGACCAATGGTGATTGAATGCGAAAGCCACCGAGCGGGGTTCGAAAGCGGCTCAAGTCCGCTGAAAACCCGGAACAGGAGCAGCGGACCGACGGTCCACGCCTTGTCGCCTCGAATGCCGGCCTGGTGGTACGGGGAATTGGGAAGAGCTTTAAGCGCCGGCCCGTCGTGCGCCGGGTGTCCTTGACACTCCAGCGCGGCGAAGTGGTTGGCCTTTTGGGTCCCAACGGTGCGGGGAAAACCACCTGTTTCTACATGATCACGGGATTGATCCCGGTTGATTCCGGATCGATCGAACTCGACGGCAACGATATCACCGCCTTGCCCATGTATCGGCGTGCGCGGCTTGGAATCGGGTATCTTCCGCAGGAAGCGTCGATTTTCCGTGGTTTGACCGTGGAACAGAACCTTCGGGCCGCCGTCGAGCTGATCGAACCACGCCGGGACCGGCGGCAGGCGATCGTGGACGCGCTTCTTGCGGAGTTCTCGATCACGCATCTGCGCCGGGCTCCGGCCCTGGCCCTGTCCGGGGGAGAACGTCGCCGGGTGGAGATTGCGCGGGCGCTCGCAACGCAGCCCAGCTTCATCCTCCTCGACGAACCCTTCGCAGGGATCGATCCGATCGCAATCGGCGACATCCGCGCGCTGGTGGGACATCTGAAGGCCCGGGGGCTCGGCGTCCTGATCACGGACCACAATGTCCGTGAGACGCTGGACATCATCGACCGTGCCCTGATCATCCATGACGGGCAGGTCCTGATGGAAGGTGCCCCGTCCGAGATCGTGGGCAACGAGGACGTGCGCCGCGTCTATCTGGGGGAACGGTTCACCCTGTAGATGGCACGCGCGTCCCGGCCCCACGGACATTGGGGTGGTACGCGCGTATCGTTTGCGTAAGTGGGGTGAGGTGAAACCATGGCGTTGACGCCGCGGCTGGAACTGAAACAAGGCCAGAGCCTTGTGATGACGCCGCAACTGCAGCAGGCCATCAAACTGCTGCAACTGTCCAATCTTGAACTGAACGCCTATGTCGAACAGGAGCTGGAAAGCAATCCGTTCCTGGAGCGGGGGGAAACGGACTATTCCGACGGGGAGGAGTCCCGGACGGATCCACCTGCGGATGGCGAAGCCGGAAAGGGCCAGGAGGACGGCCGGGAACTGACCATTTCCGAGAACATCATGCCCGAGGATGCCTCGCTCGGTCTCGATACGGACTATGAAAATCTTTATACGGACGCCTCCAGATCCGAACTCACCAATGATATCGGCACCGCCCAGGGTACGGATATCGACTGGTCCAAGGCGAAGTCGGGCGGGTCCAAATTCGAGGACCTGGACGGGGACCTGGAAGGCACCTTGAGCGAAACGCCGAGCCTACGCGATTTCCTCACTGAGCAATTGCACATCGCGGTCGCCGATCCCGGGCGGCGCCTGATCGGAGCCTACCTCATCGACCTGGTGGACGAGGCGGGTTACCTGCGCGCCGATCTCACGGAGGCGGCCGAGCGGCTGGGGGCAAGTGCGGGCGAGATCGACGCCATGCTGGCCCTGATGCAGGGCTTCGAGCCCGTGGGCGTCATGGCCCGGGACTTGAGCGAATGCCTCGGTCTTCAGCTTGCGGAGCGCAATCGGCTGGACCCGGCCATCAAGCGGCTGCTGGAACACCTGGACATGCTGGCCGGTCACGATCTCGAAGGGCTGATGGCCGTGTGCGAGGTGGACCGGGAAGACCTCGCCGACATGATCGCCGAGATCCGGGCCCTCAATCCGAAGCCCGGCCTGGCTTTTGCCTTCGAACCGACCCAGCCCGTGGTGCCGGACGTCTATGTGCGCGAAAAGCTGCAAGGCGGATGGCATGTGGAGTTGAACGCCGACACCTTGCCCCGCGTGCTCGTGAACGGGGTCTATTTCTCCGAAGTCAGTGGGTCCTCGCCGTCGAGCCAGGACAGGCTCTACATGACAGAGTGCATGAACAACGCAAACTGGCTGGTCAAAAGCCTTGATCAGCGGGCCAAGACGATCCTGAAGGTCGCGTCCGAGATCGTCCGGCAGCAGGACGGGTTCCTCGCCCACGGCATCCGCCATTTGCGGCCCCTGAACCTGCGCACGGTGGCCGACGCGATCGGCATGCACGAGTCGACGGTTAGCCGGGTCACCTCGAATAAATACATGGCCACCCCGCGGGGGGTGTTCGAGCTGAAATACTTCTTCACATCCGCGATCCAGTCTTCCGGGGGCGGAGAAGCCCATTCGGCAGAGGCCGTCCGCCATCGGATCAAGGAGTTGATCGACCGGGAGCCCGCCGATGCCATCCTGTCCGACGACCGGATTGTGGAAATCCTGAAAGGCTCCGGCATCGACATTGCCCGGCGCACGGTTGCGAAATATCGGGAGGCCCTGCGCATTCCCTCCTCGGTGCAACGGCGTCGGCTCAAGCGGGCCATGGCCGGCTGACCCGGCGCCCATGGTTGACAGATTTCGGGCCTCCCAATTACAGTCAGTCTACGGTAGACTGTGGCGGTGTTGTGCGCAGCATTGAGTGATTTCGCACCGCAGCACAGGGCCTCAAGGCGGATACGGCCCCTACCGTCACGGTCTCCGGCCAAAAAGGTCCGGGGCCAAAAAGGTCCGGAGCCAAGAAGGTCCGGAGCCAAGAAGGTCTCGGGCCACGAAGGTCTCGGGCCACGAAGGCTTCCGGCCGAGACGGGTTAGGGCCAAGAAGGCTCCTGGCAACAAACCGGTCCGGGCAACGAACCGGCCGGTTGTCCCCGGCCCAACCGGCCCGTCCCGTCGGACGGACGGCGGCCGCTCCGGCGGCCCGGCCTCTGCAGCAGGAAAGGTGACACGCCTTGGACGTGACCGTGAACGGAAAGCACATCGATATCGGCGAGAGCCTTCGCACCTATGTGAATGACAAGCTCGTGTCCGGTGTCTTCAAGTATTTCGACCGCCCCGTCGATTCACAGGTGACCTTCTCCCGCGACGGCCATGAATTCCGTGCCGATTGTTCCGTGCATCTGGCCACCGGGATCACGCTGCAGGCCCACAGCAAAGCCACCGAGATCTATGCCAGCTTCGACAGCGCCATCGATCGGCTCGAAAAACGCCTGCGCCGGTACAAACGCCGCCTGAAGGACCACCACTCGGCCCGCAAAGAGCCCGTGCCGATGGTCGAAGCGCCGGCCTATGTGATCGCCGCCCAGAAGGATGAGGCGGAGGAGCCCAAGGACCTGAGCCCGGCCATTATTGCCGAGGAAACCGCCACCGTGCGCACCCTGTCCGTCGGCGAGGCCGTCATGGAAATGGAGCTGAGCGACGTGCCCGTCGTGCTCTTCAAAAATGCGAAAAATAACGGCATCAATCTTGTCTATCGCCGGCCCGATGGCCACATCGGCTGGATAGATGTCGCCGATATGGCACAAAAAAACGCCGAAAAGGCCGCGGACGCCACAGAGTCCCCACCGTCGGCCGCGGCTGGGCCTTGACCATCAGGCAGATCCTGGCGCATCGCTAAGCGACGCCATCTCACCAACAGCGCAGCAGAGCGGAACGGCCCGGTGCCATTCCGCGCAATGGCAGTTGTATTGCAGAGGCGTTTTCGATGGGGCCCTGAGCTGCCAGGACAGGCGGCGGGGCCCAGAGAGCGGGGCCCGGAGAGCGGGGCCCGCCGAGCGGGACCCCTGCTTGACGTGTTCGACCGCAGGAAGGAAGGCGGGTTATGGATCTCTCGGACCTCATCGCACCGGACCGGGTCCTCGGCGGATGCAAGGCGGCCAGCAAGAAACAGGCGCTGCTGGAGCTGTCCACTGTTGCGGCGGGCCATACCGGTCTCAGCGAGCGGGTGATCTTCGAAGCCTTGATGGAACGGGAGCGGCTGGGCACGACCGGCGTCGGCCAGGGCATCGCCATTCCCCATGCCAAGCTGGCGCAACTCACATCCCTGTGCGGCTTTTTCAGCCGCATGGCCAGCCCGATCGATTTCGAGGCCATCGACGACCAGCCGGTCGACCTGATTTTCCTGCTCCTCGCGCCGGAAACGGCGGGGGCGGAGCATCTCAAGGCCCTGGCGCAGATTTCCCGGCTTCTGCGCAAAAGGTCCGTGTGCGACAAGCTGCGGGCCGCCACGGATGCCGCGGCCCTGTTCGCGCTGCTCACCCAGCCGGCCTCGCACGCAGCCTGACACCAACAGGCTTCAGCCCCGCGGTCGTCATAGCGCGGGCCATGGGCGCTGTCAGTCGCCGCCTTTCATCGTCTCCAGCATGGCCGCCATATCCGCATGGACACGCTGGACGGCTTTCAGGGGGCGGACCATCACCTTGAAATCAACGATCAGACCGTCATCGTTCCATTGGATCATGTCGATCCCGTTGACGAGGATCGGCCGGGTGGCATCGGGCATTTCCGTTTCGAATTCGAGCACGGCCATCTGGCCACAATCGAAGATCCGCACATAACGGAAGGCCGCCTCGTTGAGCGCCTGTCCGGCGGCGATGAGATAGGCCATCACGATGGGTTTGCCGATTTGGGGCGTGTGGACCACGGGGCTCCAGAAAACGCAGTCATCGTGGAGCTGGGTGGCAAGGCCCTCAGGGGCCTGCCCTGCCAGGATCCAGTCGAACCAGCGTTGCAGAAGGGGGCTGTAGCCGGAAAGCTGTTCGGCGCTGTGCTGACCCATGGGCGTGTCTCCCTGTTCGATGGGGCCGGTCAGTCCTTAAACCGGGCCTCGCGCTTTTCGAGGGCAGCCATGACCGATTCAATCTGATTGTCACCGCCCATGATCTGGTCCTGCTCCCGGGATTCCAGCAGAAGACCCACGGCCGGGTCGCTGATGCGCGAGGCGGTCATGAGGCGCTTGGCGGCGCGGATCGCGTCGGGGCTCTTGGCCGCGATCTCCCGGGCGGTCTCCAGCGCGGTGGCATGGGGATCCTCGCAAATCCGGGTCGCGAAGCCGAAGATCAGGGCCTCCTCGGCGGAGAAGATGCGGCCCGTATAGGTCAGTTCGCGCACCACATCGTCCCGGGCCAGATGACGCATGATTTGGGTGCCGCCCATATCGGGCACGAGGCCCCATTTGATCTCCATGATGGAGAAACGGGCATCGGGCGCGGCGTAGCGCATATCGGCGCCCAGGGCGACCTGGAAGCCGCCGCCGAAGGCGACGCCATGGACCGCCGCGATGACCGGCATGGGCAATTCGCGCCACACCCAGACGGCATATTGAGCCCGGTTGGCGATGCCGTGGGTGCGGGGCGTGAGGGTGGACGGGCGCTGGGCCGCTCCTCCGCCCGGAGTGCCGCTTCCGCCTGGAGTGCCGCTTCCGCTGGCCATTTTGCCGAAATTGCCCATGTCGAGCCCGGCACAGAAGGCCCGCCCCTCGCCGGACAGGACCACGGCCCGCACGCTGCGGTCTGCCTTCAGCGTCTCGCCGGCCTCGATGAGCGCGCTGAACATGGCATCGTCAAGGGCATTCATTTTGTCGCCGCGCACCAGGCGCACATCGGCGACGCCGCCCTTCGTGGTGATGGCAATTCTATCCTTCATGGGCCTTGGCCTCCCCTTTCTGGCTGCCCCATGGTCGGGGAGCCGGCGGCCCAGGGCAAGGGGCGTTGTGGACCGTGGCCGTGTTTGGATCCCCCCTGTGTAGGGAGGGAGGCGGCGGCAGGGAGCCGGAACCGGGCGGGACCGGGCAGCCGGGGTGGTCCCCGCCCCGTCGCATGCGGGGGACCGGCCTGCGGCATCCCGGTCGAACCGGCCCCTTGCCCCCGATTCATCTCCGCCCTATGTTTCGGATCTCACGGCGCCAATGATGGGTTTGACAACGGCTTCAGCCATTGTGTATGTCACGGCGCTATTGGCGGGTCTCCCCGACCCGCCCGCGCTCCCTTCGTCTATCGGTTAGGACGCCAGATTTTCAATCTGGAAAGAGGGGTTCGATTCCCCTAGGGAGCGCCATCCGCTCACTTTATCCCCCTTTGAAGATGTGTTCGGTGTGCGTCCTTGTTCTTGCCTGGCAAATCCGGGCGGGGCGGTGTGCACGTGTTGCTGGGGGCGTCCCCGGCCTCTTTTGCAACGAGGCCCCTTGTCCTCGGACGGCGTGTTATGGGCCCGTCCCAACAAACCGCATGCGCAGCCAACCGAACGGCTTTGCAACCTGGCCCGCGGGAGGCGCAGGGATCTGTTGTGATACGGATCATTTCACCCCGCACGCCCCATCTTATCGGTATCTTGACAAGCCGTTCGCGACCGAGGTCATTCGGTGACCAAGAAACCCGACGGCCCGCCCCCTTTTGGAAGCATTCATGTTGCGTGTTTGAGGGGAGAACGCAAAAGAGAGGCGGGGTCTTCCTCAGTATTAGAAGACAGAACGCCCTCAAGGCATGGCCCAGTATTGTGGGACTGTCTTTTTCAAAACACTGACTGTATTGAATCGGAGGATTGATTTAAAAGAGTCATTTTCTCAAAGGTCCGCATTGACGACCCTGTCCTTTTATGTCCCGCGAACGGGTCGTCTCTCCCCTCCTGTGGCGGATTCTGCTTGCACCGAAGAGTGCCAGGCCTTACCATATTTTTATGAACCATTTGGGGGAGGATTGGCCATGGCCTTCGGATCGAACGGAACCGTGTCATTGAGTGACCTCGATGGCGTGAACGGCTTTGTCCTCAACGGGATCGATCGTAGAGATGGCAGCGGCATTTCCGTCTCCAGCGCCGGCGATGTGAACGGCGACGGTCTGGATGACCTCATCATCGGGGCACGCGACGCAAATCCGAACGGCAACAGCAGTGCCGGTGAGAGCTATGTGGTGTTCGGGCGGCGGGCGCAGGCGGCCAATGCAGATCCGGACGCCCGAGACGATGCGGTGACGACAAACGAAGACACAGCGCTTGCGGGCACGGTCTTTGCCGACAATGGCAATGGTGCGGACACGGATGGTGACGGCGATACGCTGACCGTGACGGAAGTGAACGGCCAGGCGGCCGATGTCGGTACCGAAATCACCCTGACCTCCGGCGCGCTCCTGACCCTGAACAGCGACGGCAGCTTCGATTACGACCCGAACGGCCAGTTCGAAACGCTGAGTGCCGGCGACACGGCCACGGACAGCTTCACCTACACCGTGGAAGACGGCCAGGGCGGCAGCGACACCGCCACGGTCAGCGTCACCGTGAGCGGTGTGGACGCCGTCCCCCCCCCTTCCCGGCCCAATTGGCCCTCTCCCCCCACGATGGCGTGAACGGCTTTGGCCTCAACGGGAGCGAGCGTAGACATGGCAGCCGGATTAACGGCGC
>JBHJGV010000013.1:0-45138 GCA_050331455.1 Alphaproteobacteria bacterium
CAGTCGGTCCAGGGTGCGGCCCGGCGCTTTCGCCAGGGCCCGCTCCAAACGGCGCAGGCGGTCCTCGCCCTGGCCGATGCGCGCGGCCATGGTCTCGGAGCGCAGGCCGCCCTTCACCCGGTCGAAGCGCGCCTGCCACAGCGCCGCGCCGCTGCGCAGGGCCGTCGCAAGGCGCGAGGACGCATAGTCGAGGCGCTGGCGGGCGGCGGGCACCAGGTCGTCCGCCCTGGGCAATCCGCGGGTGGCGGCCACGAGACGCTGACGCCGGTCGTCGACGCCCCGGGTCAGGCCCCGGACGAGGCGGCGCTCCTTGTCCAGAAGATCGGCGAGCAGCTCCGCACGCACCGGCACGGCCATTTCCGCTGCCGCGGTCGGAGTCGGCGCGCGCCGATCGGCCACGAAATCGATCAATGTCGTGTCGGTCTCGTGGCCGACGGCGGAGATCACGGGGATGGCGCTCGCCGCCACGGCGCGCACCACGGCCTCCTCGTTGAAGGGCCACAGATCCTCAATGGAGCCGCCGCCGCGCGCGACGATCAGAAGGTCCGGACGCGGTATAGCGCCGCCCGCTTCAAACGTATTGAAGCCGGCCACCGCCTTTGCCACCTGCTCGGCGGCCTGGTCGCCCTGGACCATCACGGGCCAAAGCAGCACCCGGCGGGGAAAGCGGTCATTCAGACGATGGAGAATATCCCGGATGACCGCGCCCGTGGGCGACGTCACCACCCCGATCACCTCGGGCAGATAGGGCAACGCTTTCTTGCGCGCGTCGTCGAACAGTCCTTCGGCCGCCATCGCCGCCTTGCGCTTTTCAAGAAGCGCCATGAGCGCGCCAACCCCGGCCGGCTCGATCTGCTCGATGACCATCTGGTATTGCGAGCGACCGGGAAACGTCGTCAGGCGGCCCGTCGCCACCACCTCACGCCCCTGTTCGGGGCGGATCTTCAGACGCGGCACCGTGGGCCGCCAGACGACGCCGTTCAGCACGGCCTTTTCATCTTTGAGGTCCAGATAGACATGGCCGTTGCCGTGGAAAGTCACCCGGCCAACCTCGGCGCGCACCCGCACAAAGGAAAAGGACTGCTCGACCACCTGTTTCAGCTTGGTGGCCAGCTCGCTGACGGTGAATTCGGGCCGGTTGTCCCCTGTCGCAGGCCTATCGGGCCGATCCTCGGCCCCGTCGGGGGGCTGCGGGGAGCGGGGTTGGGCGGGTGCCGTCATGGGTCTCCTAACAGCGCAGTGGGTGGGGTGGGCGCCGGATCCTCGCAGCCCTTGCGGCATCCGGCCGGGCCAAGGATCATGATACAGGGATTCCGGTCCGGACGGGCCGCCGCCCGATGACAGGATGGACCATGGAGGGGATGGAGCGGGCCATGAAAGTGCTTGTCTTGGGCTCAGGCGGACGGGAACACGCCCTGGCGTGGCGCCTGAAGCGCTGTCCCAGCGTGGAGCAGGTGATCGGGGCGCCGGGCAATCCGGGCATGGCCCGGGAGGGGCTGTGCGATCCCATCGATCCCGCCGATTCCCGCGCCGTCGTCGCCTGTGCCCGGCGCCACAGAGCCGATCTCGTGGTCGTGGGCCCGGAAGTCCCCCTGATCCAGGGCGTGGCCGACGCCCTGCGCGCCGCGGCGATCCCGGTCGTGGGCCCGAGTGCCTCCGCCGCACGGCTGGAGGGGTCCAAGGCGTTCACCAAGGATCTGTGCCGGCGCTTCGGCATTCCGACCGCGGCCTCCATGCGCTTTTCCAACAAGGCCCGCGCCCTTGATTATGTGGATGTGCAGCCCTTGCCCGTGGTGATCAAGGCGGACGGCCTCGCCGCCGGCAAGGGGGTCATCATCGCGGCGACCCGGGCTGAGGCGCGGGCCGCAGTCTCCGACATGCTCGACGGCCGGTTCGGCGCGGCCAGCGACGCCATCGTCATCGAGGCGTTCCTGCGCGGCGAGGAAGTGAGCTACTTCGCCCTGACCGACGGCCGGGCGATCCTCCCCCTCGGCGCCGCCCAGGACCACAAACGGGTGGGCAACGATGATACGGGGCCGAACACCGGAGGTATGGGCGCCTATTCCCCGGCCCCCATTTTCGATGCCGCGCTGGAGCAGGAAACCCTGCGGCGGATCATTCAGCCCACGGTGGAGGGCATGGCCCGCATCGACGCTCCCTATGAAGGCATTCTTTATGCCGGCCTGATGATCACGGACGATGGCCCGAAGCTGATCGAATACAATGTCCGTTTCGGCGACCCGGAGACCCAGGCGCTCATGCTCCGGGCCGAGGGCGACCTGGCCCAGGTCCTGGCCCTCGCCGCCGCCCATCGCCTTGAAGAGGCGTCCCTGTCCTGGAGTGCCTCGGCCGCCATCACGGTGGTCATGGCCGCCGACGGCTATCCCGGGGCCTATGCAAAGGGCACCGAAATCCGCAATCTGGAGGCAGCGGAAGCGGTGGACGGGGTGACCGTGTTCCACGCCGGCACGCGCACGGAACACGGCACCCTCTTCGCCGTCGGCGGCCGGGTGCTGAATGTCAGCGCCATCGGCGCGAGCCTCGCCGAGGCGCGGGCCCGGGCCTACCAAGCCGTGGCGCAGATCGACTGGCCGGCCGGCTTTTGCCGGAGCGACATTGGCTGGCGGGCGCTGAACGACCGGCTCGCCGCCAGCGACCTGTGAACCGGGGGCCTGAAACTGGCAGCCTGAGAACCGGTGATCGCAAAGACGACACGACGACGGACGAGAGCAAAAACTGGATCGGGAGGCAGTCCATGACGGAAGCACAATCGCGGCAGGACCTCTTCAGCGGCACCAAAGACGTGGCCGACATTCACCGCATCGACGAAGGGCGCCTCCACGAATATCTGAGCCAGACCGTGGACGGCTATCGCGGCCCCCTGACGGTGCGCCAATTCAAGGGCGGCCAGTCCAACCCGACCTACCAGCTCATCACACCCGAAAAGCGCTATGTGCTGCGCCGCAAGCCGCCGGGCAAACTGCTGAAATCGGCCCATGCCGTAGACCGGGAGTTCAAGGTCATCAGTGCCCTGAATAAGACTGATTTTCCGGTGCCCAAGACCCATGTCCTGTGCGAGGACGAGGCCATTCTCGGCACCATGTTTTATGTCATGGATTTCGTTGAAGGGCGGATCTTCTGGGAGGCGACCCTGCCCCAGGTGGACCGGGCTGAACGGGCCCCGATCTATGATGCCATGAACGAGACCCTGGCCAGGCTGCACATGACGGATTACCGGGCCATCGGCCTGGAGGATTTCGGCCGGTCCGGCAATTATTTCGCGCGCCAGATTTCCCGCTGGACGAAACAGTATCAGCTGTCGGAGACGGAAGAGATTGCCGAAATGAACCGGCTCATCGAATGGCTGCCGGAAAACATTCCGGACGATCCGGGCGACAGCATCGTCCATGGCGACTACCGCCTCGACAACATGATCCTGCACCCGACCGAGCCCCGGGTTCTCGCCGTCCTGGACTGGGAGCTTTCGACCACCGGCCACCCCTTGGGCGATTTCACTTACCACCTGCTGCAGTGGCATATGCCCAGTGCGGACGGTTCAGGCACGTCGCTGGTGGAGAACGATCTCGCCGCCCTCGGCATCCCCTCCGAGTCCGAGTATGTAAAGGCCTATTGCCGGCGGACTGGCCGGGAGGATATCGGCAACCTCAACTACTACTTCGCCTATAACTTCTTCCGCCTCGCCGGCATCCTCCAGGGCATTGTCGGGCGGGTGCGCGACGGCACGGCCTCGAGCGACCATGCGGCGCGCAATGCCGAGCAGGTGCGCCCCCTGGCCGAGACCGGCTGGCAGTTCGCGGTGGCCGCGGGCGCGCGCCCCTGAGGGCCGCGATGCCGTGACCGATGCCCGGTCATAGGCAGCGGAAAGGAAAGACCCGGCGGGTCAATCGGGCATTAAGAACACCGCTGCTACACCTGCCGCCATGGACGGGTATGCTTACACCATTACAATGACGGCCAGCGCGGATCCGGTCGTGCACCGGACCGCCCATGCTCCGGCCCCGGACGAGCCGCAGGCGGATCGTCCGGCGGACGCGCGTCTCGGCGTGAGCCACCTGCCCCACGCCGCGGCCCTGCTGAGCCCATCCGGCGTCGTGCTCGATCACAACCGGGCCTTCCATGCCCTCCTCTCGGCGAGTCTGGAGCCGCAAAACGACGTGCGTCTCCATGGGACCGCGCTGACCGAAGCCCTGACCGCTGCGGATGTCTCGCGCCTTCGTCTGGGTCTCGCCTTCGTGGAGGCGGGCGATCCGGCCCAAGACGCCCGGCTGTCCTTCGCCCTTAAACTGCGACCGGGCGGCACGGAGGGCGCCCAGATCTGGCTCGAAGCCCGGCCCGTCGATACCACCCATTGGCTTGCGCATCTTTATCCGGATCATCCGGTCCTCTCCCATGGTCTGGCCGCCCATGGCGGTGACGGCGCGGCCTTGATCACGACGGATGGCCGCATCCGGGCCCTGACGGCCGCGAGCGCGCGCTTCTTGGCGGCCGACCCAATCCATCTGGTGGACGAGCCCTTCACCAACCTTGCCGCGCCGCAGGATCGCGCCGCCCTTCATGAGGCCATGGCCATGGCCCTGGCGCACCCGTCCGAGGCGCGGGAAACCCCGCTGGTGACCTTTACCCTGTGCTGGGGTGGCACGGAGCGTGCCTGTCTCGCGACCCGACTGGTGCCTTTGGCCCGGTATAACGGCGGACACGGAGGATATGATGGCGGCGCCATTGCCCTCTTGCGGGACATGGCGGGCCTGAAGGCACTCGAGGGTGAGCGTGATACGGCCATTCAATCGGCGGAACAGGCGAGCCAGACCAAATCCCGCTTCCTGGCCGGGATGAGCCATGAACTGCGCACGCCCCTCAACGCCATCATCGGCTTTTCCGATATTCTGCAGCAGGAAATGTTCGGCCCCCTGGGCAATGAGCGGTATCAGGAATATATCGGGCTGATCCGCGACAGCGGCCTTGCCATGCTGCAACTCGTCACCGACATTCTGGATCTCGCCCGGATCGAAACCGGGCGCTATGCCCTGCGCGTCGAACCGGTCAATACGGGCCAATTGATCACGGCGGAAATGGAAAAGTGGCGCAAGCGCGCAGCCCTGAAGGAGGTCGCGGTGGATGCAGCCCTCCCGCCGGTGCCGCCGGTTCTCCATGCCGACCGTCTGGCCCTGTCACAAATCCTGACCAATCTCATGTCGAACGCCGTCAAATACACCGACAGCGGCGGACGGGTGACCGTGGCCGCGGAGGAATTGGGCGATGCGGTCAATATCGTGGTCATGGATACGGGCGCGGGGATCCAGCCCGATCTCCTGCCCAAGCTGGGGCGACCCTTCGAGCAAATGGTCGCCGAGACCAGCAACACGGGTGCCGGAAACGGCATTGGCCTCGCCCTGGTCCATGCCCTGGCCAAGCTGCACCAGGGCACGGTGACCATCGACAGCACCGTCGGTGAAGGCACCATCGTGACCGTGCGCCTGCCCCGCGAGGTGAGCCGGCCCCAGGAGGATCAATCCGGGGACGGCTCACCCGGTGAGGACGGGACGCCCGCGGCGCAAGGACCGGGCAGCGCGGCGGCCTGACATCACGCTTGGTGGGTCAGGCCCGCTGGGCCTCCTGATAGGCCTTCAGGGCTTCGGCGAGTTCGCCTTGCGCTTTTTGCATCGGGGGATGCCGCGTGATGGCCTCGTAGTAAGCGCTGGCCCGGGGCGCCTTGGTCATGGGATCGCCGAGCAGGGGCCCGATCGCCTTCAGGAAGAACAGGACCGGCATGAGGCTGGCATCGGCCATGGTCATGCGTCCGTGTACAGCGTAACCGTCCTCGCCGATCACGCTCTCCAGATAGGCAAGGCCCGTCGCAAGGTCCGCCGACGCATCGGCCGCCACGGCCTCCACCCGATTTGCCGGATTGAGCTGCGCGAACAGCCGGGCGAGCGGCGCCATGACATAGACATCGCCGATGCGGGCCACCATGCGGGTCCGGGCACGCTCCTCCGGCGTGTCGCCGAGCAGGGACGGCCCCTTGCCCTCAGCCGCCGCCAGATCCTCAAGATATTCGCAAATGGTTTCGGATTCGGCGAGGCGCATCGTGCCGGTGTCGAGGCAGGGTACCTTGGCGGTCGGCGTGATGGTGGCATAGCTGCCATCCGTCGGCGGGCTGACGACCTCCAGCGGCATGCCCTTGAGGTCAGCGACGATGCGCACCCGCGCGGTAAAGGGCGACAGGTTCGAGTTATAGAGTTTCATGATGGGTTTTCCTTCCTCGGAAGATTGCCCGGGCCCGACGCCAAGCGGGTCGGGGGAGCCGGCCCGGAAATGCAAACAGCACCGGCGATGACCGCCGGTGCTGTTCCACCATAGCCGTTCTCAGGCGCCCGTTAAGCCTGGGCGCCCTTCTGCTGGAGCCGCTCCATGTGCTTCTTGAACTCAAGACGCGCAATGGTGCGGTTATGGACTTCGTCCGGGCCATCGGCCAGACGCAGGGTCCGGATATTGGCGTAGAGCTTCGCGAGGCCGAAATCCTTCGTCACACCGCCTCCGCCATGGGCCTGGATGGCATCGTCGATGACCTGGAGGGCGACCCGGGGGGCCGCCACCTTGATCATCGCGATCTCGCCGCGGGCCACCTTGTTGCCCACGGTGTCCATCATATAGGCGGCCTTGAGCGTCAGCAGACGGCACATCTCGATATTGGTCCGCGCTTCGCCGACCCGCTGTTCCCACACGGAATGCTCGAACACCTTCTTACCGAAGGCTTCCCGGGTCAGCAAACGCTCGCACATTTTCTCAAGCGCCACTTCCGCGGCGCCGATGGTGCGCATGCAGTGGTGGATCCGCCCCGGGCCAAGGCGCCCCTGGGCGATCTCGAACCCGCGGCCTTCGCCGAGGATCATGTTTTCGACCGGCACCCGGACATTGTCGAGGATCACTTCGGCATGGCCGTGGGGGGCGTCGTCAAAACCGAAGACAGGCAGCATGCGCTGGACCTTGACGCCCGGCGTGCCGGCCGGCACCAGGATCTGGGACTGCTGGGCATGGGCCGGGGCGGACGGATCCGTCTTGCCCATGACGATATAAACTTGGCAGCGCGGATCGCCCACGCCCGAGGACCACCACTTGCGTCCGTTGATGACATAATGGTCGCCGTCCCGGGTGATGCGGGTCTGGATGTTCGTGGCATCGGAGGAGGCGACTTCCGGCTCGGTCATGAGGAAGGCGGAACGGATTTCCCCTTCGAGCAAGGGCTTCAACCACTGCTCCTGCTGCTGCTTCGTGCCGTAACGGATCAACACTTCCATATTCCCCGTGTCGGGGGCGGAGCAGTTGAAAACCTCAGAGGCGAAGCCAATCCGGCCCATGATTTCGGCAAGCGGAGCGTATTCGAGATTGGTCAGGCCCGCGCCCAGGTCGCTTTCGGGCAGAAACATGTTCCACAGGCCCTGCGCCTTGGCTTTCGCCTTAAGCTCTTCGAGCACCGGCACGACCTGCCAGCGATTGGTCCCGAAGCTTTCCATCTGGCGGTCATAGGTGTCGACGGCCGGTTCCACATGGGCAGCGATAAACTGCTGGACGCGCTCCATCCAGTATTTGGTCTTTTCGCTGTGTTCGAAAATCATCGGTTGAAGATCCTCCCTCGAGAACGTTCTGTGGTGCGATATGGTTCACCGCGAAAGCCTAGCCCCTTCGATCCAGTCCGTCACGCGCCCGCACGTCGCGCTCGAAAGAAGGCCTTGAGCAGGATCGCAGACTCTTCGGCGCCGGGCCCTTTGACGACCAGGGGCCGATGATGGCAGGTGGGCTGCTCGAAAAAGCGGGGGCCATGGCCGACTGCCCCCCCCTTGGGATCGTCTGCGCCGTAAATGATCCGGGCGATGCGCGCATGGGCGATGGCGCCGGCGCACATGGCGCAGGGCTCCAGGCTCGACACCAGAACCGACCCGACGAGCCGCTCGCTGTTCAAGGCTCGGGCGGCTGCACGAATGACAAGGATTTCCGCATGGGCTGTGGGATCAACCCGCTCCACAATCCGGTTGCCGTCCTCGGCGATCACCGTACCGTCCGCCCCGGCGAGCACCGCCCCGACGGGGACCTCCCCGCGCCGGGCGGCCGCTTCTGCCTGGGCCAGGGCCCGGGCCATCAGAGCCTCGATGGTTGCTGGATCATCCATGGCGGCACGGTGCACGCCGCTTCGGGCCGGAGCAAGCCATGAGCGCGGAGACGGAAAGCGGCGGCGAGCGCATCGCCAAGGTGCTGTCCCGTGCGGGCTTGTGCTCGCGGCGGGAGGCGGAACGGTGGATCGCCGAGGGGCGGGTGCGCGTGAACGGAACCCTGTTGGACACGCCAGCACGACGCATCGGGGACACGGACCGCGTGACCGTGGACGGCGCCCCCCTGCCCGACCGTCAGACCACCCGGCTTTGGCGCTACCACAAGCCCGTCGGCCTCGTGACGACCCATAAGGATCCGGAAGGCCGGCGCACGGTGTTCGACGCTCTGCCGGAGGACATGCCCCGGGTCATCTCCATCGGACGGCTCGACATTACTTCAGAGGGGCTCCTGCTCCTGACCAATGACGGAACCCTCGCCCGCCGCCTGGAGTTGCCCGCTACGGGTTGGCTGCGCCGTTACCGGGTGCGCGTGTTCGGCAAGGTCGAGGAAAAGGAATTGGAGCCATTGACGGCAGGCGTCTCAATCGACGGGGTGATCCATAAGGCCGCGTCGGCAAAGCTCGACCGGACCCAGGGCAACAATGCCTGGCTGACCATTGCACTGCGCGAGGGCAAGAACCGGGAAGTCCGCAAGCTGATGGAAGTGTTGGGCCTTCGGGTGAACCGCCTGATCCGATTGTCCTACGGACCGTTTCAGCTCGGCGATCTCAAGCCGGGCACCTTGGCCGAAGTGTCCGGCAAGGTGCTGCGCGAGCAGTTGGGGCGCGGCCAGGGCAAGGGGGCCTGACCGCGCGCCGAACCGGTCTTACAGGCTGTCCTCGAAGGCACTCACCTGCTTTTCGGCTTCTTCCTTGCTGATGCCATACAGGGATTGCAACTTACCGATGAGTTGATCGCGTTGCCCGTTAATCCGCGCGATGTCGTCATCGGTCAGTGCGCCCCAGGTCTCCTTGAGACGGCCTGAGAGCTGCTTCCAAT
Source organism: Alphaproteobacteria bacterium (assembly GCA_050331455.1). GTDB lineage: Bacteria > Pseudomonadota > Alphaproteobacteria > JAJFIK01 > JAJFIK01 > CAYUYV01. The sequence goes on from JBHJGV010000013.1 coordinate 9,165, forward strand.
CCCCCTTGATCTGATCCGAATTCATGCTGAAATCTCCTTCATATCTTACCGGCATATCTTACAAGCAAGGCCACTTGCCGAATAACACTCGTTTCCTTGTGTACAGTTTGCACACATTTCTCTAACACGGCCCTGCGAGTCCGGTTCCGGATCTTTTTTGGATCCGAGCCGGAACTGATGCGCCCTGTTTTTCGTTAATCCTACGGTGTTCACGGAAAAAAGGGGACTGACCCATGTTGTTTTATGCCGTGCTGTTTTTTGTTTTGGCCATCGTGGCGGCCATTTTCGGTTTTGGCGGGATCGCTTCGGCTTTCGCGTCCGTGGCGCAGCTTCTGTTCTTCGTCTTCATCGTTCTGCTGGTGGTGTTTGCCCTCATGCATGTCCTGCGCGGCCGGCCGCCCGTTTGAACCCAAGCCCCACAGTCTTGCTAACATAGGAGATTCCGAATGCGCTCATTGAATCGGGTCGTGATTATCTTGCTCATTCTGGCCGTTGTCGGCCTGACGCTGGTCCTGATTTTCCAGCAGACGGATGATGGTCCGATCGAGGATGCCATCGAAGATACCCGCGACAAGGTCGAAGACGTTGTGGAAGAAGTCCAGGACCCACCTCAGCCTTAAGTGCTCTTTGGACAGATTACTAACCTATTGAAAAGCCATGGCGCTGCGCCATGGCTTTTTTTATCTGTATTAGATAGCCTCCTCGTGGTTGCGCGCCGCACACGCCCGAAGACCGATGGACACCCGCGTTGGAACGATGTCGCTGGGCATCATGGTGCATGTGGGATTGGATGAAGTCCAACCGATACGCCATGCATGACCGACACACTTTCGCAGGAAATGCATCAAATGACACATCGGTGATGCGCATCCCGTGCTATTCAACACTCGATTTCGTGATGAAAGGAGGATTGCGTGGCCGATGATACGGATTTGAAACGCACTGAAAAGCTGCAACTCATGCTCGATGAGCAGGAATTGAAAGTCATTGATGATTGGCGCTTTGCACACAGAATGCCCACTCGGGCCGCTGCGATACGCGAGTTGTTGCGGCGGGGCCTGCTGGCAAAAGGGTTTGACGAGCCGGAGACCAATGCCCCATCAACCGAATTTCGTGTGATCGACGAAGCACCAGAAGACGAAGCGTCAAGCAATGCGTAAAAAGTGACGCAATCCGAGAATCAAGGGATTCCATAAACCGCCGAATGATCTTGCACGAAGCTTGGGAATACCGAATTTTCCACGGCCGGTCCGAGCCAGTCTAAAGCTGCCGTGTAGGCCGCTTGGCGCAGGCTCATCGACCGTTTTGTGCTCATCCGCCACACCGTGGTCGCAGCCGTGTCCAGACGTTCCTCAATTTCGGCCATAACGCGGTCTTCCGTCCATCGCATCGCCTGACGACCCTGGACCCATTCCGCATAGGACGCGATAACCCCTCCTGCATTGGCGAGAATATCCGGGAGGACCTGAATGTCCCGCGCTTCCAATATGGCATCAGCCTCGGGCGAAATCGGCGCATTGGCGAGTTCCGCAATAATCTGGGCCTTGACGTCATGGGCATGATCCGTCGTCACCGCATCGCGCAGCGAGGCCAGGACCAGAACATCGCAATCTGCCGTCAACGCCTCATTGGACTCGGTGGTGCAGCGGGTTTCACCACGCCCACTCACCCCTGTCACACTGCCGGTTCTGGCCTTGTGCTCGTGCACCTGATCCGGATCGAACCCGTCCGGGTCAAGAATGCAGCCACCGGAATCCGAGATGGCCACGATGCGACTGCCCTCCTGGGCGAGATAGGCCGCCGCATGGTAACCGGCATTGCCGAAGCCATGGACCGCCACGGTGATATCCTCCAGCGGACGACCGAGCCGACCGACGGCCTCCATGATTACGATAAAGCCGCCATAGCCGGTCGCCTCCTTACGCCCCGGTACACCGCCCTTGGATGGGGGTTTGCCGGTGATCGCAAAGGGCACATGGCCATGATTGAGCTGTTTCAGCTCATCCGCCATCCACAGCACCGGGTCACCATTGGTACCCACATCCGGTGCCGGAATATCCGTGTCAGGATGCAGCATCATCGAGAAAGCCCGCACATAGGCGCGGCTCACGGCCTCCCGCTCCCGTTCGGACAGGGGACCGAGATCGATCTGCGCCCCACCTTTCGCGCCTCCAAAGGGAAGACCGGCCAAGGCGCATTTAACTGTCATCAAAGCGGCGAGATTTTCAACATCGTCTTCAGTCACCGAGGGGTGCAGCCGCACGCCCCCTTTGGTGGGCCCAAGACTGTCATTGTGACGACACCGCCAGGCCGGCACGATACGAATCGATCCGTTGTCCATGCGCACGGGCATATGGACCCGCATGGTTTGCTGGGGTGCGTCGAGCACTGCCGAAACCGTGTCGGGAAGATCAAGGATCCTGCAGGCTTCGATAAGGCGGTCGTGGAAGGCTTGCCTGTGAGACGGCATGAGGGTCTTCCTTTCTCTTTCGTAGTCAACACAGTGACCTCGCCGTGGTTCCAGCGAGCGGAACAGACCGCCGTCGGACCGGCGCGCGGCCGCGCATTGGCGCATGCATTTTGAAGGCTGGAGCCACTGCCGCAGCGCCGCGGCCGGACGGTCTTGCGGCACACAGGCGACGCATGGGGCCCGGATCGGCATGTCGACATATTCTCACCAACGGAGCTTCGTTTTGCGCGCCCTTTTCACCCGACTGAGTCACTATGTGGAGATTTCCGAGGCCCATTGGTCGGCCATGTCGGAGGTCAAGATTGAGACCCGAACGATTGAGCCGCATATGGACCTTCTGGGCGAAGGGGATGAAATGCGGTCGGTCTTCCTTCTGGAGAAGGGTTGGGCCATTCGCCATCGCACTCTTGAGGACGGCCGGCGTCAGATCGTGAACTTTCTGCTTCCAGGAGATTTCTTCGACCTTCAGGTTTTTCTGGCCCGGCGCAGCGACCATGCCGTCAGCACGGTGACACAAGCTAAGATCCATTTTATCGATCCACCCTCGCTGCTTTCGCTGCTCAAGACCCAGTCGGACCTTGCCATTGCGATCTGGTGGGCGACGCTGCAGGAAGAAGCGATCCTGCGTGAGCAGATTGTCCGTACGGGCCGGCGCACGGCCCTCGAACGGGTTGCCCATATGATCCTTGAATTGCATCGGCGAAGCCGAATCGTCAATCAGGGATCGGATACGGCGTTCATTTTGCCGCTGACCCAGTCGGTCCTGGCCGACGCGCTGGGACTCAGTCTGGTTCACGTCAACCGGACACTGCGCTCCCTCATCCGATCCGGACTCATTGACCGGGACGGTGCGACCATTTTGATCCGTAATCGGCGCGGTCTCCAAGATCTTTGTGGTTTTGATACCGATTACCTCCACCTTGACGCATCGATGGACGATTTTAAACTTCGGTTCCCGTGGGCGGAAAATCCGGAACTTTGTCTCGCTACTGAATAATCGGAAAAGGGCTGGATACGCCTGGCTTTCTGCTGTTTGCTTCTGGCGTTTCAATTGCCTGATCCACCATGCCGTTCGCCGCATCAAAGGCGCATGTCCAGTCGCCCTGCACGACGATAACCACACTGGCTCTTTAGGGTGCAACGCCTTCGCGTTCCAGCTCCCGGTTGAGGTGCGCGCGCGCGCGGGACAGACGCGAGCGCACGGTACCGATCGGCAGATCGAGGCGCCTTGCGACATCCTCGTATTTGAAGCCGTCCCACACCACCATTTGCAGGATGCGCTGCTGTCCCTTCGGCAAGGCTTGCATGGCCGCGTCGAGTTCACGCAGTTCGAGCATCGCTTCCTGGGCGGGCCGGACAGACTGCACCATGCGTGAATCCTCATATTCAACATGGATCCCGCGATTGGATGCCTTCCGACACTGATTGAAGAAAATCCGCCGACAGATAGTGAACAGCCACGCACCCAGATTGGTACCCGGCTCGAACAAATGCCACCGCGACATGGCCCGCTCCAGACAATCCTGAACGAGGTCGTCGGCCCGGTCCGCATCCCTGGTCAAGGATCGCGCAAATCTCCTCAGGGCCGGCATGTGTTCGTGCAAATCTTCGTAGGTCGATGTTGTCATGGGCACTCTCCCTCGCTCCAAACTGAACATTGAGGTAGCACACCGGTCACACCCTGACAATAAAAATGAATAAAAAGGTACGTAAAACGGCCGATTTACTTCTTTAACAGCCCTCACTGCCATCCTTTCATTTGAATATGCAAGATTAGTGAAAATACTAAATCACCTATACACAACAAGAGACGTTTTCGACGGCAGTGATGCATTATGAGTAAGTGACGGGAAAATGGCCCGTCACGTCGCCCTGTCTGCGGCCGCACGCCTTTGCTCCGACCATGCCGGGGGTTCCAATGGTCAGAGGGCGTATTTGGTGGCAAACTGAGCCCGGAGCAGATCGCCCCGCCCGCCGCTGAGAATGGTGCGGGTGGCGTGGAGTGTTTCCAGGCTGAAACACAGCGTCTCCACAGGCTGCCAGATCACATTGGTCCGCACGCTGCGCTCCTCGCCCGTTACGAGCGCGCCCATCAGATTGGACAGGTTTTCAGCCTTGAACGCCGCAAAGTCAGCATCATGCGGATGTCATCGCGGACGCCGATTTTGAGCTTGCTGGATGCACAGGCGCCGTAGCCCAATTCAAGGGCGCTGTCGGTGGCAAAACTGCCGATGGTTCAGGCCTATGATGCGCAGACGATGAGGGCCGTGGCACGGACGGCCACGGCTTAGCTGCCTGGCCATATGCCCGCATCCAGGTCGACACCGCCGGACAGAAGCGCGCTCAACATGATCCGCAGACGGATGTCCCGCTTGGCCAGGGCTTGTTCAAGAAAGCCCTGGCCAACGGCTTTTATCCTCTAACAGCCGTAGTCAGCACGGACCGAAAAAAGGGCGAGCGTGGCAAGGTCAAAAAGACGGGTCCGCAGAGGAGGCGACGAAAAAACCGGAACGAATGCCCTTCACCACAATCCTTTGACGGGCCGGGATCTTCGGTGGAGGGCATTAACCAGCGATTGACCAAGAACTGGATTCACGAGGCGTCAAGCCCCATTACCGCGGGCGCCAGGCGCAAGGACCGATCAATTGCTGCCGTTCTCATCGTCCCGGACATCTTCAAGGACATCAAATTCCCCGTCACCCTCATTGATTTCATCGCCGACCGCATAGCCGGCGCCGGCAGCGGCCGCGAGGCACCCGCCAAGGGCGACGGGCAAACAGAGAATGGCAACGAGGGCAGCCATGCGTGCTTGAATCAATGACTTCAGCATCGTTTCGCTCTCCTGTGTTGGGTTGGGTTCGCATAGAGAGGAAAGAACGTGTCCAAGCTGGGTTCGGTTCCATCTGCAATGACGAAAGCCACTCGAAAACAGTGCCCCCGGACCGCCAAAGCTCACCCGACACCGCTTTATAAGGGGATCGCATGTTTTGCATGGCTCGCCGGCCCACGCCGATGCCCGCGTCCAACGCCGTTCCCCGCTGGCTCGGAAAAATTTTACACCGTGGGCGGAACCTGTCATTGCCCGGCGCGTTATCGAGATACCACGGCATGACGGCGGCGCGTTCCATCATCATGTCGTGGACCTGCAACGACGAGAAGGAGACTTCCATATGATGATCCGTACCAGCACACTCGCTCTGTTGACGGCAGCGATCGCGGTCTCCGTTCCTCAGCACGACGCGGCAGCCATGAGTCCCAAAGACATCGCGGACAATGGCTGGATCGCAGTGACCGGGGAAGTGGTGCAAAGCACCGATGAAGCGTTCATGATCGACTATGGTGACGGTGTGATCACTGTCGAGATGGATGACTGGGATTCCTATGACGAAGCAAACCGCATCATGGCCGGTGAAGCCGTCACCGTATACGGAACGATTGACAAAAACGTCTATGAGCTTCGCACCATCGAAGCCAGCAGCGTTTACGCCCACGCGCGGCATACCTATTTCTATGCCAGCGCGGCCGATGAAGAAGGGGCATTCGAAGCCTTCCAGGCCTATCCGGACCCCTACACGGTCAGCGACGGCACCTATGTCAGCGTCATGGGCGTCGTCGGCAAAATCTCCGGCCGGGAATTCGATCTGAAAACCGGTGGCTCTGCCATTACGGTCGACACGAATGAGTTGTCCTACAACCCGCTGGACGATGTCGGGTTTCAGCAAATCGACAAGGGCGACGTGGTCCAGGTCTCCGGCTTCATCGACAACGGCTTTTTCGACGGTCGGGAAATCCGCCCGCTGCGGATTACGACACTGAGCGAAAGCCGTCAGTAATGCCGATAGCCGATCCTGATCGGGATTGCTAAAAGGAGGGGTGGCATTCGTGCCGCCCCTTTTTTACCTTGTCTCGTCTTGCCCCGCCGAACGGACGCTCCCATGACGGCCGACGATCCCTCCCTCACCATTGTTTATGACGGCGATTGCCCATTCTGTTCCGCTTATGTGCGAATGGTGCGGCTGCGCCGGGCCGTGGGTGATGTGGTGCTGCTGGATGCGCGGGAGGGCGGTCCCGTGGTCGCTGGTCTTTGGGAGGCAGGCTATGATCTTGATCAGGGCATGGCCATGCTGATCGGGGGCGAGGTCCATTACGGCGCCGAATGCATCCATCGCATGGCCCTGCTCAGCACACCGTCAGACTGGTTCAACAGGCTGAATGCGGTCATCCTCCGCTCCCGGACGGCCTCAAAATTTCTCTATCCCGTTTTGCGCTTTTGCCGGAACACGGCCTTGCGTATCATGAGCCGGCCGCCCTTGACGCGCATCGACTCATGACGCAAGCAGCCGGTCAGGCGGCGACCAGCCACTCAATGCGTGCAGGGCCCGTCGCGCCGAGGGTCTGGGACATCCAGGCCAGGCCCTCGGCCGCCGCCGGCTCCAGCACATAAGGCGGGTTGATCACCACGAGGCCAAAGCCGGTCATGCCGCGACCGGCCATGTCGGGGCCCAGGCTGAGCTCGATGCGCAACTGGCGGGGCAGGCCCGAGGCTTCGAGGGCCTTCAGGAACACATCCGTCCGTGCCCGTTCGATCACTGGATACCACAGCATATAGACGCCCGTCGCAAACCGCTTGTGCGCCTCCTTCAGGCTGGTGACCACGGTGCTGTAATCGCTCTTGATCTCATAGCTCGGGTCGACGACTGCGAGGCCGCGCCGTTCCTGGGGCGGCATGCGTGCGATCAGGGCACGGAACCCGTCTTCCTGACTGACACGGACCCGGGGCAGATCGCCGAACAGGCCCGCGAGCAAGGGGTAGTCCGTGGGGTGAAGTTCGCAGAGATCGAGCCGATCCTCGGGGCCCATGCCGGCCGCCAGCAGGGCGGGCGAGCCCGGATAGCGACCCTGGACCTCGAGGCTGGCCCGCACGGCCTTTTCATAACCGGCAATCAGGTCGGGCCGCGGGCCTGGTGCGTTCAGCACGCGTTGGATCCCGGCCTCCGCCTCTCCGGTCTTGGCGGCCTGATCCGAGAGCAGATCATAGAGCCCGGCGCCCGCATGGGTGTCGATGAGATAGAGGGGTTTGGTCTTCTGCTTCAGGTAATCGAGCACGAAAACCAGAACCGCATGCTTGAGCACGTCGGCGGCATTGCCCGCGTGGAAGGCATGGCGGTAACTGAGCATGGATCGTCTTTCCTCACCGGCCCGGTCTCGCGGCAGTGCGGGGCCTGACCGTCAGTCATACAGGATCCGCGTGGCGCCTGCCCACCCGTCCTTTCGCCGGATCGCTTTAGACAGATCTTTTGGCCAGGCCTAAATGGCCAGGGCCGACACCAGCCGCTTGAGGGGATCGGGATCGAGCGTTCGGCCCCGGGCTGCGCCCTGCCAGTCGAGACCGGCGCGCAGACGCACGGCCTGTCCGATCACGATGACCGACGGGGCCTCCATGCCGGCCTTCCGTGCGGCCCGGTCGGCCTCGCCCAGCGTCGTTTCCAAAACCCGCTGATCCGGCGTCGTGGCGCGGGAGATAATGGCCACCGCCTCGTCCGCCGCCCGTCCACTTGCCAGGAGCTGATCGGCAATACGCCCCAAATGCTTCATGGCCATGTAAAGCACGATGACGGGCGAGCCGCGCCCCAGGGCCTCCCAGTCCAGACCGTCCGGAACATCGCCATGGGCCGTGTGGCCCGTGATGAAGGTGACGGCCTGGTTGACGTCCCGGTGGGTGGCCGGGATGCCGGCATAGCCCAGGCCGCCGATCCCCGCCGTCACGCCCGGGATGACCCGGAAGGACACGCCCGCCTCGACCAGGGCCAGGGCTTCCTCCCCGCCCCGCCCGAACATGAAGGGGTCGCCTCCTTTCAGCCGGAGCACGCGCTTGCCCTCCCCGGCCAGCGCGATCAGGCGGGCGGAAATATCCCGCTGCTTTGGAGAGGGCTTGCCGCCCCTTTTGCCGGCATATTCGATCTCGGCTTCAGGGCGCGCCAGGGCCAGGATCCCGTCCCCGACCAGGGCGTCATGGACGATCACATCGGCGGATGCGAGGGCATGGGCCCCGTGAAGCGTCAGGAGACCCGGATCGCCGGGGCCTGCGCCGGCCAGCCAGACCCAGCCCGCCTCGAACGCCGGAAACCGCAGGCCGCCCGTCGGCAGAACGGCCCCAAGCCGTGAGCGCCCGAAGCGGTGCGCGCCCGCAAAGGGCACCACCGGGTCCGTTCCGTCGGTCTGTTCGCTCAACGCCGTGCTCCCTTTTTCGGTGCGACAAGAGAGGAATGGGGACGCCCTCCCGGTCTTCCAAGACTCGCCGGTGGGATTTTACATGAAAACCGGAGCCGGCCCTATTTTCACACAAGGCCTTTGTTAAAATATTGGTACCGCAGCCCCGGCGAGGCGGTGGTCAAAGACCGGGGGAACGCCTACAGTCCCGTCAATGGGGACATCCCGGCCCATGCGGACATCCCGATGGTACACAAGGATCCTCGCCATGCCCCGCAATCCGTTCGTTCTGGTCGCCATCGGCATCGCGGCCCTGTTGGCCCTGGTCGTCACCCTGAACAGCCTCTTCCCCGGCAGCCTGACCCCGGTCGGCACCTGGCCGGCAGTGCTCGCCAAGCTGATCCTTCTGGTGTTCGTCAGCGGCAGTTTCGCCCTGAGCCGGGATGTGTCCTTGGGTCAGGGCCTGCGTTACGGGGCCATCTGGGTCGCCATCACACTCGCCCTGGTGCTGGGCTACACCCTGCGTGACGATGTCCGGGCCGTGGGACAGCGCCTGTTGGCGGCCCTCGCCCCGTCCGCCGCCCGGGAGGTCGCGCCCGGCGCGGTCGCCCTCACGCGCACCGCCAACGGCCATTTCATGGCCCGGGCGCGGGTGAAGGGTCCGGACCTGTCCGAGACCACCGTGATGTTCCTTGTGGACACGGGTGCCAGCCGCGTGAGCCTGACGGCCGAGGATGCCCGGCGCCTGGGGATCGACCCGGACGACCTGCGGTTCGACCGCATGGTGCGCACCGCCAACGGCACCAACAGTGTGGCAAGTGTCAGCCTGCCGCGCATTTCCATCGGCAGCGTGTCCGTCGATGCCGTTCCGTCCCATGTGGTGGCCAGCGGCCTCGATGTTTCCCTCTTGGGAATGAGCTTTCTCAACGATCTGTCGGCCTTCGAGTTCGAAGGCGACCGCCTGACCCTCCGCAAATAGCGACCGCAACGGACCGGACCGATGATCATTGCCCAGATTACCGATTTTCACTGCCCGGGCGAAGGCGGGCGCACGCCGCCCGGTTTCGATCCGGCCGCCGACCTTGCCCATGCGGTGGGCGCCGTCAACGCCCTCGATCCCCAGCCCGATCTGGTCATCGCCACCGGTGACCTGACGGACCTCAACACCCCCGAGGAATATGCCCGCGTGGCCGACCTGCTCCGGCCGCTGAAGGCTCCCCTGATGGCCATTCCGGGCAACCATGACGACAAGGCGCCCCTGGTCGAGGCCCTGGCGCCCATCGCCCGCACGGGCCCTGCGGCGCCCTTCGTGAACCATGCGGAGATCTGGCAGGATGACGGCTTCGGCCCGGTCAAGATCATCCTGCTGGACAGCCAGGCCCCCAAGACCGTGGGCGGCGTGATGTGCGCCGCGCGCCTCGCCTGGCTGGCCGGGGAACTGGCCCGGGATCCGGACCTGCCCACGGTGATCGCCATGCACCATCCCCCGATCAAGATCGGCATTGTCGAATTCGACGGCTACGGCTTCGAAGGCCTCGAGGCTTTCCGGACCCTGATGGATGAAAGCCCCCGGGTGGACTTGATCATGTGCGGCCATATCCACCGGGCCCTGACGGGCCGGGCCGGGCGGGCGCCCGTGGTGGTCTCACCCAGTGTCACCTACAGCTATCCCCTGGAACTGCGGCCCGGCGTCAAACTGGCCCGCAAGCCGGAACCGCCGGGCTTCATGCTCCATGTGCGCACGGGACCCCGCGACTGGACCAGCCATGTCCAACCGCTCACGCCGCGCCCCTGACGTCCCGCCCGAGACCTGCGACTGCCCGGCAAATTGTCCGGGGACGCTGTTTCTGGTCGTGGGCCCCAGCGGCGCGGGCAAGGATACGCTGATGGACGGTGCGCGGGCGATCCTCTCGGCCTGTCCGCGTTTCCGGTTCGCACGGCGCGTGATCACCCGCGGCGCCGCGGCCGGCGGCGAGGACCACGATGCGGTCACGCCGGAAGAATTCTCCGATCTTGAGGCTGCCGGGGCCTTCTGTCTGAGCTGGTCTGCCCACGGACTGTCCTACGGGGTGCCGGCCGGCGCGGCCCGGGACATCGCAGCCGGCCGGCATGTCGTGGTCAATGTCTCGCGCCGCGTGATCGGTGAGGCCCAGGCCCGGTTCTCGCCCTTGGAGACGATCCTGGTGACGGCGAGCCGGGACGTGCTCGCCCAGCGCCTTGCCGCACGCGGGCGGGAGGACGCCGAGACCATCGCCGGACGTCTCGCCCGGACCGTCGAGGGTCCGCCGGACGGGCCGGGGGTGCATGTGGTGCGCAATGAAGGGCCTGTCAGCGACGGCATTGCCGCCTTTCTCGACGCCCTGCGCATGGGGGCGCCGGCCTGCCGGGTGCTCGGCGATGGGCAGAGGACGTTCTGAAGTTGAAATCGCCGCGGCGGGCCGCTACACCCCCTCGGGGAGGGTTGGTGGACCGGATCCCGGTCCCGCCGAACCGTTGAAAACACTTTCCAACGCAATTACCGCCACACTGCTTTCCAAACCACCCGCTTTCCGCTTCACCCGCCGGCCCCTCGGGCCGACTGTCCATGGGGACCCACATGACCTTTCCCACGCCGCGAGACGACCTGCAGCCCAATACGGCCGACTTCGAACGCCTGCCCCTGGTGGCACCCCTGGGGTTCCGGGAATATGACGCGCGGTGGCTGTTTCCCCAGCAGATCAACCTGATGGGCGTGCAGGCCCTGGGCATGGGCCTTGGCACGCTGATCCGGGAGATGGGCGTTGAGCCGAAAATCGCCGTGGGCCACGACTTCCGGTCCTATTCCGCCTCGATCAAACAGGCCCTGATCAACGGCCTCGTCGCGTCCGGCGCCCATGTGCACGATATCGGCCTCGCCCTTTCGCCCATGGCCTATTTCTCCCAGTTCGCCCTCGACGTGCCCTGCGTCGCCATGGTCACCGCCAGCCACAACGAAAACGGCTGGACCGGTGTGAAGATGGGCGCCAATCGTCCGCTGACCTTCGGACCCGACGAGATGAGCCGGCTGAAGGAGATTGTCCTCACCGGCGCCTACAAGGAAGCCGAGGGTGGCAGATACACCTTCGTGTCCGACATGGCCCAGCGTTATTTTGACGATCTGACCACGGGCAAAAAACTCTCCCGGCCCATCAAGGTCGTGGCGGCCTGCGGCAACGGCACGGCGGGTGCCTTCGTGCCGGAGGTGCTCAGCCGGATCGGGGCCGAGGTGATCCCCCTGGACTGTAATCTGGACCACACCTTCCCGCGCTACAATCCGAACCCGGAGGACATGGCGATGCTGCATGCCCTGCGCGACGCGGTGCTGGAGCACAAGGCGGAAGTCGGCTTGGCTTTCGACGGCGACGGCGACCGCTGCGGCGTGGTGGACAATGAGGGCGAGGAGATCTTCGCCGACAAGGTAGGCGTGATGCTGGCCCGGGATCTCTCCGCCCGGCACGAAAACGCGCAATTCGTGGTCGACGTGAAATCCACGGGCCTGTTCCTGACAGACCCCGTGCTCCAGCAAAACAATGCGAAGACGGATTATTGGAAGACGGGCCATTCCTATATCAAGCGCCGGGTCAACGAACTGGGGGCCCTGGTCGGCTTCGAGAAGAGCGGCCACTATTTCTTCAACGAGCCCATCGGCCATGGCTATGACGACGGCATGGTTTCCGCCATCGCCATCCTGGAGATGCTGGACCGCAATCGGGACACCTCCATGGCTGACCTACGCCGGGCCCTGCCCCAGACCTGGGGCTCACCGACCATGTCGCCCAAATGCGCCGACGACAAGAAATACAACGTTGTCGAATCCGTCACGAAGCATTTCTCCAAGATGCAGGAGGACAAAGCCGAGATCCTGGGTCAGGGCATCCGCGATGTGGTGACCGTGAACGGCGTGCGGGTGACCCTCGACGACGGCACCTGGGGCCTGGTGCGCGCCTCCTCCAACAAGCCGGGTCTTGTCGTCGTGGTCGAAAGCCCGACCTCAGAGCAAAACATGCGCGACATGTTCGGCGTGATCGACCAGGTCCTCTCCGACTTCCCCGAAGTCGGCGAGTACGACCAGAAGCTTTGAGATCTGTCACTTGACGGATGATGAGAAGGCGTCCCATTCGGGGCGCCTTTTCGTTTATGCCCGGGCGATCCGTGGTCTGCTCAAAAAAGGCGTGACCGATCCTGAAAAAAGAGGGCTCAAGCGCCGGGGCCGCGAAATACCATGTGGAGCCGTGACAATCGAAGCCGGAGGCCACGGTTCCATGACCCGGTGTGGCCGGATCAGCGCAAAACCAAAGGGAGTTTCCCCCGCCATCTCGGTCAAGCCAGATTTCTCAACACGTTTTGCGAGAAGTCGGACATCAAATCCCTTAAAACGACAGGAACCGTTCCCGGACACCGGTCTTCGTTTCACGAAACACTTGCCTCGCCCCCTTGTTCGCTTTATGTTCTTTTTGAACAAAGAGCGAACTTCGACAGTCCGCGAAGAGGGTGAAGGGCATGGATCAGCGGGTCAGCATGGTGAGCCTCGGGGTGGCCGATGTGGTGCGGTCCCGGACTTTTTATGAGAGCGGCCTCGGCTGGCGGGCCAGCCTGATCAGCTCCAAGGCGCTGGTCGTCTTTCGGGCAGGCGGGTTGCTGGTCACCCTGGTGCCCCGGGGGGAACTGGCGGCCGATCTGGGGGTGGACGATCATGGGCGCACGGAAGACTTTACCGGTCTTGCGCTGAATCACGCCGTCGGATCTCGCGAAGACGCAATTTTGATCCTGGCCCGGGCCGAGGCCGCCGGCGGGATCGTGACCCAGCGCACCATCGAGACGAGTTGGGGCGGCTATGCGGGCGCCTTCAGCGATCCGGACGGCCACGCCTGGGAAGTGGCCTGGAACCCGGACTGGTTCGACGAAAAGGGCCGTGTCTTGATCGCCTGATTTCAGTCGCCCAATCCTGGTCGCCCGATCCCGTCAGCGCCCCGTCAGCAGATCCGCGGCCATGCTGAGCGCCGTCAGGGTCAGGAACACTGCAAAGGCCCGGCGCAGAACGGCCCGGGACCGGGCGTGGGCGAGGCGCACGCCGATGGGCACGGACAGCATCGTCATGGGCACGATAAGGGCGAAGGCCAGCAGATTGACGAACCCCACGGAAAAGGGGGCCCGTCCCGGCTCCCCCCACCCCACTGCGATGAGGCCAAGCGTCGCCGGAATCCCGATGATCAGCCCCAGGCCGCTCGCCGTGCCCACGGCCCGGTGGATCGCCACACCGTAAAGGGTCATAAGCGAAATGCCGAAGGTACCGCCACCGACGCCGACCAGGGTGGAGAAAAAGCCGATGCCGGCCCCCTGAAGGCTGCGCCAGGGATTCGCAGGCAATCCATCGCCCAGGCGCCACGCCTCCCGGCCGAAGGCGAGATGGGCGGCCATCAGCAGGGCGAGCACCACAAACACGGCGGACAGAACGGGTCCGGCCAGAGCCCCCGCCGCCAGGGATCCCGCCGCGACCCCGGCCACGATCGGCAGGCCCCAGGCGCGTAGGATCGATCCGTCTACGGCCCCGTGCCGCGCATGGCGGTCCACGGAGCGGATCGAGGTGACGATAATGGTGGCGAGCGAAGTGGCCACGGCCTGGTGCATGCGGACGGCATCGTCCACATCGAAAAAGCCGAAGACGTGGAACAGCATGGGCACGATCACGATCCCCCCGCCTACACCGAAAAAGCCGCCCAGCACACCGGCGAGAAATCCGCCGAGCATGACGCTCAAGCCCAAAAGAAGCTCCGTAGGCAAACCGGCTATGCCCTCGCCGCTGCCCCCAAGGGCCGCCCCAATTTCCATCCCCCGCTCCTCCCCTCTTCCGGACCGCTCAGGCGGACACCGCCTCGGCCGGCTCTGACCGTGCCCCGCGCCGCTCCAGCGCCGCCCGAGCCCGGTGCAGAACCTCAAGGCCCGCCCCCTCCCGGGGCCCGTCTTCGCTCAATACCCGGCGAAAGGCCCTCGCCCCTGGCATGGCCTGATACAAACCCACAATATGACGGGTGACCGCATGGAGCCGGCCCCCGGCCGCCAAGTGGCGCTCGATATAGGGCTCAAGCGCATCGAGCACGGCGTCACGGCTGGGCACGGGGCCCGGCGCACCAAACAGGCGCCGGTCCACCTCGGCCAGCAGATACGGGGTCTGATAGGCCGCCCGGCCCAGCATAACCCCGTCCACCTGGCCAAGATGGGCCTCGGCCGCGTCGAGGTCGCCGATCCCGCCATTGATCACGATCGCCAGATCCGGACGATCCCGTTTGAGGGCGTAGACCAGGGGGTAATCGAGGGGCGGTACGGAGCGGTTGTCCTTCGGGCTCAAGCCCTGGAGCCAGGCTTTGCGGGCATGGACGATGAAAGTCCGGCAGCCCGCCGCGGCCACGGTTTCCACGAAGCGCGGCAGGCTTTCCGCCGGGTCCTGATCATCGACCCCGATCCGGCATTTGACCGTTACGGGAATGGAAATGGCCGCCGTCATGGCCGCGACCCCTTCGGCCACCAGCGCCGGCTCGCGCATCAGGCAGGCGCCGAACCGGCCCGACTGGACCCGGTCCGATGGGCAGCCCACATTGAGGTTGATTTCGTCATAGCCCCAATCCGCCCCGATCCGCGCCGCGGCGCAGAGATCGTCCGGATCGCTCCCACCGATCTGCAGGGCGATGGGATGCTCGGCGGGATCAAAACCGAGCAGCCGTTCCCGGTCGCCATGGATCACGGCGCCCGTGGTCACCATTTCCGTATACAGAAGGGCATGTGCGGACAGGAGGCGGAGGAAATACCGGTCGTGCCGGTCCGTCCAGTCCATCATCGGCGCAACGCAGAAGCGGCGCGACGGCCCCGCCGGATCGCGGGCGCTCATGGACGCGGGGATCCGGCACGGCAGGCCTTCAACAGTGCCTTGGCCCGAGCCCGCACGGAGGGAGCCGGATCATGCTCCGCATCCTGCAAAATGGCCGCCGTGTTGGCGAGCAGACCGGGATCCGATCGCGTCACCTGGAACAGGGCATCGCAGGCCCAGGCGCGCACGGACGGTTCCGGCCCGGACAGACAGCGGCCCAGGAAGTCACCCACAGTGGGCAGCGCGTCCTCGGGCACATCGATCCAGCGCAGGGACTGGCAATGGTGCAGACAGGCATCCCAGCACTCGGTGGCCGCATAGGTCGCGACAAGGGCGTGGATCTGGGGCACCGTCAGGCGGGTTCCGGCTTCCAGAAAGGTCTTGATGAGCCAGGAGGCGCCGGACTGGATCCGCGGATCCTGCTCCCGGCACCGGGAAATGATATGGGCCATCACCTCGGCTGGAGGCGTGACGATGGAGACCACGGCCCGCAATGTGCGCACCTGAGTCCCGTCATAGGCCTCGAGGGCATGATCGATATCCGCTTTGGTCAGGACAGACATAATCCGTACTCAACTGAATAGCGAGGGCCTGGTGGAGCCTTCTCGTGAATCCAATGGCCGAAACATTTGCACCGGGGCGTGCCGCAAGTGGGATGCAGCCGCACGTGGGATGCACCTGTCGAGGCCGAACCACGAGCCGTCCATGGCCCTGTGAACCGGTACCCTACCCATGGGTCCGTATCAGACATCCCGGTCGTCGAGGCGCTCCAGGATGTCGAGGTAATGACGGACCTGCTGGACGTAACGGACCGGTTCACGGCCTCGGGCATAACCGTGGGGCACGGTGCGGTAATAGGCTTTCTGGGCCAGCAGAGGCAAGGTCTGCTTCAGGTCTGCCCAAAGATCCGGGTTCAATCCCCGGCGCAGGGCGAGCGTCCGGGCATCCATCACATGGCCGTATCCAACATTATAGGCGGCCAGGGCAAACCACAGGCGATCCTCCCCCCCGACCGTGTCCGGGATCCGTTCGATCAGCCCGGCGAGATAGCGCGCCCCGCCATGGATGCTCTGGACCGGATCAAGGCGGTTTTTCACCCCCAGGTCCCGGGCCGTGGACAGGGTCAGCATCATCATGCCGCGCACGCCCGTCGCGCTGCGGGCCCGGGGGCGCCAGTGACTTTCCTGGTAGGAGACCGCCGCCAGCAACTCCCAGGACTGGCCGGTCTCCCGGGCCGCCTCCTCGAAATGGGGCCGGAAGCGCGGCAGACGCGAGCGGACCCGCCGTTCGAAGCGGGCAAAATCCACATAGTCGAAATCGGGCATGTGCCCGTAATAGCGCTCCTCCAGGCGCGCGATCAGTTCCCGGGTCGTGTCCATGGCGAACCACCGGGCGAGCTCGGCGCGCAGGGCGTGGGCGTCGGCCGGCAGGGCCCAGCCCAACTGATGCGGTTCGGCGATCTCGAAGGGCACCACCAGATCGGGATGGGTCCGGCGGTGGACGGCCACCAGGGTATCGTCTCCGACAGTGCAGTCGAGTTTGCGTGCCGCGACCCGGCCCACGAGGTCCTCCGTCGTCGGACCGTAAACCGCTGCCCAGTCGAGGGCCGGCGCGAAGGCCTTCATCATGGGCAGATGCTGCTCATGGGAGCCTTCCACCAGCACGGAGACCGGCTCGCCGGGCACGCTCAACGGGTCCCGCAGGACGGGGCCGTCCCGGTGGCACACAAGCTGATATTGGGCATCGCCATAGGCGGGGCCGAAGCGCAACCCCGCCGGCAGGGACGCGTCCATGGGCAGGGAAGCCGCGCCGATCTGGCCGTCGCCCCGGGCGAGCCCGGCCAGCAGTTCCGGCACGGTGTCATGCACCACGAAGCGCGGCTCGATGCCCAGATGATCGGCGAAGGCGCTGGCCAGATCGTGCTCGAACCCCGCGGCACCGCCGGCGGCATCGTAATAGGTCGTCACGCCGACGCGGGTGAAGACCGTCAGGCTGCCCTCCCGCCGGATCTTGGCAAGAAGGGTTTCCGGCCCGAGAAGGCCGAAAGACCGGGCGATGACCATCCCGACCAGGAGGATCGCCGCGGCGGCGCCGGCCAGGGACACGGTGCGGGGGATGGATCGTCCGCCGCCTTCGCCCCGATTGCCCCATGGCACCATTGCCGGCGTCCTCCTGTTGACGAGCCCTTCCGAGAGCCTCAGCGGCCCGTGGGAAGCTCGTTGAACGGAATGTCCTTATCGACCCGAATATCGCTGGGCATGCCAAGGACACGTTCCGCAATAATGTTACGCAGGATTTCGTCCGTCCCCCCTGCGATCCGCAAACCGGCGGATCCCAGGAAGGATTGTTGAAACTGCGCCTGGAGCGGCATGAACGCTTCCGTCATGATGCCGCCCATGTCCTCCAGATCCATGGCCAGGCTCGAAAGATCCTGGAGCTGACCCGCTGCGACGACCTTGCCGATGGAGCTTTCCGGACCCGGAATTTGTCCCTTGGATAGGGCCGTGAGGGTCCGGTAGCGCGTGTAGGCGAGGCCCTGGGAGCGGACATACCAGTCGGCAATCTTTTCGCGCACGGCCGCATTGTTGATGGCCGGACCGTCCTCCAGCATGATCGCCTTGGTCAATTCGATCAGTTCGGACACGTCAGGTCCCGAGGTGCCGCCAATGGCCAGACGCGCATGCATCAGGGTCGTCAGTGCCACCTTCCAGCCATCGCCGATATCGCCGAGCCGCTGGGCGTCCGGAATGCGCACATCGTTGAAGAAGACCTCGTTGAAGCCTGATCCGCCGGACGCCTGTTTGATGGGCCGCACCTCGACACCCGGGGATTTCATGTCGAGGAAGAAGAAGGTCAAGCCCTTGTGCTTCGGCTTTGCGGGATCCGACCGGGCCACCAGGATGCCGTAGTCGCAAAAATGGGCACCGGAGGTCCAGACCTTTTGTCCGTTCACGACCCACTCGTCACCCACCTGCTCGCAGCGCGTGCGCAATCCGGCCACATCCGAGCCGGCGGAAGGTTCGGAGAAAAGCTGGCACCAGATCTCCTCGCCATAGAGCGCAGGGGAGACATAGCGCTCGCACTGGGCCGGCGTGGCATAGGCCATCAGGGTGGGGATGCACATGCCAAGACCGATCTCATAGACGCCCCGGGGCACGTCGAACCGGCTTTCTTCCTGATTGTAGATCACCTGCTGCATGGGCGTTCCGCCGAGCCCGCCATATTCCTTCGGCCAGGTGATGGCGGCATAACCGGCCTCGGCCTTTTTGCGCTGCCAGGCCCGGGCAGCCTCCAGCAGGGCGTTGGTCGATTCGTAGCGCGCGGTGGTGCCGTCGACGGCCTTCGGCGTCGCGTTGGCTTCAAGCCAGGCCCGCACTTCGGCGCGGAACGCGGCTTCTTCCGGGGTGTCGTTGAAATCCATGACGTTTCCTCTCGATCTGAAAGCTCTGGGAGTCGGGCGTGCCGCGCGCTCAGGCGACGTTGCGGCGCTCCAGCTGGTTCACCAGCCGGTCCTTCCAAACGCGCTCGGCCCCCAGAACGAGGGACAGGTGCTTTGAGCGGCGATAATGGAGGTGGCAGTCCCCTTCCCAGGTGAAGCCCATGCCGCCATGAGTCTGAATGTTTTCCTTCGAGGCATAGTGGTAGGCCTGGGTGGCGCTGACCCGGGCGCCGGCGGCGGCGATGGCGAGGTCGGGCGAGTCCGTGGACAGGGCCCAGGCCCCGAAATAGGCGTTCGAACGGGCGAGTTCGGTGTTGATATACATGTCCGCCAGCTTGTGCTTGATCGCCTGGAACGAGCCGATCTGCCGGCCGAAGGCATAGCGGTTCAGGGCCCAGTCCTTGGCCATCTCCAGGCAGGCATCGGCGCCGCCCACCTGTTCAAAGGCCGTCAACACGGCCGCCCGGTCCAGCACCTGACGCACCAATGTCCAGCCGGCCCCTTCAGTGCCGAGGCGCTCGGCCGGCGCACCGTCGAACCGGATGACGGCGTGGGGCCGCGTGGGGTCAAGGGTGGACACCGTCTCCCGGCTCACACCGGGCCCATTCAGGTCGACCAGTGCCAGATCCACATCCGCCTCGTCCGTGCCGCCGCTGTTCTTGGCCACGACGATGGCGAAGTCGGCCACCATGCCATCGGGTACGGGCAGCTTGTCCCCGGTCACGACCGCCCCGTCGAAGGACACGGCCATGGAGGCGGGGGTGGCAGGTCGGGGGCCCTCGGCCATGGCCAGGGTCCCGATCAGGCTGCCGTCCGCGAGGCGGGGCAGATAGGCCTGCTTTTGCGCCTCCGAGCCGGCGGTCAGCACCGCCTCGGTGGCGAGATAGACCGACGACGCAAAGGGTACGGGCGCCAGGGCCCGGCCCAGTTCTTCGGCGATGACGCACAATTCGAGATGTCCAAGGCCGAGCCCGCCATAGGCTTCCGGGATCGCCGTCCCGGTCCAGCCCATCTGGGCGATTGAGGTCCACAGGCCCGCATCATGGGTGGAGCCGGCCTCCAGCACCGCCCGGGCGACCGTGGCGGGACATGTCTCGGACAGGAACTTACGCGCCTGGTCCTTCAAGAATTTTTGGTCCTCGGAAAAATCGAAATTCATCGCGCGTCCTTTCCTCCCTTTGTTCTCCTGTCCGACAGTCCGCCGCCAGGCAGTCTGCCGTTCGAAGCGTCGATCGCATTCGGCCACCGGTCCCATCCCATGGGATCAGAATTACCCAAGCGGACAGGACTGAAAAGCTGCCAGACGCGCGCATATCCCTGCCCTGCGCCCCCTTGGCCCGCCCCGATGGCGCGCCTTCAGGACCCGCCGATGCCGGCAATGGTGCGGTTCACGGGTGCGTCGGGCGAATCCTCGGGGGCCGGGCCCGCCTGTTCCATGGTCTGCAAATTGGCCTTCATGCGTGCGAGGGCAGCCAGAACCGCCCGGCGCTCCCCATCGCCGAGGCCCGACAACGCGCCGGACAACACATCATGGGCATCTGTCTTCACGGTCGGCAGCAGGGGATCGATTTTGCCGGTGCGGAACACCCTCTTGGCCCGCTTGTCCCCCGGATCGGCCCGCCGCTCGACCCAGCCGCTTTCCTCCAGCCGGTCGAGCAGCCGCCCCAGCGGCGCGCGTTCCATTTCCAGAAGATCGGCAAGGGCACTCTGGGTCATGCCGTCCCGCCGGAACAGGAAGGTCAGAACCCGCCATTGGGCCCGGGTCAGCCCGAGCTTCGCCATCCGCCGGTCGAACAACCGGGTAAACAAGCGGTGCACGTCATCCAGGGCGGCACCCACGGCCCAGTCGAGGCCGTCGCCGGTCTCCAGATCCGCGACATCGGATCCGGGACGCTCCAAATCGTGGACGAGCCCGGTCCCGGGTGCATTGCTCCCGTCTGCGTGCGGGTCGCCGGCACCGGAACTCCGCGCCTCAGAATCTGGACTTTCGGAACCGGATGGGGCGGAACCGGATGGCGGTGTGTCAGGAGGATGAGCGCTGGTCATGGCACGGCGTCCTTTCTCCATAATCCTAACCCATCCCGGTGAAAGAAGTCGCGCCGGTTCGCCACAGGATTATTCAAACAGACTTTTGGCCAGGCAGGCCGCTTTGACCAGATTGGCAGTTGAGTGGGGGCCGGCATGCCACCTTCCGCGCCCCGCCCCGGCCCAGCGGGTTTGGTTGGGCGGTGCGGGGCCTTAAACCCCTTACAACACAATCTTGTATTCCCTCCGGCCAGTCCCACGTCCGATGATGATCGCCGAAAAGGCGCGCGGGCCGCGCACAACACCCTGCGACAGGAGCCAACCATGACCGTAGACGGGCCGAGCGCCACTCTCCTTGCCGACTACCAATCGGCGCCGTTCCACATCGACACGGTCAACCTGGACATCGACCTGGAAGCAACGGCGACCCGGGTAACGGCGAGTCTCGCTGTGCGCCGGGCCGATTCGGCAACCCGGGATCTCATCCTTGACGGCACGGGCCTTACCCTCAAGGCCATCGCCATCGACGGCGCGGCGCTGGATGCCGGACGCTACACCCTGACCGACCGCACCCTGACCGTTCACGACGTGCCCGACGCCTTTGAACTCACCACCGAAGCGCAGATCAATCCGGAGGCCAACACATCCCTCGAAGGCCTCTACATGTCCGGCGGCATGTTCTGCACCCAGTGCGAGGCTGAGGGTTACCGCAAGATCACCTGGCACCTGGACCGCCCCGACGTCCTGTCCGTCTACACAGTACGCCTCACCGCGGACCGGGAGTCTTTCCCCGTCCTCCTGAGCAATGGCAACCCCACCGACGGGGGCGAGACCGGGGACGGGCGCCACTGGGCCGCATGGCACGATCCGCACCCTAAGCCGTCCTACCTGTTCGCCATCGTCGCTGGCGACCTTGCCCATATCGAGGACCGGTTCGAGACGCGCTCCGGCCGGGAGGTCTGCCTGCGGATTTATACGGAACACGGCAATGAGGACCGGTGCGACTTCGCCATGGACGCCCTTAAACGGTCCATGGCCTGGGACGAAACCCGCTTCGGCCTCGAATACGACCTCGACGTCTTCAACATCGTCGCGGTGGGCGATTTCAACGCCGGTGCCATGGAGAACAAGGGTCTCAACATCTTCAATGCCGCACTGGTGCTCGCAAGTCCTGAGACCGCCACGGACCTCGATTACGAGCGCATTGAGACCGTCATCGCCCACGAATATTTCCACAACTGGACCGGCAACCGCATCACCTGCCGGGACTGGTTTCAGCTGTGCCTGAAAGAAGGGCTGACGGTGTTCCGGGACCAGGAATTCTCCGCCGACATGCGCGACCCGACCGTCAAGCGCATCGACGACGTCTCACGCCTGCGCGCCTTTCAGTTCCCGGAGGACGGCAGCGGCCTTGCCCATCCGGTGCGCCCGGACCGCTATATCAAGATCGACAATTTCTACACGGCGACGGTCTATGAGAAGGGCGCCGAGCTTGTTCGCATGCTGCAGACCATGCTGGGCCGGGACGCCTTCAACGAAGGGATGACTCACTACATCAAGGGCAATGACGGCACCGCCGCAACCGTGGAGGACTTCGTCGCGAGCTTTGCCGCCACCTCGGGCCGCGACCTTTCCGACTTCATGACCTGGTACGAACAGTCCGGGACCCCCCAGGTTACCGTCCGCTGCGACCACGATGCCGAGGCGCGCACCGCGACCCTCACTTTGACCCAAAAGACCGAGCCGACGGCCGATCAGCCCACCAAAAAACCCGTGCCCATTCCCATCCGGCTCGGCCTTCTCTCCAGTGACGGATCGCCCCTGCCCCTGCATCCGGCCGGCCAGACTGCGGCGCCGGAAGACACGTCCATGGTCGTGGAACTGACCGCGCCGAGCCAGTCGATCACCTTCGAGGACGTGGCCGAAAAGCCGGTGCCGTCCGTCCTGCGCCATTTCTCCGCCCCCGTGCGCATGGATGCCGGGCTGAGCGCCGCGGAACGGCTGCTGCTGGTCTCCTCGGACGAAGATCCCTTCAACCGTTGGGAGGCAGCCCAGGATCTGGCCCGCACGGAAATCCGCAAGGCTGCCGAAGGCGCGACGCTCGGCGGGACGGCCCAGGATCTCGCCCAAGCCCTGGGTGCGGCGCTCGATGACGAGCGCCTGAGCGAAGCGTTCCTCGCCCGGCTCATCCAGCCGCCCAGCGAGGACGACGTGGCCCAATCCATGGCCAGTGTCGATCCCGGCGCCATCTTTGCGGCTCGGGAGGCCTACCGCGTGCTGCTGGCCGGTGCCCTCGAGGATCGCCTGCGCGCCCGGGTCGACTCCCATAATCGGAACGCGCCCTTCCGCGCCGATGCCGACCAGGCGGGCCGAAGAGCCCTCGCAAACGGCGCCCAGACCCTGTTGTGCGCCCTTCAGAAAGCGGCGGACTTGACCACGGCTGCCGATCTCGCCCGCGGGGAGGGCCCCATGACAGACACCCTGTGCGGCCTGTCGATCCTGATTGACAGCGATCATCCGGACCGGGAGACCCGCCTGCGGGGTTTCCATGACCAGTGGCAGAACAATCCCCTTGTGCTCGACAAATGGTTCGGCCTGCGCGCCCGCTCCGCCCGCGAGGACACGCTGGAGGTGGTCCGCGAACTGACCGCCCATCCGAAATTCACCCTGCGCAATCCGAATCGGGTCCGCGCCCTCATCGGCGGCTTCGTGGTGAGCAATCCCTTGCGCTTCCATGCGCCGGACGGCTCAGGATACCGCTTCTTCGCGGAGCAGATCCTCGCCATCGATGCCCTCAACCCGCTCTTCGCCGCCCGGCTGCTGTCCCAGATCAAGAGCTGGCGCAAGCTGGAGCCCCAGCGCCGGGCCCAGATGGAGGCCGCCCTGTCCCAGATCCAGGAGGCCCGTCCGGTCTCCGACAATGTTCATGAGGTGGTCTCCCGGATGCTGGCCCCGATTCCCACCCGGTAAGGGGCGCGCCGGGTCCGGCGTCGATTCGGACGTGACAAGACTCTCCCGGATCAGATAATCGGTAACGAGCGAATCAGGGCGCCATGCCGGCCAACGGCGTGGCGTCTTGCGAATCCGCTCCTAAACTTTCTCAAGGCGCGGCGTTTTCCCAGGGTCCCGAGAGGGCGAAACGGCGCACGCAAAGCCTGAACCGGTCCGGCGACAGACAGTCCCCCATGGCGCCCCGTCAGGCCCGACATCAGACCGCCCCGGACACGGCGCCCGGCGGTGCAGCCAGAGCGAGGCACACGGTGCACGGCGAGGACACCCGTCATCAGGACCGCTCCCGGCCGGTCGGACCGCTCGGGGTCCGGTGGGACCGGACCTTTTGGCGACGGGTTCTCGGCTTTGCCGGTCCCGAAGCCGGCTGTGCCGCACATCCAGGCATCGATGCGGACGAGGACGATGCCTTCCTGACACTGATCGAGAGCCTGCCGGACGGCGTCGCCGTGACGGCTCCGGACGGGTCGGTGATCGCCGCCAATGGCACCTGCCGGGTCCGTCTGGGTCTGCGGGCCGGCGACACCGGATCGGGGACCGAAGCGGGGGCCGAGGCCGACGACGCCGCGCTCGCCGACCGGCTGGCGGGTCTGCCGGAGGTGTTCCAGGCCGAGGGGCGGTGGTACCGGCGCTTCGTCCGCTCCCTTGCGCCCTATGGCACCTTGATCCTGATCCGGGATGTGACGATCGAGGCCCGCCAGGTGGCGCGGATCGAGACGCTGGAACAGGACGTCGCCGAGGCCAAAGCCTTGAAGGCCGACCTCGCCCGGGCCCAGGCTGCCGTCGCCGCCCTTGAAGAACGCGTCCAGCGGGAGCGGGCCCGGGCCGAGGCCGCAGGCCACGCCATGGCCGATTTCATGGCCAATGCCAGCCACGAACTGCGCACGCCGCTCAACGCCATCCTGGGCTTCTCGGAACTCATGAACCGGGAGCTGTTCGGCCCCGTCGGCCATGAAAAGTACAAAGAATATATCGGCGACATTCACGCCAGCGGCGCCGCCCTGCTCGATCTCGTCACGGATATTCTGGACATGGCGCGCCTGGACGGGCCCGATGCGACGGTCCACCAGCCCGCACGCATGCGCCCGGGCGATGCGGTGAAGACCGCCGTGGCCTTTATCCGCCACCGGATGGACGCCAAATTCCAGGACCTGACCGTGGATCTCGACCGCCTGCCCACCGCCTATGCGGACCTCCAGTCGGTCAAACGCATCCTGCTTCACTTGCTCACGAATGCGGTGAAGTTCACGCCGGAGCACGGTTCCATCACGGTGCGTGGCACCGCGGATCTGCACCATGTGATCTTGTCCGTGGAGGACACGGGCATCGGGATCGACGCGGAAGATCTGCCGGATCTAGGCACCCCGTTCCGCCGATCCCGCAGGGCCTGCGTCAACGGTGCCCCGGGCCTGGGGCTGGGGCTCGCCCTGTCGCGGCGCCTCGCCGAGGTCAATGGCGGCACACTGAGCCTTTCAAGCACGCCCGGCCAGGGGACTTGCGCGCGCCTCGTCCTGCCCCGAAGAGCCCAGCGATCCCAGACGCGCCCGCAGCGCGCACCCGCCGTTCCCACCCAAGCGGCCATCCGCGCCGTGTCCTGAGGACCGGCGCCGCGTCAAAGGGCCTTCCTAACGGGTATATGCCTGTAAAGCCGTCCGGGGGCTCAGTTGGGCAGGTGCTGGTCCATGAAGGCAAGCGTATTGCCGCCCATCACCTTTTCGATGGTCGTCTCGTCGAGGCCCTGGGCCAGCAGGGCGTCGGTCAGGACCGCCATCTCAGAGGCGTCAAAGGCCACTGTGGTCGCGCCGTCATAGTCCGAGCCGAGGGCGACCTGGTCGGCGCCCACCAGGGCAACGCCATAGGCGATGGCCGCCGCCACCGAGCCGGGGGACGGATCGCAGACCGCGCCGTCCCAATAGCCGACACCGATCAGCCCGCCGGCCTGCGCAAAGCGTTGCATGAGGTCATCGGAAATGTTGCGTGGCTGATTGCAATGGCCCTTGAAGCCCGTGTGAGAGATCACAAGTCCGCGCACACCCATGTCCAGCACGTCCCGAACGACGGCCTCGGATGAATGGGCGAGATCGAGGATCACGCCTTTTTCGGCCATGCGCGTCACGGCTTGGCGGCCGAACGCCGACAGTCCGCCTTTTTCCAAACCGTGGAGCGAGCCGCCCAGCCCATTGTCGAAGAAATGATGCAGGCCCATCATGCGATAGCCCGCATCCCACAACCCATCGATGGCGTCGAGCCGGCCCTCAAGGGCATGGGCGCCTTCTATGGCCAGCAGGCCGCCGATCACAGCCCGTCCTTGCGCCTGGTCCGTCCGCAGGCGCGCAAGATCGCCCCGGGTCCGGATAACCCGAAGGGCTCCATTGGAGCGTTCGGTGAAGCGATGGAGCTTCTGGGCCTGATAGACGGCCCGTTCGAACAGGCTGAACCAGGTGCGCGGCGGCCAGCCCTGGGCCATCACCAAACTCGTGATCCGGTCGGTGTCCGCATCGTTGCTGGCATAGTTCTGTCCGCTCGGGGACTTCGTCACGGCCGAGAACACCTGAAAGACGAACCCGCCTTCGAGCAGGCGGGGGATGTCCACATGGCCCCGCTCGCCGCGATCCAGAATGTTCCGCTTCCAAAGGAGACTGTCGGCGTGCAGATCGGCCAGCACGAGACGGTCATGGACGGCCTGACCCGCCGGCGATACGGCATAGGGGTCATGGGGCACGACCTTGTTGGTGCCGCTTTCCAGCATGCCCGGCACCACCGCATAGGCGACGGCGAGGCCCGCAATGATGAGGACGAGTAGGCCGACAAGTAGCCGTTGCATGACGTTTCCCTCAGTCCGGACAGCCCTCCTTCGGACTGCTCCGTCAAGCCTGTTTTTCAATCACGCTCGCAGGATAGCACCCGGACGGGCCATGCGCACAGGGGGAGTATCGAGGGTCTCAAGCACCCAGGGACCGCCGCGATCCGGGGCGGGATCATCAGAGCGGGCCAGGCCCCACCAGGATCCGGTCACCGGGCAACGGGCCAGGGAGGTCAGCCGCGCCGTCGCCTGGCCCCGGCGCACCCGCTGGCCCGCCTGGGCCGGCCCCGGCAGGGGCACGTGGAACAGACGCCCCCCGGTTTCAGCGAACTGGTCGTGGCGGGCGACGAGGGCCCCGCGGCCCGAAAAGGCCGGTTTTTCCCAGTCGACCATGGCTTCGAGACCAAGATCGAAGGGGTCAAGGGCATCGCGCCGGTCGATGGCCTCTTCCGGGGACGGGGCGTCTTTCCCAATACGGGGCCAGCCGGCGGTCACGCGGGCCGTCTCCAGGCTGTCCAGACCGATGGGCCGCACGCTTTCGCCGCAGTCCCGCAGGATCCAGTCCCACAGGGTGCCCGCATCCCCCGGTTCGACCCAGATTTCCGCACGGGGGGCAAGACCGAAGGACCCGCCCGGTCCGTCCGGAACGATCAGTTGACCGAGCAATCCATGGCGGGCGATGGAGGCCATGCCGCCGCGCACACTCTGTGCATCCCGCATGAGGCCCGTGCGGGTGAGGGTTTCAAAAATCCGCGGACCGAACAGGCCCAGGACCGCGATGCCACCCAGCTCCGAATGGACCCGCACGGCAAGGCCCCGCGCCGCATCCTCGACCCAGGGCAGGATGAGGGTTTCCGAGACCAGCAGGAAACTGTCGCGGCCCAGGCGCAAGACATCGGCGAGGGCGATCACCCGGCCCTGTCCGTTGCAAAGGAGCGTGGAGCGCACCATGCCGTCGGCGAGACTCGCGGCCGTCAGCGTCGTGATTCGGTCCACGGCATCGGCCGCGGCTTCACCATCGAGCCGAACGATGGATTGGGGCGTCAGGTCGGCGAGACCGCAGCCCAGACGCAGGGTCATGGCCTCGGTTTCAGGGTCGCTGCACAGGGCCGGCACCCGGGTTCCGTTCCACATGGCCCAGGAGAGGGCCCAGCCGGCCATCCGGTCATGGAACGGAGTGGTCGAGGCCGAATGGGTCCGCCCCCCAGAGGAACCGTGGCCGCCATTGGCACTACCGGCCGTTCCGCCCTGGGTTGACGATGGGGATTGGGTCGCGCTTGGGGACCGGGCCGGCGCCGGCGGATCCGCCTCGCCCGTCTCCGGGTCCTGACCGTCTTCGGGATGCGGGGGTTCTCCAGCCGGTTCGATGTCCAAGGCCGGCTCCCCGGGCACACCCTCGGCCGGGTTCGGGAGGGTGGGATCGGGCGGCGCAGTGTCTTCGGGGGCCGCGTCATGCGCACCGGTGCCACCGGTCGCCGCCGCCATGTCGTCCGGAAAGGGTGGGTCCGCCTCGGGCGTTTTCGGCGCGCGGAAATCCGGAATCGGCGGTTGATAGGGATCGTGCGATGTCATGACCTGCCCCTGTTTCACCAAGCAGCGTTTCGGCGGGAGGCGTTTCGACGGGACGCGTGCCGACGGGATGGACGCGTCACGCCATTTCTCCTCGACCCATCCGTCAACGCCCTTTGTCTTCTGCAATAATGGCCCTGGCCGCGTCCCGCCCGGCCTCGCCGGACACACCGCCGCCGGGCCCTGTCGCCGCGCCGCACAGGCGCAGGCCGTCCACCAGAAGCCCGTCAATCCGGCGGTTGGGGCCGAGCTGGTCGGCCGCCAGATCGCCCTGGTGCCAGTGTCCGCCGCGCGCGCCGAAAGCCGCCTCCATATCCCGCGGTGTCAACACCGCGACCTTGCGCACGAGGTCGGGCAGATCCGGCGCATGGAAGCTGAGGCGGTCGATCACCGCCTTGGCCAGTTGGCGGCGCAGGGCCTCGTTCGCCTCCGGGGACGCCAGATAGGGCACATATTGAACGACCACGGACATCACATGGCGGCCGGCGGGGGCCATATCCGGATCGCTCAGGGAGGGGATGATCACTTCAAGGGCCGGATAAGTGCTCATCTCGCCATATTTGATTGGGCGATAGGCGCTTTCCAGATAGTCCGTAGACGGCGCCACGACAAGCCGTCCCGCCAGGCGCTCCGGCGCGAGACCACGGAAACGGGGCAGTCCGTCCAGGGACAAATTGACCTTGCCGGTCACGCCTTTGCTGCGCCAGCGCTTGAGCCGTCGGACCAGTTCCACATCCATGTGCCGTGTGCCGAGCAGTCCGAGGCACGTGCTCTGGGGATCGAGGGACGACAGAACGTATCGGCTGCGCACCCGGGCCCCGCTGGCCAGCACAACCCCGGCCACCCGGTCGCCTTCCACCAGCAGCGAGCGCACGGCCGTGTCGAACTGCACGCGCGCCCCGGCTTCCGTTGCCGCGGCATGCAGCGCTCCGGCCACGGATCCCATGCCTCCCTTGGCGAGGCCCAAGGTGCCCCTCATGCCCGCACATTCGCCCGACAGGCGGTGGAGCCAAGGCAGAAGCGTGCCCGGCGCGCTGGGCGGCTGGGTGGCGCCGAGCCCCGCGTCAAAGGCGAGAGCGCCGCGGATCAAGGGGTGGTCGAAGGCCTGGTCCAGCACATCCGTGACCCGGCCGTGGGTGGCCATGGCGAGCGCGCGCGCTTCGCCCGCCGGCAGGCGCTTCAGTGTCCGGGCGGCGTCGAGCCCCTTTTCCCGCCCGCCGAGGGAGGAGGCGGCAAAAGCCGCGGCGAGGCGATTCATCCGCGCCATGAAGGTCCCGAATTCCTCGCCGTCCTGGGGCGCGACCTGGGCCAGCACCGCGCGGGCGCGCACCGGATCAGCGGGCAGGGTCAAATGGGCCCCGTCCTCGTCAAGGGCCGTGGTCTCCAGGCGGCGCACCGCGTAAGTGAGGCCCCGCTTGTACAGGCCAAGATCCCGCACGACCCGGGGGTCGAGCCGGCTGATCACATGGGCGCAGACAGGCAGGGAAAAACCCGGTTCGATATCGCCATTCGACGCCATGCCGCCGACCAGATGCCGGGCTTCGAGCACCAATGTCGACAGCCGCGCCTTGGCGCAGTAGGCCGCGGCGGTCAGGCCGTTGATGCCGCCGCCGATAATGATGACATCGGTCTCGGCGGGAATGACCCCGTCGCTGCGGTAGTCCGGATGGGTACCGGGGGCAAAGCCGCCGATCTGGGATCCAATGGGGGCGAAGGATTCGCTCATGGCACCTGCCTGATCCGCAGTTTTTCCGAAACGCCCGTGGCGAGGCGGGCCCCGAGGGCAAGCCCGGCGACTCCGGGCTCATTGGGCAGAACCGCCATGTCCGGGCCGCACAAAACCAAGCCTTCGACCGCACACAGATGGCGAGCCAGGACGGGCACGGGACGGTTCCAATAAAGCCGGTCCGGCGCCCAGTCCCCGGCGAGCAGCGCTCCGCCGGTCCGGCCCGTTTCGGAGGCCAGATCCGTCGGCAACCAGACGGTCACGGCCTCGACGGCGGAGGGGAAACGGGGCCAGAGACTGCCCATCCGTTCCAGGACCACATCGCGGAAGGCATCGCGACGGGCATCGGTCCACCCGCCGTCATGGAACTGATCCGGCGCGAAATGGGCCGAGACCATCAGGACCGCGCCGGTCCGTGGCCCCTCGTCAGGATCTGCGCCCGGGACCGCGCCGCTTTCCAGGGACACCGACAGCCAGGGCGCCGTGGGCAGCCGGCCCTCGCGGGCATCGTCCCCGGCGGCTTCCATGGCGGCGACACCGTCCGTAATGCAGATCTGGGAGGGGAAATCCGTCCGCCAGGCCGGCGGCAGAAACTCCAGTGAGCCGACGGAAACGGCAAGGCGTGCAACCCGGCCCACGCTGTCCGCCCGGCCCACCATGCGCACGAGATCCCCCGGCAAGGCCTTGGAGGGAATGAGATCGAGGACTGTGCGTTTCATGTCGTGGCCCGACACCACGAGATGGGACGGCACCTGGCGCCCGTCCCACAAGGACACGCCCTGGACCTTGCCGTCGGCCACCAGGATCTCGCTCACATCCGTTTCGAGAAACAGATCGACGCCCGCCGCCGAAAGCGAAGACTCAAGGGCTGCCGACAGGGCCGCCGCGCCGCCCTGGACCTGGGCCCCGAACCACAGGCTGCCCTGCCCCGCATCGGGCCCCGAACCATCAAGGAGCGGCAGGTTCAGCAGGCCCAGGGCCGATCCCGGCGCCATGGGGCCGGCATTCTGGTGGGCCAGGGCCAGCGCCGAGAGCAGGGTGCGCAAGGCCGGGGCCTGGAGATCCACACGCAGGCGGTCGGCGCAGGATGCGCCGGCGAGATTGAGGAGATCGAACAGGGTATCCTCGCCAAGGCGCGCGGCGGCAGCGAGCCGGTCCTGCACCTGGCGGGCGGACCGGGCGCGAAGGGCCGCCGGATCGAGGGGCGGTTCGACGAGGAACGGGGCGCTGAGCGTGCGCAGGCGAGCGATGGTGGCGCGCAGATGGTGAAAGCGCGCGCCCTCTCCGGCCTTCAAAGCGTCGAGCCGGGCCGTCGTTTCCCGCCCATTGCGCGAAAGAGTCAGGCCGGGGCCGGTCTGGCTTAAAAGGGCCGGCGGCGCAGCAGGCACCATGACGAGACCATGGGCCTCCAGATCGAGGGCCCGGGCGACGGCCGGGTGGATCCCCCGCGGCCCGAGCGGCGCGAGGCCAGCCCGTGCGCCAGCGCGTGCGCCAGCCCGAGCGGATGAATGCTCCGGCAGAAGGGGCCGCGGCCGATGGGCCCCGCCCAGAACGCCGTCCTGGTCGAACAGGGCGACCGTGAGCCCCGACCGTGCGAGCGCGCCGGCAAGCACGACCGCATCGAGGGAGGCCCCCGCGATCACCACGTCATACGCCGAATCGGCGGCCGCATTTTTGTTCCGGCCAATCGCCATTGCTGTTCAACCCACTGCCAAATCCCGAGCCGTCCCCCACCCGTGTCGCCGCTTTATGTCCACCGAGCAGGCATCTTAGGATAACTCCGAAGGGCGCCCATAGCCCGGTTCCGGAATGCCCCCGCCTGCCCTATCATGCGCTGAGTCCCGGATGGGCGGATAGCCCTATCCGGCAGCAAGCAGAAAACCCGATTCCCCCGCTCGCGCGAGCCTTTCTTGGCGCCCCTGCCCGGCGATGCCACGGCCGGGAGCGCCGGGAACCAGGCCGGGGCGGGAACAAGGCGAAGGACGTCCATGCCCAAATGGTTCGGCGAGGCCCTGCACACGGGCTACCAGCAGACATTCGAGATCAACCGCATCCTGGCCGATGAGGTGACGCCCTTCCAGCGTGTCCAGATCCTGGAGACGGTGGCGAATGGGCGCGTCCTGGTGCTCGACGACATCGTCCAACTGAGTTCCCGGGACGAGTTCACCTATTCGGAAATGCTGGCCCATGTGCCGCTGTTCGAATTGATGGCCATGGGCGCACCGGCGCGCCGGGTGCTGATCATCGGCGGCGGCGACGGGGCCATCGCCGAGGAGGTGCTGAAACATCGCACGGTGGAGGAGGTCGTGCTGGCCGAGATCGACCCGCGGGTCGTGGCCCTGTGCAAGGAGCATTTCGGGGAGGTCCATAACGGGGCGTTTGACGACCCGCGCTTCGTGCTCCGTCTGGGCGACGGGTTCGAGACTCTTCAGCGGGCCGACAGCATCGGCGCCTTCGACCTCATCATCGCCGATCGTCCGGACCCGGTGGGTCCCGCCGGCACACTGTTCGCCGACCCTTTCTACGAGGCCGTGGCCCGGGCCCTGTCGCCGCGCGGCATCGCAACCTTCCAGACCGGCGTGCCCTTCTATCAGCCCGGCGAGCTGGCCGATGCCATGCCCCAGCTCCAGCGCACCTTCCCCCATGCCGGCGCCTTTCTGACCGTGACACCGAGCTATGTGGGCGGCTCCATGGCCCTCACCTTTGCCAGCATGGAGCGTCCCCTGGGTGAGACGACCTTGCGCGTGTTGGAGCGCCTGTTCGATGCCATCCGAGTCCGGACGGATTACTACAACCCGGAAATCCACAAGGCCGCCTTCGCCCTGCCCCCATATCTGCGCCGGATCACGAACGGCGCACGGCTGCTGCCGGGGGAGCGCCCCCGGATCGTCGCCACGTCTTGAGATCATCGGCCAATAAGGGTCGATCATAGCGCAAGGCGGCATCCCAAACGGCTTGCGACACCTCTCAAGATCAGGAGCCTCCGGCAAAGCCGGGGCCGTTCAGTAAGCTTCTGGCGGAACCGCCAGATCGTCGTATGATCGGGGGCGGGCTTGTTCAACGGCAGATGGACGAACCGGCGGAACGAGAGCCAGTCATCAAGCGCCTCTTCCATGCCCTCGTCAGACAAATCGTACCACGAGCCAAGCAAAAGTAGCTTGACCATCGTCAATTGCAGATAGGACGGCTTGCCCACATCGCTGGCGTAAGTCGGCTTCAGGATCTGCTCTATTGGCCGCCAGTCGATCATCTTGTCCAGATCATCAAGCCATTCATTTCTGCCCTTACGCTGGGCGGTCAAACCATCCGCAAAACTCATCTGGCCCAAGCAACGCTGCATAATCCGATCCTCCCGATTCGATTTCCATCATGGAATCAAATCACTCCCGGTTATGCAAAGGCGTCAAATACTTCACCTCATTGAAGCAGAATTCAACACAAAGAAATTGTTAATTTCGCCCCATATTGACTCAATTTTTATCCTGTCGGTATGGTCACAAACGCTGGGTGTGCAGCGAACAATAAAGCACGTTTTCTGTGTCACCACTGCAAAATTGGATCTAGTGCCGGACAGTCGGTTGGCGTCCGGCGTGGCCTAAGGGGAAACATCATGGGTAACAAGCAAAAGTTCTCAGTCGACGAATTCGATGGCAGCACCGATTTCGAAATCTGGTTCGAGCGGGAATCGGATTGGTTCAAAGCCATCACGAATGCGATTGCCAATGGCAGCAACGGCAAAAAGCTGTTCGGCGACGTCCGTCTCGATGAGGTGGAAGGCGACAACGTCACGCTGAACATTCGCGGCACAGCCAAGCTTTTTAACAAAGGCCTGCTCGACTTCGACGGCGAGGAAATCGATGGAGATCCTCTGAACGCGGACGTCACGGGAACATTTGAAACTGTCACTTCCCAGTCCGTGGACCCGGACAATGTGGCCTTCTTCAATGGCGTCGCCGATGTCTATGAGTCCGATGATCCCATTCTGGTCACCGGCGGTAAGGGCAATGACAGCCTCACCGGCAGCGACGCAGACGACATTATTGCCAGCAACAAAGGCAACGATACAGTCATCGCCGGCCGCGGCAATGACTTTGTGAAGGGCGGCGCTGGAAACGACTTTATCTCCGGCCAACAAGGCAATGACTTCCTGAACGGTGATTACTCCGACAGCGTGTTCCACAACGACCGGGACGGCGGCAAGGCCTGGAACGACACCATTGTGGGCGGCGACGGCGACGACTGGATTTTCGGCAATCAGGGCAATGACAGCCTGCAAGGCGGCAGCGACGACGACACCGTCCGCGGCGGCCTCGGCGATGACACCATCGATGGCGGGAACCAAAACGATCAGCTTTTCGGCGACGATGGCAATGACCGCGTCTCCGGTGGGCGTGACAATGACGAGCTGTTCGGCGGCGACGGCAACGACACCCTCGACGGCCAGGAAGGCAATGACACGGTGAATGGCGGTGCCGGCGACGACGTGGTCTCCGGCGGACGCAAGCGCAACCCGAGCGACGGCGACAACCTTGTCGACGGCGGTGAGGGCAACGACACCGTGCAAGCCGGCTTCGGCAACGACACCCTGATCGGCGGAGAAGGCGACGACCTGCTGCGCGGTGGCACGGGCAACGACACCATGACCGGCGGCGTTGAAGGATCCTCCAACAGCAATCCGGGCAACACACCGGACCGCAACACCTTCGTGTTCGAAGGCGGCAACGACGTCATCACCGACTTCGACGCAGACGCCGGTGGAGAGAGCACCTTCGACGAACTCGAGTTCGACTTCGGCGGCTCGAAGGTCACCTTGAGCACGGTCCAGGATTTCGTGGGCTTTGTCGGCGTGATCGAGAGCGACGGCGATGTGACG
Organism: Alphaproteobacteria bacterium; assembly: GCA_050331455.1. Classification (GTDB taxonomy): domain Bacteria; phylum Pseudomonadota; class Alphaproteobacteria; order JAJFIK01; family JAJFIK01; genus CAYUYV01. Next base: position 44,169 of record JBHJGV010000013.1, read on the forward strand.
ACCGATGCCGGCATGATCGGCGACGACCTGGTCCTCGTCTTCGCCCGCGACGGTTCGGCAACCGATGCCGACATCACGGACTCGGTCCGGCTGCAGAATTTCTTCGCTGTCGATGATGTCGACGGTGTGGACTTCTTCCCGGACGGAACCTTCGGTGCGTCGAAGATGTTCGACGATGTCAGCGGCGATACGTTCCTCTAAGGATCGCGCCGGCGCAAGACCGATCAGCAATGACGACGTCACTCCGCAGGTCCATCGGCCTGCGGAGTGTTTTTTGGTGCCGCAACAGCGCCAGCCTCCTTGGGCAATCATTCCCGGTCCCAGGTCCAGCCGCTACAGTTTCCTCAAGATCCGGAGGGACCGGACGCAGGCCGTCTCCTCGAACAGGACCGTGCCGGCCTCACGCGCCGCACATCCAATGGAGACAGATGATTTTCCGCAATAGGTCCCGATCTCGACACAGGGGCCGAGGGCCCCGCCCTGCCGGGCGGCCAGCGCGAGGGCCTCGCCTTTCTCCCGATGGAGAAAACACTTCCCTGGGTTTCCCCCCCGTCAGAGGTTAGGTATCGTTCCCAAAGGCTTTGAGGAGAGGCAAAGCACCTTTCGCTCAAGTCCAAAGCCCTACCGATCGTCATGGTGGATGGGGTTCCGGGGCGACATGCATTGAGAGCGGGCGCGGTGATTATGACCTCTGATGACAAGATCCATCATCTGGATAGGGACCAAGCCCGTGCCCTTCTCTCGCAGGCACAAGAGCAAAAATGGGAAACTCTGATCCTTCTGGGTCCAGATGCTTATATTCCCTCCGATCCTCACTTCTGGCCTGATCATTTCAAGTCCGGCACCCCAGTCTATTCAATTGAAGACACCGATTTGGCGGCTGTCTTTCCTGGTGTCCTGGAACTGGAGTCGCTTCGCAGCCTCGACCTACACGGCAACGACATCGGCGAGGAGGGCGCCAAGGCCATCG
>JBHJGV010000014.1:0-47545 GCA_050331455.1 Alphaproteobacteria bacterium
CCTTCATCCGTCACTGCGAGGAGCGAAGCGACGCGGCAGCCCAGGGTAAGGGTACCTCCTCATACGGAACAATATCCCGCACCTCCCTGGATCGCCGCGCTGCGCTCGCGATGACGAAGCAGGTGGGGTAGACTGAAAGGAAAGACCTTTATTCCGAGATCACTACATCCGTCACTGCGAGGAGCGAAGCGACGCGGCAGCCCAGGGTAAGGGCACCTCCTCATACGGAAAAATACCCCGACCCCCCTGGATCGCCGCGCTGCGCTCGCGATGACGAAGATGCACGGGTATACCTCCCCCGGATCGCTGCGCTACGCTCGCGATGACGGCGCAGGCGGGGTGGAATGAAGGGAAAGACCTTTAGTCCGAGAGCCTTTCATCAGGATGCGGACCCTCGGGCGGGCCTCGAGACGCAATTTTCACATTTTGCCGCACCATTCGCCGGGCTCAATAGTCGACCCGCGTGAGATAGAGCCCATGGGCGGGGGCGACAGGGCCGCAGGCGGTCCGGTCGGCCGATTTCAAAGCCTGCTCCAGATCCCGCGCGCGCCATTTTCCGTCTCCCACCAGCTTCAGGCTGCCCACCATGGAGCGCACCTGATTGTGCAGAAACGATCGCGCACTGACGGTCACGTGAATCTCGTCGCCGACCTGCGAGACCGTGAGCCGGTCGATGGTCCGCACCGGACTGTCCGCCTGGCACTGCGCCGCGCGGAACGTGGTGAAATCATGCCGCCCCGTCAGGACCTGGGCCGCGCCATGCATGGCATCGACGTCAAGCTCCCGGTGGACGGCCCAGGCCTGCCCTGCCGTTAGTGTCAGCGGCGCGCGCCGGGTCGCGATGCGATAGAGGTAGTGGCGCTGCACCGCATCGAAGCGGGCGTGGAAATCCGGCGCCACGTCTTCTGCACACAGAACGGCCACCGGATCGGGCCGCAAATGGGCGTTGAGGGCATCCCGGACCGTGTCGGGCGGCGCGCCGCGCTCCAGATCCATATGGGCGACCTGCCCCAGGGCATGGACGCCCGCATCGGTGCGCCCGGCGCCCTGGACGGTGACGGTCTGCCCGCGAAAGCCGTGCACGGCGCGCTCCAGGGCGGCCTGGACCGACGGGCCGTTGTCCTGGCGCTGCCAGCCGACAAAGGGGCCGCCGTCATATTCTATGGTGAGTTTGTAACGCGCTGTCACGGGACGCCGGATCCGGTCAGGCCATGCGGGTGCCCGGCGCGATACGCGTGCCGCGCAGGAACGCCTCGGCGGGGCAGGGGGTCTTGCCGGCCCGTTGGACCTGGGTGATAGCGAGGGCCCCCTCGGCGCAGGCGACCGTGAGGCCCGGGCCGATCAGGCTGCCGGGTTCCCCGGATAAATCCACCGGTTCGGCAGACAGAACCTTGACCCGCACCGGGTCGCCGCCGGCCTCGGGCCATTCGAACCAGGCCCCGGGGAAGGGGGTCAGGCCTCGGATGATCCGGTCGACCTCAATGGCGGGGCGGGTCCAGTCGATCCGGCACTCGGTCTTGCCGATTTTTTCCGCATAGGTCACGCCGTCCTCGGGCTGGGGCGTCGCTTCGAGCCCGCCCCGCTCAAGGGCGGCGAGCGCGCGCGTCATGAGCGTGGCACCGATAGCGGAGAGGCGATCGTGCAACTCTCCCGCCGTGGTGCGCGGCCCGATGGAGGTGCGTTCGGCCAAGAGAACGGGGCCCGTGTCGAGGCCGGCCTCCATTTGCATCACCATGACGCCGGTCTCGGGATCGCCGGCCATGATGGCGCGTTGGATGGGCGCGGCGCCGCGCCAGCGGGGCAGGAGGGAGGCATGCAGATTGACGCAGCCATGGCGCGGGGCATCGAGGATCGGTTGGGGCAGGATCAGGCCATAGGCCACCACCACGGCCACATCGAGTTCAAGGGCGGCGAACGCCGCCTGATCCTCCGCAGCCCGCAGTTTGGCGGGCGTGCGCACCGGGATGCCATGGCTCTCGGCAAAACGGTGGACCGGGCTGAGCTGTTCTTGCTGGCCACGGCCGGCGGGGCGCGGCGGCTGGGTGTAAACAGCCGCGACGTCGTGGCCGGCGCCGAGAAGGTCGGCGAGCACCGGGACCGAGAAGTCCGGCGTCCCCATAAAGGCCAGTCGCAACATGGCTATTCCCCTGGTCGGGCCGTTTCCCGGGCCGATGATTGGATCCGGAGCTTTGGACCACGCGAGACGCGCTCGGGATCTCTCTCAAGACCCCTGGCGCAGTCGCTTGGCTTTCTGCATGCGCTTGATGATCATGCCGCGCTTCAATTTCGACAGGTGATCGATGAACAGCACGCCATTCAGATGGTCGATTTCGTGCTGGATGCATACCGATAACAGCCCCTCCGCCTCGAGGTCCCGGCGATTGCCGTCCCGGTCGAGATAGCGCACACCCACTTTAGCGGGGCGGACCACCGTCTCATAGATGTCCGGGATGGACAGGCACCCTTCTTCATGGGGCTTAGTGTCGTCGGACTGCCAGACGATTTCCGGATTGGCGAAGGCCATGGGTTGCGGGTCTTCGCCATCACGCGCGAGGTCCATCACGACCACGCGCGAGGGCACACCTATTTGGATAGCCGCGAGGCCGATACCATTTGCCTCGTGCATTCGGGCCATCATTTCTGTCATCAGATCTCGAACTTCGCCGTCAACACGCTCCACTGCGGCGGAAACTGTCTTGAGGCGAGGGTCCGGGACGTGGATAATGGGGCGTACGATCATAGCGGCGACATAATCTGCCGCCGCATTATGGTCAAGGTTGGCGGGAGTACTGACGAGGGGCAGTGTGGGGCCGGGTGAGGATATGCCGCCACACGTGTTTCTTTCGGAAAGCACAAGTCTTCTCAAAAGAAAGGATAGACCCGATGGGAGTTTGGGTGTTGGCAGCCGCGATCGTGTTGGCGGGCACGATCATTGCGGGCGTGGTGTTCCTGCGGACGCGCCGGGGGCCCACGGATCAAGAGCTCGAGTCGCAACGCATTGCTGAAATGCGCGCCGACAATATCGAGCAAAGTGTTCAGAATCTTATGTCGTCAACGTCCGATCTCGCCGGTCGGATGAGCCAGCTTGCTGAGGCGCAGAACCGCAGTCAGGCCGGCATGATGAAGGCGCTCGAGGAGCGTCTCGACGCTGTGAAGCTTTATATGGGTCGCAGCCTGACCGAGCAGACCGATCGGACCTCGAACACCCTGCACCAGTTGCAGAACCGCCTCAGCATGATCGATGAAGCGCAGAAAAACATTGCCACGCTCTCCGGCAATGTGACCTCTCTGCAGGACATGCTGACCGGTAGCCGCAGCAAGGGTCTCTTCGGCGAATTGCAGATGCAGGATCTGGTGACCACGAGCCTGCCGCCGTCCGCCTACAGCTTCGGCAAAGTGATGCCGAACGGCCGCAAGGCAGACTGCCTGATCGAGCTTCCGAATCCTCCGGGCCCGATCGTGATCGACGCCCAGTTCTCGCTCGACACCTATCATGCGCTGCGGGAAGCCAAGGACGAAGTGGCGGTTGCCCAGGCGGAACGGGCGTTCCGCAATGCCGTGCTTAAGCATGTCGTGGACATTGCAGAGCGGTTCATCATTGCCGGCGATACGGCTGAATCGGCCCTGATGTTCCTGCCGTCCGAGTCGATTTACGCGGAGCTGCACGCCCATTTCCCGGACGTTGTGGAAAAGAGCTTCCGTGCCCGCGTCTGGATCGTGTCTCCGACCACGCTCATGGCGACCCTCAACACCGTTCGCGGCGTGTTGAAGGATGCCAAGATGCGCGAGCAGGCCCAGGTGATCCACAAGGAAACCGGCCTAATGCTCGACGACGTGAGCCGTCTGCAGAAGCGGGTCCTCAATCTCCAGGCCCATTTCGGTCAGACCGAAAAGGACGTTCGCGAGATCCTCATCGCGGCCGACAAGATCGCCCGCCGCGCCGAGCGCATCGAAGAAGTCCAGATCGGCACCACCGATACGTCCGCTCCGGCCATGCGGACGGTCGAAGCGCCGAAAGCCGCTGGTTCGGCGCCGCTCGCCGCACCGAAGGCTCCGGTCGCCAGTGCGGCTCCGGTTGAGCCGATCGCAGCCCCCCGGGCTCCGGTCTCCCCGGCTCCGGCTCCCATCAAGCCGATGATGGCACCGATGGCGAAGCCTGCGACGCCTACTCCGGCGACCCCTGCTCCGGCGACGGTTGCCAAGGCTGCCGCCGACAAGCCGGTTGCTCCGAAGGCTGATCCCATGAAGTCCCGCGACCCGGCATCGGTCTGGGCGGGGCTGTGGCTCTCCGCCATGACGGGCAAGCCGGCCGACGCCGCCAAAAAAGAGGCTGCTCCCGCGAAGCCGGCTCCGGCTCCTGCGGCTTCCCCTGCGGCTTCCAAGGTGACGGTTGCGAAGGTTCCCAACGCATTCATGCCGACCCCGGCCAAGCCGGCGGCTCCGAAAGCGGCGGACCTGAAGCCGGTGGAAAAGAAGGAAGCTGCTCCGAAGCCGACCCCGGTCGTGCCGACGGCTGCTGCCATCAGCTTCGCGGATATCGCTGAAGATCTGGCTGAATTCGGTGTGCCCCTGGCCCCGCTGAGCTATGACCGCTCCGCTGCGTCCAAGGCATCGGAAGCCAAGACGCCGGTGGCCCAGGACAAGCCGACCCTCTCGGCTCCGGATCTGCGTCCCCTGGCCGGCACGGTTCAGCCCAAAGCGACGGACACGCTGGCCAAAGCCGCTGCTGGTAAGCCCGCTCCGGCCGCGGCTCCTGCGACGGCCAAGCCGAGCATCCCCCATGGGTCGCTGAACCCGTATTGGTCGCTGGCCATGCCGAAGGCTCCGGCCAAGGCAGAAACGCCGAAGACCGAGACCAAGGCGAAGGCCGATCTTGCACCGCGTAAGCTGCCGACGCAGGGCAAAGTGGATCTGCCAAAGGCCGAGAGCAAGCCTGCCGCATCCACGACAGCCAAGCCTCTCGGCGGCCACGGCCACGCCATCTATTTCCCGGCGATGAGCTTGGCCCCGAAGGCCACGGCTACGGATAAGCCGGTGGCGTCCGCTGCCAAGCCGACGGCCAGTGCCAATCCCTTTGCCACGGCGTCCAAGACTCCGGCCGAAGCGGAAAAGCGGGCTGCCGCCGACAGCTCTATCCCGGAAGAGCCCGATTTCGACATCGAGTTCGATGATCGTCCGACGATCTGGCCGCTGGTCTGATCCAATCCGGATAAACGAGACATTGGGGGAGGCCTTCGGGCCTCCCTTTTTGTTTGGGGGAGGATCACCCCAAAAGCCGGCCGCGAACGTCATGGAGGCTAAAAAGGGCAAAACCGCAGGGTGGATTGAAACCCGCCACTGAGACCGGCAAGCGGAAAGAGACGGCAGGCGGAAACCCGGAAGCGGCCGAGGGACCATCAGACCGAAGCCGCTAAACCGTTCTCGCTCCCGCCGTCCCCGCTGGAGCGGTTCCGGAGCACAGGACGACCGTTCCGCGCCGGAAGGTCCATCCGATCCACGGACTGAGCTGTGAGGCACACCCCCACCGGCTTGCAACGCGTGGACAGTGCGAAGGCGGGTTGCAAACCGCCCAACCACGGGGCGTGGCCCCCGTCCGACAGCGAAGGCCGGACCGCCGATCTTACGCCGCCTGTTCGGCGACCGGATCCCGCAGCACGTAACCCCGGCCCCAGACCGTTTCGATATAGTGTTCACCCTGAGTGGCCGCGGCGAGCTTCTTGCGCAGCTTGCAGATGAAGACGTCGATGATCTTCAGTTCCGGCTCGTCCATACCGCCATAAAGATGGTTGAGGAACATCTCCTTGGTCAGGGTCGTGCCCTTGCGTAAGGAGAGCAGTTCCAGCATCTGATATTCCTTACCCGTCAGATGCACCCGCTGGTTCTCCACCTCGACCGTCTTGGTGTCGAGATTGACGACCAGCTTTCCGGTGGAAATGACCGATTGGGAATGTCCCTTCGAGCGGCGCACGATCGCGTGGATCCGTGCCACCAGTTCCGCCTTGTTGAAGGGCTTGGTCATATAGTCGTCGGCACCGAAGCCGAGGCCGCGCACCTTGTTCTCGATATCGACGAGACCGGACAATATCAGGATCGGTGTCCCGATCTTGGCCACGCGCAGACTCTTGAGCACTTCAAAGCCGCTCATATCGGGAAGATTCAGATCCAGAAGGATGATGTCATAATCATAGATCTTCCCGAGATCGACCCCTTCCTCTCCGAGGTCCGTCGTATAGACGTTGAAGCCATCGGATTTGAGCATCAGCTCGATGCTCTGTGCAGTGGCGCTATCGTCTTCGATCAATAGGACTCGCATCGGCACCCTCTTCGAGGTCTTCATGCGGATGAAGACCCCTGCTCCCTCACTCGAATGGTTAACCTTGAGCAGGATATGCCGCAATACTTAACAAACACTCTTTGCGGCGAGGGCTCGAACCGACAACACAGAGAATATGCTCTGATTCGGGCCGCATGGAGACAGGCCATGCATCGTATCCCGCACATGTCCGAACTCGGGACACTGGTCCGGGGCGAAGGCCCCGTGGTGTGGACGGCTCCGGCACTGGTCAGCCTGCCGACTTAGCAGGCCAATAACCGGAACTGGTAAAAGCTAACAGGTGTTCGCATGGTCTGGGAAAAGAATTTTCTTCCGCCCGGGCCGAATTTGTTTCCTCGAGCTGCAGGTGGGTCCCATGCTGAGCGCTGTTCTGTCGTCCCTGCCGCGCATCGCCGTGCTACGCCGCCATGGTGAAGTGGTGCAGGCGCAGGGCATCGGCCTTGAGGTGACCGGGCTCGGCAATGCGGTGGCTGTCGGCAGTCGGCTGACATTGGAGACGAGCGCCCGTCCGACCGTTCCCGGCGCTTCGGTCCCTGGCGCCCGGTCGGATCGCGCTCCGGCGGAAGACGGAGTCCCCGCAGAGGTGGTCGGGTTCGCCGGTGACCGGGCGGTATGCCTTGCCTTTGCGCCCCTGGACGGCATCGCTCTGGGCACGCGGGCTTGGCTCGACCCGGGGCCGTCTTGCGTTTTCCCCTCGAAGGCCTGGGCGGGCCGGGTGTTGGACGGTCTTGGCCGGCCGATCGACGGCCGGGGGCCGTTACCCCGTGGTCCCGTTGCCATGCCCGTTCGCGCCGGTCCGCCGCCCGCCCATGCCCGGGCCCGGGTGGGCGCCAAGCTCGATCTCGGCGTCAGGGCCCTCAACACCTTTGTCAGTTGCTGCGCCGGGCAGAGGCTGGGCATCTTTGCAGGCTCCGGGGTCGGAAAATCGGTGCTCATGTCCATGCTCGCCCGATATACCGCATGCGATATTTCCGTCATCGGCTTGATCGGCGAGCGCGGTCGTGAGGTGCAGGAATTCGTTGAGGACAGTCTCGGGCCGGAAGGTTTGGCCCGCAGTGTCGTGATTGTCGCCACATCGGACGAACCTCCGCTGATGCGACGGGAGGCGGCTTTTCTGACCCTGGCTGTGGCGGAATTTTTCCGGGACCAGGGAGCACAGGTCTTGTGCATGATGGACAGTGTGACGCGATTCGCCATGGCTCAGCGGGAAATCGGGCTCTCGGCCGGTGAGCCCCCGACGACCAAGGGCTATACGCCCACGGTCTTCGCGGAACTGCCGCGCCTGCTGGAGCGGGCCGGGCCCGGCGCTCCGGGTCCGGACGGGGGGGCCGGCGCCATCACCGGCATTTTCACCGTTCTGGTGGACGGCGACGATCACAACGAGCCCGTCGCCGATGCGGTGCGCGGCATTCTGGACGGCCACATCGTGATGGAGCGGGCCATTGCCGAGCGGGGCCGATACCCGGCCATCAATGTGCTGAAATCCGTGTCGCGGACGATGCCCGGCTGCAACAGCGAGGCGGAAAACCGGCTCGTCTCGGCGGCCAAGGGCCTCCTGTCCCAGTATGACGACATGGCCGAACTGATCCGCCTTGGCGCCTATCGGTCCGGTACGGATCCGGCCGTGGACAAGGCCGTGGCCGTTCAGCCGGCCCTCGAGGCCTTCCTGGGGCAGAGAAAGGACGAGCAGACCGATCTTGCAAGTGGCTATGATGCCCTGGCCGGCATTCTCGCCGAAGTGGGTGAACCCGCATGAGCAGGGCGCGGTCCCGTGCGGCCCTCATCCGGCTGCGCCAATGGACGGTGGATGAGATCCGTAAAGAGGTTTCGGCCCTCGAAGCCGAGCGCCAGGCCCTCATGGACAAGGACGGCGCACTCCAGGCCCAGGCCCTTGTCGAGCGATCCCAGGACATGGGCGACATGGCCGCCCGCATGGGCTTTACGGCCTTTGCCCAGCGGGTGCTCCGTGAACGGGCGGTCCTTGCCGAGCAGGTTGTCGCGCTCGACGCCAAGATCGAGGCGGTGCGGGTGCGCCTCGGGGAGGCGTTTCTCGATCTCAAGCAGCTCGAGATCGCCGAACGCGAGCGCCTCCGCCGGGAGCAGGCCGAGGCTGCCCGCCTTGAGGCCATGACCCTTGATGACATTGCGCTTCAGGGGTTTTTGCGCCGGGACCGGGGGGGCAACGACCTTTGACGGCTCGCCACGCCGCCCGTTTCACGGTGGCATCAAGGGCGGAACAGGCGGAGCATTCCCTGTCCGATGCCCAGGACAGCATGCGGTGCGGCTGCGTCAAGGCAGGCCCCGGTGTCCTTGTGTCCGCTTTGGTCTGGCTTGGGGCTGCCGGGCTGTGCTCTGCCCCCCGCTTTTCATCCAGGTAAAGCTGGCAGGTAAAGCTGGGGGCAGAGCACACTGGACCCGGTTCGGGCCCAGTGCATGGAGCGTGGCAGGGTGCGGCGCCCGATGTTACGGCTTTGTGCCGAGATTGATCTCAAGTTGGGTAATGGGCCGGAGCTGATCGGACTCTTGAATTTCGACCCACAGGCCGACCCGCTTTTCCTTGGGATCGAGGCCCAGTTCCGCCGGATCGGAGAAATACAGATACGCGTATTTGATGTGCGATCCGATGCTCCGGTTTTCCCGGTCAAAGGGCGTGCCGTATTTCTTGATCACGGACTGTGCGACCGCATCCGTGCGCCCTCGGCCTGGCAAGGTCCGATAATATTGCAGGAAGGCCAGCGTGCCGCGCGGGTCGAAATGGGCGTAGCCGCTTTCACCGTCGGCACTCTCGAAACGCAGGACCGTCTGCTGCCCTTTATAGGGCTCGATCCGGCCAAAGATCTTCCGAGCCGCGCTCTCAAACTCACGGCGGCTCATGCCGAGGCGCAGGCCCTTGATATCGGCCTGCCGGGGGTCGATGTGGGGCTTGCGATCGACGGCGACATCGGCGGCCACGGACCGGGGCGGCGTCGCGATGGTCGTTTCATAGAGGCGGGAGACTTCGCCGCCATAGCGCCGTGACTGCCCCAACAGGCGCACATCCGTGATGGTTGCCTCGACGAGACGCGTTTCCTTCTCGCCCCAAGGTGCCTTGTGCACGGCCCGGGTGGGATAGACCAGCATGTCCAGGGTCACGGACCGGCCCCGTCCCATCTGGGTAAGGATTTCCTCGGCCTTTGCAGGCGGGATTGAGAAGAAACGCAGATCGCCGAGATTGGCGAGCTTAAGCTCGTAGGTGCGGTCCCGGGCCGGCGTCTGCCCGAACAGATCCGCTCTCAGACCGTCACGGTAGACCAGCGTGCGGTCAAAGGCGACGTTCTGAATTTCGAAGCGCTGATTATTGAAGTCGTATTCGCTCAGTCTCGCAGCAAGACGAACCCGCCAGGGCGTGAGGGCATAGGAGCCGAAAGCCTCCTTGCGCTGATCGACAAGACGTGGGAGGAGCCGCTGGCGGACGAATTCGTTGTCCGCCGACCGATAATCGCGGGATGCCTGGGCCCAGGCCTGGAAATCCGGCGTTTTGCCGGCGGCCCGCGCCCAGGTGAGCACGATGTCGGCCCCTTCATAGGGAAGAGCCGTGTCGATGGAGGCCGGCAAGGCCTGGATGGAGGCGATATCCTGCCTGTCCAGCGGCGGCCGTGTCTCGTTCACCAGTTCCGTCCGCTGTCCTTTGCTTTCCGCCGTCAGAACGACCTTGGTCAGATAGCTTTGCACCCGGCGATCCCGCGTAAGGCTGGCAAGGTCGGTCAGATGGGCTTGGGCCGCCACGGGCTGGGCCTCGAAATCCACGATCACGCTGGGATAGGGGCCGTGGCGGTCGAGGAAGGCATCGGCTTCCCGCGGTGCCATGGGGATGAACGCGAATTCGCCGGCATTCTGGAAGAAAAGCCCGCCTTCGATATAGCTGGCGCCGGAAAACAGCGAGACGTTGAAACCGCCCTTGGCCGCGTCATAGTCCGACAGACGCGTGCGGATGCGTCCGGCGAACAGCCGGGCATTGGGCACGAAATCGGCGAAACGGCGTTCGGCCTTCAGCACTTCAGCGTCCAGCACGGCCTGCTGATCGAACCGGTTGGCCGACCGGAAGGCAGAGGTCTTCGAGGCCTCGAGCGTGAAATCCGGTGTCGTTCCTTTCAGCCTGTGCCAGATGGTCTTGACCGTCTGTTCGGTGATGTCGATCACTTGACCGGACTGCTGCGCCGCCGCGGCAATGGCCGCGGTGTCCATCGCGCCTTCGGCCTTTTGCCAAACGACCGTGTCCTTATCGCGAATTTCGGCGCTGACCACCCGGGCGATCACGGTGCGCATGGTTTTGTTGGAATAACCGCTGCGCACCTGGTCGACCTGCGCGCTGATCGGCTGGAGCACGGCGGTCAGGCTCAGGCGCTTGCTGTTCCGCCCGTTGAGCAGGGCGCGGGCCGCGTCGGGTTGCAGGTCCATGAACGCATAGGGTTCCGGATTGTCGAATACGATGCGGTACTCGCTGCCATCGAGCTTCATCCGGCCCCGGCCCAAAGCCAGAAAGGGCGATGCGGTGGGGATGAAGGTGTTGCCGTCAAAGGCCCGGATGGGAAAGCCCATGCGCTCGAAGTCGTATTTCGCGACATCGATAGCCAGATTGACGGTGAGCAGCTCGTTGCCGTTGAAGCCCGTTTCGAAGGCCTGGCGAACCTCGCCCAGCATGGTCTGATACACATCGGCGCGGTCGAACTGGTTGGCACTCGTATAGCGGCGCGAGGCCTTCACCAGGGCCTCGAAATCCGGCGACTGGTCCGCAAGGGCATACCAGGTGCGCGCCACATTGAGGTCGCTGGCCGGCAATTGCGTTTCGGCCCGGGGGGCCGTGGCCAGCAGCGGCACCAGCATGAGCGCCGTCAAAAGGGTGAAAAACCGATCCATCGTGGGTGTCCTTACAGATTGATCTGACGGTGAAGCATCACAAGTCGAGGTCCAGCGATCCGTCGCTTTTCTTCACCGGTGTGCCGCCGGTGACGCCGGCGAAGGATGTCTGACCCATGGTCACCCAGCGCCCGAGAATGTCCCGGCTCTCGGAAAGCTCGAAGGCGTAGACGCGGCCGCCGGACTGGATGTTCATGCCCAGAGTATTCACCTTCATGCCGCCAATGCTCAGCCCAGAGATTTTCTTGGCGCTGTGAAATGTCGCGTCACTCGCGTCGAACCCGCTGGCGACGGCTTCCTGCCGGGCGCTCTTCAGGGAGCTGAGGACACGGTTGAGGTCGGCGGGCATGGTCATGTCGAGCATGCGGATGGCCGCTTCGGCATTCGCCGGCCCCTGATGGCGCAGGATATGCGCCTTCATCATGTCTTCGTTCGGGAACACCACAGCCGCCATGGCCGCGTCCTCGCCGGCGATAAAGGCGGCGGCGAGCGCCTCGATATATCCGTCAATCGTGGAAACGTCCGCCGTCGTCGTTCCCGCGACCGCGACGGGATCCGCTCCGCCGCGGGCGCCGCCCGACGCTCCGCCACCGCTTTCATCACCGCAGGCCACTAGGAGCGTCGTCGCGACCAAACCTGCAAAAATCCGTGAACCGACCATAAATATGTGCCCCGCTGTTCCAGAGTGGCCCCCTCATTTCGGGGGTGGACATGCCGGAGAGCGGAAAAACCGCCCGCAGCAGTCTTCATGACAACGCGGTCAAGATAGGCAGCACATGAATGGGAGTAAATGTCTTTTTGTGATCGAACCCTTGCGCGCACCGAAACAAGCATCAATAGAGTTGGCAGGTTCAGTATACGCCCTGAGAGCGATTTTTCTGGTCGTTTCGCGACACAGGACACCCCGGCGTGGTGGCCGGGATGGCTGGTTCGGGTCCGGCCCCGCATTGCCTTGGGGTGCCACATTGCCTTGGCGTGCCATTGCCTTGGCGTGAATGGCGTTCGCGTCCTGGCTGCAGTTGCGCTCGCGCTGCGGCGGCCTGCCTTGCCGTCAAAACCCGCTGGCGTGCCCGTCGAAGCGCATTTCACTCGCGCCAATAGAGACCCGGCGCCTGGCGTCGATCTGGATCGCCTGGTAGCCGCCGAAAAAGCCCGCGTCCGGACCGAGCGTGACCACGTGGCCCCGGTTGCGCCGGGCCTCGGCCGTGGACGGACCATAGCCGCTTTCAAGGGCGACCGCGCTGCTCCGGCCCCCGGACGGCAGACGCGGGCCCAGTTGGCCCGTATGGCGGATCCGTGCCGCATCGCCCGCATTCTGAACATTCATGCCAAAATTGATCATGTTGATGATAATCTGGGCATGGCCCTGGGGCTGCATCGCGCCGCCCATGACCCCGAAGCTGAGGAAGGGGGCGCCGTCCTTGGTGACGAAAGCCGGAATGATGGTGTGGAACGGCCGCTTGCCGGGGCCGTACCGGTTTGGGTGACCTTTGAGCAGTGCGAACGCGGCGCCCCGGTTCTGGAGGGCAAAGCCCGTGCCGGGTGCGGTGATGAAGGACCCGAAACTGCCGGACAGGCTTGCAATGAAAGACACGACCATGCCGTCGGCATCGGCGACCGTCAGATAGGTGGTGTCGCCCTCCTCGATCAAGAGATCGCGCAGATCCGGTACGGGCCGCGCCTTTTTCGGGTCGATCAGCTTGCGCCGCTCGGCAGCATAGTTCTTAGACAGAAGATCGCTGACCGGGACGGCGCTTTCCTCCGCGTAATATCGGGCGCGGTCTTCGAACGCGAATTTCTTGGCTTCGACGAACAGATGGACGAAATCCGGACCGAACCGGTCCATGGAAGCCAGGTTCGCGCCGTGCTCGACTTCATTGATACGCCGCCGTCCAAGACCAAGATCCAGAAGAGCCGCAAACATTTTTGGTGAGCGGCGATCGGGAAGGCGTCAAGGCCGGCTCTGCGTTTTGAAGTCTTGGGCCGTTCATGATGAGATAAGCCCCGGCCAAGCGCGGTTTGCAGCGATGGGGAGGGAGCGACCCAACCCAGCTCGAGCCATCCGTCCGAACACGGCGGACAAAGCTCTTCAGGCGGTCAAGGTTCCTGTGCTCGTTGTCGTGGGCGCCGATGATGAGGTCTTGGAGGTCGGCGGCTTCGAACGCTTTGAGAGCGAACATTGCGACGGCGAGACCATCATCCTCCCCGGTCTCGCCCATGACAGTGTCCACAGTGCTGCGCCGATCTTTATCGCGGTGAAGAGCGGGTATGAGCGGTTGTCTCAAGGGGGGCCCGATCGCTGATCCCAACGGCCATCTATGTAGACCCATGGTCACCGCGAGCGAAAGGGGCCTGAGGGAGCAGGCGCGTCGGGGATTGCTTTGCCGCACCGGCCATGACGATCCGAAAAAAAAGCCGAAAGAGACCTGGGGCCGGTCCAAAAAAAGTGTGCCTGAACGGGACATGGGATGGGATGTGCGGGCGTTCAGCCTGGCACGGGGCTGGTCAGCGCAGGATCAAGCTTCATTCCATATCGTCTTTACAAAGAGGAGGTCTCTCATGGCTTGGCAACACAAAGAGGGGTATGTTCCGGACACAGTTCATAATCCCTTTCTCCAGTTCGTGCAGACCGTGCTTTTGATCGGTGGTTTGATCGCCTTCCTGATTGCGGTCGGTCTTTACAATTCCGGGGATGTCGCCGACAAGGGGCGGGCCGTGATGTTCGGACTGGGCGCCTTCAGCGCATTCGGCCTTGGCCTCAAGGTCAAGCCGACCCGGCACAATACCCGCCGCTATCGCTAATGCTGAGTCTGGCACGGCACGCTCGAAGGGCAGGGGGCGTTGCCGCGCCCCCGTCATCGCCGTGGACCCGTGCAATGACAAAATGAGGACTGTGATCCGGGTTTACCGGACGATATCGTAATCCTCAAGCTTCACCTCCGCGGTGGCCGAGGCATGGGCGCGGGTGTGGTCCGACCAGTTCTGGGTGATCTTGCCGTCGGCATTCTTGTACCAGGAAGCGCAATCAAAGCCTTCCAGAATGTTCAGGATCTGAAGCGCAGGAATGCCTGACATGTTCATGGGCAGTTCGTGCACGTCGAACCCGCGATACCGGGTGCGGACGGGTTCGACCCAATCGCCGGTATGGGCTTTGAAATCGGCCAGGCGCAGCGGCCCGCCCATGGCGCGCATGGCCGCGTCGACCCGCTTGGCAATCTCTCCTTCGTAAAAGGCGGTCCGCCCGCCTTTCGCGATCCGCTCATGGGTCGTGGCCAGATCCTCGTTCCGCACAATCTCGCCGGCCCCGGGGGTCTTCCCGCCGGGCGTGAACACCGCCGGGAAGGGGGTCAGATCGCCGATGAAATCCTCCGTGAATGCCGCCACCGCACGATCTGAACACGTGGCGGCCCAACACGCTGCGGGAGCAGTGAAAACGGTTTCAGTTGGTTCGGTTCACCCTGCGGCACGGTCCGGCTGCGGCGTTCATCCATGTACGCTTCGACTGTCTTCCGGGGACTGATGGCGGTCTTTTAGCCCATAGTCACGAAGCACGGCCGCGACACGAACAGTCGTGTGGTCCATGTCCAGCCCCCGGTTGTGAAAAGGCCCCCCTTGGCACTGGTCCTCCTGATACTAGCCCTCCTGATCCTGGGCGGTTCGCGCTTTGGGCTGGCGGGGCAGGGCGTTGGGGCTCGAAACAGGGCGCGTGACCGGATGGCGTCCAGCGAATGCTTGCCTCCCGGTCGAGGCTGCAGTAGGCGAGATCCCCTGCTGTACGAACTAAGGGAGTGAAACCATGCCGTCATTCGACATCGTCTCGAAGACCGATCTGGCCGAGGTGGACAATGCGGTGGCCAATCTGATGCGGGAAGTCGAAACCCGCTACGATTTCAAGGGCTCAAGCAGCACGGCCGAGCACAAGGACGGGACCATCACCATCAATGCCGACGACGAATTGAAATTAAAACAGATGCAAGAGCTTCTGCGCGGGCATGTCACCAAGCGCTCCATCGACCACACCGTGCTCGATTTCAAGGAACCGGAGCGGGCGGCCGGCCAGTCCATGCGCCAGACGGTGACGGTCAAGGAGGGGATCGACAAGGAATTGGCCAAGAAAATCGTCAAGGAGATCAAGGGCACGAAGCTCAAGGTCCAGGTGGCGATCCAGGGCGATGAACTGCGGGTGACCGGCAAGGCTCGGGACGACCTCCAGGAGGTTATCCAGTTCGTGAAAGGCCTGCCCCTGGAGCAGCCCTTGCAATATGTGAATTTCCGGGACTGATCCCACGGCGGCGCGAAGCGCGGATCACCGCCAGACGGCGTCGAACGCGCTTTGCCACGTCGTGGCGCGGGCCGGATTGCCGGCCACGGTGCCGATCCAGGTCCGCAGGGCCGCCCGATCGCTCTTGCGATCCCGCGACCCCATGACCCGCAGGCCCCGGTCGAAGGTGCCGCGGGCATCCTCCCGCCGGGCCATCAGGGCCATCACCTGACCCTTCATGAACCAGGCAAGGTGAAACGCCGAGGCTTCCGTCACCGTCGTCTCCAGCAGGCGGTGCGCCTCCTTCAGGCGGTCCTGCTGGGCCAGGGCCAGGGCGCCGATGAGGCGGGCGAGTGCCTTGGGCCCGTTGCCGTCAAAGCTCGCCGGGTCCAGCGGGTCGGCGGTCTCGGATACGGCCCCGTCGAGCACGAGTTCCGCAAAGCGGCGAAAAATGCGCAGTTCCGGGATGGTCGGATCGATCCGGGCCGCCTCGTCGAAGGCGGCATGGGCGCCGCGGACGTCTCCGTCCGCCAGGAGCAGAAGGCCTTCCGACACCAGCCGCTCGGGAGCATCGGGTTGAAGCTCCCTGGCCGCCGCGAGCACGGCCCTTGCGCGGGCCAGGTCGGCCTCCCGGTCGCGGCTGGTAAGCATCAGAACCCGCAGAGCAAGGGCGCGGCCCAGGGCGTTTTTCGATCCGGCGAAGCCCGGATCGATGCGGCTGGCATGGTCGAACACCCGGACGGCCGCATCCGTACGCTGACGGCTCGCCCCGATCCGCAACACCTCCTCGCCGCGCAGATAAAGACCCCAGGCGGCCGGTGCATCCGTCGGTCGCTGCGCCGCACCGGGCGAATTGGGAATGGCCATCATGCTCGCCATGCAGCCGGCCACGGCTTCGGCCACTTCGTCCAGGAACGGTCCGGTCCGGCCCAGGGCGCCGTCGAACTGGTCCGAATAGACCCGCTCTCCCGTCGCCGTCTCCAGGATCTGGACCGTCATGCGCAGGGCGTGGTCGCTGACCAGTTCGACGGCGCCTTCCAGAATGAAAGGATGATCCAGGGGCAGCGGCGTGCCGATCGTGGCATCCGCATCACGGCCATAGGTGACCTGGGAGACGCGGATATTCGGCCGCTGATGGATCAGGGTGGCCAGCTCCCGGGTCAGATCCTCAACCAGCGCTGTCTTTTCGTGATCCGTGATCAGGTTTTCGAACGGCAGCGCGATGAGGGTCAGGTCGTCATGGGGCGCCACAAGGCTGCGGCTCACGGCCCGACCGCGCTTGGGCGCCTGACGGGCGGAGCGGGTCCCGGGCGTGCCGGGGCGCTCCCGCAGGCTCCACACCCGGCTGGTGCGCTGGAGATCGGCATAGAGCGTGTGAACGCGGCGCCGGCGCAGTCCGCGGGCCGCGGCGCGCAGGCCCAGCAGCGGCAGGCTGAACAGTCCCGCGATCACGAAAGCCGAAAGAGGCCCTCGATAGGCATCAAGAAGCCCGCCGACGCCGTTCAGAAAGTCAACCATGCTGCAAAAACCCTGTCACTGGCACCCCGTGTCCGGCCTGTTCCAGGTGGCCGGCGCTTTTGTGCCAGCCTAGCACGGCGATCCGGACCGCGGCTGCCGATTTTTCGTCTCGCCCCCTCAGGGCACAGACCGCCGCAGCATCGGTCTGGTCAGGCGCCCGTACGGACCGGTTGGGCCTCCATACGGTCGCTATGCCGGTCCATCGGCGCGAAACTGCGCAGGGTGTCCGCAATGCGTTCGGGGTTCTCGAACAGGCTTGTGATGTCGGCCACGGGCCCGGCCGGCAGGTCCCCCACCGCATCGAGGCCGATGGCATCGGCGAGCCAAAGGGTGCGGGCCACCCGGGCAGAGGCCTCGCTGCCGTGATCGGGCACTGCGGCGCCGATTTCGTCGATGCCCTGGGATTTGCCCAGCAACTGGTTGCGCAGGGCATCCAGCCGGCCGCGCAAGGGACCGGCGAGGTGACGGCTTGTGCAGACCATGGACCGGGCCCAGAACGGCAGTGCCAGCGCGCCCGCCGCGAACAGGGCCGCATAGCTGTCCCCGTCGAGCCCGTTCCAGAACACCACCATCCAGCCGGACCCGATGCAGGCCAGCACGGCGATGGCATCGAAGGCCAGGGATCCGGTCCGCCGCCACGGGTCCTGCCAGAAGCGGCGCATGGATTGGGCGATCCTCTGGGCGAGCCGGCCCAGCACGATCAAGGCCACGCCGATCCCCAGGGCTTTGAGCGCATAGGTCGTGGGGTCCTCGGCCAAGGGGGCCGATGCGGCAATGATGGCAAGGGCCCCAAGGATCGCCGGGATCATCCGGCGGCGCAGACGTCCGGCCTGGTAGCCTTGCCATTCCGCCGCGATGCCGTTTTGCAGCGCCGCGGCGGCCTCGGTCACCGCATTCACGGCGTTCTGGTTGAGCAGCAACGTGCTGCGCGGGCGCATCAAGCCTTTCATGAAGGCGTGTTCGGACCGGGTCAGCGGCACCTTGGGCGCCGTCACCTTGCGCAGTCGCACGCAGCGCCGATCCTGCTCCACGAGCACAGCGCCCTTGGCAGCGATCGCCAGAAAAGCGGCCGTCAGGGAGGCCGCATCGAAGCGGCCTGAGCGGATGTAGCGCAAGGTCGGGGCGGATAGCCCGGCCGGGCGGGTGACGGCCTTGCCCATGACCGGTTCCCAGTCCTGGCGCAAAGACCGCAGGACGATGGCCACGTGGGCGAGGGTGATGGCGAGGCCAAGGGCCGATAGCAGGGCCGCATGGGCCAAGGGCGCCGCCGCAGGGGCCACCACGTCCAACACGCCAATATTTGCGAGGCCAAGACTTGTCAGCCCAAGACTCGTCAGGATGCCATCGTCCATCCGCAACCCTCTTCCGCAGCCCCCATGCCTGTGCCCCCGCACCGTGTCCAAGATGGGGCAAAGTTCGGGCCAGTCGGCCATGCTTCCGGCCATAGCCGAGCCGCCGGACCAGCCGATGATCGGGCGCTGTGCGTTGGGCGGCACCGAACCGTGGACCGTGTCAGGGAGCCCGCATTGAACCGCGCCGCCGATCCGAGCCTTACCGGATGCTTAACGTCCCTTGCCTGACTCGACGGCTCTGTCAAAGCGCAATCGTCCGCAGGCCTCTTTTTCTTGTCTTGAGACGGGTGCGGATGGCCCCATTGACACCGTTCAGGATCATTTCAGGAGGCGTCGACCGCTGAAGGCCGCGGCAATCACGATACCAAAAGCAATGAAATACACCAAAAGCACGCCGACCCGCAGATTGAGCACTTTGTTCAGATTGCTGTCGATCCAGGGCACAAAGGAATTGAAGCTGGGATTGTAATTGGTGGCAAAGTCGCGCGCGGCCAGCAGTGCGCCGAAGATCACAAGGCAGATCAAAATCAGATTGACCACCTTGCCGAGCTTGAACTCCTTCAGGATCATGCCGGCGACCACGGCCACCACCACGGCGCACACGGCGCGAAACACGTCATTGGGAAGGAAAACCTCCTCGAGGATCCCGAGCAGTGTGGAAAGGAATTCGGTGAGCATGGCAAACCCCATTTCGAATGATCCGTAGCCCCCTCCGGTGCCCGGCACCGGGCCCAGTTTATGGGTTGCCTGGACGTTAAGCCATTCGAAAGGCCCTTGATAGGCGATATCGCGGCGTTCCTTGCCCCTGAATATGCCTCCAGCGGCCCAAAACCGCCGCTGTGCGTTCCAGGGTGGGCGTCGGTTAGAGCGGGGCGAACAGGTCGGCGCACAGACCGGCGATGGCCTTGGCCGCATGGGCCTGGGGAAAGGTGGTCAAAATCGGCGCCTGCCGGCGGATCGCATCGCGCACCTTGCTGTCCCGGGGCACAATGCCGGCCAGCGGCGGCTCGACTTTCAGGAAATTGCGGCAGGCATTGGCGAGGGCCTCATAGGTGCGCCGGCCGGCCCCCTTGCCCTCGGCTTGGTTGATGACGATCCGCAGATCGCTGTCCCGGTCCCGCATCATCGAGACTTTGATGAAGGCGTAGGCGTCCGTGAGGGAGGTCGGTTCGTCGGTGGCGACCACCAGCACCGCGTCCGACAAACCACTCAGCGTGGTGACCGCCGCGTCGATCCCCGCCGACAGGTCCACAAGCACATGGTCATAGGTCTGGCCGATCTGTTTCAGGCCCACGGCGAGGTCGAGCAGTTCGTCCCGGCGCAGCAGGCTCAAAGCGCCGGAGCCCGAGCGCCCGGCCAGAACGTCGAAACCGCCGGCCTGGTCCGCACCGCCTTGGAAGCCGCTGACGGCCTCGGCCAGCGTCATCTGGCCCGTGATGACGCTGGCGAGATCGCTGGCCGGTGCAATGCCGAGCTGGACGTCCACATTGGCAAGGCCGAGATCGCCATCGAACACCAGCACGCGCCGACCCTCCTGGGCCAGGGCATTGGCGAGGCTGACCGTCAGCCAGGTCTTGCCGACGCCCCCTTTTCCTGACGCAACAGAGAGTATGGTGCCGCGGCCCAGGGCCTGCGGCGTGGCCGGCCTGTCGGTGCGATGCGGCGGCGCGACGGCTTGGCTGTTTCGGGCGGTCATGGCGCGAAGCTCTCCTTGAACGCGGGTGTCTCTTGGGGGG
Source organism: Alphaproteobacteria bacterium (assembly GCA_050331455.1). Lineage (GTDB taxonomy): Bacteria > Pseudomonadota > Alphaproteobacteria > JAJFIK01 > JAJFIK01 > CAYUYV01. The sequence continues at coordinate 20,098 of JBHJGV010000014.1, forward strand.
GCTGCCGGTCGGAAGCCGGTCGCGGCGGCGACGGCAGGGACGAGCGTGGAACCCCCATGATCAGGCGGGCGAGGCTGCTCGGATCCATGGGCACGAGGCCGTCGGCGACATAGGGCGTGCGGCTGCCCTGGGCGAGGGCAAGGCCGGTCGTGTGCAAGAGCCACAGCACACTGCCCAGGCGGCGGGCCACATCAAGCCGTGTAATGATGACCCGCCGGGCCCCCATCTCCTGAAAAATACGGGCCGTGTCGGCCATGTCCGCGCCGTCGGCGCCGGCGGCCAGAACCAGCACGGGCTCCACATCGAATGCCTTCAGGAAAGCAATCAAGTCTTCCCGTTCGGCCCGATTGAAGGGATTGGTGCCGGGCGTGTCCACGATGGTGGGGCCCTCCTGCGGCCGTCCGAGTACGGCGGACAGGGCGTCCGGCGAATCGGCCGCGTGGCAGGGGGCTTCCAAAAGGCCGGCAAAGGCTTCCATCTGCGCGATGCCGCCGGCCTTGACTGTGTCGGTCGTCACGAGGCTGACGGATGCACCCGAGAGGACGGCCCGGGCCGCGAGTTTTGCCGCGCTCGCCGTCTTTCCCACACCCGGCGGGCCGATCAGCATGAGCGGGCGGCGCGGGGCGTCGGGCAGGGGCGCAAAGCCGAAACGCATGTCAATGGCCGCGGCCAGGGCCTCCTCGCCGCTGTCCACGTCGAACCGTTTCGCGTCCTGCAACATGGCCTTGCCGAGCGCGCTGGGCAGACGATGGAAGACGAGGGCCTGGCCCACCTCCTTGAGGTCAAGGTCCTTGCGATCAAGCGCCTTGCCATCGGCGACCGGGTGCCGGGCCGTGGGTTTGGCCGTTCCGCCCGTAGGCGGATTTTCGAGTTCACCGCGCAGGCGCGCCGCGAGGCGGGTCTCGAGTTCGGCCACCTCGTCCAGGGTCGCGGCGACCTGGCGGCTCGCGGCGGGGGAGGGGGGTGCCTCGACGGCGGCGCGCACTTCGACGCCCCGACCCCGCCGGCCCTGATGGGTGGACACGATGATGGCGTCCTCGCCCATGGCATCCCGGACGAGGTGCATGGCCTCGCTCATTGTGGGTGCCGTGAAGGTCCGGATGCGCATGGTTCAGGGTTCTCTCGGGCTCAGATCTGGCCGAGCGTCTTCAGACGCGCCTGGGGATGGATCTCGTTTTGCGACATCACCACCGTCTGAGGACGGAAGCGCTCAACGACGGAGCGGGCATAGGGCCGCACCAGCGGGCTCGTCAGCAGCACGGGCATCTCGCCCTGGGCGCCGAGCTGTTCGAAGATGGTGCGCACCTGATTGATAAAGTCCTGGAGCTGGGACGGAGCCATGGCAAGCTGGCGCTCCTCCCCCTGACCGACCAGACTTTCGGCAAAGGCCTGCTCCCAGTCGGGCGACAGGACCACGAGGGGCAGATAGCCGGCGCCCGGATCCTGATTCGCTGCACAGATCTGGCGCCCCAGCCGCATGCGGACATGTTCCGTGATCATCGGAATGGACTGGGTGAAGCCCGTGGCCTCGGAAATCCCTTCAAGGATCGTGGCGAGATCGCGGATGGACACGCGCTCGCGCAGCAGGGCCTGGAGAATGCGCTGCACGCCGGTCATGGAAATCTGTCCGGGCACCAGATCCTCGATGAGCTTCTGGTGGTCGCCGGGCACGTCGTCGAGCAGTTTCTTGGTTTCCGCATAGGACAGGAGTTCGGGCATGTTGTCCTTCAACACCTCAGTCAGGTGGGTGGTGAGGACGGTGGCCGGATCGACGACCGTGTAGCCCCGGAAGGCGGCCTCCTCGCGCAGGCCCGCATCGACCCATCGGGCCGGCAGGCCGAAGGCGGGCTCCGTGGTGTCCTCGCCCGGCAGATCGATGGGTGCGCCGCGTGGGTCCATGACCATCAAGGCACCGACTTTCAGTGTGCCCTCGCCGGCATCCATCTCTTTGACCTTGATGGCGTAGTGCTCGCTGGACAGCTGCATATTGTCGAGGATCCGAACCGAGGGCATCACGAATCCCATATCCGTGGCGAGCTGGCGGCGCAGGGCCTTGATCTGGTCGGTCAGGCGGTATCCTTCGGCATCGTTGATCAGCGGCAGCAGACCATAGCCGAGTTCAAGGCGCAGATTGTCCATGGCAAGGGCCGAACTGATGGGCTCCTCGGTGGGCTTGCCGTCGTCCCGCTGGACCGCCTCGGCTTCGGAGGCCTTGCGCTTTGCCTCTTTCTGTTGACGGCCGAGCACATAGGCGCCGTAACCGCAGGCGCCGGCCAGGCCCAGGAAGGTGAGCTTCGGCGTGCCCGGCAGCAGGATCACGATCCCGAGCACGGCGGCGGCCATGCCGAGGGCTTGCGGATAATTCGTGAACTGTTGGACCAGCGCCTTGTCCGTGGAGCCGTCGACACCGGATTTGGACACGAGGAGGCCCGCGCCCACGGACACGATCAGGGCCGGGATCTGGCTGACCAGGCCGTCGCCGACGGTCAGCAGAGTGTAGGTATTGGCGGCGGTGGCGAAGTCCATCCCGTTCTGGGCCATGCCGATCACCATGCCGCCGACCACATTGATGAAGGTAATGATCAGGCCGGCCATGGCATCGCCGCGCACGAATTTGGACGCACCGTCCATGGCGCCGAAGAAGTTGCTCTCGTCCTCCAGATCCTTGCGCTTTTTCTTAGCGGTTTCCTCGTCGATCAGGCCGGCGGACAGGTCCGCGTCGATGGCCATCTGCTTTCCGGGCATGGAATCGAGGGTGAAGCGCGCCGCCACCTCGGCAATCCGTCCGGAACCCTTGGTGATGACCATGAAATTCACGAGGACCAGAATGGCAAAAATGATCACCCCAATGACCACATTGCCCTGCATGATGAAATTGCCGAAGGCCTGGATCACGTCACCCGCGGCGTCCGTACCTTCATGGCCGTTCGCCAGGATCAGGCGCGTCGAGGCCAGATTGAGGGACAGGCGCATCATGGTTGCGATCAGCAGCACCGTCGGAAAGGCGCTGAACTCGAGGGGTCGCTGGATGAACAGCGAGACCATCAGAATAAGGACCGAGAACATGAGCGAAACGCCCAGGAACAGGTCGAGAAACAAGGGACCCATGGGCAGCAGCAGCACGGCCAGGATGCCCACGATGCCGCTCGCGACCATCAGATCGCCGCGCCAGGTCAGCCGTTGCAGCGCCCCCATCACGTCGAACCCGGCCTGGGCTGTCTGTCCCCCCGTCTCGCTCACCCTTGACCGTCCTTCCTGGCCGTGTAGGCCCTAAAGCCGTCGCTTGCATCGTCTGTGAAATGCCTGTTCGCCCGGCGTGAAGCCGCCCCCTCGATGGTCGGATCCGTCACATGGTCGCGGCGCGGGCTTCGCCGGGCGAGGGCACGGGAATGCCCTCATCCGTGTACTGTTTCAGCTTGTTGCGCAGGGTGCGGATCGAGATGCCGAGAATGTTTGCGGCGTGGGTCCGGTTGCCGAGGCAATGGTCCAGAGTGTCCAGGATCAGGTCCCGCTCCACCTCGGCCACGGTGCGCCCCACAAGCCCGCCGGCCGCCACGCGTGCCTGGGCTGCTGCATGGGCCGCGTGGGCGACCGGCCCGGTGGCAAGCATCGGATTGGGCGCGCCCGGATCCTCGGACACCTTGGACCCGTCGGGCAGGCGGATGGCCTCTTCGGTGATCTCATGGCCGGTGGACAGCAGCACGGCCCGGTGCATGGTGTTTTCCAGCTCCCGGACATTGCCGTTCCAGGGATGGGCAACGAGGGCCCGCTTGGTGCGCTCGGCCAGGGGCTTGGGCACCAGACCGTTCGCCTGGGAATATTTGGCGACGAAAAACTCCACGAGTGCCAGGATGTCCTTCGGGCGCTCCCTCAGGGGGGGGATCTTCAGGTTCACGACGTTCAAACGGTAGAACAGGTCTTCCCGGAAGGTGCCTTCTTTCACCGCATCGGCGAGTTTGCGGTTGGAGGTGGCCATGATGCGGATATCCACTCGGATCGGCTTCGATCCGCCCACCCGGTCGATCTCGCGTTCCTGAATGGCCCGCAGCAGCTTGGCCTGGAGACGGATGTCCATCTCGCTGATTTCGTCGAGCAGCAGCGTGCCCCCGTCGGCCTCTTCGAACTTGCCGATGCGCCGGGTCAGCGCGCCGGTGAAAGCGCCCTTCTCATGACCGAACAATTCTGACTCGAGAAGATTTTCCGGAATGGCGGCGCAGTTGACGGAAATCAGCGGCTGGTCGGCGCGCAGGGATTTGCCATGCACATATTTCGCCATGACCTCCTTACCGACGCCGCTCTCCCCCGTGATGAGGATGCTGGCATTGCTCGGGGCCACCTGATCCGCAAGGGCGATGACATCCGCCATCACCTCATCGCGATAGACCATCTGCTGGCGGTCATCGGCCACAGCGGAGAGCACGGCGCCGATCAGTTCCGCATCGGGGGGCAGGGGAATATATTCCTTTGCCCCGGCCCGGATGGCCTCGACGGCCGCCCGGGCATCGTTGCCGATCCCGCAGGCCACAATGGGCACCACGATATGTTCCGTGTTCAGCGCTTCGATCAGCCTGCGGATGTCAAGGGCCACGTCGACCATGAGCAGGTCCGCGCCGCGGCCGGCGCGCAGATGGTCGAGGGCCGCGTCGATGGTCGTCACATGGGCGACCTTCGCGCCCCGGTCCGTTGCGATCCGGGTGGCAGCGCTCAACTGGCCGTCCAGAATTCCCACTATGAGCAGTCGCATCGCTGAGCGTCCTCCAAGGTCATGACGTGAACCGGCGCGCCTGGTCACGGGGCGCCAGATGGGCATTGATGGCCAGTTCCAGATGGCGCGGGGACTCCCGCCGCGCGATGGCCAGGGCCGTGAGGGCATGGATGGTATTGATCTGCCCGATCAGCAGGCTGCGCTGGTCCAGCCGGTCGGCGAGGGGGCCGAAAACCATATGGCCGAGCACGGCCCCATAAAGGGTCGTCAACAGGGCGAGGGCCATGGCCGGTCCGATGGCGGAGGGGTCCTCCAGCATCCGGAGCATCTGGATCAGGCCGACCATGGTGCCGATCAGGCCCATGGCGGGGGCCACATCGGCGGCCCGGCGGAAGACCACCGCGGTGCGCCGGTGGCGCTCGTCGATGGCCCGCAATTCGTCCCCCAGAACCCGCTCCATATCGTCCGGTGTCAGGCCGTCCACGGCCATGGCCATGGCCTTGTGCAGAAACGGCCGGTCCTTGAAGCGGGGCAGGGCATTTTCCAGAAGAGGCAGGCCCTCCTTGCGCACCTGTTCGGCCATGCGCACCGCCGAGGTGGAGACCGCGGGCACCGACGCCGCGGGCGAGAGAATCACGAACCGCATGCTTTTAAGGGCCCGTGCGATGTCGGATCCGGACAACCCCGCGGCGGTGACGCACAGGGTGCCGCCGAGCACGATCAGCAGGGAGCGGATATCCAGAAAGGCATCCGGCGGACCGCCCAGCGCGATCGCCGTCATGACGGTCGCGAGCGCCAGTCCGAGGGCGAGCGGCGTCGAGACATCCAGACGCTGACGTTCCGCCTCGTGCACAAGGGCGGACAGGCGCGGCGTGGTGCCGGCGCGGCCCTCAACGGCTTTCCTGGTCTGGCGCGCAACCATGATCCTAGGACCCACCCTTGACGATTTCGGTCATGGTGATGCCAAGGCGCTCTTCCACCAGAACGACCTCGCCCCGGGCCACCAGCCGGTCGTTGACATAGATGTCGATGGCCTCGCCCACCTTTCGGTCGAGTTCCACCACGGCGCCGCGTCCCAGTTTCAGCAATTCACTGACCTCCATATGTGTCTTGCCCAGAATGGCCGAGACGCGCACCGGCACGTCGAACACCGCTTCAAGATCGGTCGAGGATTTCGGGCCCTCGGCCTCGCTTCCATTGGCGTCGAGGAGGCCGCCTTCCGCCGGGCCGCCTTCGCCCTCCAGTTCCGGAAGGTCCACCGTGTCGCCGTCCGCCATATCCGTTCCTCTTCTGGCCGTGCCGTCCGTTTAAAGATCGAAAAGGCTGAGTTGCGTGTTGCCCTCCGCCTCCAGATGGTCGCGAATGAGCGTCTCCACCGCTGCGATCGCGCCCTCCAGGTCGCTCAACGCGCCGCCCCGGCCCCAGGTCAGCCGGCAATCCGCCCGCTGGACCGCCCCATCGTCCTTGACCTCGACCTGCCCTTCGAAGCCGGCCGCGGCGGCCGTTTCCGCGATCCGGGGGCCAAGGTCCTGCGCCAGGTCTGGCGCCAGGGTGATGGTAACCGTCGGCGCTTCCCGCACCCCTTGCAGGCCCTCGGCAATGAGGCCGGCCACATGGTCCGCCCCGTGCCGATCGACAAGGCCGGCGGTCAGGTGCCGGACGGTCTCGAACGCCAGTCGCGCGCCCTCGGCCCGCACCGCGTCCACCTCCCCCTGAAGCGTGGAGAGGATGTGCGCAAGGCCCGTCTTGACGATCTCCAGCGCCTCCGCCGTGGCCTGGGCCGCGGCACGGGTGGCCTCGGCTTCGGCGCTCGCCTGGCCCTCGGCAAAGCCCTGCGCCTTGGCCGCTTCCATCTCTTCCGGAGAGAACCGGGTCTTGGGGCGCGGCTGGCGCTCCCGCAGGATCTGGCCGTCCCGGCTGAACTCCGTGTCGAAGGTGAATTTGACAGCATCCTTCATGGTGCAGCTCGTCCCGTTACGGATCAGTAGATAAGTTCATCGTCGCCGCCGGATTCGGCGATCATGATTTCGCCCTTGGCGGCGAGGTCCTTGGCGAGGTTGACCATCTGGGTCTGGGCCTCGTCCACGTCCTTGAGGCGCACCGGGCCCATGGCCTCCATGTCTTCGCGCAGAATCTTTCCGGCGCGTTCGGACATGTTGGAAAAGAACAGGTCACGAAGCTGGTCCGAGGCGCCCTTGAGGCCAAGGGCCAGTTTGTCCTTTTCCACACTGCGCAAAAGCGTCTGAATGCTGCCTGGGTCGAGCTTGTTGAGGTCCTCGAACGTGAACATGAGGGCCTTGATGCGCTCGGCCGCGTCCCGGGAGCGCTCCTCCAGAGAGGTGAGGAAACGCGCCTCGGTCTGGCGGTCGAAATTGTTGAAGATCTCGGCCATCATTTCGTGGGCGTCGCGTTTCTGGGTGCGCGCCAGGTTGGACATGAACTCGACCCGAAGGGTGCTTTCGATCTTGTCCAGAATATCCTTCTGAACGGATTCCATCCGCAGCATGCGCATGACAACCTCCAGACCGAAATCCTCCGGCAGGGCGCCCAGCACCCGGGCTGCGTGGTCGGATTTGATCTTGGACAGGACGACTGCGACCGTCTGGGGATATTCGTTCTTCAGATAGTTGGCGAGGATCGCTTCGTTCACATTGGCCAGCTTGTCCCACATGGTGCGACCCGCCGGACCGCGGATCTCTTCCATGACCGCCCCGACCTTCTCGTCGGGCAGGAAACGTTTCAACAGCCGTTCGGTCGCCTCGAAGGAGCCCATCAGGGCCCCCGTGCTCGACATTTTGCCGACGAAATCGACCAGGAGCTGTTCCACCACCGTTGAACTGATGGTGCCCAGATGGGACATGACCTGGGAGATTTCCTTCACCTCATCTTCATCCAGCATGTCCCACAGGGGGGCGCCGTGCTCCTCGCCGAGGGACAGCAGCAGCACCGCCGCTCGTTCCGGGCCGGTCAGCTTACGGATGTCTTCGATCAGGGCCGGTGAGTTTTTCGCGGGGCGGGCCATGGTTCATCACCTCACGGCGTTTCGTGCAGCCAACTGCGCAGGATGGACATGGATTCTTCCGGGTGCGCCGAGATGATCTCCCCCACTTTCTTTACGGAGGATTCCTTCACCTGGCCCTGGATCTGAGCGATGTCGATGGCTTTGGCAATATCCGAATTGCCGTCGCCGTCCCCGCTGCCCGTCTCCGCGAGGGCAGTACCCGTCGCATCGCCCGTCGCCGCCGGAAGGGCTGGGGTGTCCGGGCCGGGCAGCTGGGGCACACCGGCGATGCCGTCGGCGCCCGCAAGGGCGGCGGCGGGATCGGCGAAGACCTGTCCCCGCGGCGTCATCAGGCGCTTGATCAGCGGTTGGAGCGCGAGGAGAAAAATCAGGGCCAGGATCACGAGGGCGACCGATTCGATGATCCGGTTGATGTCCAGATCAGCCATCAGGCCGGCGTCCTCTTCCGGCACGTCCCGGATTTCGGGTTGGGCGAAGCGAGTGGAGATCACGCGGATCTGGTCGCCGCGATCCTCGTCGAAGCCGACGGCGGCGCGCACCAGGTCTTCGATGTTCTTGAGTTCCTGGTCGGAGCGGGCCGTGAAAGTGACGGTGCCGTCCGGCGCCACGCTGCGGGCCTCGTTGACGAGGACGGCGACGCTCAGGCGCTCCAGGCGGCCGGCCTCCTGGACTTCCGTGCGCTTGGTCAGGGAATTCTCGAAATTCGTGGTCTCTTCGATGCGGTTTTCCTGGCTCGAGGAGCGGTTGGCGTCGCTGTCCTGGCCCCCGTCGGGCAGATTGTTGCGGACGGTGATCGTGCGGTCGCCTTCCCGGTCGTCCGTGCTGGCCGATTGCTCCACGGTCCGTGTCGAGACGGTCACCTGGCGTTCCGGGTCGAAGCTGCGGGTCTCCTCGACAACCCGGTTGTAACTCATGTCGGCCGTCACTCGCACCCGTGCATTGGTCGGTCCGACAATCCGTGTCAGGATCTCCTGGGCCTCATTTTGAAGGCGGCGTTCCAGTCCCAGGCGGCGCTCGTCGAGGCTTCCGGCAATGGCATCCGGGCCGTCCCCCTGGCCGCTGGCCAGAACATTGCCCTGTTCGTCGATCACCGAGACCCGCTGTGGTGTGAGGCCCTCGACGGCCGAGGCCACGAGAAACTGGATCCCCCGCACCTGGTTGCGAGTCAGGCTGCCGTGGGTTGTCTCGAGCTGGATCGAGGCAGTGGCGGGCTTTGTTTCCCGTGCGAACAATTCCCGCTTGGGCAGGTTGAGGAAGACGCGCGCGCCGCGCACGCTGCCCAGCGCGCCGATGGTGCGGGCAAGCTCCCCTTCCAGGGCCCGGACATAATTAACGTTCTGAAGAAAGCTCGTGGTGCCGAGGGCGCTTTGGCTGTCCAGCAATTCATAGCCCACGATGCCGCGGGCGGGCAGGCCCTCGCTGGCAAAGGCCATACGCAGATCGAGCACCTGATCGCTTGGCACAAGGATCGTCGTCCCGTTGTGCCGCTGTTCATAGGCGACGTCTCGTCCGCGCAGGTCTTCGGTGATCCGCGCCGCATCCCGCAGGTCGAGATCCGTGAACAGGACCGTCATGTCCTTGTCGGCGAGCCGGATCATGGCCGCTGTCAGCGCGCCCCCGAGCAGACTTAAGATTGCGATCCCAGCCACCAGCCGGGTCGTCCCGATCGAACGGAGAAACTCCGATATCGCGTTCACGCCAACCCCCCATGATCCCCCCGCCGGCTGGGCCATCCCCCTCGGGCCCGCCTCCAGCGGCACCCCGCCGGTCCCGATGCGCCGGCTGGGCCCCGGCTGGGCCCCGGCTGGGCCCCGACTGGGCTAGGCAAAAAGTGCCCTGGGTGTCGTAAAGATGGAGTTAGCCTTGGGGCTCACGCAGAGCCGGATACCGCGAGGGCGGTGCGCGAGGGCGGCGGAAAGGGCAGGGGCCCGTGCGGGCATGGCGCCGTGAGTCCCTGGCCCCATGCCCGTTTGTTACGGTCAAGCCGTGACCGGATTGCGGTATTGTTGGATGCGTGTCGTGCGAAGTCCCGGCAGACCGTGTCGGTCGATGGCGTCCTCCCAGGCGCCGAACTCCTCCCGTGTCAGGGCATATCGCGTGCACGCCTCATCCAATGTCAAAAGTCCTCCCCGTACGGCAAGAACCACCTGGGCCTTGCGTTTGATGACCCAGCGCTTGGTGTCGGGCGGCGGAAGATCGGCGGCCGTCAGTGGGCTGCCGTCCGGCCCGATAATGATGTTGACCCGTTTTCCTACCTCCGCCATTGTCTACTCCCCTGCGAGATCCCCCTTATCTTCACGCTAGACTGTCCCGCTTAAAGAACGCATAAGTAAATTGGTAACCCTCACATTAGGGATAACATGAGATGACTGCCGTGGCGCCCGGCGTTCACAAGGCAGCCGGGTGCGCATCAACCCCATACGCACCAGGCTACCAGCGCACTTGACCAAAAATTATCGCTTGATCCGGATCATTTCCTCCAGCATCTGGTCGGCCGTGGTGATGATCTTTGTAGATGCGGAATAGGCCCTCTGGGTCGTGATCAGTTTGGTGAACTCCTCCGCCAGGTCGACCGTGGAACTTTCCAGGGACTGGGCGGCCATGGCGCCGGCACCCCCTGTATTGGCTTCAAGCAGGGTCCCATCGCCGGAAATATCCGTTGCGATATAGGCGTTGCCGTTGGCGGCGCTCAGCCCGTTCGGGTTCTGAAAATTGGCGATGGGCAGTTTGAACACGGGCTGCTGCACCCCGTTGTCGAACAAGGCCGTCACGACGCCGTTTTCATCCACCCGAACGCCGGTGATGCCGCCGAACAGGGCGCCGTCCACGCCGCTCGAGATCAGTGTGGTGTCACTGTCGAACTGGGTGATGCCGTTCGCCTGGCCCAGGGTTCCAAAATTGAGCGAAATGGTCTGTGGCTGGAGGCCCGTTGTGGCGTTGTCCCAGGGGATCTCAAAGTCCGCCGTGCCGTCTTGGCCCGCTGTGGTGACCGACGTGGTGGTGCCGGAGATGAGGTTGGTGCTCGTAACGCTGAGCGGCGTTCCGAATTCGTCGAAAACAACCGTTCCCGTCGTAAACGGATTGGTGTCGGGGTCGAGATTGGCGGCAACATCGGCCGGGTTCTGCGGATCGTAGCTCACCTGGAAGTCCCATGTATTCGCGGCTGTTTTGGTCATGGCGAGGCGGATCGGCTGAGCCCCCCCTTGCGTATCGAAGACTTCGAGTGTGCGTTCGAACGTGCCGCCAATGGGATCGCTCGCCCGGAGATTGGCGCGCAAGTTCATTTCGGTGGTGGCGGACGCCGTGCCGGTGAGCTGGTTCAGGTTAATGGGCTGGATCGTGTTGCGATTGGCGGGCAGATTGCCTGCATCGTCCAGGCGCCAGCCCTGCAGGTAGTAGCCGGCCGGGTTCCGCAAGAACCCTTCCGCATCCTGGGTGAAGGAGCCCGCGCGGGTATACAGAAGATCGGTCTGGTCCGGATTGGTCGTGGTTTCTTCCGTTACCACGAAAAAGCCGTTGCCGGAAATGGCGAGATCCGTGGCACTTTCCGCAGGCTGCAAAAGGCCCTGCCGGCTGTTCAACTGCTGCGCCGTACCCCGCACACCGCCGGCGGAGAAACTGCCAGCATCGGTTTCCGAGGACAGGATTGTCGAGAACTGGGTGTCGCTGGCCTTGTAACCCGTGGTATTGACGTTGGAAATATTGTTGGAAATCACACTGAGGGCGTTGCTGTTCGCATTCAGTCCGGATACACCGGTAAACAGGGCACCATACAGACTCATATCACGTCTCCGTTCGGAAAATCCGGATGCTGCTGTTATCGCTTGGCATCCGCACGGACATCAATCGGGATCGGTTCGGTCAGGCTGCGGTGGCGACCTCCCGGACCTTGGAGACGGGTACGGATACTCCGTTGACCGTCAGGGAGGGGTCGGCCCCCGTGAAATCGACGGCACTGACCGTGCCGCGGATCGTGGTTTCTGCAATGACGGAATTGCCGGCGGCATCACGGGCATTCACCTGCAGGGCATAAAGCCCTTTCGGCACGGGATTGCCGGCATTGTCCCGTCCGTCCCAGGTGAAGGACTGGTCGCCCCGCCCGGTGCCGCCTTCGGCCTTGAAGACCGGAACATTGTTCTCGTCCACCACCGTGAGATCCACCTGCGCCGCCGTGGCGCTGAGGTCGTAATGCCAGGTGGCGCCGTCATCGTCGAGGCGGGCGGTGCTACCGTCAGCCACCACGTCCTGGCCCAGATAGGACACGGCGCTGCCCGCCCGGGCTGCTTCATTGAGGCTGATCAGCAGCTCCAGGTTTTCGTTCGTCGCGATGCCCTGTTCAACCTCCGTAAACTGAACGAGCTGGTCCGTGAACTCGTTCGTGTCCAGGGGTTCAAGCGGGTCCTGGTTCTGCAACTGGGTCGTCAACAGGCTGAGAAACGTATCGAAGTTGTCGGCGAGGCTCTTGGATGCGGCGGCGCTGCCCGTTGTGCCGTTGAGAGTGGAAGCGGTGCTGATATCCATGGCTGTGGTCCTTCTCGGTATAAAAGTCGGGTGTCAGATCTCGACATTGACGCCGCGCCGCACGGTGATACGCAGGCCGTGCAAGTCTTCTTGCGGGGCACCGTCGCTCCGCACTGGCTCATCGGGTGTGTCCGCCGCCGGTGGTCCGTGCCCGCCGGATTGACCATGCTGCCCCTGGCGAGTCTCACGGCCCTGGGCGTCCCCCTGGCCCGCATCGGGCCGGTCGTCGTCCTGGCGCAAGGAGAAACTCAAGGAGCCGCTGTCCGTTTTCAGGCCCGCATCGTTCAGGGCACGGTCGAGCAGCCGCGCATCGGCCCGCAAAAGGTCGAGGGCATCGGCCCGATCGACGGACAGGGAGGCCTGAACCTGCCCATCCGCGGTGATCTCCATACGGATGTCGATACGGCCGAGTTCCGGCGGATCGAGCCGCAACTCGAAGCGGTTGACCCCCGCCGCACCGTGGCGCGCCATCTGCACCGCGATGTCTTCGGCCATGCGTCCGGCGTGCACCTGCGGCTGCTGCCCGCCCGGCACCGCCGTTTGGGGCGCTGGGCCGCCGGAGCGTATCGGTGGGGGCGCCAGATCGCCCGGGCTCGGTGCAGCCGAACTCACGGCCGATCCATCCGGCGTAAAGGCGGGCCCCGAGACCGCCCGGGAGAGAGCTTGCCCCGCCAGATCCGTGATGGCCGGTCCAGGGTCGGCCTGTGATCCGTCAGCGGATTGTATTTGTGATCCCTGCGCGGCCTGGGCCGTGGGTTTTGGATCGGCGCCGCTGGCGGCCGGCGTGCCTGTGCCCTCGCCTTTCTTCGCAGCGCGGGCCGCATCACCCGGCGTTGCCTTCTTGCTGCGTGCCGGTGTCACGCGGTCCGTCGGCGCGGTCTGCCCTGGCATGGCCCCAGGATTAAGGCCGCCCCGTAATCCATCCGCGGGCGATGATGCTGGATGTCCGCCGGCCCTATCGGAGCGTGCGGCGACAACACTGGATGCAGACGGATCAACCTTGCCGGCGACGGTGTTTGCCCCGTCGCCGCTCTGACTCTCCGCGGGAGAGGCCGTGCGCGCGGATATTTGCCCTGGTCCGGCGTCAGACCCCGAAGACCGTCCCGGTCCGGACGCGGACACCGGTCCGGACGCGGACGCCGGTCCGGACGCGGACACCGGTCCCGGCCCGGGCACCGGTCCCGGCCCGGGCACCGGTCCAGACCCGGATATCGGCCGGGCCGCGGGCGTTGCCCCGACGTCTGATGGCACCGGCTGAGGCCTAGGGGCTTGCCCGGCCGCGGGGCCGAAGGGGATTTGCTCAGGAGAGGGCGCCATGGCATCCGTAGACGGAGCAGCGACTTCGAACGTGGTTGATGGCCCGATCGCCGACTCACCGTCATGGATCAGGGGGCTGGCATGGCCATGGGGACCGGTCTCGCCAAGCCCGCTCGAGCCTGGGGATTGCGGGAGATCCGGGTTTTTCCCGGACGCGTTTGCCGTGCCGGTGACGGGCTCGACGGTGACCGCGGCCTGTCCATCCGAGCGCTCGCGGTCACGCGCGGTGCGGCCCTGCTGTTGGTCCCCAGCCGATGGTTTCTCCGTCGCCGTTTCAGGAGTGCTTGCAAGTCCTGGGGTCGTCCGCTCCGGTGCGGAATCGGTGTTCGCCGCCGCGTCGCCCGCTTCTGGCACCCGGGCCCCTTGGCGCTTCGCCAATCCGGATGTGCGGGGATCATTGGCTTGCGCACCCCCCGGTGTGGACCGCGCACCCTCCTTGAAAGGATGGTTTGACGCATCCGTCGTGTGTTTCCGTGTGGCCCGCGACACGGATCCATCGCGGCCTTCGACGGAAAGCAGATGCTCCGCTTCCTGCGCTTGGGCCTTTCCGATGGCCCCGCCGATCGTCGCTTCAGGGGCAGGCGTGTCGATCCCGCCCGGAGCATTCGCCCGTTGGGAACCGGATTCAACGCTCTCGGCATCGGGTCTTGGCTTGGCGGACAGACCCTTTCCGCGTCCTTCGTGCAGGGGCATTTTCGCCGCAGCGGGCGCGGTCGGCGGGCCCTCCGCCTGTGCCTTGCCGGCAGGGCCATTGTCCCCGGCCTGCCCGGAGAAAGAGCGGTCCCCGCCAGGGACCGGCTTGCCGGCACCGCCGGTGGCCTCCTTGGAGGCTGCCAGGGTCTGCTGGAAGGATGGGGCGGGCGATCCAGCGATGGGCGCGCCCGATTGGTGTGCGGACCTGGTCGCGCCGGTCGCGCCCGGGGTCATCTTTCCATTCGTATGAAGATTGGCTTTGGTCGGGTCTGCAAAAGGCTTGACCCCGTGGCCAGAACGCACGGTGCCCGCCTTGGCAAGGGTGCCCTCTTTCGCGGACCGTCCGGGAATCGCCAAAAGATCCTGTGCTGAAGAAAGCCCGTTCATGCCGCGGTTCGTCCTGTCCCAATGCATCGCCAGGGCTTCCGGGAGCAAGGGCGGGGCCAGCGGCCGGGCCCGCGCCCGATCAACCGGATTTCCTGGGTTTGGGGGCCGGAAGCCGTGGCGGCGGGCGGCAAATTTTGGGCGTCAGTCGGCTTGTGCGGGAAGAAACTGCCCGGCAGGCTTCGCCCGAGCCACTATCAACGGCCTTAAGGGAGCCTGTCCGATTGGCCGGAGAAATTGCGCCGGGCGGTCATTTTCGCTTATCCATACTGTATACGGAGCGAAAATGCCGAACTGGCCCCGTCATTGCACCCCATATCCCCGTATGGCGCCGCGCCCCGGGCAATCCCGGTCGCGGGGCCCCCGCGGTGGCGGAATTTGCCGGCAGATTGTTCCGGTGCGGGCGGAAAAAGCAGGCCGACAGGCCCTTGCAGCATGGGTTCGGGCGAAGGACAGCGCGATGACGGTCAATGCGCTTTTACACAATGCGTTGAGCGGTCTGCATACCAACCAGAGCGCCCTGACGCATGTCTCCAACAATATCACCAATGTCAACAATCCGGACTATGCCCGCCGCATCGTCCACCAAGAGGTGCAGTCCCATGACGGCAAGGCGAGCGGTGTCGCCATTGCCGAAGTGCGCCGGGCCGTCGATACCTTCTTTTCGCGCCAGGCCATCGAGGTCAAGGGCGATGTGGCACGTTTCGAGGCCGAGGCGCGTATCCATGACCGTCTCCAGGCCCTGTTCGGCCGGCCCGACGATGAAAGTGCTCTGCCCCAGCAGATCAATGCGGCCCTGACCGCGGCGGCGGATGTGGTCATCGATCCGTCCTCGGATGTGCGCCGTGCCAGCTATCTGTCCGACATTGCACAAATGACCCAGAGCTTCTCGGCCACCGCGTCCCAGATCCAGGATATTCGGGCGGATGTGGACTCGGAAATCGCGTCCCAGGTGACGAGCGTGAACCAGCTCCTGGGGCGGATCGATGATCTCAACCGCCAGATCCGGCGGCAGGTGATCGGCGGGGACGAGACATCGGCCCTGCTCGACCAGAGGGATACGGCGCTGGCGGAGTTGGGCGGCTATCTGGATGTCCGCACCCAGGACCAGGGCGACGGCACCATCCATGTGAGCACGCAAAACGGGCTGCCGCTGGTGGGCGCCGGCAAGACGACCTTGCAGTATCAGGCCACCGGCCCCGTTTCGGCCGCGACCGTCTTTCCGCCCATTCAGATCATACGCGAGACATCGTCCGGGATCGGCGCCGGGCAAACCACAAGCCTTGACGGCAACCTGTCGGGGGGCTCCCTCAAGGGACTCATGGCGATGCGGGATGGCGAACTGCCGGATGTGGCGCGCCAACTCGGGGAACTCGCCGGCGTCGTCTCCGACCGTCTGAATGCGGTGCATAACGATGCCGTGGCCGTCCCGCCACCCGCGACGCTCACGGGTCGTCAAACCGGGCTGGTGGCTTCCGACGCCCTCAATTTTACCGGCCGCACGACCATGGCCCTTGTCGATGCCAGCGGAGCCCTGACCGCCCGCATCGATCTCGATTTTGATGCCGGAACTTACAGCGTGAACGGCGGTGGCACGGGAAGTCTCGGTGGCACGGTCGGGAGCATGGCCAGCAATTTGGACACGGCGCTCGATGCGGCCCTGGGCACCAATGGCACGGTCAGTTTTTCCGACGGGGTCCTGTCCGTCGATACCGGCACCAGCGGTCTCGGCGTCGGCTTCCTCCAGGACGAGGGCAATCCAGCCAGCCGGGGCGGTCGCGGCTTCAGCCATTTTTTCGGCCTCAATGATCTGGTGCGCGCCCATCAAAGCGTCCATCCGGCCACGGGCCTTCAGGGAGCGGACGCCCATGGCTTCGGCGGCCAGACCATGGATCTGGAGCTGCGTGACACGGATGGACGGATCCTGCGCAGCATGGATCTCACGGTGACCGGATCGAGCTTCACGGATCTGCTGGCCAGTCTGAACAATTCGGTGACGGGTCTCGGCGCCCTGGCCACGTTCAGCCTGGACCCGAACGGCCGCTTCGTCATGACGCCCAATGCAGGGCAGCAGGGTTTAAGCCTTGAGGTGACGGCGGACAATACGGCGCGTGCGGGTTCGGGGGTCAGCCTGTCGGCCTTGTTCGGCCTGGGCGCCGGGCCCCAGGCGGAGCGAGCGCGGGACATGGCGCTGGCACCGGACCTTGCAGGCAACTCGGCGCGCCTTTCCCTGGCCAAGCTCGATATCGATCCGGGCACGGCCCTTGGCGACCCCGTGGCCACGAAAGGCGACAATCGCGGGGCCCAGGCGCTCCAGTCAATCCTGTCCGCCACGGTGGCCTTCGGCGAGGCAGGCAGCGCCGGGGCGACCACGGCCACCATCGCCAATTACACCGGCCGGCTGATCGCAGAGACCTCGAACCGCGCGTCGCTGGCCCAGAGCCAAGCGGATGCGGCCGTGGCGCTCGACACGGAAGTCACCGCCCGCCGGTCCGAGGCCCAGGGCGTCAATCTGGATGAGGAGTTGTCCGATATGATCATCTATCAGCAGGCGTATAATGCCTCGGCCCGGATCATGTCGACGGCACAGGAGCTTTACGACCAGCTTCTGCAGCTCGTGTGACAGTGAGGTCTGGCATCAACAATGGGTAGGGGTCCGTTTGGCGGACTAAAGTCTGCCTTTCTTGCTTCGCTCCGCGTGGCGCCGGGATGTGCTGGAGCCGAGAAAGGCGCAATCGCCTCATGGGAGGACTGATGATATGAACCGGATCGGGAGCTTTTCCCAGAGCCAGGCACTGACCGCCGACCTGATGCGCCTGAACCAGCAGCAGTTCAAGACCCAGGCGCAGATCAGTTCCGGCAAGGTCGCCACGCGCTTTGCGGATCTGCCTCAGGAGACCAGCGTATTGCTCTCTGCCCGGGGCGTGGAGGCGAAGCTCGCGCAATATACGACGGCTGCGGAGGAGGCGCGCACACGGCTCAATCTTCAAGACATCCATCTGGAGGGACTCGCCCAGGCCGGCACGGATCTGCGGGAGGCCGTCACGACGGCGGTGGCCGCCGACAATGGCGTGGTCTTGATGGACACTCTCGACCGTGTGTTCGAGACAGCCGCCAGCCTGCTCAACAGCCAATACAACGGCCAATACATTTATGGGGGCACTCAGACGGATCGCCCGCCCGTCGCCTCCGGCGACCTCTCCGATCTCGTCGCGGCGACCGATGCTGCGGACCTGTTTGTCAACAACGACCTCAAGCCCTCGGTGACCGTCGATGACAATCTCACCGTTGAATATGGCGTTCTGGCGGATGAGGTGGGGGGAGGACTGTTCACGGCCCTCAAACGCATTGCCGACTACAACGCCGGACCCAATGGGCCCATCGGAGAAACGCTGACCCCGGAACAAAAAGACTTTCTACAGGGGGAGATTGCGGGGCTGCGGAGCACCGTCGAAGCGATCAATGCGGATGTCGCGCGCAATGGCCTCAATCATCGCGATGTGGACCGGGCTATCAGCCGCCACGAGGCGGGCGACGTGTTCATCAAGGGCTTCATCTCGGATATCGAGGACGTGGATCTCGCCGAGGCCATCACACGCCTCAACAACGACCGGGTGGCGGTGGAGGCGTCCACCCGGGTCCTGGCTGACCTCAACCGCGTGTCCCTGCTCGATTTCATCTGACGACGGGGACCATCAGATCTGATCGCGGGCAAACCGGTTGACTACGGCGGGCACGCTCAGGCCCTGGACGATGATCGAAAACAGGACCACCGCATAGGTCAGGGTCAAAAGCTCCGTCTGCCACTCATTGGCGGGCAGGGACAGGACCAGCGCCACTGAAATACCGCCGCGCAGGCCGCCCCAGATCAGGATCGGCGCGGATCCCGGCAGGAAGGTGCGGAAGCGGCGCAGCAGAGTCATGCTGACCAGCACGGCAATGGTCCGGGCGCCGAGCACCAGGGCGATCACCGTCGCGGCCATGCCCGGCGAGACCACGTCGAAGGATACGGCGAAGACTTCAAGACCGATCAGCAGGAACAGGACCGCATTGAGGATTTCGTCGATCAGGCGCCAGAACGCATCCACATGCTCCCGGGTCTTTTCGCTCATGGCATGGACAATGCCCGTATTGCCAATGAACAGACCGGCGATGACCACGGTGATCGGTCCGCTCATATGGAGCGCGCTGGCCAGGGCATAGCCCCCAAAGGCCAGCGCGAGAGTCAGCAGGACTTCCAGGGAATAGTCGTCGATCCGGCGCATCACGAGAAAAACGAGATAGCCGAGCACACCGCCGAGCACCGCGCCGCCCCCCGCCTCCACCACGAACAATTGGGCGATATCGACCGCTCCGATCGTGCCATGGCCCGCCTGCGCCCCGTGACCTTCGCCTGCGCCGAAAGCGATCGCGACCAGGATCAGAAACACGACATAGGCGATGCCGTCATTGAACAGGGACTCGCCGGCGATCTTGGTTTCAAGGGACTTGGGCACATCCGCGGTCTTCAGTACACCGAGCACGGCCACCGGATCGGTCGGCGAAATGAGGGATCCGAAGACCAGCGCGACCAGGAAGGGAATGCCGAGAAGCCAATGGACCCCGACGCCGATGATCAGGGTCGAGATCAGCACGCCCAGGCTCGCCATGATGGCGACGATCCACTTCTCCTGGGCCAGATCCTCCAGACGGACATGGAGTGCGCCGGCAAACAGCAACAGACCCAGCATGCCTTTGAGCAGCGCTTCGCTGAAATCGATGTCGAGCACGAAGCCCCGTGCCGTGGCGGCAAGGTCCAGGGGCGGCACGACCCAATCGACGCCGATCACGAGCAGGGAAGCCAACAGGGCCACGACCGTGATGCCGATCGTCGAGGGGAGGCGCAGAAAGAAATGGTTCAAGGTCCCGAACAGGGCGGCGAAAACGATCAGAAGCGCTACGATATCGAGCACGGACATGGGGGTTCCTTTTCTGGCGCCGCCGTTCGGCCCATCGGGCGACGGGCCCGCACACCGCTGCGCGCCGATGCTTCATGCTCGGCTCGGGGCCGGAAATCAAGACGGCGCCGGTATCGCATCGGGCGATCCCCAGGGCGCGATCCCCAAGGGCGCGAAGCCCGGGCGCGCCTCGACGAACGGGATGCGGCCTTTGGCATGACCCTTGGCGATTAGGACGCCTCGATCGATGCGGAGCGGACCGCCGGCGATAGGTGGCGGGCGGGGCATCGCGTCTCGGCGGACCCAAACCGAATGGTTTCGCAGCCAGAGCGAAACATTCTTGGCTGTCTTGCGGGTCCCCATGAAATTATCCTTCTTTTTGGTCTTTGCGAGCACTTGATATGGATTTACCGGCGGCGGGATGTCGTAATTTCTTCATTTTCTTTTACCATTGGGGGGGAGCATACAAGCGATATAAGCCGTCTGCGGATCTTGGGTCTGTGGGCGGCGCATTCTTTTGAACGATTGCGCGTTCAGACCCCTCGTTTGAAGCAACCAAAAAGTCGGAGAAACGCCGTGCTTACCGAACAATCCGCCGTTGCTCAGCCCATCGCGACAGACGAAGCCAGCCTGCTGCACGTCCACAATGGCGTATCGGCAGAAGACTGGCAGCCGGGCCTCGACATCGAGGATCTGACTCTGGGTCAGGTTCTGGACTCCCTTCCGGGTTTCGGTCCGGATGATGTGGACAGCGTGGTGCGCCTGTTCGAAAATCCGGAGTCCCGGTACGCGTTTCCGGGTGCGGTTAATCTGAAGCGCCATGACTGCATTCATGTCCTGCTCGGCCGGGGTCTTCTTGGTCAGGACGAGGCCTTCGTCGTCGGCTACACCATGGGCTCGGTGCATGATCGTTTGACTAAGGATCAGCTCAACACCTTTCGCCTGATCGCCCAGACGGTCTATCCGGACGGCTATCGCATGACCGACGCCGATGTGATGGTTTTCGACCTCGCCTACAATTATGGGCGACAGGCGAAGGTTCCGGTGTGCGATATTCCCTATGAGGATCGCCTTTCCGAGACGGTCGGTGCCTTGCGCGGCGAAGCGGGCATCACGGGCGCTGATCTCGCCGCCCTGTTCCGCGTCGAACAGCTTCTGGTGCCCGGAACGACCGTGAGCGATCGCTTGCCCGCCGCCGCTTGAACCGCAGGGGGCAGCATCGTCCGGCGCGTGGTAAGGTTGGGCGTGTGCCTTGAGGCATCCCTGAACGCACCAAAGCCCCAATTGCTCCGAGGCGCCTCGATACCAAGGTAAGCCGCCATGTCCCTGGTCTATCTGCTGATTGCAGCCCTTTTCGAAATCGTATTCGCGATCTCCATGAAATATGCGGACGGTTTCGCACGGCCTGTGCCATCCGGGCTTGCGTTTATCGGGCTTCTTGGGGGGCTGATCTTTCTCACCTTGGCCATGAAGACCATGCCGGTCAGCGTGGCCTATCCGCTGTGGACAGGGATCGGCACCATGGGCGCGGTGCTGTTCGGGGCCATTTTGTTTGGCGAGGCGCTCTCTAGCATGAAGCTCGCCTTCGTGTTTTTGATCCTGGCAGGAATCATCGGCCTCAAGGTCACATCCGCTAGAGGTGTGCCGACCCCTGATTGTGGGCACGGGGCCGCATCCGATATGTCCTTGGCGTGCTGTCCGCTCAACGCCTCACCGGAGATCCGCCCCATGACGACAAAACGCCCCGCAGTCACCCGCCGCCAGATCTTGGTTCTGCCCGCTGCCCTGGCCCTCGGATCCGCCCTGACGATCAAACAGGCCTGGGCCGCGCGCAAGCCGGACATCTTCGTGCAGTCGGGTGGTGTGTTCAGCAAGGCCTGGACCCACGCCCTCGATGGCCATGACACGGTGGCGTATTTTACCGATGACAAGCCGGTGCCTGGCGATGCCCGGTTCGAGACCAGCTTCAAGGGCGCGAAATGGCTGTTCGCAAGCCAGGACAATCTCGACGCCTTCACAGCCGACCCGGACGCCTACCGCCCCCAATACGGCAGTTATTGCGCCTATGCCCTTGCCGTCGGAAACGGTCTCGTCAAAGGCGATCCGGAGGCCTGGCACATCCATGACGGCAAGCTTTATGTGAATTACGATCAGCGGACTCAGCGTCGCTGGTTGAAGCAGAAAGAAGCTTACATCGAAACGGCCGACGGCCTGTGGCCCGACGCCCTGGATGCGTGACGGCGTCGCCGAGGGGCCGAAAGGGGCGCGCGCCCGTTGCATGGCGCGCTCACCCGGGGTATCACACCGGTCCTGCCCCGGCGGTGTCGCTCTGGTTTGGCCATCATGGCCTAACCGGCCGCCGGACGGGCGGGAGGCGCGAAGTCGCCCCGGCCCCGAGGGTCGAGACCAGGTTCCTCTCATGACGGCGCAACGGGATGGCTGATCGCAGTAACGCGCTGAAGGCGCGGGTCGCTAAGGGCTTCAAGGACACGACAGCCTCGGACCTTCGCCAGCGCACCGCCATGATCGACACGATCCGCCGTGTTTATGAAAGCTACGGCTTTGATCCGCTGGAAACACCAGCGGTCGAATATGTCGATGTCCTGGGTAAATTTTTGCCCGAACAGGACCAGCCCGATGGCGGCATTTTCGCCCTGAGAGACAATGACGAGCAGTGGATTTCCTTGCGCTATGACCTGACGGCGCCCCTGTCGCGCTTCGTGGCCGAGCGTTGGGCCACACTGTCCCTGCCGTTCCGGCGGTACCAGGTCGGCCCGGTCTATCGCAATGAAAAGCCCGGGCCCGGCCGCTACCGCGAATTTTACCAGTTCGATGTCGACACCATTGGCGCCGGGTCCATGGCGGCCGATGCGGAAAACTGCGCCATCATGGCCGAAACGCTTGAAGCCCTGGGCATCGCACGCGGCGACTACGCGGTGAAGGTCAACAATCGCAAGGTCCTTGATGGGGTGCTTGAGTCGATCGGCATCACACCGGGCGGCGATCTCGCCGCCTCGCTCCCCGTGCTGCGGGCGGTCGACAAATTCGACAAGGTGGGTCTTGAGGGCGTGCGGCTGTTGCTGACCAAGGGCCGGATGGACGAAAGCGGAGACTTCACCAAGGGTGCCGGCCTCAGCGACGATCAGGCCGCAAAGGTGTTGGCCTATATGGATATCACGGCGGAGACCCGCGCCGCGGTCTGCGCCGGCCTGCGCGACGTGGTCGGCAGGAGCGAAATCGGCGCCGAAGGCATCGCCGAACTTGAGGAGATCGGGGCCCTTCTGGATCGCCTCGGCATCGACGAAACCCAATGCGTGTTCGACCCCAGTGTCGTACGCGGCCTCGCCTATTACACAGGCCCGGTTCTGGAAGTGGGGATCACCTTCGAGATCGCCGACGAAAACGGCCAGCCCCGCCAGTTCGGCTCCGTCGCCGGCGGCGGCCGGTATGACGGCCTCGTCGAGCGCTTCGTCGGCAAGCGCGTGCCGGCCACGGGCGTCTCCATCGGTGTGGATCGTCTGCTTGCGGCTCTTGCGGCGGCCGGCCGGCTTAAGGATGACGGGGAGACCGGACCCGTGTTGGTCACGGTCATGGATCCGAGCCGCCTGGCCGATTATGCGGCCATCGCACAGGAATTGCGTGCTGCCGGGATCCGTACGGAGCTTTATACGGGCGAGAACAAATTCAAGGCCCAGATGAAATATGCCGACCGGCGCCAGGCCCCCGTGGCCGTCATCGCCGGGGGCGACGAGTTCGATGCCGGCACCGTGTCCCTGAAGGATCTCGAGGCGGGCCGGGCCCAGGCCGGGGATATCGCCAGCCATGAGGAATGGAAGGACAAGTCCCGCGCCCAGACAGTCGTTCCGCGGACGGAGATTGTCGCCCAGGTCCGCACCATTCTGGAGCGCCGGCGCGCGCCCTGAGGATCACGACGGGGCGATTGAGGCGGGGCGATTGAGACCATGACCCAGACCATTACCGGCTTTCTCGACCTGGACGCCCAAGGCCTCGCCGCCATGGGCCAGGTGACGCACGCCCTTGGCGAGTGTTTCGCCGGCTTTGGTTATGCCCGGGTCGAGCCGCCGGTGATCGATTGGCCTGACAGCATCCTGGAGCGCTCCGGAGAGGACACCCGGCGCCGGGTCTATATGTTCGATGCGCCCGACGGGGGCGAGTGGTGCCTGCGCCCGGAATTGACCGTGCCCGTGTGTCGCTTGGCGCTGCGGGCCGGCCTGCCGGTCGATACGCCGCTGCGGCTCAGCTATGCCGGACCGGTGTTCCGCCACGAGACTCTCGGCTCGGGCCGGTGGCGCCAGTTTACCCAGGCGGGGATCGAGCGCCTGGGCCCCGGCGATCCGGTGGCGGCCGACGCGGAGGTCGTGGCGGTTGCCGTGGCCGCGGCCCGGGCCGCTGGGCTTGATACACCGGGCCTTGTGCTGGGTGATGTGCGGTTTTTCCTGGCGGTTCTCGACCACTATCCGCTTCCGGAGCGTCTTAAGATCCAGTTGCGGCGGGATTTCCTGCGTGCGCCGGCCCTGCGCCAGGCTTTGAGCGGCGATGCGGGCGGGGAGGCCGAGGCCATTTCCGGTGATCAGGCCAATCTGATCGAATCCGTCACCCTGCTGGGTCAGGAGCGGGCGGTCCGCCTGATCGAGAGCTTCCTGTCGGTCGCCGAGATCAACCCGGTCGGCAACCGGGGCATCGACGAAATCGTCGAGCGGCTGATCGAGGCCAAGGTGGACCATGTCACCACCCTGCCGCGGGATATGGCCGAGGCCATTGAGGAGTTCCTCGCGATCCGCGCCGCCCCAGGGCCCGCCCTCGACGCTCTCGACGCGTTCGGCCGGCGGACCGGCGTTGCGTTTGGCAGTCTCATCGAGGATTTTCGCCGCCGCATCGGCCTCATCGAGGCCCATGGCGTGGACCTGTCGGCCAGCGTGCTGACCCCGGGTCTGAAACGGGATCTTGAATACTATACCGGCTTCATTTTTGACCTGCACGCGCAGGCGCCGGCCGGCGGTGACCCGGTGCCGCTGGGCGGGGGAGGGCGCTATGACCAGCTCGTCGCGTCCCTCGATGCCGAACGGGACACGTCCGCAGCCGGATTTGCGCTCACCGTGGAGCGGCTTATGGTCCTCGGGCGCGGTGGGGTGCTCGACGGGCCTTTGAGCCTCGAAAGTCCGGTCCATGCCCATGTGGTGGCCGCGACACCGTCGGAAGCGGCCGCAGCCGTTGGAACGGCCCGCACCCTGCGGGAGGCCGGCTGGCGCGTGGCGCTCGACATTGGCACGGCGCCGGGGGCCGCGTCCGTATCGCCCCGCACGGCGGCCTGTACCATTGAAATCACCAGCCGGGGTGGCGGCATGCTGGAAGCCGAGGTCCGTCACCACGCCGACGGCATCCGCCAGACGGTGCCCCTGGCCAATCTGCGCGAGGTTTTGGCCGTCACGCGGTAAGCGGCGTCCCGGGCCCGATCTCTGCCCTTTTGGAGACCTTCACCATGGCGACGGACGACATGGCGCCCCTGCGCCTCGCCCTGCCCAGCAAGGGGCGGCTCCTCGACCCGACACTGGCCTTTCTGGAACGCTGTGGCTTCACCGTGAAGGGCGTTCGGGGCTCGCGGGAGTATTCGGCGCATATCCCGGCCTTGCCGGCATGTGTCATTGATCTGACGGCGGCCTCGGAAATCCCGGAGCGTCTGGCGGCGGGCGAGGTGCATCTGGGCGTCACGGGCCTCGACCTGATCAGCGAAATGCTGGGGCGTCAGCCGCGCAGCCTGAGCGATCTGTCCCCCGGTTCCTTGACGGCCGGCGACCGGGGTCCCGTGCAGATCCACAGCCTGGGCTTCGGCCGCGCCGATCTTGTGGTGGCCGTGCCGCGCTCCTGGATCGATGTGGACACCATGGCGGATCTGGCCGAAGTGGCCCAACTGCACCGCCGCCGCCACGGTCGGCGCATGCGCATTGCCACCAAATACCGCACCCTGACGCGCCAGTTCCTGACGGACACCAATGTGGTCGACTACCGCATCGTGCGCTCCGCCGGGGCGACCGAAGCGGCTCCCGCGACCGGCGCGGCGGATATCGTTGTCGATATCACGTCGACGGGCGAAACCCTGGCCGCGAACCATCTCAAAACCATCCGCAACGGGACGATCCTGTTTTCCCAGGCCACGCTGTTCGTGAGTGGATCGGCCAAGGCCGCCTGGACACCGACTGTCTTGCGCGACGTGAAGCGCTTCCTTGACATGATGGACGCCCGGATCACGGCGGCGGGTCGTAAGCTCATTCTCACCCGCCTGCCCGGCCGGCCGGCGGACCGGACAGAAGCCGATTTCGCCGCCCAAATTGCCCGGGCAGAGGCTGAACTCACGGCGCTTGTGCATTCCAGGGTGGAATTTCTCCAGGGCTCCCTCACGGGAGCAGGCGGCAACCCGGCCGAAGGGTTATCGGTCATGCTGACAGTCCCTTCGGCCAAGACCCACGACGTCGTTACGGTTCTGAAGGCCCATGGCGGGCGGGAGATCATCGTTCTCGACACCGATTATGTGTTCGACAATGAGCGATCGAGCTTCGAACAGCTGCTTGACGGGCTGGGTCCCACCGACGCGTCCTGAGGCGGGCGGTCGGACCTTGAAATGTTCCTGGTTTTCCCCATTTCATTGAAGAGATTGGTCGCCGAATTGCGGGGCCAAGGGGGCCGTCTGTGTCTTGCATGCGGCCTTTCGGATTGAACGCGAACACGTCGCTTGCGCGAAAGGACTGTCCGCATGTCACATTTCAACAGCCCTTTTCTGCTGGGTTTCGATCAGCTTGAGCGGGTGCTCGACCGCGTGTCGAAATCGGCCAACGACTCCTACCCGCCCTACAATATCGAACAACTTGACGTGGCCCGTCTGCGGATCACGCTCGCCGTTGCCGGATTCACGCGCGAGGATCTTGCCGTCACGATTGAAGACAATCAGCTCGTGATCCGCGGCAAGCAGCACGACGATACCGACCGGACCTTTTTGCACCGGGGCATTGCGGCCCGCCAGTTCCAGCGCAGTTTCATCCTGGCCGACGGGATCGAGGTGACCGACGCGCAGTTGCGCCACGGGCTGCTGAGCATCGATCTCGCGCGGCCGGAACCCGATATCGAGGTCCGCCGCATCGAGATCCGCGACGAAGCCGACGCGCCGGAGCCGCCTGTCGCCGCGCGGACGATTACCCTTGCCGCATCGACGGGTCGAAAGCAGGATGGGTAATCTTCGTGTCCATCCCTTGCGCGATCAATGTCCGTTCAGATCATTAGCCTGCTGAGGAGTGCGTATCATGGATCAGCCCCAGGACTTTCCCCGCGCCATCATGACCGACGAAGCCCTTGCCGCACTCGGCAAACCGCACACCGTTTATGTCCGCGCCATCCCTGCCCATGAATTACGGGATGAAGTGGCCGGTCTCGATGCCGTGCCGGGCGACATGGTGCTTTACTCCGTGCACGCCGCCGACGGCACCCGTATGGCCGTCATGGACAAGATCGAAACCGCGTTTTCCGTCGCCCGCGACCACGAAATGCAGCCGGTGAATGTGAACTGATCATTGTGCTGTGCATCGTCGAATGCGGAGCGGTTCATGCCTGAAACCACTCCGCGTTGCGGTCATCCGGACCCCCTTTGAGGGGCGTGCCCCCCGAGATCCGGGCGATGGGGTCCAGACGATTGCGTTACCATATCATAGGATCAAGGCATCCAGGTCGATCTCCGTCAGGCCCTCGAAGGTGACCGAGGCGGAGGCGAAGGTCAGGACCAGGCCGGTCGGGCCCGTCGAGGCCAGGGCGTCGGCGGCGGTGATCAGGCCATCGCCGGTGGTGTCGAGATCGGCGAGATCC
>JBHJGV010000015.1:0-144552 GCA_050331455.1 Alphaproteobacteria bacterium
CGACTTCGCGCGCTTTGCGTTGGCTAGACCGCCCCCCCAGAAACTTCCACATCTCTTAAATTAACGGCGCCGGCCCCGCTGTTTACCTTTTATACCAACAATTTAACCGGGCGGGGCCGACGCGACCCAACAGAGGGTGTAAGGGGTTTGTGGATCCCGCGCGACGCGGGTCCCTCACGCTGCCTCCGTGGCGCCGTCCTCACCGCGGTCTTCGCGGTCGCGTTCGAATTGGCGTTCCAGTGCGGCGGCGGCGCGGCGGGCGCTTTCGACCACGGTCTCGACGTCCTTGTGGTCGGGATAGTCCTCGACAAAGCGCTTCTGATCGGCCTCCTTGAACATGGAAACGGCCCGCTTGGCCTCGGCCCGGCTTTCACCAAGCCCCACCAGGACCTCTTCGGCGAGGACCAGGGAGGAGTGGTAGGTCTCCCGCTCCACGGCCGCGACGCCAAGATCGAGCAATTCATAGGCATGCAGACGGTCCCGTGCCCGGGCATAGATGGGCAGCGCCGGATAGAGCCGGCGCACCGTCTCCGCAACGGCCGTGGCGTGCTCGGGATCCGGCATGGCCAGAATGAGCGCGCGGGCCTTGTCCGCCTCAGCGGCCTCAAGCATCTGATCTCTTGAGGGATCGCCGTAATAGACCTGGGCCCCGAAGCGGCGCAGGAAGTCCACCCGGTCCGAGGACATGTCGAGGGCCGTGAAGGGGATCTTCTTGGCCGCGAGGATCCGCGCCGGGATCTGGCCGAAGGGCCCGAAGCCCGCGATAATGACATGGCCCTGGTCATGCTCCGGCATGGCCTCCTCCCGCGCCATCTCCTTACCCGCAGCCTTCACCGCACGGCCCGTCAGGAAAAAGAGCAACGGCGTCAGGGCCATGGACACGGTCACGGCGACGGCCAACTCGCCGGCCAACGCGGCAGCGATCAGACCGCCCTCGACGGCAACGGCAAAAATAACGAAGGCGAACTCCCCGCCTTGGGACAGGCCCGCGGCGAACAGCGCGGCATTGGCCGGTTTCAATTTGCGCCAGCGACCCACCCCATACAGGACGAGTGCCTTGACGCCCGTGAGCCCCAGCGCCAGGGCAAGCATCAAAAACGGCTTTTCGATCAGCAGTCGGACGTCAAGCGCCATGCCAACAGCCGTGAAGAACACGCCGAGCAGGATGCGTTCGAAGGGCGCGATATTCGCCTTGATCTCATGGCGGTATTCCGAACCGCCAATCAGCATGCCCGCCAGAAATGCCCCGAGCGCGGCCGACAGGCCCGCAATTTCCATCAGCAGGGCAACACTCACCACCGTGAGAAGGGCGGCCGCTGTCATGCCCTCGGCGACGCCCGTCGCCGCGACGAAGCGGTAGACATAGCGCAGCACATAACGCCCCAGGATCAGCACCAGGGCCACGATGCCCACCGCCAGCAAAATGTCATGGAGCGGATTGCCGGACTGTTCCGCTGACGGACTGATGAGCGGAATGGCCACGATCAACGGAATGGCCGCGATGTCCTGGAACAGCAGAACCGAAAAGCTGAGCCGGCCGTGGCGCTGGGTCAGATGGCCTTTTTCGGTGAGGAATTGCAGGACGAAGGCCGTGGAGGAAAAGGCCAGCGCGCCGCCGATGACGCACGCTTCCATCGCCCCCAGGCCGAAACCGATGCCGATCAACGCGATGGCCGCAGCCGTCAGGCCCACCTGCAGGCCGCCGGCCCCAAGAATATCCGCCCGCATGGACATCAAACGCGCCGGCCGCAGCTCCAGCCCGATAATGAACAGGAGAAGCACGACACCGAACTCCGCCAGATGGAGGATGTCGTCGACTTCTTCGTCTGAATAGATGAGCGCAAAGCCCGACGGACCGATGAGCAGGCCCGCGATCAGATAGCCGATGATGCTACTGAGGCCGATACGCTTGGCGAGGGGCGCGAAAAAAGCGGCTGCGGTCAGGAAGGCCGCCGCGAGGAGCAATGCGGACATCGGTTCCTTTCAGACAATAAGAAGGGGGCGGACAGGACAAGAGCCCTATCCTACCCCCCGGGATCGACCTATTCTAGTCAATTCAAGGTCAATCACGGATCCTTAGACGGTGTGAGCCGGTATATCGCCGAATCGAGATCCGAGGAGAACAGAATATCACCCGACGCGGTTACCGCGACGCCTGTGGTCAAGTTCATGGGCGGGGCGTTTTCCGCCGGCATGAGCCCCAGGGGCAAGTCTTCAGCCACAATGGTCCGCGCGCCGCTCTCAAGATCGATGGCGATGATCCGCCGCGCCCCGGCCTCGGCCACCACAAGCTGCCCGCCCAGGAGACCAGCCCCGGCGAAGGCAAGGCCCTCCGGCCCCTGAAGATCATCCGCGACATTCGTTTTCTCGCCCGTATCGAGATCGATTCGGGTGATCGCGCCGCCATATTCGCTGACATAGGCTGCGCCATCGGTGCCCATGATCAGGCTGACCGGCCCGGCGAGCGCATCCGCAATGGTGTCGATCTCGGCGTAATCCTCCCCGTAGGCCCGTTTCAGGGCCCCGGCGGCCACATCCAGGAACAGGATGGCGCCATTATGCGGCAGTGCATCGGTGACGGCGGGCATCTCGTGGTAGATCGGACCCAGCGCCTCGGTGGCGGAGTCAAAGGGTTGCAGGCTCGAAGACGCGAAGCTTGCCACCACGACCAAGCCATTTTCATCCGCCCCGAGAGCGATGGGATAGTCGACCAGGGCGTCCTGGTCGAAGACCCGTCCCACTTCCCGCAATTCCCCCGTGGCCACGTCGACGGCCATCACCGCAAAAGCCGTCGCCACATAGAGCGTCTGCGCACCGTCCCGGTTCACGAGCACAATGTCGGCGGCATTGGACAGGGGGCTGGAGACGACCTTGCGCAAGGTGCCGTCATCCGTGTTCACCTCGTAGACGGCGTTTTCCGCCATGACGGTCAGGAACAGCCGATCATCGGCGGAAAAGGCCAGATTGTCGATCGCCTTGGGCGCCTGCGCCACAACCGTCTTCCCGCCCGTCTCGATCTCAACACGGACGACCTCTCCGCGCTCGGTATCGACGGCGTACAACGTGCCTGTGCTGTCGAAATTCACCGCGGCAGGAATGCCGAAGCCGTCCGCAACGGTCTCTAGCGTGCCGGCATCCACATCGACCCGCACCACTTGGCCCTTGAACCACAAGGGCCCGTAAAGCATGCCGTCAGGGCCGAAATCGAAGCCGTTGAGGCCGCCCATGCCCTCCATGATCAGGCGCGGCGGCGTCTCGCCGGTGGGATCGGCCTCATAAAGCGCGTCGCCGGCAAAGACCTGGGTGAAAAACAACCGTCCGTCCGGTGCAAAAGCCAGCGAATTGGTGCCCGGCAGGCCCTCGGCAATAGTCACGACGGGTCCGTCCGGGGCCTGGGCATAGACCTTTCCGTCGCTGAACGCGGTCCAGACCAGCGTTCCGTCGGGTCCCTGTTCGATGTCGTCGGCCATGCCCAGGGGCGGGCCGAGATAGACCGTGCTCTCCCCCGTTTCCGGGTCGACATCGTAAATGGAGTGGCCGACCACGCTGCCCACCAGAAGGCGCCCTTCCCTGGTGAAGGTCAGCCCGTGAATGCCCTTGAACAGGCCGCCGGGGACCAGGGTTTCGAGGGTGTACAGCGGTCGGGGCTCCGGCGCATCGGCCGGCGCCTCCGGCTCCTGCTCCGGTGCCGCGCCTCGGGCGTCCTCCGCGACCGGCATTTCGGCCGCCGGGGCCTTGTCCGCACCGTCCGGCGCCTCGGATCCGCAGGCACCCAGAAGGGCGAGGGCGGCCACCGACAGCAGGACAGGGGCGGTCCGGGGCAGTGTCATCCGTTTCATGATCGCTTCCTCCAGAACGGTTCGGTATTTTTTGGTTCGGGGACAGACAGAACCGGTGGGGCCGTCAGATCGGGTCCGGGGCCACGCGGATCATACGCTTGCCCCGGTTCTCCCCGGCGAGCAGGCCGATCAAGGCACCCGGCGCATTTTTCAGGCCCTCGACGATGTCTTCGGCAACCTGCAATGAGCCCTGGGTCAGCCAACGGGTCAGATCGGCTTCGGCGGTGGCCTCGTCCTCCGGATAGTCCATGGCGATAAAGCCTTCCATCCGCAGGCGTTTGACCACGATCAGGCCCGGCACATTGCGCGGACCGGACGGCGTCGCCGTATCGTACTGGGAAACCGCACCGCAACAGATGATGCGCCCAAACAGGTTCATCTGGAACAGGACGGTTTCCAGGATCGGACCGCCCACATTGTCGAAATAGACATCGATCCCATCCGGACAGACAGCCCGCAGATCCTTGAACAGGGTGCCGGCCTTGTAATCGACAGCTGCGTCGAAGCCCAGTTCCTCCGTGAGCCACGCACATTTTTCCGGCCCGCCGGCGATGCCCACGGCCCGTGCGCCCATGATCTTGGCGATCTGGCCGACCAGCATGCCCACCGAGCCGGCCGCCGCCGAGACCACCACGGTCTCGCCGGCCTTGGGATGCCCGATCTTGGTCAGGCCGTAATAGGCCGTCTTTCCGGCAATGCCGAGCACAGACAACCGGTTGCTGAGCGGCAACGGACTTGTCGGGTCCCAGGGCTGGCGCTGCACCGCATCCGCCGAGATGCAGGCATATTCCGCCCACTTCCCACTCCCATACACGATCTCACCGGCGGCGAATTGCGGAACCGTCGAGGTCACCACCTCGCCGATCACGCCGCCCTCCATAACGTCGCCCGCCTTGATGGCATCGCGGTAGGTGGCGCCCTGCATCCAGGCCCGGTTCGCCGCATCCAGGGAGATCAGCACCGTGCGGATCAGCAGTTCACCGGAGCGCGGCGACGGGATCGGGGAGACCCGCAGGTCGAAATGCTCCGGTTGCAGCGGGCCCTTCGGCAAAGCTGCGATGACAATCTCGCGGGTCGTCTCGGGCATCGGGTCTCCTCCCCTGTTCTTTAAGCCATCGGAAGTCTAGGGCGGGGACCGACACGCGTCCATCTGGGGCGTGCTTGGTGCAGACCCTTGGCGTCGGCAGACGCTGGACGAAAAGAGGACATGGGGAAAGCGTGGATCGGCGCGTGTCCGCAAGGCAGGGCCGGGGCGGCGCCAGATCCCGCCCGGCCCGAGCCACAGGCCGCTCAAGGGCGGCGGCTCGCAGACGATCAGACTGCGGCCCATCGGGCGAATTGGTCCGGCGCGATCCAGAGAGCCGCCCCCCGGAAGCTCCGGGATCGCGCCGGTGGGTCCACGGGGCTCGGCGGCGAGCACGCGGACGAAAGGGGATGTCGCGGGAGGGCGATACGCACCCAAAACCAGAAGGCCGGCCACCGCTGTGTTGGCCGCTCACCGAATAACCGGGAGCGCCATCGGTGTATGCCGTTACGCTCCCACGCCCAAACCGGTGGAGCTAGTGAACACTTTTTAAGGGAGCACTCGCCGATCGGTTAGCCAAATTAGGGAATGCGTAATTCCCCCATGACCCTAGCCCGCTGGACGTCATAGAACCAAAGGATGGATCCCGACGCGTCGTCGGTCCCCACGCCGTCGGACCAGGTCAACCGCAGCACCAGAGTGGTGCCATCAAGGGCCATGTCCTCGATCCGTGCGCCGGCCGGCAGCGGCAGCGTGGTGGGATCGAACCGCTCCATGGGACCGGCCGCGACGGCCTGAACCGTTTCGGCCTTGTCCTGTCTGTCGGACCGGGACACGACCGTGAAGGCGAGCCCCATCACCCCGAAAAACAACAAGGCGCCCATGCCCCACACGACGATCTGGAGCATGCGAAAGCCGATGGACGGCGGCTCCTGAACCGGCACGTCCCCCTCACTGTTCGGGGCCGTGGGGTCCTTCGATACCGGCTGCTCCGTGGACGGGGTGGTCATGGCTGGGCGCCTCTTGCTGGTCGAAATGGGGCGGCGCACTTGCCACGCCCGCCGCTCTCGGCGCAGATGACCATGGGTCTGCCGCCTTGTCATCCGGACAAAGTCATTCGGACAAAACAGGACCGGCGGGGACCGGGGACGTTTCCCCGAAATCCAGAACTGGGAGCCCAGCTCCGTTGACCACTATTTCCGATCCCGCGACCGAATGCGAAAAGGACGACGACACCGACATGGACCCGGCGGACGGGATCGCGGACGGTGGAGAAACCGTTCACCGGGTCACCGTCACCGATGACCTTGCCGGTCTGCGCCTGGACAAGGTTCTGGCGGACGCGGCGGCGGGACCGGAACCAGAGAGGGGCGGATCGGCCGGCCTCAGCCGGTCGCGCATAAAGGCCCTCATCGAGGACGGCGCCGCCACGGTCAATGGGCAGCATCACGCCGACGCATCCTACAAGGTGCACCCGGGGGACAAGATCGCCCTTGTGGAACCGGCCCCCAAACCCGCAGCCCCCGCGCCGGAGCCCATGAACCTTGTCATCGTCCACGAGGACGCGGATCTGATCGTCGTGGACAAGCCAGCAGGACTGGTGGTCCATCCGGCGCCCGGCCACGAGCGGGGCACCCTGGTCAACGGTCTGCTCGCCCATTGCGGGGACAGTCTCGTCGGTATCGGCGGGGTCTTGCGGCCCGGTATCGTCCATCGGATCGACAAGGAAACCAGCGGATTGCTTGTCGTCGCCAAGACAGCCCATGCTCACGCGGCCCTGAGCACTCAATTCGCCGAGCACACCATCGAGCGGACCTATCTCGCCTTTCTGAGGGGCGCCCCGCGGGTTCCGGAAGGCCGGATCGAAAAACCCATCGGGCGCAGCGTCCACGACCGGAAAAAGATGGCGATCCGTCCGGGCAAAGGGCGCTGGGCCGCCACGCGGTTCGAGATCCTGGCGCGCTATGGCGGAACGGGCCCCGAAGCCGCCCTGGCCAGTCTTGCCGCCTGTCGCCTTGAGACCGGCCGCACCCATCAGATCCGTGTGCATATGGCAGATCTCGGCCATCCGGTCCTCGGGGATCCGGTCTATGGCCGGGGCCGGGTGCTGCTGCCCCGATCTGCGCCTGACGCCCTGAAGGCCTTTGTCTCCCGCGGCGGACGTCAGGCGCTCCACGCCCACAGCTTGGGGTTCGAGCATCCTCGCAGCCTTGAGACCATGGTCTTCCACAGTTCCCTGCCGGACGACCTGGAGGGTCTAAAATCAGCCTTAGAGGCGCTTTAACGTCCGTTCATTCATCAGATGGGAAATGGGGTCCGATCACGGCTCGGCGAGGTCTCTTGGAACCAAGCGCGCCAGAAACCATTTCCACATTATACACGGCCGATCGCCACCATGTTTGGGCAGGGTTCGCATTGCGCGACGAAACTGCGGTTGCGGCACACTCCTGTCCGGGATCGGCCAAACCTCCGGTGACCATGAGGTGCCGGACAACAATGGAGGGGATCCATGAATACCCGCTCTCTCCCGACCCTTACACCCGATGGCAGCCTGTCCCGCTATCTCTCCGAGATCCGCAAATTTCCGATGCTGGAGCCGGAAGAGGAATACATGCTGGCCAAAAGCTGGCGGGAACACGAAGACACCGATGCCGCCCATCGCCTGGTGACGAGCCATTTGCGCCTCGTCGCCAAGATCGCCATGGGGTACCGCGGCTATGGTCTGCCCATTGCCGAGGTGGTTTCCGAAGGCAATGTGGGCTTGATGCAGGCGGTCAAGCGCTTCGAACCGGAAAAGGGCTTTCGGCTCGCGACCTATGCCATGTGGTGGATCCGTGCGGCGATCCAGGAATACATCCTGCGCTCCTGGAGCCTCGTGAAAATCGGCACCACCGCTGCCCAAAAGAAGCTGTTCTTCAATCTGCGGAAGATCAAGGGCCAGCTTAAAGCCATCGATGACGGCGATCTTCATCCGGACACGGTGACGACCATCGCGGACAAGTTGGGCGTTTCCGAACAGGATGTGGTGTCCATGAACCGCCGCCTGGCGGCGCCGGATAACTCGCTCAACGCACCGCTGCGGGTGGATTCCGAAGGCGAGTGGCAGGATTGGCTGGTGGATGACGAGCCGAGTCAGGAATCGCTGCTGGCCGAACGTGAGGAATATGACGAGCGGCGTGTGTTGCTGAGCGAAGCCTTGGAAACCCTCAATGACCGGGAGCGTCACATCCTCACCGAACGGCGCCTCAAGGAGGAGCCCTCCACCCTTGAGGACCTGTCCCAGGTTTACAGCATCAGCCGGGAGCGCGTGCGCCAGATTGAAGTCCGGGCCTTCGAAAAGCTCCAAAAAGCCATGAAGAATGCCTTGAAGGACAAGCGCATCGCCACACTCGGCACCACCGGTGCGGAGGCTGCCGAAGCCCTCTGATCCGCACTTTTCGCTGTGTACGGACCCCAGACGCCGCCCGGCCAACCGGGCGGCTTTTTTTATCCGTCGCTGCGCAGGCCTTCGCCGGTATTTTGAACGCCGCGGAAAAAAAGGCCGGGACCCCGTTTCGGACCCCGGCCTTGGATGAAGAAACGCCCAAATCCAGGGGCTTAGCCCCGGGCGGAAATGCCGAGCATGCGATTGAGTCCCGTCTCCGGCGCCTCGGTCGGGACGAAGCCGTCCGCCTTGGGCCGGGACCCGTTCGAACCGCCCCGGCCATGATCGGAGCCGCCGGTGCGCCGCGGTGCGGATTTTCCTTGGGCCTTCCGGTCGAGCCCGCTGCCCTTGGCTTGCGCGCCGCGCCCGGTGTCCCGGCGCTCGCCGGACCGGCCCGCCTTGCGCGGATCCGCAGAGCGCGGCTGGGACGGGCGGGCCTGACCAGTCCGGGGTCCGGACGAACCGGATCCACCCGGTTTCGCACCGGACGACCGGGAACGGTTGCCCCGCGAACCGGCCGGCGGACCATCCCGCCGCGGTGAAGACGCAGGCGGCATCTCCGGCGCCGGCTTGCCGTCGCTGGCCAGGCGCGCCCCGATCAGCCGCTCGATATCCCGGAGCAAGGACCGCTCCTCCGGATCGCACAGGGAGACCGCCGCACCGCTGCGTCCGGCCCGTGCCGTCCGTCCGATCCGGTGCACATAGGCCTCCGGCACATTGGGGAGTTCGTAGTTGAAGACATGGGACACGTCGTCGATGTCGATGCCCCGGGCTGCGATATCCGTCGCCACCAGGATGGAGACCTTGCCCTCGCGAAAAGCATCGAGGATCCGCGTACGTTGGTTCTGGCTCTTGTTGCCGTGGATGGCGCCAGAATTGAACCCGGATTTTTCCAGATTTCGGCTGACCCGATCCGCACCGCGCTTGGTCTTGGTAAAGACGATAGCCCGGTCGATGGTCGTGTCGGACAGCAGATCCGTCAGCTTGGCCATCTTTTCCGACCGGTCGAGATGGATAACGCTCTGGTCGATCCTCTCCACGGGCCGGCTCTGGGGCGAGACCGAGACTTCAGCGGGCTCGGTCAGAAACTCATCGGCCAGCTTGCGGATCGGCGGCGGCATGGTGGCCGACAGGAGGACGGTCTGACGATCCTTGGGCAGACGGCCCATGATCCGGCGGATGGCCGGGAAAAATCCGAGGTCGAACATTTGGTCCGCCTCGTCGAGCACAACCGCTTTGGTCTGGCCGAGGCTGATTGCGCCGGTCGTCATGTGGTCGAGCAACCGGCCCGGCGTCGCGACAAGGATGTCCACGCCCCCTGCAAGGGCCTTGATCTGGGGACCGGGCCGGGCGCCGCCGACCACCACGGCCACGCGGAGCTTCGTATTGCGCCCGAGCGTCTTGACCGAATCCGCGATCTGGGCCGCCAGTTCCCGGGTCGGCGCCAGAATAAGCGCTCCACAGGTTTTCGGCGCACGCTGGAGCGTGCCGCGGACATGGGCGTCGAGGAGGGGCAGCACAAACGCCGCCGTCTTGCCGGTGCCCGTTTGGGCAATGCCGACCACATCCTGTCCGCCGAGCAGTTTGGGAATGACGCCGGCCTGGATGGGCGTGGGCGTCGTGAAGCCTTCGTCCGATACGGCGCGAAGGAGATCCTCGGCGAGGCCGAGGGAAGAGAAATCGGTCAAATGGGACCTTTCGCACCTCAAGGCCCGGGGATCGCATCCACGGGCGGAGGTCAATCGTGTTTGTGTGGGGGAGCTTGCGCGGAAAAGCCGCCGAATTCAGGGACTTGGGCCTCTAAGGCGACCGGCGCACAAATGCATCGGGCGGAGGCAAAAGCAGCCGCCGGCGCTTGAAGCGTCGTCCACGCGCGGTGCTCATGTGACCTAAACAGCACGATAATTGGTAAAAAGCAAATGAAGCCGGCCTTGCCACGCTGAAGGCCCAGATCGAGGACGACCCGGGGGCACCGCAGACCCCGCCCTCGGCGTAAGGCCAGGGCTGCACCGTTTGGAAAAATCCCCGGTCCTCGGACTCACCGTCCGAAAGGATCACGCACCAGGATCGTGTCCTCCCGTTCCGGCGATGTGGACAGCAGAGACACGGGGCACTCGATCAGTTCCTCCACAAAGCGCACATACTTCACCGCCTGGGCCGGAAGATCAGCCCAGGACCGGGCGCCCCGGGTCGTGGCCTGCCAGCCCTCCAGGGTCTGATAGACCGGCTCGACCTTGGCCTGAGCCGCCTGCCCGGAGGGGAAGAAATCGATGATCTGCCCGTCGAGGCGATATTTCGTGCACACATTGATGGTCTCGAACCCGTCCAGGACGTCGAGCTTGGTCAGGGCGATCCCGTCGATGCCGCCGGTGCGGATGGCCTGGCGCACCAACACCGCATCGAACCAGCCGCAGCGGCGCGAGCGCCCCGTGACCGTGCCGAACTCGCGGCCCCGCTCGCCCAGCAGCCGGCCCGTCTCGTCGGTCAGTTCCGTCGGAAAGGGCCCCTCCCCCACCCGCGTGGTGTAGGCCTTGGTGATGCCGAGGACATAGTCGATGCTTCCAGGCCCGACACCGCTGCCCGTCGCCGCCTGACCCGCCACGGTGTTGGATGAGGTGACGAACGGATAGGTGCCGTGGTCCACGTCGAGCATGATGCCCTGGGCCCCTTCGAACAGGATCCGCCGGCCCACCCGGGCGGACAGCTCCAGCCGGCGCCAGACACAGTCCGTATAGGGCAGAATGCGCGGCGCGACGTCGAGCAGGGAGGCGATCAGGCCCTCCGCCTCCACCTCGTCCCGGCCCATGCCCCGGCGCAGGGCATTGTGATAGACCAGCAGACCCTCGACCCGGTCGCGGACCGTGGCCTCGTCGGCCAGGTCCACAACGCGCAGGGCGCGGCGGCCCACCTTGTCCTCATAGGCCGGCCCGATGCCGCGCTGGGTCGTCCCGATACGGACCGTCGTATTGCCGGCTTCGCGCAACTGGTCCATTTCCCAATGGACGGGCAGGATCAGCACCGCGTTCTCCGCCAGCACCAGATTATCCGGACCCACCTGAACGCCCATGGCCTGAAGCCGCTCGACTTCCTCGGCGAAGGCCCATGGATTGATGACGACACCATTGCCGATGACGGACAGTTTGCCGGAGCGCACGATGCCCGAGGGCAGCAGGTTGAGCTTGTAGGTCTGATCGCCGATCACCAGCGTATGGCCGGCATTGTGCCCGCCCTGGAAGCGCACCACCACATCGGCCCGCTCCGACAGCCAGTCCACGATCTTGCCTTTGCCCTCATCACCCCATTGGGCGCCCACGACAGCCACATTGGACATGTTCGACCCTTTTTCCTTGTCACTCTTTCAACGGGCTTGATCCCCGGGCGGACAGACCTCCCGGACTGCACAAGGCCCTGACGTCCCAAACGCATGAGGGGCGGTTCCCGAAGAACCGCCCCTCACGGCGTGTCGATGCACTTTGATCCGAGCGGGATCAGAAGGTCAATGCGCGGGCACTGCGCACCAGCGGCAACCCGCGCAGGCGGTCAAGCACATCAGCGCTCACAGGCTGATCAACCTCCAGAAGGGCCAGGGCATCGCCGCCCGGCTCCCGCCGGCCCAGGGTAAAGCCGCCGATATTCACGCCCGCCTCACCCAGGGTAATGCCCATGGAGCCGATGAATCCCGGCTTGTCCTCATTGGTGGTCATCAGCATATGCCGGCCGATACCCGCCTCGATAGGCATGCCTTCCACCTGGATCAGACGGTGCTGACCGCTGGAAAAGATGGTCCCGGCCACGCTGTGGCTGTCCGTCTCGGTTTCCACCTGGATGCGCACATAGGTCTCATAGACGCCGCGCTGTTCCCGCAGCACCTCCGACAGCTTCAGGCCCCGTTCCTTCGCGATCACAGGCGCGGACACCATATTCACGTCCGCGAGGCGCGGGCGCAGCACCCCGGCAAGACCCGCCGAGGTGAGCGCCTTGACATTCATGGACGCCACATCGCCTTCATATTCGATCTGCACACCGCGGATCGGCGTGTCGCAGAGTTGGCCGACGAACAGGCCCAATTGCTGCGCCAAAGTCACGAAGGGCTTCAGGATCGGCGCCTCTTCCGCCGAAATCGACGGCATATTGATCGCATTGGTCACGGCCCCCGTCAGCAGATAATCCGACATCTGCTCGGCCACCTGGAGGGCCACTTTTTCCTGGGCCTCCATGGTCGAGGCGCCAAGATGGGGCGTCGCGATCAGCTTTTCATGGCCGAACAGGGGATGGGTCTTGGCCGGCTCCTCGGCAAAAACGTCAAGGGCGGCACCGGCCAGGTGGCCACTGTCGAGGGCCTCCTTCAGGGCCGCTTCGTCCACCAGTCCGCCGCGGGCGCAGTTTACGAGGCGCGCACCGGGACGCATCTTCTTGATGGCGTCGGCACTGACGATATTGCGCGTCTCCTCCGTCATCGGAACATGGATGGTCACGATGTCGGAGCGCTGAAGAAGCGTGTCGAGGGTGACTTTCTCCACACCGATCTCGCGTGCCCGATCCTCCGACAGGAACGGATCATAGGCAATGACCTTCATCTTAAGGCCCTGGGCGCGGTTGGCGACAATGCTGCCGATATTGCCGCAACCAATGACGCCAAGCGTCTTCCCGGTTAATTCCGTGCCCATGAACCGGGATTTTTCCCATTTGCCGGCATGGGTCGACTCATTGGCCTGCGGAATTTGGCGTACGAGGGCCATCATCATCGCGATGGCATGTTCTGCGGTCGTCACCGAATTGCCGAAGGGCGTGTTCATCACGACAATGCCTGCGGCCGTCGCGGACGGCAGATCGATATTGTCGACGCCGATTCCGGCGCGGCCGATGACCTTCAGGTTTTTCG
This sequence comes from Alphaproteobacteria bacterium, assembly GCA_050331455.1. Classification (GTDB taxonomy): domain Bacteria; phylum Pseudomonadota; class Alphaproteobacteria; order JAJFIK01; family JAJFIK01; genus CAYUYV01. The sequence continues at coordinate 13,170 of JBHJGV010000015.1, forward strand.
CCTCGGCGATCACGTCCGGTGTGGCCTTGGTGTTGGAACGCACGGCGAGACCGTCATAGTCGCCGATAATCTGGAGCAGATCCTCCTTAGGCAGACCGGGCTTGAAATCGGCCTCGATACCGCGGCTGCGGAAGATTTCAACAGCCGCTTCGCTGAGCTTGTCGGAGATCAGGACTTTAGGCATGGAAAAGGGTTCCTCGAAGGCCGGTCACCGGAGTGTGGCCGTTGAAAGAGCGGACTTGAAGGGCAAGGATAATCAGGCGGCGGCGCGCTGTTCCTCGCGGGCCGTGGCATAGGCCCAATCGAGCCAAGGCAGGAGAGCGACGAGATCCGAGGCCTCCACCGTGGCGCCGCACCAGATGCGCAGTCCCGATGGTGCGTCCCGGTAGCTCTCGATATCGAATGCCACCGCCTCACCTTCCAGCAAGGCGCCCAGACGCTTGACCAGGGCCTTGCGGCCATCGCCATCGAGATCCAGAAAGGCCGGATCGACGATCTTGAGGCAGACGGAGGTGTTGGACCGGGTGGCCGGATCATCCGCCAGGAAATCGATCCAGTCCCGCGACTCCACGAACCGTTCCATGACGGCCAGATTGGCATCGGCCCGGGCCCTCAGACCGGCGAGACCGCCCACACCCTGGGACCAGCGCAGGGCATCGAGATAATCCTCGACACACAGAAGGGATGGCGTGTTGATCGTCTCGCCCTTGAAAATCCCTTCGATGAGTTTGCCGCCCTTGGTCAGACGGAAGATTTTCGGCAAGGGACGGTCAGGCGTGAAACGCTCCAGGCGCTCAACGGCGCGCGGGCCGAGGATCAACATCCCATGGGCCGCTTCGCCGCCCAGAACTTTCTGCCAGGAATACGTGACCACATCGAGCTTTGGCCAGTCGAGATCCTGGGCGAAAGCCGCGGAGGTCGCATCGCAAATGGTCAGGCCTGCGCGATCGGCCTTGATCCAGTCCGCATTCGGAACCCGCACACCGGAGGTCGTTCCGTTCCAGGTGAAGACGACATCGCGATCCGTGTCGATGGACGCGAGATCTGGGAGCTGTCCGTAATCGGCCTCGATCACGCGGCAATCAGCCAATTTCAGCTGTTTGACCGCATCGGTGACCCATCCGGCCCCGAACGATTCCCAGGCAACCACATCGACACCCCGGGCGCCGAGCATGGTCCACATGGCCATTTCCACAGCCCCCGTATCGGAGGCGGGGACGATGCCAATCCGATAATCATCCGGAATTTCAAGGATTTGTCGCGTGAGAGCGATCGCTTCGGCGAGCTTCGCCTTTCCGACCTTGGAGCGATGGGAGCGTCCCAAAGCAGCATCGGAGAGATCTTCGACAGTCCATCCGGGGCGCTTTGCGCAGGGACCGGAGGAGAAATGCGCCCGATCGGGACGCGTAACCGGCTTGGCCGGGATCGTCTGACTTTCCATAAGTCTATTCCTTCCAGAATAGAAGCACTCCGTTGGGGGAGCGTGGCCCACGGAAGATATACGTCCCACACCGCTACGCCGTCAAGCAGCCAAGGGCGGACACCAAAACCAAAGCGGCCCGTGACGATGGTCACAGAGCCGTTAAGGAGGCGCAAAGCCCATGCCCTCCCGTCTCATTCCCGTCCCCTGCCCTGTCTTGGGCCCCAGTCCCTTCGGATAGGACTGTTCAAGGACGTCAGGGGGATGAAAATAGCAGCATGCCAAGCCACCCAGACCACCCGCCACCCCGCACGCACCGGAAGAGGCCGTCATGACTGAACTTCTCGAATGCCAAAGACATCTCTTCGACCTGCCGCCCGGGGTCACCTATTTGAACTGCGCCTACATGTCCCCGTCCCTGAAAACGGTCACCGCCGCGGGAGAACGCGGGGCACGGATCAAGGCCCATCCCTGGCGGATCGAGCCCAGGGATTTCTTCGCCGGCGCCGATGCGGCCCGAACCCTGTTCGCAGGTCTGATCGGAGCTGGTACGGACGATATCGCCATCGTGCCGTCGGCTAGTTACGGCATCGCATCGGCGGCAGCCAATCTTCCGCTGGCGGAGGGGCAGACCATCGTTCTGCTGGAGGAACAGTTTCCCTCCAATGTTTTCCAGTGGCGGCGCCGGGCCGACGAGGCCAGGGCACGGATTGTCACCGTGGCCCGGCCGCATGCCGGTGACGGGTCGTGGAGCGAGGCAGTCCTCGCCGCCATCGGCGAGGATACGGCTGTCGTGGCCCTGCCCCATTGCCACTGGACCGATGGCGCCCTGATGGACCTTGCCGCCATTTCCCGCCGGTGCCGGACGGTCGGGGCCGCCCTCGTCCTCGACCTGTCCCAGTCCCTCGGAGCCCTGCCGATCGGGATCGGTACGGTGGATGCGGACTTTCTGGTCACCCCCTGCTACAAATGGCTGCTTGGGCCCTACAGCCTGGGATTTCTCTATGTCGCACCGCGCCACCAGAACGGCATTCCCCTGGAGGAGACGTGGATCGGCCGTCAAGGGGCGGAGGATTTCGCCCGGCTGACCGCCTATACCGAGACCTGGGACACCGGCGCCCGCCGCTTCGACATGGGCGCCCGGGCCCATTTTCACCTCTTGCCCATGGCCTGCGCAGCGCTCGCGCAGATCGGCGACTGGCAGATCCCGCGCATCGCGGCAACCCTTGGCCGCATGACCGGCGAGATTGCCGACCGGGCCCAGGCCCTCGGCCTCGCCGTGCCGCCGGAGGCCGAACGCGCACCCCATTTCATCGGCCTGCGCTTTCCCGGTGGCATGCCGGAGGGCTTGCTTGGCAGATTGAAAGAACGAGACATCTATGTCAGCGCCCGGGGGGACGCGCTCCGCGTCACGCCCCACCTTTATAACGGCACGGAGGATATCGACGTGTTGTTTTCCAGCCTCAAGGAGCTGATGTGACCGAACACTCTTCCCGCGATGGGGGCGCATGGGGGCTGCTGGCCATCCTTGTCTGCCTTTACGGCTCCGCATTCTTGTTGATCAAGATCACGGTGGAGACGATCTCGCCCGTTTCTGCCGTGGCCATCCGTATCGTGACGGCCACCGCCGTGCTGCTGGTCGCATGCCTTGTGATGGGGCGGCGCCTGCCGCCGCTCCGGGGCCTGCGCCATTGGGGCATGCTCGCCATTCTCGGCATCACCGGCTCCGTGGCGCCTTTCATTCTCATCTCATGGGGCCAGCAGACCGTGCCGTCCAGCCTTGCGGGCATTCTCATGGCCATCATGCCCCTGACGACCATGGTGCTCGCCGCGGCCCTGGTGCCCGGCGAAGCGATCACGCCGCGCCGGCTGGCGGGCTTCACCATGGGCTTTTTCGGCCTGGTCATCCTGTTCGGGCCCACGGCCCTCGGCCTCGCGGGCCGGGTGGGGGTGCTGGCGCAACTGGCGATCCTTTCCGGCGCCTGCTTCTATGCGCTTAACGCGGTCCTGTCGAAACACCGACCGCCGATGGATGCGCTCACGGCCGCCACAGCCATTCATCTGTGCGCGTCGTTCATGATCGTGCCCCTGGCCTTCCTCGTCGAAGATCCGATGACCTTGGAACCGAGCCAGGCGTCCCTCGCCGCGGTGACGACTCTCGGCGTCCTCTGCAGCGCCTTTGCCACCCTTGTGCTGTTGCGCCTGATCGACCGGGCAGGACCGAGCTTTACGGCACAGATCAACTACCTGATCCCGCTCTGGGCGACCGGTCTCGGTATCATCCTGCTGGGGGAAAATCCGGGCATGGAAGCATTGCCAGCCCTGATCCTGATCCTCGGCGGCATTGCCGTGGCCCAGGATCGGCGGAAGGCGGGTTGAGCCTTCCGCCCCGGCCTGATCGGAACCGCCAAGGGCGGGCCATGGCGCCGATCACAAATGGGCGATCTCTTTGAGCCCGACATTTTCGGCCCGAATGCGGATGAACAGAACGCCCGCATGGGCGATGGACACAAGCACTGCAAGCCCCGTCAGCCCAAGGGCGAGCGGAACGGTGGCGATCTCGGCCACCACCAGCCAGTAATTCGGGTGCTTGATGAATTTATAGGGCCCGCGTGCCACCAGCGGCTCGTCCAGAATGATGATCCGCGTGGTCCAGCGCGAGCCCAGGCTGGCCAGGATCCAGATCCGAAAGACCTGGAGCAGCGCATAGACAACAACCCAGAGCGCCACGAGACCCTGGTTCCACCCGAAAATCCACATCAGCACCAGCCAGGTGGCATGGAAGCCAACCATCAGCGGGTAATGATCGGCGCCGATCTCCCGGGCGCCTTTGGCGAGGAGTCGTTCCGTGTTGTGCTTGGCAATGCGAAGCTCGATCAGACGCTGGGCCGTGACCACGGATAAAAGGGCGAGACCCCATCCCGCGGGCCCCTGGAACACCGTTTCCAGCATGATGCCGTTCTCCCGAAATGATCAGCCGTCAAACGACAGGGGAATCATGGAAGCCGTGAAGCCCGGGCCCAGGCCCGTGAGCAGCACGCGGCCCCGAGGCCCCGTCCGGCGGAAGCGGTCCAGGACGAACAAAACGGTGGGTGCGGACATATTCCCAAAATCCTCGATCACACCCCGCTCGTGGTCGAGGGCGCCCGCTTCGAGGCCCATTGTGGCCTCGATGGCCTCAAGCACCTTGATGCCGCCGGGGTGACAGACATAGCGGGTGATGTCCTCGCGGGTCAGATCCATCCGTTCCAGGCAGAAATCCACTGCGCCGGCGAACTCGCCGGTCACGAAGGGGGGGATGGAGCGGTCGAAAATCACGCCGAAACCGGTGGGATCCACGTCCCAGCCCATGATGTTCAGGCTATCGGTCCAGATATGCTGGACACCCGCGCCGAGCCGAGGCGCGCCGGTTGTCCCATTGCCGCCGTTCGTGCCGTTCACCGGGCCGCCCGGCATGTGGCTCGACAGCACGGCGGCAGCCGCCCCGTCGCCGAACAGAACCGTGGCGATGATGTCCGCCTTGCGGAGCTGGTCGTCCCGGAAGGCCAGGGTGCAGGTCTCAACACACACGAGAAGCACCGTGCTGCCGGGGCTTGCGGCCGCCAGGCGCTGGGCGATGGCAAGGCCGCTGACCCCGCCGGCACAGCCCAGGCCGAACACCGGCACACGCAGGATATCGTGGCGAAAACCCATGGTGCCGAAGGCCCGGGCTTCCAGAGTCGGCGTCGCAATTCCGGTCGAGGAAACGGTGACCACCACATCGACATCGGCTGCGGCGAGACCGGCCTCCGCGAGGGCGTTGGTCGCCGCCTCGACAAAGAGGGCCGTGGCCCCCTCCAGATACCGGGCCGTGCGCTCGGGCCAGTCCTGGGATGTCTGGAACCATTCCAGCGGGCAGACCGAGTAGCGCGTCTTCACACCGGACGACGTGAAGGTTCGGGCGAGGCGCTGGAAGTCCGGAAAGCGGGGACCGAGGATGCGGCCGGCGATCACCTCGACCACGTCCTGCTCCAGGACATGGGGCGGCACGGCCGTGCCGAGGCCGGCGAGGCGCACATCGGCCAGCGGGGCGTCCAGGGGCGCAGGAAAAGGGGCCGCGAGGGGGGCCGCGGCCGCCTCAGCGGCGGTGGAGCCGGTGCGCAGGGCCATCGGCGATGCAGGTGTCGAATTTTGAGGCATAGACTTCCGTTCTCTCGGTCTGGTGGACTTGGCTTGTGCCGGCTCCGCCCTCCGTCCCGCATTGGGCCATCGCCGTCGTTTGGTCACATTAGGGGGTTGCGCCCCGGCTGCCGACCCTGGATCTGCAGTCGCTTTGCACTGCGAGATGCGGAACAGCCTTTGCGCGCGTTATCTCGCCGCCGTCTCCGCACGGGTTGGGCCGGCACGGGCTGGGCCGGCACGGGGTGGGCCAGCACGGGTTGGGGACGTCTTCTCCTCCGGTCAAGGCAGACGCCCCGGCGCACCCTTGTGGAACCGCAGGGCAAGGATCGCCGGCAAGGCCACAAGGCAGGTCACAAGCGCAATGCCGATCGTGGCAATGGCGAACAGGGCGAAGGTCGCGATCCCGGGCGACCAGCTCAGCAGGGCCGGCGCCAGGCCGAGCATCAATACCAGACTGGTGAGCACAAGAACCGGGCCCACGTCCCGCATGGTCTTTGCGAGGCAGGTCCGCGGCGCCCGGCCTGCGCAGCGCTGGGCCCAGAACCCATTCATCATATGCACCGTATCATCGACCGCGATGCCGAGGGCGATTGTCATCGCCAGGGCACTCGCCAATTGCAAGGGCCAATCGAACACATAAAGCAGACCGCCCACTGCCAGCACCGGCAGAATGTTCGGCACAATGGTCAGCAGCGACACTTCAAAGGAGCGGAAGCCGAGCCCGACCAGCAGGGACGTGCCCAGGGCCGCGATCACCAAGGAAATCCCGAGCCTTCGAATGATCTCCTCGCTCACCCGGGAGGCCAGAACCACAATGCCGGTGGCCTGACCCGTCAGGTCCGCCTCGAGTTCCTCGCCGGCGATGGCCTCGATGCGGGCGGCGACGTCCGCCAGATTGGTCTTGTCCGTCTCCGCCACCCGAACCACCAGGGCGAGGGTGCTGCCGTCCCTGGACAGCAACAAACCTTTGAGGCCCTGGGGAGCGTGGTTAAACACCGTCTCGAGGCGCGGCGCGGAGACCGTCCTCCCCGTATCCGAGAGCCAGGAAACGATGGTCCAGGCGGAGTAGACCGGTCGGCCCAGGTCTGCCTCGACCGCCTTGTGCACACTGCGCAGCTTGAGCAGCGGCGCGAGATCGAAATTCTCTGCATTCACGGGGATCGGCAAAGGCATATGGAGCGTGTGGGCCCCGCCCAACTCTTCCTCCAACCGCTGCATGAGGGCGAAGGTTTCGGAATCATCCGGCACTTCTTCGAGATAGGTGTAGCTCGGCGAGACCTGGCTATAGGCGAGGCCCGCGGCGACAGTAAAGGCGACGATCACCACCGTGATGACCAGGCGATAGCCATAAAGCGTGCGGGTCAGCGCGACGGCGGCGGCTTCGATGCCCTTGGCGATCCAGCCCGTGCCACGGAAGGTCGGCCGGGGACGCCACCCCAGATGCAGGGCCACCCACACCGAGGCCGGGAAGAAAACCATCGCCGAGATGAACACGCCGGCCACGGATGCCGCTCCGATCAAACCGAACTCGACCACGGCCCGGGAGCCGGAAAAGACCAGCGACAGGAAAGCGACCACGGTGGTCATGCTGGCGAGGCTGCAGGCCGGGCCGATGAAACCGATCGTTTTGGCAATGGCCTTGAAATCGTAATTCGCAGCGAAAAGATCGCGCCGCGCCGCATAGACCAGGTGCATATTGGCGGCAAATGCGAGAGCGAGCACCAGCAATGGCAGATCGTTGAGCAGGACCGTCATGGGAATGTCGAGCCAGCCAAAGGCGCCATACACCATAACGATGCTGAGCATGGGCATCACGGCCACGATCACCGCATCCACCAGGACCCCGAGCAGGGCCACGCCCAGCAGAAACCCGATACTCAAACCGCCACCGAGCAGCAGCGGATGCTCCTCGATCAGGTGGCGCACGATTTCCGCCCGCACGATAGGAAGACCACTGAGCATCGCGGTCATGCCGTCGGGCAGACTGGCGATCAAGGGCGCCAGATCCTGTTCGATCGCCCGGGCCTCTTCCAGCCGCTCGCCCTTTTCCGGGAGCGCGAGCACCAGGGTGGCCGTCTCGAAATCGGGGCTGAGGAGCCGCCCGCCTTCGTTGAGGGGATGGAGGGAGAGCGCCTCGGCGCTCAGTGCCATATCGGGCTTGTTGGGTTCGGCCGTGGCAGGCTCACCCTCGGTGTGGCTCAAGGCCTGTTCGAGGGCCGCCGCTTCGAATTCGGCATTGTCGAAAATATCGTCTTCGAAATCTTCCGGCTCCGGATCGCCCGCCGAGGTTTCCAGGCGATCGAGACTGACAATCGAAACCACATCCCCGACGGACGGCAGGGCCTCGACGGCGTGGATCAGACCCTGGAGCGCCAGCCAGTGGTCCTGCCGTTTGAAATCCCCGTCGAGCACGAGGATTGCGGCATCCGAGCCGTCCACAAACTGTCCGCGGAACTGATCGTAGGTCTGGTAGGCCGTGCTGCTCGGCGACTGGAAAATGCTGGTCAGGTTATCGGCGAAGCGGGTCTTGGTCGCCCCAAAAACCGCAAAGGCCAACACAAGGGCGATCACGGAGAGCATGACGCGGGGCTTCGCGACGGCAAACAGGCCGATGCGTTCGAGGCCGAAACCGATTGAGCCCACGCCGGTCCTCCAAAACTGCAGGCAGCACGTCCCGGATCGGTCCGGCGCATGCGAAACCACTGAAACACAAGTCTGTTCAGCGCGCAGACCGCCTAGCGCTGCGCGTCGCCCCCGAACCGACTTCCCTTGCCCCTCGTCTTATCCTTTCGCTCCCGACAGCGGCAAGCCTTACCGGAGCAGTCATGGTTGAATGACGGGGAAATGGGGCGCCCGGGAGACAAAAACGCTCACGGGTCGATCACGATGGGCCAATGATACTCGCCCAGCCCCCCGCCCCGTGCCTTGATCCTGGTCAGGGCCAACACGCCATCCGTGAAGACCCGCAACCACACACCACTATGGGGCACTGAGGTCAAGACCGTGCCATCGGGGCACCCGGTCGGCCAAGCATTGGGCCGCGCGGCATTGGGGTCGTGCAAGCGGAGTGTTCATGGCATCGTTTGAAATGGCGGCCGGGCTGACCCGGCTGTCCGTATCGGAAAGAGCCCGCCGACGGGCCAATGGCGAGGGAGGGCCGGATGAAAAAGGTCATTCGGATCGGTGGCGCGAGCGGGTATTGGGGCGAGTCCGCCATGGCCACGCCCCAGCTTCTGGCCTCTGGCGATCTCGATTATCTCGTTTTCGACTATCTGGCCGAGATCACCATGTCGATCATGGCCCGGGCGCGCGCCAAGGATCCGGCCCAGGGCTATGCCAGCGATTTCATCCGTGTGGTGCTGAAAGACAATCTCCACGACATTGCCCGCCAGGGCGTGCGCGTCATCTCCAATGCCGGGGGTGTCAATCCGGAGGCCTGCGCCGCCGCGGCGCGCGCGCTCATCCGCGAGACCGGGCTCGACCTGAAGGTCGCCGTGGTGACCGGCGACGATCTGACAAGCCATGCCGCCGGCTTTGCCGAGGCCGGGGTGGCGGAGATGTTTTCGGGGGAGCATTTTCCCGATGCGAAGCGCGTGGCCAGCATCAATGCTTATCTGGGCGCTTTTCCCATTGCCGAGGCGCTCGGCCGCGGCGCCGACATCGTGATCACCGGCCGCTGTGTCGATAGCGCCGTGACCCTCGGCGCCTGCATCCACGAATTCGGGTGGCAGGCGGACGATTGGGACCGGCTCGCCGCGGGCACCCTGGCCGGCCATTTGATCGAATGCGGGCCGCAGGTCACCGGCGGCAATTTCACAGATTGGGAACAGGTCGCCGCCACGATCCAGGATATCGGCTATCCCATCGCCGAAATCGACAGCGTGGGCGTCACGACCGTCACCAAGCCCGAGGGCACAGGCGGACTGGTTTCCCCAGGCACGGTCGCAGAACAGATGCTCTATGAAATCGGCGATCCCCAGGCCTATATCGTGCCCGATGTGGTGTGTGACTTCTCCGGCGTCCGCTTCACGCAAGTCGCTCCCGACCGGGTCCGGGTGGAGGGCGCCAAGGGCACCCCGGCGACGGACAACTACAAGGCCTGCGCCACCGTCGCCGACGGCTTTCGCGGCGGCACGGTCATGACCTTCTACGGCATCGATGCGGACGCGAAGGCCCGTGCCTTTGCCGAAGCGGCCGTCGCCCGGGCGCGCAAGACCCTGCGCACCCTGAATATTGGTGACTTCCGCGAAATCAGTATCGAAGTGATCGGGGCGGAAAGTCAGTACGGCGCCGGCCGCCGCATCGACGGGGCCCGCGAAGTCGCCGTCAAGATCGCCGCCAAACATGACGAACAGAAAGGGGTCGGCGTTCTCCTGCGGGAGATCAGCGGCCTCGGTCTCGCCACGCCGCCGGGCCTCTCCGGGTTCCAGGGCGGCCGGCCAAGCCCGTCACCCGTAGTACGGCTGTTTTCCTTCCTGGTGCCCAAGGCGGCCGTTCCCATCACTCTGAATACGGACGGGGACACCGTCGGCCTGCCAATCCCCAAGAGCATGCCGGCCCGGACAAGTGCGATCGCGCGGCCTGAAAACCCCGACCGGCCGGATTTCGGCGGCACACCCATCACGGTGCCGCTGATCCGTCTCGCCTGGGGCCGCAGCGGCGACAAGGGGGACCACGCCAATGTGGGCATCATTGCGCGCAATCCGGACTATCTTCCCTTTATCTGGGCAGCCCTGACGGAAGAGGTAGTGGCCGGGGTGTTTGCCCATTTCGATCCGGCCCGGGTCGAGCGGTTCTACCTGCCGGGCCCGCCGGCGATCAATTTCATGATCCATGAGGTGCTCGGCGGCGGAGGAATGGCCAGCCTGCGGAACGATCCCCAAGGCAAGGGCTATGCCCAGATTCTGCTCGATTATCCGATTCCCGTCCCGGCGCGCCTCGCCGGCCAAGTCTAAGAGCGAGGCCCCATGGGAGACCTCAACACCATCCTGATCGCCAATCGCGGGGAAATCGCTGTTCGGATCATCCGAACCGTGAGGACCATGGGCCGCCGCGCCGTCGCCGTCTACTCGCAGGCCGATGCAGGCGCGCCCCATGTGGTGCTGGCGGACGATGCCGTCCTGATCGGTCCCGCCCCCGTGAGCGAAAGCTATCTAGACCCGGACCGCATTCTGGAGGCGGCCCGCGCCACCGGTGCCGACGCGGTCCATCCGGGCTACGGCTTCCTGTCCGAAAACGCCGGCTTCGCCGCCGCCTGTGTGGAGGCAGGCCTGACCTTCATCGGCCCTTCCCCCGAAGCCATTGCCGCCATGGGCAACAAGGCCGATGCCAAACGTCGCATGATCGCCGCCGGGGTCCCGTGCGTGCCGGGCTATGGGGGCGAGGACCAGAGCACGCGCAGCCTGATCGACGCAGGACGCGCGATCGGCTTTCCGTTGATGGTCAAGGCCGCGGCCGGTGGCGGCGGTCGGGGGATGCGCCTCGTCCTTGTGCCGGATGCCCTGCCGGACGCCCTCGCCCTGGCCCGCTCCGAAGCCGAGAATGCCTTCGGCTCGGACGAATTGATCCTGGAGCGTGCCATCGTCCGCCCCCGCCATGTGGAATTTCAGGTGTTCGGCGATTCCCATGGCAGCGTGGTCCATATGGGTGAACGGGACTGTTCCGTGCAAAGACGCCACCAGAAAGTGATCGAGGAAGCCCCCTGCCCCGTCCTCACCCCCGATCTGCGGGCCCGGATGGGCGAGGCCGCCGTCACCGCCGCAAGAGCCATCGGCTATGAGGGGGCAGGCACGGTGGAATTCCTCCTCGGCGAAGACGGCGCGTTCTACTTCCTGGAAATGAACACGCGGCTGCAAGTGGAGCACCCCGTGACGGAGCTGGTCACGGGCCTCGACCTGGTCGCGTTGCAGATCCATGTGGCCGAAGGCCGCCCCCTTGGCCTGCGCCAGGAGGACGTGACGATGGACGGCCATGCCATCGAAGCCCGTCTTTATGCGGAGGACCCGGCTCAGACCTTCCTGCCCGCCACCGGTACGATCGCCCTGTGGCAACCGGCCGCCGGTGAGGGCGTTCGGGTGGATACGGGTATTGCTTCGGGCCAGGTGGTGTCGCCCTTCTACGATCCCATGATCGCCAAGGTGATGGCCCATGGGCCGACCCGGGACGTCGCCCGTCGGCGCCTTGCGGCCGCGCTGAAGGAAACGGCCTTGTTCGGCCTGCGGACCAATCGCGGGTTCCTAATCGACTGCCTGGAGCGGGAAGCCTTCGCCCGGGGGGCCGCCACGACGGCCTTCATCGCCGAGGAATTCGGTGCCGAGGCCCTCGCCGGCCCGACCCCGGACCTGTCCCAGGCCGCCATGGCGGGCGTCATTGACTATACGCGTCGGCACGAGGCGGCCGCAGCCAAGAGCCGGACGCCGGTAGGCGCGCTCAAAGATTGGATCAGCGCGGACACCATCGGCTTTCCCTATCGCGCCCGCGTGGGCGACATGGAGGTGGATCTCACGATCATGCCCCTCGGCGCCGACCGTTACCGGGTGCACGGCCATAGCGGAACGCTGGAGGTTGGCATCGAACGGATCGCCCCGCCCCACGCCCGATTGCAGGTCGAGGGACGGCGCCGCCAGGTCCTTTTCCTGGCCCCATCAGACACGGATCTGCACCTCCAGGACGGATCGGCGAGCTTCGTGTTCCACAATACCCTGGCCGATGAGACGGGGGCCGAAGACGCTGCCGGTGGAGGCCGGATCACGGCCCCCATGCATGGCCGGATTGTCGAGATTTTCGTCGAAGCGGGTCAAACCGTGGTGCCCGGCGACCGCCTCGCCATCCTGGAAGCCATGAAGATGCAGCACGAGATCCTCGCCGAGGCCGGTGGCACCGTGGCCCTCATCCATGCTGAGGCGGGAGCCCAAGTCGCGGCCAACGCCATGTTGTTCGACATCGAGGTCGCATCGCCATGAGACAGGCCCGATCTTCCGATCCACACTGATAAAGACCACCATCCGGGAGGATATCATGCACTCACCCATCTGCGACATGTTCGGGATCGATTTCCCCCTCGTCGCCTTCAGCCATTGCCGCAACGTGGTCACGGAAGTGTCCAAGGCCGGCGGCCTGGGCGTGCTGGGCGCCGGTGGCATCTCGCCCGAAGCCTTGGATATGGAACTGAAATGGGTCGATGAGAATATCGACGGGCGCCCTTACGGTGTGGATCTGCTGATCCCCTCCAAATCGGCCCTCGGCAGTTCGACGCCGTCCGTCGAGCAGGTCCTCGGCATGATCCCGGAGGAGCACAAGAAGTTCGCCGCCCGCATTCTGGAAGGCCATGGTATCGACACAGACGATCTGACGGATGACGACCGCAAGAAATTCGGCGGCGGGATCGGTCAGAACATTCAGGAAGACGGCGCCAAGCGTCTGCTCGATGTGGCCTTTTCCTACCCCATCAAGTTCATCGTCAACGCCCTCGGCGTGCCGCCCCAGATCATGCTGGACATGGCCCGGGAGCACGGCGTGAAAACCGGCGCCCTGGTCGGCGCCAAGGAACACGCCATCAAGCAGGTCCAGGCCGGGGTGGATGTACTGGTCGTGTCCGGCACGGAAGGCGGCGGCCATTGCGGGAGCGTGTCCACCATGGTCCTGATCCCCGAAGTGCACATGGCCATCCAGCCCCATGGCGACACGCCGATCCTCGCCGCGGGCGGCATCGTCACCGGACGTCAGATGGCCGCCTGCATGGCCATGGGCGCGGCCGGGGCCTGGACCGCCTCCATGTGGCTGACGACGGCCGAAGCCGAGACCCTGCCCGCCGTGAAGGACAAGATGGTGGCCGCGAGCTCCGCCGACACGGTCCGCTCCAAGAGCCGCACCGGAAAATTCTCCCGGCAACTGCGCTCTCCCTGGACGGATGCCTGGGAGAGCGAAGGCAGCCCCGACCCCCTGCCCATGCCGCTCCAGTCCATGGTCAGCGAACCCGCCCTTGCCAAGATCGACAAGCTGGCCGATGGCGGCCACCGGGGCGCAAAGGAGCTCGCGACCTATTGGGTCGGCCAGGGCGTTGGCATGATGAACAGTCAGCAGTCCGTCCGCTCCGTGATGGTCGAGTTCATGGAAGATTTCCTAGCGGCCTATGACCGCCTGCACGGCTATCTCAAGGTGGAGCGCAGCCAATGATGCAGCAGGCCATTGATTTCAAGGAGGAGAGCGACGCCCTGCGCACGCTGTTGGAGCCCCTTCCCGACGCTGACTTTCGTCAGCCCACCCAGTTCAAAGGCTGGACCATCGACGATGTGGTGGGCCACTTGCATATGTGGAACTGGGCGGCCGACACATCCTTGAAGGATGCGGATGGTTTCCAGGCCTTCTACGCCGACGTGGCCCGGGAACTGGAGGCCGGCGGCACCCTGCGCAGTTTCGAGACCCGTTGGCTCCAGGGCCTGTCGGGACGGGCCCTGTTCGACACTTGGGCGGCCTATTACCCCGACATGGCAGCGCGATTTGCCGAAGCCGACCCCAAAGCCCGCGTCAAATGGGCGGGGCCGGACATGAGCGTGCGCTCCAGCATCACGGCGCGCCTGATGGAAACCTGGGCCCATGGGCAGGAGGTCTACGATTCCCTCGGCGTCGAGCGGGCCGATTCCGACCGCATCCGGAACATCGCCCATCTGGGCATGAACACATTCGGCTGGACCTTCATGGTCCGTGGCCTGGAGATCCCGGCGGATATACCCTATGTCCGCTTGACTGCTCCGTCCGGCGATGTGTGGGAATGGAATGCACCCCAGGCGGAGAACAAGGTTGAGGGGAGCGCAACGGAGTTCTGCCAGGTCGTCACCCAGGTGCGCAACATCGCGGATACGCAGCTCCAGGTCACAGGCGAGACCGCCACCCGGTGGATGGCCATGGCCCAGTGCTTCGCCGGCCCGCCCGAGACACCGCCTGCGCCCGGTACGCGCTTTCGCAGAATGTAAGGACCGCTCGGGCACGGGTCCTCTTGCCTCGTCCGTGCCCGTGCCCGTGCCCGTGCCCGTGCCCGTGCCCATGACAGGTGTCGGTTTGCCCCCGACACACAAATGGGAAGCAACACTTCGTTATGCTGATACGTGCAGACTGATCGTCAGAGTTAGACTTGCCCCCTGGATCAGTGGCCCATGCAACCCATTCCCCAAAAACGGGTTCAATCACGACTGACCTGGATTAACGGGTTATTCATTTTATCCGGCCTCGCCGCATTCATCGGATTTCATCAGATCGTTAACGGCGCAACGCTGCACAAGCATAATTTTTATCATGTGAAACACATCCACCAACTGAGCAAGCGCATCGAGACCCTGGACGATGGGAAGCCCGTGCCGACCGACATGTTCCGGGACATCGTCTTGAACATCCGCGCCCAACCTCTGACCTGCATCGCCATTATCGGGCCGATCGAAGCCTTTGCCATGCGGCTTGCGGGAACGGGACGAGCGATTGAGCTGTGCCGGGATGATATCCGCCTGGCCAACGAGACACTGGCGCTCATCGACGCGTATGGCAGGGGCGACCTGACGGTCGAGGGGTTTCGTGCCAACCTCCGGACCGCAGCCGATGAGTTTCTCGAAAAATCCATTGCCTTCGAGCCGCTCATCGACCGGAGCGTCGACCTCGTCGCGGCTACGGTCATGGTGCTGCTCGTGGTCAAGAGTCTCGGCATCGCGCTGGTCGGCGTGTTCCTCTCCAACGGGATCGGACGAAGCTATCGCCTGCTGGAGGAGACCAAGGAAGCGCTCATCATCAGCGAGAATCGCTACAACCGGGCGATCAACGGATCCTCGGATGGGATCTGGGATTGGGACCTGAGAACGGATCACGTTTTTTATTCCGAACAGAACTTTCTGCTTCTGGGCGAGGATCCGAACTCCCATGCAGAGTTCTTTCTCTGGTGGGAAGAACGGGTGGATCCGGAGCATTGCAAGCGAGTCAAATCGGCCCTGCAACGGCATTTCGAGACCGGCGCGGACTATGACGAGACCTATCGGATCCGCCACGCGGATGGCCATTGGTGCTGGTGGCGATCGCGCGGGCAAGCCCTTCGAGACCCGGACGGAACACCGGTGCGGATGATGGGCACGAACAGCGACGTCACGGCGCTCGTCAAGGCCCAACTCGCCGCGGAAGCCGCCCGGCGCGCGGTGCACCACGAGGCCACCCACGATGCCCTGACCGGGCTGCCCAATCGGCGACATCTCTCTTGCGTTCTCGAAGACTATGATCGGCGGCCCGAACCGACCCCGCTCGCCATTGCCCATCTCGACCTCGACCGGTTCAAGGAGATCAATGACACGCTCGGACATGAAGCAGGGGACCAGGTGCTGGTCCATTGCGCGAAGATCTTGCGGGCGTTCGTCAAAGACGGCGAGATTGCCGCGCGCATCGGCGGCGACGAATTCGTCATCGTGTTTCCCGATGCCCCGGACGATCCGGTCCTCGTCGACCGGCTGAATGCGTTGACCGCGCGGCTCAGGGAACCCATTGCCCATGAGGGCAAGGAGTGCCGCATCGGCGCCAGCGTCGGGCTCGCCACTTCGTCCCTGGATCACGGATCGCCCAATGAACTTCTCCAATGGTCCGATCTCGCCCTCTACAAGGCCAAGGACCATCGGGGCGGTTGCGTCCTCTTCGACGCGGCCCTCAAGGCCGAGGTGGAAGACAAGAAACAGATCGCAGCCGATCTGACCACGGCTCTTTTGCGGGGTGAGTTTTTCGCCGTATACGAACCGCAGTTCGCCGCCGGCACCCATGACCTCATCGGTGTCGAGGCCCTGGCCCGCTGGAATCACCCCTCGCGCGGTGTCCTGGCCCCGGCCCATTTCCTCGATGTGGCCGACGACATGGGTGTAACGGCCGAGATCGACGATGCCATTCTCCAAAGGGCCCTCAAGGACCTCGATCGGCTTACGGACGAAGACGTGGTCATCCCGAAAGTGTCCCTCAACGTCTCCGCCCGCCGCCTACGCGACCCGAAGCTGTTGTCCCGGCTGCCGGACATGGGCGATCGCCCCTATTCGGTGACGTTCGAGCTGCTGGAGACCGTCTTTCTCGACCGTATCGATCCGACGACAGCGGACAATCTTCTCGAAATTAAACGCCGGGGCTTCGGCGTCGAAATCGATGATTTCGGGACGGGGCACGCCTCCGTGACCAGCGTCATGCGGGTGCGGCCGCGGCAGATCAAGATCGACCGGTCCCTGGTGGCACCTATCGTTGACAGTCTGGACCAACGCCAGATCGTCAAGTCGATCATCACCATCGGTCACGCCTTGAAGATCAGTGTCCTCGCGGAAGGCGTCGAGACCATGGCCCATGCGGCCATCCTGTCGGATCTGGGATGCGACGCGCTTCAGGGCCATGCCTTTTCCCGGCCGGTCCGTCCAGAGGCGCTGGCGTCCCTCATCGCGGACCGGCATCGGACCCGGGTGGCCTAGCCGTCCGGTTTCGTCTTTTTCCGGACCTTCTTTTTGCGTATGCCGGAGCGCAGGGCCGCATCCAGCGCATCCATGGCCCATTGCTTGAGGGCGCCGGGCTCCTCCAAAAGATCGTCCGGACAGCGATAATAGGACATGACACCGCGCTTGCCGTCCTTTCCCTCATAGGTGAAGGGCTGCATGCCGGCCTCTTCGAAGGCCGCGCGATTGCCGTCATCCACTTTCAGATACAGGGTCTCGTCAGCAATGAGCGCGAACATGACCGGGCCGTCGGCGAGATCCGCATAGACGCCCGCGCCGCCGAACATGGACCGGATGCGCACGGGGCCCAAGGGTGTGAGGATGTCTTCGATAAAGGCTTTGTATCCCGCACTGACGGCCATCGGGCAGCCTCCCTTCAACGGGCCTGATCGAGACCCATCTGCCAGAAGCCCGCTTCGAGACGGGTTGCCTGGGCGAAGGTTCGGGCAAGGGCCGGGAAACGGGCCTCGGTCAGGCGCTCACGCGCCAGACGGTCGAGTTGTCCTTGCGCCTTTTCGGAGACCTCCGCATAGGCAGAACACGAATATTCCTCGATCCACACCCAATAGGGATTGTCGTCCCGCTTCGTGGACGGATCGCCGGCGAGGCGCCGGCCGATCTCCCCGTAGCCGACCACGCAGGGCGACAGGGCGACAAGCAGATCAAGCAGGTCGCCGGCGAGCCCCCGTTCCAGGACAAACCGGGTGTAGGCCATGGTGGCCGGCGCCTCCGGCGTCGCCTCCATATCCGCAAGGCTGAGACCCCAGCCTTCGCACAGTTTTACATGCAGGTTCATTTCCACGTCGAGAATGGCCGAGAGAGAGCCGGCCGCCAGGCGCATATCCTCAAGCCTGTCCGCCTTGAACACGGCAAGCCCATAGGCCCGGATGAAATGAATGAGAAACAGATAATCCTGGGTGAGATAATGGCGGAACGCCGCCTGGGGCAGGCTGCCATCGGCGAGGCCGGCCACGAAGGCGTGGCGTGTGTAAGCCTGCCACTCGTCCTGTGCCGCCTCTTTCAGCCGGTCGAACAGGCCGGTCATCAGGCGCCGGCGGGTTCGGACGCCGTTTCCGGCAGCATTTCCGCCGGGCGCAGATTGACGCTTTCGCCGCAGCCGCAGGCGTCTACCTGATTGGGATTCTCGAACACGAACTGGGCCGAGAGCTTGTCCACCCGGTAGTCCATGACCGTGCCGATCAGAAACAGCACGGCCTTTGAGTCGATGAACACCGTGACGCCCTTATCCTCAACGACCTCGTCCAGGGGGCCCCGCTCGGTCACGTAATCGAGCGTGTAGGACATGCCCGCGCAGCCCGCATTTTTCAGGCCGATCTTCAGACCGAGGATCTCCTGGTCGGAGCCTGCGACGATGTCCCGAATCCGGCCGGCGGCAGCCTCGGTGATCGTGAGGGCCTGGGGCCGGGGGCGGCGGGGTTTGTCAGCGCTCATCGCGATCCTTCCTTTCGGCGGGCTGCCCGGGCGGGTTGCTTGGGCATGCTCCCCGGCCGTGCCAACCGAACCGTGTTTCGTGGTCAAAACATGTTGAGGGCGAGCCGCGCCTCTTCGGACATGCGCGAGGGATCCCAAGGTGGATCGAAGGTGAGATTGATCTTCACCTTTTTGACGCCGTCGACCTGGCTCACCGCATCCTCGACCCATCCGGGCATTTCGCCGGCCACCGGACAGCCCGGCGCGGTCAGCGTCATGTCGATCTCGATATCCATCTCGTCGGACACGTCGATCTTATAGATGAGCCCGAGTTCATAGATATCGACCGGAATTTCCGGATCATAAACGGTCTTGAGCTGGTCGATAAGCTGGCCGGTCAATTGGTCCAGCGTTTCCTGGGAAAGCGCCATGGCGTTCCGCTCCTCATGCCATGCCCTTAGGACAACATATCCTTGGCCTTTTCCAAAGCCTTGATAAACGCATCCACCTCGTCATGGGTGTTGTAAACACCGAAAGAGGCACGCACGGAGGCGTTTACCCCGTAACGCTCCATAAGCGGCTGGCAGCAATGGTGCCCCGCCCGTACGGCCACGCCGGACCGGTCGATGATGGTGCTGATGTCGTGGGCATGGGCGCCCTCGATCACGAAGGTGCAAATGGACCCCTTGTCCGCCTGACGCCCCAGGATGCGCACCCCGTCCAGGGCCTCGAGCTGCTCCATGGCGTAGACCATCAGCGCATGCTCATGGGCCGCGATGGCCTCCCGGCCCAGGCCGGTCATGTAGTCGATGGCCGCATGGAGGGCCGCGGCCTCCGTGATCTGCGGCGTGCCGGCTTCGAATTTCGTCGGCGGCTCGCCATAGGTCACCGCGTCGAAATGGACCTCGCGGATCATTTCACCGCCGCCGCGATAGGGACGCATGGCGCTCAAGCGGTCGAACCGGCCGTAAAGCACGCCGATTCCGGACGGTCCGTACAGTTTATGACCCGTACAGACATAAAAATCGCAGCCCAGGGCCTGAACATCCACAGGCAGATGAACGGCCCCCTGGCTGCCGTCGACCAGCACGGGGATACCGTGCTGATGGGCCACCTTCACCACATCGGCGATGGGCACCACGGTGCCCAGCACATTGGACATGTGGGTCAGGGCAATCATCTTCGTCCGCGGCGTGATGAGTTTGACGAATTCATCGAACAGGAAAGCCCCGTCCTCATCCACGGGCGCCCATTTGATGACCGCCCCGCGCCGTCCCCGGAAGAAATGCCAGGGCACGATGTTTGAATGGTGTTCCATCTGGGAGAGGATGATCTCATCCCCTTCCCCGATGTGATCCTCGCCATAGCTCGACGCCACGATGTTGATGGCATCGGTGGCATTCAGCGTGAATATGATTTCCCGCTCGTCCGCAGCATTCAGGAACCGGGCCATGGCGCCGCGCGCCGCCTCATAGCGTTCCGTGGCCAGATTGCTCAGGAAATGCAGGCCGCGATGGACATTGGAATATTCCTCTTCCATCGACCGGGTCATGGCATCAATGACCACCTGGGGCTTCTGGGCCGAGGCGGCATTGTCGAGATAGACCAGCGGCTTGCCGTGGACTTGGCGCGACAGGATCGGAAAATCCGCGCGGACCGCGTCAATGTCGAGGGGTGGTGAGGTGTCTGTGTCGGGCATGGCCTCAGGCTGCATCGGTGTCTCCCAGTCCGTCATCGAACAGACCGGCTTCGGCGGCGGCGACGGCATCCCGGTTGGTGACCAGCCATTGGTCCACGTGGGCGCCGAGGGCGTCGCGGATGGCCTCGTCGGCGATTTCGTCCAACACTTCACCCACAAAGGCACGGATCAGCAACGCTTTGGCGTCCGCCTCCGGAATGCCCCGGGCGCGCAGGTAAAAGATGGACTCGGCATCGAGTTCACCCACCGTGGCCCCATGCGAGCACTTGACGTCATCGGCGAAAATTTCAAGTTCGGGCTTGGTGTCCGCTTCGGCGCCCGCGTTCAGAAGCAGGGCCTGGCTGAGCTGATATCCGTCCGTGCGCTGGGCGTCCTGGCGCACGATGATCTTGCCTTGGAAGACCCCGCGGGCCCGGTCTGCCAGCACATTCTTGAAGGTCTCATGGCTTTCGCAGTCGGGCAGGGCATGGTCGATCACCGTGGTATTGTCACAGTGCTGACGGCCCACCAGCATGGAAGCACCCGAGGCCCGGGCGAAGGCATGGGTGCCATCGAAGCGGATGTGAACCTCGTTGCGGGTCACGGCGCCGCCGGTCGTCACCGCGAACCCCTCATAACGCGCCCGCTCCTTTACGGCGACGAAGGTGCCGCCCACATGGACGCCCTCGCCGCGATCGGCCAGTGCCTTGACATGCAGCAGGTCAGCCTCTTGCGCCAATCGAATATCCGTGCCGACTGTCGCCATGCGGGCACCGGTCTCAAGGCCCAGGTGGCTCTCCAGCAAACGGGCCCGGGCCCCCGCCTCCACCACCACCAGATTGCGCATATGGGCCGCCGTCTCCGCCGCCGCCGAGGAGGCCACAAACACCAGATGGATCGGGCGGTCCAACGCAACGCCTTCGGCGATGCGGACCGCGGCGCCGTCCCGCGACAGGGCGAGATTAAGGCCGTAAACGGGATGCTGCCCCGGGGTCACCACGCCGCCAATATGGCCTTCGAGCCAGGGCTGACCCTCATCCATGGCTCGGGCAAGGGACGTCACGGTCACACCGCCCGGCAGACCGTCCAGATCGGAGGCGTCGGCCTGGAAAAGACCGTCGACGAAGACCAGACGCACCGCTTCGAGGGCCGCGAAAGGGTCCTGGCCCTCCGCCGCCTCGACCGCGGCCCGGGAGGGCGCGGCGCCGAGGGGCAGAGGACGGGACAGGCGGGCCTTGAGATCCGTGTATTTCCATTCCTCGACCCGCTTATGGGGCAGACCGCGGGCCTTGAGGGCGGCAATCCCCTTTTCGCGCAGATCGGTCAGCCAGGGCAGGGATGCCCCCGGCAGGCTTTCCTTGGCCGCGTCATAATCGGCGATGAACCGGGTCTCGACGTCGCCGAGGGGGGTTGGCAAAGACATGGGTCGTGCTCCTGATCCTGAAGATGTGTCCTGGACTGACGATGGATCGGACCCGTTTACGCCGCGCTGGCGATGAGGTTCTCGTATCCGACCGTTTCCAGTTCCTCGGCCAGTTCCTTGCCGCCGGAGCGCACGATCCGCCCCGCGGCCAGCACATGGACATGGTCCGGGACGATATAAGTCAGCAGACGCTGGTAGTGGGTGATGATCAGCATGGAGCGCGAGGGATCGCGCAGGCTGTTGACCCCTTCCGACACGAGCTTCAGGGCATCGATGTCGAGACCGGAATCCGTCTCGTCGAGAATGGCGAAGGACGGCTCCAGCAGGGCCATCTGGAGGATTTCGTTGCGCTTTTTCTCGCCGCCGGAGAAGCCGACATTGAGCGGGCGCTTCAACATGGCATCGTCGATCTTCAGGGAACGGGCCTTTTCCCGCGCCAGTTTTAGAAAATCGACCGCCGACAGCTCTTCCTCGCCCCGGGCCTTGCGTTGGGCGTTCAGGGCGGTGCGCAGAAAGATCATGGTCGCGACGCCGGGAATCTCCAGCGGATACTGGAAGGCCAGAAACACGCCGGCAGCGGCGCGTTCGTCCGGTTCCATGTCGAACAGGTCCTGGCCCTTATAGCGGACGGAGCCCTGCGTGATCTCGTACCCGTCCTTGCCGGCCAGCACGTAGGACAGGGTACTCTTGCCCGAGCCGTTCGGCCCCATGATGGCATGGATTTCTCCATCGCCGATGGTCAGATTGAGCCCCCGGAGAATTTCCTTTTCCTCCACACGGACATGAAGATCGCGAATTTCGAGCATGAGCGGATCACTTTCCCTTTATAATCTTCCATCGGAGCAGCGGCATACGGATCAACCGACGCTGCCCTCGAGCGAGATGCCCACCAGCTTTTGGGCCTCCACCGCGAATTCCATGGGGAGCTGCTGAAGCACCTCCCGCGCGAAGCCGTTGACGATCAGGGCCAGGGCCTCTTCCTCGTCAATACCCCGTTGCAGACAATAAAAAAGCTGGTCATCGCTGATCTTGGACGTTGTCGCTTCGTGTTCGATCTGGGCACCCGGATTGCGGCTCTCGATATAAGGTACGGTATGGGCCCCGCACCGGTCGCCGATCAGCAGCGAGTCGCATTGGGTGAAGTTCCGGGCGTTGGCCGCCTTTGGATGCACACTGACGAGCCCGCGATAGGTATTCTGGGCCCGGCCCGCGGAAATGCCCTTGGAGATGATCCGGGATCGGGTGTTACGGCCCAGATGAATCATCTTTGTACCGGTATCCGCCTGCTGCATATTGTTCGTGATGGCAATGGAATAAAATTCCCCAACCGAATTGTCGCCCTGCAGCACACAGCTTGGATATTTCCAGGTGATCGCCGAACCTGTTTCGACCTGGGTCCAGGAAATCTTGGAGTTGTGACCGCGGCAGGCCCCGCGCTTGGTCACGAAATTGTAGATGCCGCCCTTGCCGTCCTCATCACCCGGATACCAGTTCTGGACCGTCGAATATTTGATTTCCGCATCGTCCAGGGTGACAAGCTCCACCACGGCCGCGTGGAGCTGATGCTCATCGCGCATGGGCGCCGTACAGCCCTCCAGATAGCTGACATAGGAGCCCTTGTCAGCGATGATCAGGGTGCGCTCGAACTGGCCCGTCTCCGCATCATTGATCCGGAAATAGGTGGACAGTTCCATGGGGCAGCGTACGCCGGGTGGGATGTACACGAATGACCCGTCCGTGAACACCGCACTGTTCAGCGTGGCGAAATAATTGTCCGTGATGGGCACCACGGACCCGAGATATTTTCGCACCAGCTCCGGATAGGTCTGCACCGCCTCGGATATGGAACAGAAGATGACGCCCGCCTCGGCGAGCTTGGCCTTGAAGGTTGTCGCCACAGACACGCTGTCGAACACCGCATCCACGGCCACACCCGCCAGGCGCTCCTGTTCCGCCAGCGGAATGCCAAGTTTTTCGTAAGTCCGCAGCAACTCCGGATCCACCTCATCGAGGCTTTTTGGCCCGTCTTCCTTGGATTTGGGCGCGGAATAGTAATAGGCGTCCTGGTAGTCAATCGGCGGATAGCCAATTTTGGCCCAGTTGGGCTCGGCCAGGGACTGCCACCGCTCGAAAGCCTTCAGGCGCCATTCGAGCAGCCAGTCCGGCTCGTTCTTCTTGGCGGAAATGAAGCGGATGACGTCGGTATTCAGACCCTTGGGAGCCCGTTCCGTATCGATCTGCGTCGTAAACCCATATTTGTAGCGCTCGCCGAGCTTTTGAACTTCGTCAACCGTGTCCTGGACAGGAGCCATGGACATCCTCCTTTATGAAACTGCTTGAACAGGGCGCCGATCCCCGCCGGCGGGGGCACCGTCGCCCACCGTCCGCCGCGCCCGCCACCGCTGATAGTGATCCGTCCACGCCGCAAGGCAACGGCTCAGGTCGTCTTCCCGACTTGCCCAACCCAGGGAGAGGCGTATGGCACTGTTTGACAGGTCGTCCGCCTGGCCCATGGCGGCAAGGACCGCGCTTCGCGCCACTTTGCCACTGGAACACGCCGCCCCGGAACTCACGGACACACCGGCGAGGTCGAGGGCCATGACCTGGGTTTCGCCCGTGAGCCCCGGCACGGCAAAACACGTGGTGTTCGCCAGCCGCGGCGCCCGGGCGCCAAAAATGACGGCCTCGGGAGCGGCCGCCTTCAGCCCGGCCTCGAAACGATCCCGCCAGTCCGCCAGCGGATGATCATCCGACGCCGCGGCGTCCAGGGCCGCCGCCAGACCGGCAATCGCCGGAACATTTTCCGTACCCGACCGCCGACCCAGTTCCTGGCCGCCCCCGTCGATGACGGGGCTCAACGCCAGACCGGGCCGTGCGTACAGGACCCCGACGCCTGGCGCACCCCCCAGCTTATGACCTGAAAGGGTGAGGAGATCCACCCCGAGGGCATCGACATCGACCGGGATCCGCCCCACGGTCTGGACCGCATCCGTGTGCACCAGACCGTCCGTATGGGTTTTCACCCTTTGAACGATTTCCTGAAGGGGCGACAGGACGCCGGTCTCGTTGTTGGCGTGCATGACCGAAACGAGGGGCCGATGCCCCTGCGCAGCGCAGGCCTTTAAAAGCTGATCGAGATGATCGAGATCGGCCAGACCGTCGGGCCCGACCCGCAGGCTGTGCATCGGCACGTCAAGCCGTGACGCGGGGGCCCGGACGGCATCATGCTCCGTTGCCCCGATGATCAGCCTATCGACAAGTCCGGCCCGCACGGGTCCCGCAAGGGCCAGACCGTTGGCCTCGGTCCCGCCGCTGGCGAAGATCAGCGTTTCCGGCGCAGCATTGAGACGGGCGCCGATCCGTGCCCGGCTCCGCTCCACGAGGCCCCGCGCCCGGCGGCCGATGCTGTGGACCGAAGACGGGTTGCCACCCTGGAGAAGAGCATCGCGCAGGGCATCGATGACGACGGGACGGACCGGTGACGTGGCGTTGTAATCGAGATAGATCCGGTCACCCTCCATCAAGCGTCACTCCGCTGCCAATCCGGGATCCGTACTGCGCCCCAGGACACGCCGGTGCACGACGTCGCTGAGCGAGACGGAACTCAAAAAGATGTGGATCTGCCGGGTCAGTTCTTCCCACAGATCGTGGGTGATGCAACGCGCGCCGGTGCCCGTGCAGCCGGCCGCCGTCGCCGGATCGCAGCGGGTCGCCTTGATCGGTTCGTCCACGGCCAGAATGATGTCAGACACCCGTGTGTCCTCCGCATCATGGGCCAAGCGATACCCGCCACCGGGACCCCGAACGCTGACCACGAGGCCGTGCCGCCGCAACTTGGCGAACAACTGCTCCAGATAGGACAGCGAAATCCCTTGGCGCTGGGCAATGTCGGCCAGGGCAACCGGGCGTTCACCCCCGGTCTTTGCCAGATCCGCCATGGCCATAACCGCATACCGTCCGCGTGTGCTCAATTTCACTGCCCAAGATCCTTGTTGTCAGACCCCGGCCCGATCCCTTTGACAGCGCGCCCCTTGGAGCCAATCCCCGGACCGAAGACCAGCGTGTTTCGCGCTGCTTGCCTTTTGTCGCCACCTTCATGGTAAAGACGCCTATGCGTCACCACTCCCGTGCGATGTCGGCAGGACCAGAGGTAATTACCCAAGCCCGAAGGTCAAGTTTTATCGCCTCACTATAGATTAGCGAACCCGGGGCGCTGCGCCATCCATATAGGAAAGTCCTATCACTCCAATAAGGCTTTCCCCTCCAGACCCGGACGGGGTCCCAGGGAACCGACAGGATCAACGCCATGCCAGAACTCATCATCGCAGGACCGGGCGGGCGGCTCGAAGCCCGCTACCAGCACGCCGAAACGCCCCAGGGGGCGATCGCCTTGATCCTGCACCCCCACCCCCTCTACGGCGGCAGCATGAACAACCGCGTGGTCTATGACCTGTTCTACGCCTTCCACCGGCGCAACTTTTCCGTGATGCGGTTCAATTTTCGCGGGGTCGGGCGCAGCCAGGGGGAATTCGACAGCGGGATCGGCGAGCTGTCCGATGCGGCGGCGGCCCTCGACTGGCTGCAGACCTACAACCCCAATGCCCGCAAGTGCTGGATCGCCGGATTTTCCTTCGGCGCCTGGATCGCCATGCAGCTTCTGATGCGCCGGCCGGAAATCACGGGCTTCATCTCGGTCGCCCCGCCCGCGAACATGTTCGACTTCAGCTTTCTCGCCCCCTGCCCTGCCTCGGGCCTCATCATCAACGGTACCGACGACCAGGTGGTGCCGCCGGCCGATGTGGAAAAGCTCGCCGAACGGCTGAAAGCGCAAAAGGGCATCACCATCGACCACCAGACGGTGCCCGGCGCGAACCACTTTTTCGAAAAGAACCTCGACACCCTGATCGGGTCCGTGGAGGACTATGTGGATCGGCGCCTGGAGGACATGGCCGCGGCAGCGCCCGCGCCGGAATGATGCCACGAACGGTTCGGGCCTAACACTCCGTCAGGGAACGAACACCTCGCCGCCGGGGCACGGGGCCGGCACGCCCGTTGTCTCCGGCAGGCTGAGGGGCAGCCCCCGCAGGGCCCGCACTGCCAGATAGGCAAAGGCCTGGGCCTCGATGTCGTCGCCCCGCCAGCCCATGGCCTCGGCCGCAACGACCCGGCCCGGCAGCCGCGCTTCGAGTGCCTCCATGACGGCCGCATTCTTCCGCCCACCCCCGCAGATCACCCAGAGCAGCGGCACGGCAGGCAGATGGTCCGCCCCCCGACGGATGGCCTCCGCCGTAAAGGCCGTCAGGGTCGCCGCCCCGTCTTCCGGAGCCAGGCCCGCCACGGCATCGTAGCCGAAGTCCAGCCGGTCGAGGGATTTGGGCGGCGGGCGGTCGAACCAGTCCCGATCGAGCATCCGGGCCAGGACGGCTTCGTCCACGCGGCCGGAGCGGGCAAGCTGTCCGTCCTCGTCCATGTCCGCCCCCGTGATCGCCCGCACCCAATCGTCGATGGGCGCGTTGCCGGGGCCGGTGTCGAAGGCCGCGACCCGGCCGTCGGTGCCGATCCAGGTGATGTTGGAGACCCCGCCGATATTCACGACGACCATGGGCTCGGGCAGACCGGCCTTGACCGCCAGCGCCCGGTGATAGAGCGGCGCGAGGGGGGCGCCCTGGCCCCCGGCGGCCAGGTCCGCCTGGCGGAATGCGCCCACGACGGTGCGGCCAAGCGCCCGGGCGAGGCCCGCCCCGTCGCCGAGCTGGACGGTCCAGCCCTCTTCGGGCCGGTGCAGCACCGTCTGCCCGTGAAAGCCGATCACGCTGATATCCTCAAGGGCCGGATGATGCTCCCGGGCAAAGGCGCGGATGGCCTCCTCATGGGCGCGGGTGACGGCGCTTCCAGCCGCCTCCCAGAGGGCGCGGGTCGCTGGATCCGGCCGCTCACCCTTGGGAATGCAGGCCCCGGCTGCCACGGCCTCGCGCAGCACCGCGCGCACCTCCGGCGCAAAGGCGGCGCTGTCGACGGGGCCGAAGGCATCGACCGTCAGACCGTCAGTGGTGATGACCGCGAGGTCGATCCCATCCATGGACGTGCCGCTCATCAGGCCCAGGGCGCGCACAGGCCCCGTGCCCCGCCCGATATCGGCTGTTCCCGTGAGCACCTCGATCATGGCAGTCTCCTGATCCGTCTACACTGTGCCGGGCCCTGTAAGGCCGGCCCGTTCCGGGGAGCCGGCGGGCGTAAGCCCAAACGCGGTCCCCTCAGAGTGCCCCAATTCCGGAGATCCGTCATGAGCGCCTCTTCATCCGACCTCCTGCACGTCCTGAAGACCCGCGGGTTCATCCAGGACCTGACCGATGAGGAGGGTATCGTCGAGGCGTTAAAGGAGGGTCCCGTTTCCGGCTATATCGGCTTCGACCTTACGGGCCGCAGCCTCCATGTGGGCAGCCTCGTCCAGATCATGATCCTGCGCTGGATGCAGCGCTGCGGACACCGGCCCATCGTGCTGATGGGCGGGGGCACGACGCGCATCGGCGATCCATCGGGCAAGGACGAATCCCGGCCCCTGCTCGACGAGGCCTCGATCCGCGCAAATATGGCAGGCATCCGGAAGGTTTTCGACACGTTCCTGACCTTCGGCGAGGGCCCCTCGGACGCGGTCATGCTGGACAATTATGACTGGCTGAAGGACCTCAACTATATCGGCTTCCTGAGGGATTACGGGCCCCATTTCACGGTCAACCGCATGCTGACCTTCGACAGCGTGAAGCTGCGCCTTGAGCGGGAACAGCCCCTGACCTTCCTCGAATTCAACTACATGCTGTTCCAGGCCTATGATTTTCTGGAGCTGTATCGCCGGGAGACCTGCCGCATCCAGTTCGGCGGCTCGGACCAGTGGGGTAACATCATCAACGGTATCGAGCTCGGCCGCCGGATCGAGGGGGCCCAGCTTTTCGGCATCACGACCCCGCTGGTGACGACGGCGGACGGCAAGAAAATGGGCAAGACCGCCGCCGGGGCCGTCTGGCTCGATGGGGACATGCTCTCGCCCTATGACTACTGGCAATTCTGGCGCAATACGGCAGACGCCGATGTGGGCCGGTTCCTGCGTCTGTTCACGGAAATTCCGCTCCGGGACGTCGCCGAGATGGAGGCCCTGGAAGGCGCGGAGGTGAACGAGGCCAAGAAAATCCTGGCGACCGCTGCCACGGCCATGATCCACGGGCACGAAGAGGCCGACAAGGCCTGGCGCACGGCCTCGGAGACGTTTGCCGGCAGCGGCGTGTCCGCCGATCTGCCCACGGTGGAGGTGCCCTCGGCGGATCTGTCGGCCGGCATCCAGGCCTATGCCCTGTTCCACCGGGCCGGCCTCAGCGCATCGGGCAGCGAGGCCCGCCGGCTCATCAAAGGCAGCGGCGCCCGGGTGAACGACGCGCCCATTGAGGACGACACGAAAATGATCGGCCTCGCGGATGTGACCGGCGACGGCGTGATCAAACTGTCGGCCGGAAAGAAAAAGCACGTGCTGATCAAGCCCGCACCGTGACCGGTGGCCCAAAGAAGCAAGACAGGCCCCAGCGCCGCGCGTGAGACCCTGGGCCGCGCGTGAGACCCGGAGAGGACGCCATGGGCAAAACACATTCACGATGTGACCGGCCGCGTGGTGTCGATCATCGGCGGCAGCTTGGGCTTGGGCCGGGACTTGGACGCCTCCCATATGCGGGCTTGGGACACCCTTGCGTTGGCGCGTGGGGGACAGCCGGACGAGATCACCGCCGCCGCCCTTTACTGCGTCCGCGACCACGCCGGCGACACCACCGGCGCGCTCCTGCGGATTGACGGCCGCTCACAGTGAGGCAAACCGCCGGCAATCACGCCGGGAGCCGCAAGAGCAATCGGTTT
Source organism: Alphaproteobacteria bacterium (assembly GCA_050331455.1). GTDB lineage: Bacteria > Pseudomonadota > Alphaproteobacteria > JAJFIK01 > JAJFIK01 > CAYUYV01. Next base: position 42,665 of record JBHJGV010000015.1, read on the forward strand.
TCGTGCTCCGCAGGGCAGGACCGGCCCACCCCACGGATCATCCGATTAAGGATCAGTGATGGTGTTCCGCTGCGTCGGCTTCGGCCTTGGTGCGGTGGACGGTGCCCTTGGCGTGTTCCGCCGGCGCATAAACCGTGAAGAGCTTAAGGGGCACCGATCCCGTATTGATGAAATTGTGCTCGGCGCCGGCCGGCACCACGAACAGGCTGCCCTCGCCGATGGGCGCCTTTTCGCCCTCGATCACGGCCTCTCCCTCGCCGTCGATGAAGACGAGGATCTGGTCGAGGTCGTGCACTTCCATGCCGATGTCCTGGCCGGGCTCCACACTCATGATCACCACCTGGCTGTAGCGGTTGGTGATCAGTTCCCGGCGAAAATCCGTGCCCTGCTTCGCCAGTGCGATAATGTTCTGGATGTGATCCATGCTCCGTCTCCTTGTACCCTATGGAACCGGCGGACGGACACGCACCTTTAGGAGCGGGCCCGGCTGAAATCGATCCCCAGATAGTTCTGCGGTCCGGGGATGAAAATCTTCTGCCAGAAATTCTTGCGCTTGAAGGGCATGCTCGCCACCGTCAGCACCGAGTGTATCTTCTGATAGGGCGTCATGGTGGAGGCGCGAATGGCCGCAATATAGTTCTTCACCATTTCCACCTGGGCGATGGACCTCACGGGCGACTTGCTGTCGATCCACTTGTTTTTCTGCACCCGGCTTTGGAAGAAACTCATTTTCGGGTGCACGCGCTTGTTGAACAGATCCTCCTGAATTTGTTTCCACTTGCCGACAATCGCCGATTCCGCGAGCAGGACCTTGTCGGCGCCGTAATAGCTGCGCTGCAGCTCCGAGGTCTCCAGGAAGGTCCGGCGGAACAGGCCGAAGACCTGAAGGCACCAGCACACGTCCAGCAGCACGCTCTTGAAGCGCAGATCGGCCCGCTTCTGCTCGGCGATCCGCGCCCCGTCCTCGCCCATGAACCGGTTGCCATGCCGGTCTTCATATTCGTTCTTCGCGGCATCGTAGATGAGCCGGTTGCCCTCCATGTCGAGCATGTTGAGCCGGGTATAGGACAGAACCACGTCCGGATCGTTGTCGAGGGCCTCCACGCAGCGCTCGAGCCAGGTCGGCTCGTAATAGTCGTCATGGGCATGCCAGGCGAAATACTGGCCCGTGGACTCGTGGAAGGTCTTGTTGAAGTTCGGCGAGGCACCCAGATTTTCCGGATTGCGTATATACCGGATGCGCGGATCACGCGCGGCAAAGCTCTCGCAGATCTCCTGCGTGTCGTCCGTGGACGCATTATCGCAGATGACCACTTCGAAATCCGTATAGGTCTGGGCCAGGATCGCTTCGAGGGCCGATCCCACATAGTTCGAGCCGTTATAGACGGGCAGTCCGATGGAAACTTTAGGCATCCGTGTCCCCGTATGTCATGGGTGGAAGGGCGCGCCTCAGCCGCCTGCTCGGCCCGTGTCTTTGCAGGAATGCCATGGCAAATCAACCGAGGGCGCGCAGATCAGCGGGCCCCGGGCCGGTAGCGGGCCGTGTGGCCGTCAAGGATGTCTGCCCGATCGAGCTTGACGGGCCGCATGTCCTCGGCGGCGAACAACGGCGTCTGGTCGGCGTAATGGGGCGATGTGGCATCCAAGGTCGCGCTGCCATAGGGGTGGACGGACCGGGCGGAAACGGTGCCGTCCTCGTCCCACTCCACGAAGATGACCAGCGTGTCACCGGCCGCGATATAGAGCCGCCCGTCATCCTGGATCCGCGCCGGATAGGCCGCCCGCAGGATGTCCGGACCGCCGGACAGGGGCAGGTCGATGGTGCCGCGCTTGATGCGGTTGACCGCGCCCCAGGACGGATCGAAGCGTCCGTGATGCTGCTCCAGCCACGCCACCGCTTCTCGGAACGCGTCCGCCGGCGCAGGCGCCGGGCGTCCGGTCAGCGGCTCGGTGACCGCATAGAGGGTGGACAGGACACCGAGGGCCGCATGGGTGCTGTCCTTGTTGGTCTGGAAATCCCAGTCGGCCAGGTGACGGGCCGCGGCGGCGAGGTCCGGCTCGCCCGACCAGTCCTCGGCAAGGATGGCCCGGACCGTGCGCACCGCGGTCGAGCCTTCCGCAAACCCCTTGTCATATTTGACGGCGCTGAGGGCCGGCCCGTTCAGGACCGTATCCGGTGTCACGAGTTCCTGGATGCGCAGGCTGCGATTGGTCTCGCCCGTCTGCAGACCCATGGTGGCGGAGAAATCCTCCGGCTTTAGATTATCCGGCCCGTCCGTGGCGGAAAAGGGCGTGTTGTTGGCGTTGAAGACGAAGCCGGAGACCGGGTCGAACAGTTTCGGCACCGCATCGAAGGGTTTGAAGCCCTGCCAGATCAGGTCGGAGCGATCGCCGGGCAGATCCTTGGTCCAATCCCAACCCTCAAGACGATCCGGAAACAGACCGTTATGAAGATACCCGACGGCGCCGGTCTTGTCCGCATAGATATAGTTTATGCTCGGAAAGGCTTGGCGTGCCATGGCCTGAAGCCATTCTGCACGGGTTGAGGCCTTGTTGATCCCCAAATACTGGTCGAGCTGGCGCGCCTCGCCCATACCCGCGTAGCGTACGGCAAAGGCGCCCTTGTCGGTCTCGATCACCGGGCCATGCCGGCTGCGTTTGACGGGACGCGTGGCCGTGAAGGCGAAGGGACCGAACAGGCGGATCTCGATGGTCGCGTCTTGCACCTCATAATCGAGCCACTGGCCATCGAGCCTGTACTGATCATCCCGCTTCGGATCGGTGACGAGCGCATAGACATCCACAAGGTCCGGCCGGTTCACCGTGGCCGCCCAGCCCAGATCCCTGTTGAAGCCGTGGAGAATGAGGGGCGTGCCCGGAAAGAGGCCGCCATAAATGTCGAGCCCTTCCTTGCTCACCAAATGCGCCTCATACCAGGCCACGGGACCATCCAGGGGCTGGTGGGAATTGACCACGAGATGGGTCTTGCCATCCGTGGAGCGGTCCGAAGAGAGGGCGAAGGCGTTCGAACCTTCCGGGGCCATGTCCGTGGGCTGCACGGTCAGGCTGGAGCCGTCCGTGCCCGGCGCCCGGGCCAGTTCGCGGGCTCCCTGGCCGGTGAACAAGGACACAAAGACACCGTCGAGGCCATAGAACAGGGGCGTGCGCAACACGAATCCCGAAATCAGGTCTTCCGCCGTGAAGGGCAGCAGGCCACGCCAGGTCTCATCGAGATGATCGGCCGCATAGAGATTGAGCCCATCCGCATAGGCCCGGGCGATCGCCTTTGCGTCCTCACTCAAAACCTCTCCGCTCGGCCCGTCGGCGAGGCCTTTGAGCGCCGTCTCGCGCACCTGGAGCAGGGCGACAAGATAATCCGTCGCCGCCGCATCGACGCCTTTGTAGCGGGCGAGCACGCCGCGGGTCGCCGCCACCGAGTCCTGAATGGTCTGGAAATCATCTTCGGCATGGGCATAGGCGAGGCCGAACACCGTGTCCCGGTCCCGCTCGCCAAAAACATGGGGAATGCCCCACGCGTCCCGGATGATCTCGACATCATAAGCCTTGGCCGCCTCGCGATAGGGCGCGGGATCGGGATGGGCTGGCAGGGGTGACCACAAATAGACGCCGGCACACACCAGCACGATGGCGACCAAACCCGCCACACCCGTCAAAATCCGCCTCATCGCTGTCCCTCCCTGATCCCCATAGGTCTTGTGCATGCGCTCGATGCGGTTTGGGGAGCCATGCTCGGGCGCCGGATTGACCAAGCGCTGCGCCCGTCCTAAACCCCAAGACTAAGATAATGCACGACACGCCAAGAGGGCCAACGGACAAAAGGCATGGTCAATACACTGTTAGAAAACAATCGCCGCTGGGCCAAAGATCGGGTGGACCAGGATCCCCAATTTTTCGACCGGCTCGTTGAGGTCCAGACCCCGCGCTATCTGTGGATCGGCTGTTCCGACAGCCGCGTGCCGGCGAATGTGATCGTGGGCCTGGAGCCCGGGGCGATCTTCGTCCATCGCAATGTGGCGAATATCGTCCACCCGACCGACCTGAACTGCCTCACGGTGCTGCAATATGCGGTCGATGTGCTGAAGGTGAACCAGATCCTGGTCTGCGGCCATTATGGCTGCGGCGGCATCCAGGCGGCCCTCAACGATATCCGCGACGGAATGCTGCCCTATTGGCTGCGGCCCGTGCGCGATGTCATGGACCGCCATGTGGCCGATCTGCGGCGCCTGGAAGGGCAGGCCCGGCTCAACCGGCTGTGCGAACTCAATGTGGAGACACAGGTGCGCCAGGTGGCCGAAACGCCCATCTTGCAGGACGCCTGGGCACGCGGACAGGACGTGGAAGTCCATGGCCTCGTCTACGACCTCCATGACGGTTTGTTGCGCAAGCTGGATTGCAGTTGGACGCCCCGCTCCGTCGCCGCTGCCGCCCGGGAGGGTTGAGCCCCTTCGGCCAACCCATTCCCGCCCAAACCTGTCCGCCCGCCAGACCTGGCCGCTTGCCAGACTTGGCCGCCCAAAGGAGCCTCCCATGACCCAACCCGCCACCCGCAGCGCCGCTGCACGCCGCTCCGATGACCTGTCACGGGTGCTTGATGCCGCCGATGCGGGCCTCGAGGCGAGCCTTGACCGGCTGTTCCAGCTCATGCGGATCGAAAGCGTGTCCACAGATCCGGCCTTTGCGCCGAAGGTGCGGGACGCGGCGGACTGGCTGGCGGCGGAACTGGGCGCCCTGGGCTTCACGGCCGAGGTGCGCCCGACCCGGGGTCACCCCATGGTGCTGGCCCGGTGGACGGGCAAGGGCGCCGAACCGCGTCCACGCGTCCTGTTCTACGGTCACTACGATGTTCAGCCCGCGGACCCCGTCGAGCTGTGGGAGGCGCCGGCTTTCGAACCGCGCCTGGTCAAGGGTCCGGACGGGCAGCAGATCGTCGGTCGCGGTGCGTCCGACGACAAGGGTCAGCTCATGACCTTTATTGAGGCCTGCCGGGCCTGGATTTCTACGACAGGGGATCTGCCCGTCGACGTAACCATCCTGCTGGAGGGGGAGGAAGAGACCGGCAGCCCCAGCCTTGAGCCCTTTTTGGATGAAGCACAAAATGATCTGCAGGCGGATGTCGCCCTGGTCTGCGACACGGCCATGTGGGACCTCGACACACCGGCCGTGACGACCAGCTTGCGCGGCATGGTGGTCGACGAAGTAACCGTCACGGGCCCATCGCGGGATCTCCATTCCGGCTTTTTCGGCGGCGCAGCGCGCAATCCCATCCATGTCCTTTCCCGGATCATCGGCGATCTTCATGGGGCGGATGGCCGCATCCAGATCCCCGGATTTTATGATGGGGTCGAGGACCTGCCGTCTGAGCTTAAGGCCCAGTGGGACGGGCTCGGCCGTACGGACGCGGATATGCTGTCGGATATCGGCCTTAACGTCTGCGCCGGAGAAGCGGGGCGCAGCGCGCTGGAGATGACCTGGGCGCGGCCCGCCTGCGACGTGAACGGCATCTGGGGCGGCTACACCGCGGAAGGCAGCAAGACCGTGATCCCGGCCGAAGCATCCGCGAAAGTCTCCTTCCGCCTCGTCGGTCAGCAGGATCCCCAGGCGATCCGGCAGGCCTTTCGTGCCTTCGTTGAGGCGCGTCTGCCGGCGGACTGCGAGGCCCGCTTCAAGGCCTACGGAGCCAATCCGGCCCTGTCGCTCGCCACGGACAGCGAGCCCCTGCGCCGTAGCCTGGGCGCCCTGCAGGACGAATATGGCAAACCGGCCGTGACCATCGGCTGCGGCGGCTCCATCCCCATTGTCGGCTCTTTCAAGACAATGCTCGGGCTCGACAGCCTGATGGTCGGCTTCGCCCTCGAAAACGACCGGATCCATAGCCCTAACGAGAAGTACGAACTCAAGAGCTTCCACAAGGGCATCCGCTCCTGGACCCGCATCCTGGAAGCCCTGGCCGGGTAAGCCGCCCTGGGCAGGCCCCTTGGCCAGCGAACGACATGATGAGCGCCTCCCAAACCCTCGATATCTTCATCGCGGCGCCTCCGGGGCTCGAGCCGGTTCTGCGTGAGGAGGCAGTGGAGGCGGGGTTCGGCGATGCGCAGGGTGTTCCGGGCGGCATTACGATCAAAGGGGATTGGCCGGCGGTGTGGCGAGCCAATCTGATGCTGCGGGGGGCGTCCCGCGTGCTCGTCCGTGTGGGAGCGTTTCCGGCCCAGCATCTGGCGCAGCTCGACAAGCGGGCGCGGCGCCTGCCCTGGGCCGACCTGCTTGCAAGAGATATCCCGATCTCGGTGGAAGCGGTCTGCAAAGGCTCGCGGATCTATCATTCCGGCGCGGCCGCCGAGCGGGTCGCCAAGGCCGCCACCGCCATCGCCGGAGCACGCACCGGCCCCGAAGCGCCGCTGAAGCTCCTCGTCCGCATCCAGAACAATCAGTGCACCATCAGTCTCGATACGTCCGGCGACCTGCTGCACAAGCGCGGCTTCAAGCAGGCCGTGGGCCCCGCCCCGCTGCGTGAAACCCTGGCGGCGCTCCTCCTACGGATGTGCGGCTATCGGGGCACCGAGCCCGTCATGGACCCCATGTGCGGCTCCGGCACGTTCATTCTGGAAGCCGCCGACATGGCCCTCGGCCTTCATCCCGGCCGTGCGAGGACCTTTGCCTTCGAAAAGCTGCCGAGTTTCGATGCGGCCGCTTGGGACGCCCTTAAAAGCGCGGTGCCGAGGACGCCGCCGGCGTTCCGCTTGACCGGATCGGACCGGGACCGGGGCGCTGTCACCATGGCCCGGGCCAACGCCGCCCGCGCCGGCCTCACCGCGATCACCGCGTTCTATCAGCACACGGTGAGCGACCTACCGCGTCCGGATGGCCCGCCCGGCCTTGTCGTGGTCAACCCCCCCTATGGCGCGCGCCTGGGCGATGCAAACGCCCTGAAGGCGCTTTATGCAGCCCTGGGACGCACCCTGAAGGAACGGTTTGCCGGATGGCGCATCGGGCTCATCACCAGCGAGCCGGCCCTCGCCAAGGCGACTGCCCTGCCCTTCCGCGTCCCCGGCCCGCCCGTGCCCCATGGCGATCTGCGCATTCGCCTGTACCAGACCGGCCCTTTGTAAAGATCCGCAAAACAGTGCTGCCCGGACAGGCGCTAGGGGCAAAAAAAAGCAAAAGTAAAAAAGGGTTGAACGGGTTGCCGGGCTGGTGTTTTCTGCGCGGCCCTCGCCAAATCTGGGAGAACCCCATGCTGCGCACGCTCTTCACTCCCGTCGAGCCGCCCCGCTGGTTGCGCTTTTATGAACGATTCATTCCGGCCGATCCGCCGCGGGAGCATGATCCTTCCACCATGCCGGAGCATTTCACTGATCTGAAGCCGGCGGACGATCTGCCCGAAACGCCGGCCGGATTTGCCTTGTTCGTGATCCGAAACCATTTCGCTGGCAGGATCCTGCTGCTTTATGCCGCCGTCATCCTGGCCATCACGGCGGAGAGCTTTACCCCATATGCCCTGAACGGCCTTGTCGACAGTCTCGGCCTTGTCGCCGAAGGCGACGATGGGGCCAGCGGCACGGCCCTGACCTGGTTCCTGGTCCTGGGCGGACTGTGGCTTGCCACCGATTTTTTCTTCCGGACCTATGATGCCCTCGACATCTATCTGTCGCCGCGCATGAGGGCCCTGAGCCAGAAATATCTGTTTCGCTATCTGCTGGGCCATGCCCCGCGCTATTTCCAGGACAATTTCGCCGGCCGGCTTGCCCAGAAGGTCCACAGCGCGGCCCAGGCCATCAATGCCCTCACCTGGCTGATCGTCCGGGAGCTGACTCAGGTTCTGGTACTCCTGTCGGTCAGTCTGGTGCTGCTGACCCTGGAAACGCCTCTTCTCGCGGTCGTTCTGGCGGTCTGGACGGTGATCTATCTGTTCCTGGCGGCCTTCCTTGCCCGCCATTGCAGCGTGCTGTCAAAGGATCTGGCGAACCGGAAATCGTCCCTGTCGGGCAAGATCGTCGATTCCATCGGCAACAATGACGTGGTGCGCGCCTTCGCCGGTTCCCGCCATGAGCGCAGCTATGTCAGCCATTACTGGATGCGGGAGATGGTTGGCTCCATGACCTTCCGCTGGTACCTGACCATCATGCGGGGCACCCAGAGCATTGCCATGTGGGTGCTGAATATCGCCCTGATCGGCCTGTCGATCCGCGAAGTCCTGCTGGGCGCCATGTCCATCGGCGCCTTTACCATGGTTTTCGTGCTGGTCACCCTGATCAGCCGGGCCCTGCGCCAGATCTCCTTCCAGATCCTCGATTTCTTCGAATATTACGGCAATCTGGCGGAGTCCCTCGAAGTGATCAACGAGCCCCAGGAAATCAGGGAAAAACCAGGCGCGAAGCCGCTGCGCGTGACCGAGGGCGCCATCCGGTTCGAGAATGTCGGTTTTGCCCACCGGGACGGCACGCCGGTGTTCCGCAATCTGAATCTCGACATCGCACCGGGCGAGAAGGTTGGTCTCGTCGGCCGGTCGGGCGCCGGCAAGAGCACGCTCGTCAAACTGTTGCGCCGCCAGTTCGATCCCCAGCAGGGCCGTATCCTGATTGACGGCCAGGACGTGCGGGATGTGACCTGGGATTCCGTCAATGAGGCCGTGGCCGAAGTGCCCCAGGTGCCGGGCATCTTCCACCGCTCCATCCGCGACAATATCCGCTATGCCCAGCCCGACGCGGACATGGCCACCGTGGAGCATGCCGCCCATCTATCCCATGCGGATGAATTCATCACCCGGCGGCGCACGTCCTACGACACGATGGTCGGCGAGCAGGGCATCAAGCTGTCCGGCGGGGAGCGTCAGCGGGTGGCCATCGCCCGGGCCTTCATGAAGGATGCCCGCATTCTTGTGCTGGATGAGGCAACATCCGCCCTCGATTCGGAGGCGGAACAGATGATCCAACAAGCCCTGTTCAACCTGATGCAGGGGCGCACCGTCATCGCCATCGCCCATCGCCTGTCCACGATCACCGGCCTTGACCGGATCATCCTGCTGGAGCACGGCGAGATCATCGAGCAGGGCAGCCATGAGGACCTGGTGGCCCGGGGCGGCGCCTATGCGCATCTGTGGAGCATCCAGGCCGGCGGCTTTGTGGGCATGGAGGACGAGGGCGGCACGCTCGGCGGCGCGGCATAGGGGCCAGCAACAACGCCGACGCATGATCCGTGCAGGACGTCGAGGACGTCAGGCCGCGTCTGCAGCGGCGTCCTCTATGGCTTCCATTTCCGCATCAGACAGGCCGAAATGGTGGCCGATCTCATGGATGAGCACATGGGTGACAAGGCCCCCGAGGGTCTCCTCCCCTTCCGCCCACAGATCGAGGATCGGTCGGCGGAACAGGAACACCATGTCCGGCGTCCCACCACTGTCCTGGACGCTTTTCTGGGTCAGGTCGACACCGTGGTAAAGGCCCAGAAGGTCATAAGGGCTTTCCAGGTCCATGTCATTGATCGTGTCCTCGCCGGGAAAATCCTCGACCTGGATCACAAGATTGCCGCACCGTTCCCGGAAGGCTTTCGGCAGGGTCAGGAACATTTCCTCGGCCAGATCTTCCATATCGCTGAGATCCGGCGCCAGCCATTCGCGCCATCCACGCTCACTCATTACACACTCCATAAGACCGCCGGCCCGACCGGGGATCACCCCAACCGTCGCGCCGCATAGCACCCTTGGCGTCGCCGGGCAAAGGCTCTATGTCCGAGCCGTCACTTAATGGTGAAAAGGACGGATCCATGGCAACGAAACTGACCGACGCCGAACGCGCGGATGTTCTGGCAGGGCTTGACGGCTGGACCCCCGTGGACGGGCGGGACGCCATCAAGAAGACCTTTACGTTCAAGAACTTCAACGAGGCCTTCGGCTTCATGACCCGCATCGCGATGGTGGCCGAGAAAATGGACCACCATCCCGAATGGTTCAATGTCTACAAGACCGTCGAGGTGACCCTGTCGACCCATGACGTGGGCGGCTTGAGCGAACTCGACATCAAGATGGCCAAGGCCATGGACGCCATGGCCTGACCGGGGCGGACGCGCTCAACGCGGTGCCATGCGGATGGCACCGTCGAGGCGGATGCTTTCGCCGTTCAGCATGCCGTTTTCGCAGATATGGCGGGCGAGCTGGGCGTATTCGTGGGGCTCGCCGAGGCGGGCCGGGAACGGCACCTGGGCGCCGAGGGCCTGTTTCACATGGTCCGGCGCGCCCTGGAGCAGGGGCGTGTTGAACAGCCCCGGCAGGATTGTGTTCACTCGGATGCCCTCCCGGCTGAGGTCCCGCGCGATGGGCAGGGTCATGCCCACAATGCCGCCCTTGGAGGCCGAATAGGCCGCCTGGCCGATCTGGCCGTCCTGGGCCGCGACGGAGGCGGTGTTGACCACAACACCGCGTTCGCCGTCCGCGGTGACCGGATCGAGGGTCAGCATGCCGGCGGTCGCGTGGGCGATGCAGCGGAAGGTCCCGAGCAGGTTCACCTGGATGACGAAATTGAACTGGTCCAGCGGGTGGGGTTTGATCTCACCGGATTTCTTGTCCCGGGACGCGGTCTTCACGGCGATGCCGATGCCGGCGCAGTTGATCAGGATCCGCTCCTGTCCCAGGGCGGCACGGGACTTTTCAAAGCCGGCCACGACACTGTCGTCCTCGGCCACATTGACCTTGCAGAACACACCGCCCAATTCTCTTGCAACGGCTTCGCCCTTTTCCTCGTTGAGGTCGAACAGGGCCACACGAACGCCCCTGCTGGCGAGTTCGCGGGCCGTCGCCTCGCCGAGGCCCGAAGCGCCTCCCGTAATGACGGCGGTGATAGAGGTGCTGAGATCCATGACGTGTCCCTTTCAAGTGTACGGCCGTTATTCTTTCGCCCCCCGCCCCGCCGCATGCGGCGATGGGGGCCAGACATCAGAGATTTATCATGGGCAGGTCTGAAGAAAATGGCGAGGGGGGCTCTGCGGATCGTCCGCGGCTCGGGGACCTGACGGACCCGCGGGTCAACCTGCCCGCCACGGTGGAGCGGAACGAGAGAATCGTGCGGAACGGGTTTTGGACCAAGCTGCGCCGGCTGATGGGGCGTATTCCCTTCGCGGAGGATCTGGTGGCGGCCTATGTTTGCGCCTTCGATCCGGCCACGTCCTGGCGCGTCAAGGCGATCCTGCTGACGGCACTGGCCTATTTCGTCCTACCCATCGATTTCCTGCCCGACATCATCCCCGGCCTCGGCTTTACCGACGATGCAGCCGTTCTGGCCACCGCCTTGAAGATGGGCGCGGACGCCATCACGCCCGCCCACCGGTCAAGGGCCCGCGAGATGCTCGGACGCGGCCCGGACGGCGACGACCGGGGGATGGGGGACCAGGCCGTTAGGTGAGGCGCCGTGCGGGGCCAAGGATGCACCGGCGCAAGCCACAGCGTGGCAGGGGATCCCTACCCCTTCGCCCGCGCCTCGCGGATGGTGATGTAGAGGGTGGAGGCGACGATGATCAGGGCGCCGGTGATGGTCCAGATGTCCGGGACATTGGCGAACAGGAAGAAACCGAACACGGCGGCAAACAGGATCCGCGTGTAATCGAGGGGCGCCAGTGCCGTGGCATCGGCCATGGAATAGGCCCGGATAAAGCAGTTATGGGCCACGACGCCCACCCCCCCCATCACGACGATCAGGACCGCCTCGCTCCAGGTGGGTGTCGTCCATAGAAAAAAGGTCGGGATCGCTGTCAGGACCGATCCGATGATCGCCGAATAGAGCAGCAGCGAAAGTGCACTGTCCGTACGCGACAGCACCTTCACGCAGGTGACGCCGAGCGCGAGGGACGCTGCGCCGCCGAGCCCAACCAGGGCCGCCGGCTCGAAACTGCCGGTCGGCCGCATGACAATCAGTACACCGACAAAACCCACAAGGGTTGCGATGAGCCGGCGCGGCCCCACCACCTCCGACAGAATGAGCATGGCGAGCGGCACCACGAACAGGGCGCGCGAGAAACTGATGGTCGTCGCATCGGCCAGGGGCAAATTGGCGATGGCGTAGAAATTGCCCATCATGGCGCAGGATCCGGCGATCCCCCGGACCAGATGCAGGCCCGGCCGTATGGTGTGAAAACCGGCGAGCCCCGATTTCCACAGCACGAAGGGAAGGATGAAGACAAATCCGAGCACGGATCGGAAAAAAGCGACTTCGAGTGGGTGGAGCCGGTTGCCCAGGAATTTCACCAGCACCTGCATCACGGTAAAAAGAAAGGCCGATGCCAGAAGCCACAGGGCGCCCTGGGACGTGGGCGAAAGGCCCGCCCAGAACCCGCTGGCGCGCCCACCGAGACCGAGCGCCCGCGATATCCCATGGGCCTCGGGCACCGCTGCTTCAACATGGTGCGGATGGTCCGCCTGGGTCGTTTTCTCGTCCCTCATCCTTTGCCCCGCCGGGCGGGGCACTCCTTTCATCTTTTGCCCGTCCGCTTTGCCGGCGATATCCGCAGAACCGGCCCCGTGGACACTGCCGCCCGTCCTACTCGGACACCTTCTTCATCAAAGACTGGAACGCGAAGGTCACGATCTGGTCCCCATTGATGAACGCCGCCCACGCCTCGTTGTAGTCGGCCATCAGGTCCATGGCCTTGATCTCTTCGAGCGACTTTCCCTTGCGCGCCTCGGCCATCACGCGGGTGCGCACGGTGTCAAGGACAGCGCGGGCGCGGGCAAGCGCTGCTTTGTCCGCCAGCGGACCGTGGCCGGGGATGATCTTGGTGTCCGGACCAGCCATGGCCAGAACCATATCATGGGCCGCGATCATGCCGTTGATGTTGCCGCCGGAGGACAGATCGATGAACGGATAAAAGCCGTTGAAGAACGTGTCGCCCATATGAATGACGTCGGCATCGGGGAAATGGATGATCGTATCGCCGTCCGTATGTGCCGAGGGCACATGCACAAGGCGGATCGTCTGACCATTCAGGTAAACAGTCATGTCTTCAGAATAGGTGATCACCGGAAGAGCTCGCGGCGGCGCCGGCGGCACATTGCGGCCATAGGCTTCGATCAGAGTGCCCGCCGCCATCCGGGAGCGGACATTATCGTGGGCGACCAGGGCGGCGCCGGCACCGGCCATGTTCTCGTTGCCGCCCGTGTGGTCGAAATGCCAGTGAGTGTTGGCCACATACCGCAGCGGACCATCGTCGAGCTTTGCCACGGCCGCGAGGATCTTCTCGGACAAAGGCGCATACTGATCATCGATCATGAACACGCCGTCCGGGCCGGTCAGCACGCCGATATTGCCGCCCTGGCCCGTGAGCATGTGGATGCCGCCGGTCAGCGCCTGGGACTTGATCTGGACAGCGGCGAAGCGGTCCTGCTGGGCGGCGGCTTCCTCCGCCTTCGCCTCCTCGGCCATCCGGTGGGCAGCGGCCGGCGCCGCGCAGGTGAGGGCGATGATGATACCGGCGAGGCATGGGCCGAACATGGTCCCTGAATGCATGGCCATTCTCCTTGTCTGGTCTGGTCCCCTGCGAACGGGAACGCAGGCGCGAGAGGGGCGCCGGTCGGTCAGCGGATCCAAGCGCCGGAGTCGTTGCTTCGGAAACCGAGAACGGAATAGGCGGAGTCCACGAGGCTCTGCCCCCGGCTGTTCAACAACTGGCCTTGGCCCATCTGGTTCATGATGTATCCGAAAGCAAGGCCTGCGGAGGGATCCGCAAAGCCGATCGAACCGCCGGCGCCGCCATGGCCGAAGGCATTCTCACCGATGATAAGGCTCGGGGCCGGCGGATCCGTGAGGCGCCGGTTGTCGATGCTGCGCATCACCCCGCCGCCGAAGCGCATGGGCAGACGCAGGGTCGCATCCTCATGGCTGGCATTAGAGACCTGGGCCAGGCGCGCCAGATAATCCGGCCCCAGAAGGCTGACCCCGCCTCCGGTCCCGCCCAGGCTGAGCGGCATGTAGAAGCGGGCCAGCGAGCGCGCATCGGCGACGCCGTTGGCCGAACCGATCTCCACGGCCCGGTATTCGCGCTTGTTCGGGTTGAAGCCGCCGTCATTCAGGAAAAACAGGGCCGAGATGGATTGTCGGTCCTGGAGCGCCCGCATGAAGCCCGTGGCCGGCGCATCGGGATCGAGCCGGGGCCGGAGCACCCGAGCCACCCGGTCCTCCACGGCTTCGGGCAGGCCGATCCAGAAATCGAGACCGAGGGGCGCGGCAATATCCTCGGCGAAAATGCGGCCTGCCATGCGCCCGTCGGCCCGCCGGATCATTTCCCCCACGGTCCAGGCATAGGTGAGACCGTGATAGGAACTACGGGTTCCGGGCTCAAAAAAGGGCGCCTCGGCGGCGATCCGGCCCGTGGCATAGTCCCAGTCCAGGAAACCGCCGTCCTTCACGGGCTCGCGCAGGGCCGGGACGCCGGCGGTGTGGTCGAGCATCATGCGGGTCGTGGTGCGCTCTTTTCCGTGCACGCCATAGTCGGGCCACAGATCCGTGACCGGCGCGTCGAGGTCGAGCTTTCCCTGCTCCGCCAGGCGGTGGGCGATCACGGCCAACACCGCCTTGGTGCAGGAAAAGATGTTCACCACAGTGTCCTGGGCCCAGGGCCGCTCCGCCTTGGGGTCGGCGCTGCCACCCCACAGATCGGCCACGACCTCGCCCTCATGGATTACGCAAAGAGCGGCACCGACTTCGCCATGGGCCTCGAAATTGCGCACGAAGGTCTCGAACACAGGGCGGAAGGCAGGCGCCACATAGCCCGCCACCTCGCCTTTGGGCACGCTTGCCTGGACGCTGACCAGGGTCATTCCTTGGCAACCTCGAGAACGACCTTGCCCTGGGCCCGGCGCTCCATCAGCTCGTTCAGGGCATCGGCATAGTTCTCGAAGGGGTGTACGGAGGACACATGCGGCTTGATCTTGCCCTCTGCATACCACCGCATCAGCTCCGCCACATGCTCCTTGTTGCGGGCCGGATCCCGGGAAACGAAGGCGCCCCAGAACACGCCCACGATCTGGCAACTCTTCAGCAGGGTGAGGTTCAGCGGAATGCGCGGAATATCGCCGGCGGCAAAGCCGATCACCAGGAAGCGCCCGTCCCAGTTGGTGGCCCGGATCGCCGGCTCGGCATAGGAGCCCCCGACCGGGTCATAGACCACATCGGCGCCCTTGTCGCCGGTGGCGGCCTTGATCTGCTCGGACAGGGTCTTCTGCTGGCCTTTGTCGAGAATACCGGAGGGGTAAAGGATGCCCTCATCGGCGCCATGGGCCCGGCAGGTGGCAAGCTTGTCCTCCGAAGAGGCCGCAGCGATCACCCGCGCGCCCATCACCTTGCCGAGTTCGACGGCCGCAAGACCCACGCCGCCGGCCGCGCCGAGCACCAGGAGATTCTCCCCCGGCTGGATCTTGGCCCGGTCCTTCAGGGCGTAATGGGAGGTGCCGTAGGTGAGGATGAAGGCCGAGGCCTCGGTCATGGGCATGACATCCGGAATGGGGATCGCCGACGTTTCCTTCACGACGACCTTCTCGGCAAATCCGCCCCAGCCCGTGGAGCCGATCACCCGGTCACCGGGCTTCACGCGTGTCACGCCGGGGCCCACGGCGGAGACCACGCCCGCCACCTCGCCGCCGGGGGAAAAGGGCAGCTCCGGCTTGAACTGATACTTGTTCTGAATGATCAAAATATCGGGAAAATTGACCCCGCACGCCTTGACGTCGAGCGCCACTTCGCCCTCGCCGGGGTTGGGCGCCGCGACCTCTTCGATCACGAGGGATTCGGGACGTCCGTATTCCTTGCAAAGCACTGCCCGCATGGGCTTTTCCTCCTCAAGATGCCGTGTCTTCAAAGGCGCGCGCGCCCTTTTCCCGCAGTCTGGCACGGGCCGCGGCGTCAGGGCCAGGGGCTTGAGGGCTCTCACACGCCCGGACCGTCACGGCGAACCCGGGCCCGGTGGTGCCCGGCCGCGGCGTCTTGCTCCGAACCGCCAGAGGTCCCGCCGTCCGGCATGGGAAGACCGAAGGCTTCACAAATCACTTCACGCATCTGCATCACGCTGCGCCGGCCAATGGCGATGGCCTCCGCGGCTTTGTCGAATTGCAGGACGCCGATATGGGCAAGGGGCGGGTTCAGCATGACGTCGGGCGGCTCGCCCACGGCGCGGGATTTGGTGATGCGGTCGCTCATGATGGCGAGCGCATTGTTGATCACCTCAAGGCGCTGGGGACCCCGGTCGCCGGGGTCGAGCATGGAACGCATGAAGCGTCCGGCCGATCGTTTTGTGTTGGGCGGCAAGCGGTTGGCGAGATCGTCGAGCCAGGTCCAGGGCATAGAATCGTCGGGCACGGTATCGGCCGGGTCAATTCCCAAAGGGGGCGTCAGGGATTGGGCCCGAAATACATCGGCGTTCAGATTAACCGCCAGCACGAGATCCGCCTCGTCCGCCTGGGCGAGGGAGACCGGTACGGGATTGACCAGGGCCCCGTCGGCGAGCCAACGCCCGCGCAGGCGTACGGGCTGCACCAGGCCGGGAATGGCGGTTGTGGCGCAGATGGACGGGGCAAGCGGGCCATCGCGCAGCCAGATCTCCCGGCCCCGCGTGATATCCGTGGCCACGACGCCGAAGGGCATGGGCAGATCCTCGATGCCGGCCTCGCCGAGAAGATCCGCATACAAACGGGCGAGATTCTGGCCGGCGATGAACCCGCCGCCGCCCAGATTGACGTCGAAATACCGGATGATCTTGAAGGTATCGAGGCTGAGCGCGAATTGCTTGAGCGCATCGAGCCGGCCAGCGGCGTAGGCGGCCCCGACCAGGGCTCCGATCGAGCAGCCGGCGATGACGTCCGGCTTGAAACCGAGGTCGCGCAGGGCCTCGATCACGCCGATATGGGCCCAGCCCCGGGCGGCGCCGCTGCCAAGAACGAGACCCAGCCGGCAGGTCCTCGGCCGGCGCAGCACGGTGTCATCTGTCATCGGATCAATCGCTTCAAATGGGCAGAATACAAAGGTGAAGGCCAATGCGCGGGCACCGGCATGGCCGATCACGGAGCAGATAGGGCCGCGAATGCGTCGGAAACCGGGCGCATCCGTCCGGTATCGAGGCCGCGCCAATTGCGCAGCACCGGCCGATGGGCCGATTGAATGCCGGCACAGGCCGGGTCGAGCACGCCCAGGCGGACCAGGATCTCGCAGATCGCGCTCTGGGCGGCCCGGGTCGCGCCATCGTCGATCTTGAGGACAACACCGAGGCCAAGCTCCACCATAAAGGCCGAATAGACGCCTTCCGCACCGGTCTTGGTGACGAACCGGCCCTTGCCGGCCGCGATCAGGGCCGTGTCGAGGCCGCCGAGCCCCGACAGCATCACCGGATGGGCCGCCTGGGCGGCGAACTGGCGCTCCAGCGCCTGCGCCCGGCCGGCGCTCACGCCGCGGCGGGCGGCGCATCGGGCGACGCCGAGGCCGAAGGCGCGCAAAGGCATTCCGAGATTGGGCGCGGAACAGCCGTCGACCGCCACGGCGAGGGCGTGGGGATCCTGATCGCACAGATCCGCAATGGTGGCCGTGATCCGTTTCTGCAACGGATGGCCCGCCTCCGTATACCCCCAAAGGGACAGATCCAGATGACGGGCGAGGGTCAGGAACCCGGCATGTTTGCCGGAGCAGTTATTGTGGAGCTGGGTGGGTTTTCGCCGGCGCCTGTGAAGGCGGGCCAGTTCCGCCGGGTCGAGGGGCTCCTGGGCCCCGCAGGCCAAGGCCGCCTCAGGCAGTCGCAAGCGCTTGAGCCATGCCCTGACGGTGCCCACATGGAGATCGGCGCCCCAGTGAGAGGCCGCGGCTATGGCGAGTTCAGCGTCCGTCAGAGCGGCCCCATCGGCGGCCCCGCTCTCGATGAGATCGAGGGACTGGAAAATCTTGTAGGCTGATCGCGGAAACATCGGGCGGTCGATATCACCCGCTGCAGCAAGCACCTGCCCTTCACTGTCCATGACGGCATAGCTGCCCCGATGCACGCTTTCGATCAGACCGTCCCGCCAGACCTCGACCAGGGGTGGATTTGACATGGACCGCATCTCCATGAACCGTGTCGCCCCTGGTCCGGGACCTGGTAGACCCCGCGGGCTCCCCGGTCCGGCTCATCCCTATGCAGTGGACTTTGAAAAGGAATTCGGGCGTGCGCGGCTATTTTGGCATCGGCGTGGAGGGTATCAGCAAGGCTTTTAATGTCGGCAATCTTTTCAGGACCGCCCATGCCTTCGGCGCCAGTTTCGTCTTTTCCGTCGATGCCCATTTCAAGGCCCGCGAGGCCGCGAAAGCCGACACATCCGACGCCATGCGCGGCCACATCCCGTATTACGAGTGGGACCGGGTGGTGGATATGGCCCTGCCGAAGGGCTGCGCGCTGGTTGCCGTCGAACTGCTGGATGATGCGGTAAGCCTTCCGAGCTTCCGCCACCCCAACGCCGCCGCCTATGTGCTTGGACGGGAGCGCGGCAATGTGTCGGACGTGATGCTGGATCGTGCCGATCACGTCATCCGCATACCGACCCGGTTTTGCGTCAATGTGGGCATCGCCGGCGCGATCGTCATGTATGATCGGCTGGTGAGCCAGGGACGCAATGCCCCCCGCCCGTTGATGCCCGGGGGCCCGCACGACCATGGGCCTGCCCTTCACGGGTCACAGGTACAGAGCCATCTCATCAATGAGCGGATCCGGCGCGACAATGCATCCGCTGAGCCAGGGGTTATTGACCCAGCGCCCGCTGAATGACACCCATGACGCCAGTGAGTTGAACCGGTGCCGTTGTCACGGACAGAGCGAGACACGTACCGTCTTCCTCCGCGACGGGCCGGTGGGTCAGGTCAGGCGAGCCCATGGCGATATCGCCGGGACCGTAGCGGCCGACCTCGTCACGGAACGCTCCCTTCAGAACGAGGGTGCACTCCTGCCCGCGATGGGTATGGCGTGGTGCCGATGCGCCCGGTTGCAAGCGGAAGATATGAATATCCGGCCCATCCAAATCACCGCACAGGTCTAAGATATGGAGGCCTTTCGCGGTCTTCTTCCAACCCTGCTGTTGGAATGCCTCACGGGCTATTCCTTTGAGCGCTTCAGGCAAATCGTCGAGATCGGGATCGGAGGGTGCCCCAAAATCGATAGGCGCATCCTCGCCCGCTGCCATATCCGCAAAGGCGGGCAGCACGCCCTCAAGCTGCGCCATGACCCGCGCCGCCAAGCCGTCGGAGAGGTCAACCGGATCCGCGGCGTCGAGCATCGCGCCGCCGATGGCATCGTAAGTGTCGAGGTCCTTGCGGCACTGCGGACAAAGCGCAGCATGCGTCTCGATGACCAGGGACAAGGCGGGATCCAGTGCCCCGGTCGCAAAGGCGAGGAGCATCTCGGGATCGGGATGGTGCAGGGGCTGTGTCATGGATTACAAACTAACGCTCTCATCAGGGTGGGGTAGGGTGGCACCTCATGACACAGTATTTTTTTCAATAGATCGTTCGTCCAGGTGGTCAGACGTCGCCGTCCAACGAATGTTTCAAGCGCGAGAACGCAAGACGCAACCTGGACTTGACGGTACCGAGCGCAATACCCGTATGCTTGGCGATATCGCGGTGTGACAATCCGTTGAAAAAGGCGAGATACAAAAGATCGCGCTGTTCTTTCGGCAGGACCGTGATGGCCGCGTGCAACCGCTCTTGGCGCTGGCCTGCCAGCACCGCATCGTCCGGCGCTGGTTCCGGATCCGGGACGAACATGGGGTCCTCGGGGTCGAACGCCGGATTACGCTCCCGCCGCAAAATGTCGATTCGCCGGTTGCGGGCGATTGTGAACAGCCAAGTGGAGGCCGACGCTTGGCGCCGGTCGAACTGTTCCGCCTTCCGCCAGACCGTCAGCATGACGTCCTGGACGATCTCTTCCGCCGACGCGCTGTCCGACCCGAGATTGATGAGGTAGCCCTTCAGGCGCGGCGCGAAATAGTCGAAGATCGAGGAGAAGGCAGCGCGGCTCCGCTCCCGCGCCACCGCTTCCAGCCAGTCGGCCATCTGCTCCCGCGTAATTTTTTTCGTAATGTTGGATTCCGGTCGGCTCACGGTGTGATGCAACGTTATGGGGAGGGGCCAAAACCACCCCACTGTTACAGCACGGGCTTCCAATGTAAATCACACCCGAAAGGCCTGGGAGGGCCGCCTTGCAGGCCGCGACGCTTGGTGGACACGCGCTACAGTAGCGCATGGGTAAGGGTGGCATATGGGACAGCGGGTGGGCTCTACCGATGCCTTGGGCCGTGTTGGGGCATGGTCGGACCGGCGCGCGCGCCAACCGGCGGATCACTGAGCCGCTCCGATACTGTTTTTTCGGCGTGAATATATAAAGCCGGCCCTTGGCCTTGCCCCCGCCGAGCGGTTCATCCACATCTGGCATCATCAAGGGGTCACCGGCGCCGCTTGGTGGTCAGGAATGCAAAAGGGGGCTTGCACAGGATTCCGGGCAGCGCAACACGACCAGCCCGATCGCCGGCGGGGTCGTCCAGTGACCGTTTGCCCTTTTGTCGGCCCGAACCGCCGGGCATGATTTTCCGGTGGTTCGCCCGGCGAATCGATCGGCCTGGTTCAATCGGACCGGTCCCACGCATCCGGCCCCGGTATGCGACCCGTATCGGACGATCGAACGCGGCGAGCCATGAGGACCTGCAACCCTCGACAGCCCAGGACGAACAAGAGCCAATGATGATTTCCAGCTTGACCATCCGACTTTTCCGTCCCCTGGACCCCCGCGGCATCCCCGCTGCCGCCCTCGTATTGGGGGTCCTGTGTGCCCTCGCCACGCTGGTGCCGCCGACCCCGGCCCGGGCCCAGGATGCCCCCAAGGTTCTCGGCACCTACAAAGCGTGGACCGCTTATCAGTCCCAAGAGAACGGCGAGACCTTGTGTTTCATCGTGTCCGACCCCACCGAAAAGCGCCTGTCGCGCACCGGACGCAATCGGGGCGATGTGCATTTCCTGCTGTCCCATTGGCCGAGCAAGGAGATTTTCGGCCAACCCAGCGTGATCATCGGCTACCCGTTCGCGCGCAACAGTGAACCGTCGGTGCGCATCGGGTCAGACCAGTTCGAGATGGTTCTCGATCCGGAGAACAAGGACATTTACGAGGAACGCGCCTGGGCGCCGGACGCGGACACTGAAGAGCGGCTGATCTCGGCCATGCGCCGCGGGACGACCATGGTCGTCACGGGCCGCTCGTCCAGCGGGACGATTTCCACGGACACGTATTCGCTGCTGGGTTTCACCGCGGCGCTCAAGCGAATCGACGAGCAATGCCGATAACGCCGTCGTCCCCGGGTGCCGGGCCGGTTCAGCCCGGGACCGACGGCGGGGGCGGCGTCACGCCGCTCACCTTCCGAGGACGCATCGATCCCGCGCCGATCGACCCACGCGCTGGCGCGCCTGCCGCGCCCGGAAAACGCAATCTCATTGGCCTGGGCCGTGAGGCCCTGATGGCGGCCTTGGGCGATCTTGATATCCCGGACACGCAGCGGGCCATGAGGGTCCGCCAAGTCTGGAACTGGCTTTACGTGCGCGGCGCCGCGGACTTCGAGCGCATGTCCAACCTGTCAAAGGGACTGCGCCAGGCGTTGGACGACCGGTTCGAAATCAAGCGCCCCGAAGTCGTCGATGCCCAGATCTCCCAGGACGGCACCCGCAAATGGCTTTTGAGAAGCGCCCCCGGCGTGGAGGTCGAGACCGTCTTTATCCCCGATGATGACCGCGGAACCTTGTGCGTCTCGAGCCAGGTGGGATGCACCCTGACCTGCCGTTTCTGCCACACCGGCACCCAGCCTCTTGTGCGCAATCTGACGTCCACGGAAATTCTCGGACAGGTGCTCGTGGCTCGTGATGCCTTGGGGGAGTGGCCGGATGAAGGGGGCAAACCGGCGACCGAACGGGCCATGACGAATATCGTCATGATGGGAATGGGCGAGCCCCTCTATAATTTCGATGCGGTCAAGGAATCCCTGCTGATCGCTTCGGACAATGAGGGAATTTCGCTTTCCAAGCGGCGGATCACCCTGTCCACGGCCGGTGTGGTGCCCCTGATCCCCCGAGCCGGCGCTGAGATCGGCGTGATGCTGGCCATCTCGCTCCATGCGGTGCGTGACGACCTGCGCAACGAGATCGTGCCGCTGAACAAGAAATATCCCATTGCCGAGCTTCTCGACGCGTGCCGCGCCTATCCGGGCCTGTCCAATGCCAAGCGCATCACGTTCGAGTATGTGATGCTGCGCGACATGAATGATTCGGATGCGGATGCGCGGGATCTGGTGCGCTTGATCGCCGGCATCCCGGCCAAGATCAATCTCATTCCGTTCAACCCCTGGCCCGGATCCCCCTATGAATGCTCCGACTGGGAACGGATCGAACGGTTTGCCGATATCGTGAACCGGGCGGGCTATGCGAGCCCGGTGCGCACGCCGCGCGGGCGGGACATTCTCGCCGCCTGTGGACAGCTCAAATCGGAAAGCCGGAAACTGCGCGCTTCTGAAAGACGGGCTCGCGAGGGCCATGGCGCCTGACGTCTCCCTTCCGGCTGGCCTCGCGCTCGAGCCGGCCCGGAGCGCGGACTTTGAGGCCCTGTTCACCCTGATCGATGAGAGCTTCGCGCCGCTTCTTGGGCCCGCCGGCCAGTGGGACAGGGCCCGTGAACGTCGGATGTTTCGTCGCAGCTTCACGCCTGGACGAGATCTTGTGCTGCGCGCCTGCGGGCAGGATGGATCGGTCGCGGGGCTCTGGAGCGTCGCCGGGATCCCCGGCGGGCGCGTCCTGCTTTACGCGGTTTTGGCTCCGCAATGGCGCAATCGCGGCATCGGCTCCCGGTTGCTGGCGGCGCTGACGGGCGAGGCCGACGCGAATGGCATCCCTCTAGAGTTGACTGTGCATCGACTCAATCGCGCCAGTGCACTCTACGAACGCGTTGGCTTTCGTGCTGTTTTGGAGACAGACACAAAACTGAGAATGCGTTATTCTCCCAGTTTGAGACAGTGGGCTTAACGGCGGTTTTGTGCGCAATGCAGTGGTTCGACTCGCCATATGGGTCGCTGGGAGTCGTTCCCCGGCACCAGACCCAGGCCATTGCGCCTCTCGGAGCATATCCGCAGGGGCCCTATCCCCCTGCGCCACACCCGCAAATGGCCTACCAAATGGCTGTGGCCGGCGGGGACCACTCGCTGTTTTACGGCCCCAATGGTCAGCCCTATGTGGCGCAGGCCTATGCCGGGTCCCCGCACCAAACGGACTACCCGCCCCACACTTACACGGCAGGTCCGCCCCATGCGGTCGGTCAGGGCCCTGTCGCGGAGCCCAACTACAACCCCTATGCGTTCTATCCGGATGGGAGCCAAGGCACCCAGCCCCAACCCCAACTGATGCCGATGCCGATGCCGATGCCGACGCAACAGCATCCGGCCCATTGGGGCCAGGCCTATTCCGATCCGGACTATGCGGGCGGTGGAGGCCATCACGCCGGCACCATGCACCAGGGTTACGCCCAACATCCTTCATCGGCCCAGAACGCACCCTATCGGGGCGATCGGCAGGGATTCGGCCAGGAACAGATGGTCCAGAACCCCTATGGTCAGGTCGTCTACGCGGCGGATGGTGCCCATCACCAGGGCGTTGCCCAAGGCGGTCAGCCCTATCGCCAGGACCACGATCCCCATAGTGCGGGCAACGGCTACGGTTCTTACGCCCAAGGGCCCTACCCGCCGGGACAGCAGCCAACCTATCCCCCTGGCCAATATCCGAGCGGCCAATATCCCCCGCAGCCGGGTCAGTATCCCCCGCAAGGCGGCTACCCTCCAGGCTATGGCCATCCGGGCTATCCGCCCCAACATCCTGGTCCGGGCGGCTATCCGCCAATGCCGCCCGGAGGTGGTATGCAGTATCCGGACCAGAATGGATTCCTGCGCTGGATTTTTGCCTATTTCTGGGGCTGCGCCGGAGCTCTGCCCATCGTGATGATCGGCTTTTTCCTATCCTTCAGCGCGATGGACCGGTTCAACAGCTTTGCCTCGGCCGTCATGATCATGATGATGCTCTCGCCGGTGTTCCTGGCGGCGACCATGGCCGCCGGAGCCGTACCGACCATCGCCGCCCATTTCACGCTCCAGGGGATCCGGCGCATGGACGGCGCGAGCTACAGCGTCGCCGGCCTCATAGCCTGGGGTATTTTCGGGTTTTTCGGGTCGGTCTTCGCGTGGCTGTCGGTCAATGGCGCCCGCAGTTCGCGTTACAGCTCCGGTGACAGCGATGTCAGCATGCTTGGCCTGACGGTCACGGCCGGCCTGTCCGGGGCATTGGTGCTGTTCATCGTTTGGCTCATCCGGGTTCGGCCCATGATGTATGGCGGGATGTTGCCCGGACGCACCCCGCCGGGACCACCGCCCGGCCCCCCTCCGGGACCGCCGCCCGCCCCCCCGCCGGAGCCGGCGCAACCCTCGTCGAACAAGAAGCCGGATCAGCCGAAACGCCCCGGTCCTTACGAAAGCCAGTATCCGTTCCTTTGAACGGTCCGCATCCGGCGCTCCGCCCCATGACGCAATGCGCAATGCAACGCGTTTCGCAGGCGCACGCCACGATCCCTGCCCGGAAGCCCCGCCATGTCCCCTTCGACCGAAAACAAGCCTCGCAAAGTGGTGCTCGCCTATTCCGGCGGTCTGGACACCTCGATCATTCTGAAATGGCTGCAGACGACCTATGGCTGCGAAGTGGTCACCTTCACCGCCGATCTGGGTCAGGGGGAGGAATTGGAGCCGGCGCGGCGCAAGGCCGAAATGATGGGCGTCTCCCAGATCTTCGTGGAGGATCTGCGGGAGACCTTTGTCCGGGACTATGTGTTCCCGATGTTCCGCGCCAACACGGTCTATGAGGGTGTCTATCTGCTGGGTACCGCGATCGCCCGCCCCCTGATCGCAAAACGCCAAATTGAGATCGCCGCCGCCATGGGCGCTGACGCTGTCTGCCACGGCGCCACCGGCAAAGGGAATGACCAGGTCCGTTTCGAGCTCGGCTATTACGCGCTCAACCCTTCGATTCGCGTGATCGCCCCCTGGCGGGACTGGGACCTGACCTCCCGGGCGCGGCTGATCGAATTCGCCGAGGCCCACCAGATCCCCATCGCGAAGGACAAGCGCGGCGAGGCGCCGTTCTCGATCGACGCCAATCTTCTGCACACTTCATCGGAGGGCAAGGTGCTGGAAGACCCGGGCAGCCCCGCGCCGGATTTCGTCTTTCAGCGGACGGTGGCGCCCGAAGAAGCCCCGGACACGCCTGAAGAGATCACCATCGGCTTCGAGGCCGGCGACGCGGTCAGCATCGACGGCGCCCCCTTGTCGCCGGCAACACTGCTCACCCGGCTCAACGAGATCGGTGGGCGCAACGGAGTGGGACGCCTCGACCTGGTGGAGAACCGGTTCGTGGGTATGAAATCCCGGGGCATTTATGAGACGCCGGGCGGGACAGTGCTGCTCGCAGCCCACCGGGCCATGGAGTCACTCACCCTCGACCGGGGCGCCGCGCATCTGAAGGATGAGTTGATGCCGCGCTATGCGGAGCTGATTTACAATGGCCTGTGGTTCTCGCCAGAGCGAGAAATGCTCCAGGCCTTGATCGATGAGAGCCAGACCCATGTCACCGGCGACGTGACCTTGCGGCTCTACAAGGGCTCGGTCCAGGTCATGGGCCGCCGGTCGCCGGCCTCTCTCTATTCGGAGGCCCATGTCACCTTCGAAGAAGACGCGGTCTACGACCAGGCCGATGCCACGGGTTTCATCAGGCTGAACGCGCTGCGTCTGCGTCTGCTTGCGGAGCGGAACCGTCGCCTGACCCGGTCCTGATCAGGCGCCCACTCTGCCCCGGACAGCCTCGGCTCAGACCGCCCCGCCTTTGAGCGTCTTACCGTCGACGGCCGTGCCTTGGACTGTCTGGGGCATGGTCTCCGGCGCCGGATGATCCGCGCCCAGATCTCTTGCCGGGCTGACCCACAGGAAATACAGGAAGCTGATCAAATGGCGCAGGGGGAACCAACCCGCTGCGATCATGATGGCCATCACGGGCGAGACCTGGGGCAGCAAAGCGAAAAGCCCGGCCACGGCCAGCGCGGCCCAGATATTCGCCTTGAGCACATGCATTGTGTCCGCATGGCGGTTCAGGATCACGGCATGGGTGTAGATGCTGTTGGCGAGCGCGAGCCCGTAACTCGGCAGGATCACCATGGCCACGCCGAAGGCCTCCCAGGGCATCGGCGTCAGCTTCAAGGGGAACACCGCCACATAGAGCGCCGCGGCAATACCGAGGCCGGACATGGTGCCGAAGGCAATCACCAGCATCAGGCTGCGCACCGTGGGCAGCTTCTCCACAAAGCGGGAGAAGAAAATATAATAACCCGGCTTGATCAGATTCAGGATCAACCGGCCCGTTGAAAAGCCCAGGGAATAAAGGCCCACAAAGGCCGGCCCGGTGATCTGAGCTAGGATCAGCTTGTCCACATGCAGCAGGGAATGGGGCACAAGCTGACTGAGGCTCGCCATGACCGCATCGCGCAGATCGTGGAGCCGGAACTGGCGTATCGCCGTTCCGAAATTGGCAACAAAGCCGAACTCCCGGATCACCCAGAAAAAGGCGACGAAGCCAACCAGGGACGACAGGCCCACAAAAATATAGGTGGCAAATTCGATGTCCCCCGTGGTGCGGATCGCGAGGACGAAGGCGGCAAAGCCGCCGCCATAGGCCGCCAGATTGATCCAAAAACTGGTCCGGAAACGCTTGAGCGCCTGGTTGACGGACACAAACAGGTTTCCCGGAAATTTCAGGGCCGCGAAAACACCGAGCAGGCCGAAATAGGAAATGGCCGACGGGTCCCGGAAAACGGCGAAATGGATGAGGACGAAGACCAGAGTACCCGCCAGAGTGATCACGACCCGGGCCGTGAACAGGGCGATCATCGCCAGGGTGTCCCGTGCGACGACCTTCTGCACGTAAACGGTTCCCATTTCGAACAGGGACAGAACGCCGAACATGCCCAGCACGGCGGTCATGATTCGGAAAACCCCCGCGTCCTCCGCCGTGTTGAAGGCGAAGAGATAGAGGATCACGACATAATTCACGATGCCCGGCAGCGCATTGCCCATCATGGAGTAAGGCGCGCTTTTGAAGACGAAGCGAAGCATGCCGCGGCGTTTTCCAGACCGGTCGGCCGGGGAGGTCAAAGCTGTCACGGGACGCTCCGTTCGTTACACATAGGCAGGGTCGTCATTGGGGCAGGGTCGTCATTGGGATAGAGCGGGAAAATCCGGGCATCGACGGGGGATGGTTTGAGTGCGCAACCCGGGTGCCTGCACCATGCTTTGCCCTCTCGATGCCCCCCAGTCTTATAGTCGGGATAGGAGCGCCTGTCTGGCCAGGAATGCAAGGGCGCCGTCATAGGGCGATCCCAACAGGGCGATCCCGCGGACGGGCCTCGTGACGTATTCCTGGCGGCTGTTCCGTGGCGGCCGCGGCCGGCCTTGCGGAATTGCAATTGGACAGGATCCGGCGTTGTGGTCGATAGCCTGGCGTGGTGTCGTGATCAACGGACGGGGCAGGGTGGCTCCGGTTGATGACCAGGACCCGTTGGGTTAAGAGCACGAATGCTGCGTTGCGAAAGGAACCGGGGCCGACCGAGCCCGCGGTCAGTCCCGACCGAAGGCACGTGAAGGAAAGTGAATGATGACGTCTGCGCCAGGAAAGACCGTCGCCGACCCCCGGGTCGTCTACATCCTCGGCAGCGGCCATTGCGGTTCAACCCTGCTTCATTTGCTGATGAACGCCCATCCGGAGCTGTGCGGGACCGGCGAGTTGACCTTCCTGACCAAGATGAAAAAGCGTGCAATGGAAGAAGGGCCGGACGTCAAGGAACTCGAAGCGGTCCGATCCGAATTCTGGCAGTCGGTGTTCGAACGGTTCCAGGCCGAGAGCGACGTTGCCCTCGAGGAACTCAGCCTGCGCGAGTTCATTAACAGTCCTATGGCGGATTATATACGGGGCAGCGGACGGTATCCCGCCTGGCGCGCGATGCATCTCGCCCTTTTCCGGGCCCTCGGAGAGGTGTCCGGCAGGGAATGGGTGATCGATTCCTCCAAGACGGCGGGACGCTGTCTCCAGCTTCACGGTGTGCTGGGCGACCGGATGCGGGTCATTCACCTCGTGCGGGATCGGCGGGGCGTGTTCAGTTCCTATTTGAAAAAATACGGTGTGGGCTATGGACTGCGCAGTTCCATCCTGGTGCCGATCTATTGCTATCTCGCCCAGACCATCCTGCGCAAAGTGACGCTCCGCGTGCGCTATGAAGATCTGGTGCGCAATCCCGAAGCGACGCTGCGCACGATCTGCCGCTTCCTTGGCATCGACTATAGCGCCCAGATGCTGGATTTCCGGTCGGTGCCCGATTACAGCGTCAACGGCAACCGAATGCGCTTTTCCTCCAGCAGCGAAATCGTCCTTGACGAGAAATGGCGCCGCACGCTTTCCAAGCGGAACAAGGCGATCTTCACGGTGTTCGGCGGCTGGCTGAACTGGCTGGAGGGCTATACCTCCTGACCGTCCCCGGGCATGGTGTTTGGGAGCGGCGCCAGGGATGTGATCGTCGGGGCCTCGCCGCACAAGGGACACGCAGGATCCGGCGGCAGGCGCACCATCCGGCTGGTCGTCGACAGAAAATCCTGAATGAGCAGGCGGCCGGCGAGGCCGTCGCCGATCCCCAGCAGTTCCTTGATCACCTCGATGGCCTGAAGCGTCCCCATGGCGCCGGCGACGGCACCCAGAATGCCGACCTCCGAGCACATATCCGTATCCGGATTGTCCGGCGCCCGCGGCACGAAGCAGCGGTAGCAGGGATAGATGCGCCGTCCGCCGGGGCGCTCAAAGGCTTTGTAGGTCGCAAGCTGTCCGTCGAAGCGCGCCACGGCGGCGGACACGAGGGGCCGCCGGGCCAGGAATGCGGCATCATTCACCAGGAGGCGTGTTGAGAACGTATCGCTGCCATCGGCAATGAGATCGTATTGGGCGAACAGGTCCAGCGCGTTGTCGGCTGTCAGCCGCTCCGTATGGGGAATGAGCATCACATCCGGATTGATGCGGGCCACCGCATCCCGGGCGCTTTGCGTTTTCGCGCTGCCCACCCGATCCGTATCGTGAAGGACCTGTCTCTGGAGATTGGAGAGGGACACGGTGTCGTCGTCGATAACACCGATTGTGCCTACACCGGCGGCCGCCAGATAGAGGATCAGCGGCGAACCCAGGCCCCCCGCCCCGATCACCAGCACCCGTGCGGCGAGGAGTTTGTGTTGGCCCGGCCCGCCGATTTCCTTCAGCACCAGGTGCCGGGCATAGCGTTCGATCTGGGTATCGCTCAGGCCCAATGGTCCGCTCCCCCTATCGCGCGTCAGAACTTCACCGAAATGCTGGCCGCGCCGAAGCGCTGGGGCTCGCCCTGGGTGGCGAATTCCTGGGTCCGCGCCACGAATGTGTAGGCGAACTGCACGCGCTGGATCTGAACCACGGCGCCGGCTTGGACTTCTGAGACGAGGACATTCCGGTCCACGCTCAGGCTGTCGCGGAACGTGTTGCCGTCCAGGAACAGATTTCGCCCCACGGCCCTTTGTTGTCCGCCGGCGAACAGGTACCAGCTGAATCGGTCCGCGGGGTCGAAAAAGGCCGACCCCGCCAGACTGGGCCGTACCCGAGGGGGCCCATAGTCGTCCTGAAGATCCGTACCGATCCGAAAGGTCGCTCCGCCGCTCACCTGGGTCAACAGGGTGCCGAGGCTCGCCCCCACATTCGGGATGACGTCCACCTCCAGACCCGCCACATTCAAAAGCTTGCGAGCCCGGAACTTGCGCTCATAGGAAATGGCAAAAGCGATTTCGTTCCCAAGCTGATTGTCCCAGCCCAGAAGCTCATCGTCATCGATGATGCGGTGGAAGGTATTCTGCACCGCCTCGCCGCCCGCCGCCGGACCGACAAGTCCGATCTGCACATTCACTGTGTCGAGCGCCGTGCCTTCCGTCCGCCCACTGCGGTTCACCAGAACCGAATATTCGCCATAAAGGAACCCGGCGTAAGGGTGCTGGTCCGGCAAGGGCTCGGTGGCCAGGCGGTCTTCCGGCGTGAAGATCGAATGACCGAGAGCGAACCCGTAATGGATCGTGTCCTCGGGTTTGGCGACCAGAATGTTCTGCGCCACAAAGCCCACGGCGCCTTCGAGGGGGATCGGCTTGGAAAAAAAGGCGAGTTTTACGCCATTCGAGTAATTACGGTCCGTGCCGGCGAAAAAATCGTTTTCCCAAATGAAAGTGGCCGTCCCCTCGGGCGCCCATCCCGCACCGGCCGGCGCGGGTGCCATGGCCCACACTCCTGCGCAGAAAGCCAACCCCCCGATCGTCACTGTCTTTTTCATTGATGACCATCCTGTCACTGACCGCCGTCCGTTGTCCGAACGCGGATGTGTGGATCCGGAAGATCGATCCTCCAGGGTCATGCACCAAAGGGGGCAGCGACGCAATCCGGGGCGGTCCGGGTTTACAGCACGACCTGGGAATAGCGTCCGCCCTGGATGGCCTGATCGATGGAGCGGCGCAGCGTGAGCACCTTGTCCTGGGTCACGCGGCCGTTGGTCCGCTGGAGGATCAGGCCGCTCGACGTCATCACAAAGACATAGACGTCCTGGCTCGGAAGTTTCATGGCCCGGCGGAAGACGGCTTCGGCCTCATAGACCGTGAAAGTTCTCAGGCGCGCATCGTCGTCCGGGGTGGCCGAGCTGATATTCTTGTCGATCAGGAAGCGCTCCAGCGCGCCGCGCCGTCCGGCCACCACAATCTCGTAAAAGGCGACTTCCCGGCGGGTGCTCGCAAGAGCCGAGAGCTGATCGGCCCAGGCCACCATGTCCCGCTGACGCCGCGGGCTTAAGGCAAGGGACACAAGGAGCAGGCGCCCGGGCAGATCCCGGGGGAGCTTGAGGGATTCACCCCGGATGTTTTCCGCATCGACCGTGGGAAAGCGACCCAGATTCTGTGCCTCGGCATGCTGTGAAAACAGTGCGAGCGGCGAGAGCGCCCCAAGACCGACAGCGGCACGGGCCGTGAGCGACAGGGCTTCCCGACGGGTGGTCGTGCCGGAACACACGCCGGAGGACGGCAGGATGCCCGTGGTTGCGATGGCCTTTTTCATCTCATTTTCCCTGGTCATGCCATGTCCAAGCCCCTGGACCTTAGCGCGAACATCCCCCCTCGAAACACCCGCTTCCTGTGCAAAAAGACGCGACGAAATTCCACTCGGACCGGGAGCCCGTTCAGACATCGAGATTGGCGACATTGAGCGCATTTGACTGGATGAACTCCCGCCGCGGCTCGACCACATCGCCCATCAATTTCGTGAACATGTCGTCCGCCTCGTCTTCATGGTCCACACTGACTTTCAGAAGGGACCGGGCATTGACATCGAGCGTCGTCTCCCACAACTGATCTGGGTTCATCTCTCCAAGACCCTTGTAGCGCTGAACCGAGACGCCCTTGCGGCCGGCTTCGAGCACGTGTTCGAGCAGGGCAAGGGGCCCGAACACGGAAACCTCCGTGTCCCGCCGCTTGAAACGGGCCGTGTCCCGGAAGATCGCCCCCAATTCCTCCGCATACCCCTTGAGGCGCCGGGCATCCCCGGATTCCATGAGCGTGGCGTCCAGCACGGCCACTTCCCGCACACCGCGGACCACGCGGAAGACACGCAAGGCCCCATCCTCGGTGCGTTCGGGCTGCCAGCCCTTCTCCACATCCTCGGCCAGCATGTCGAGCCGTGCGGCGAGGGCCTCGCCGGCCCCGATCAAGCGGTCCGGATCACTTAAAAGATCAGCATCGAGGGCGCCGGCCAGCAGGGCCTGCTCAACGATCGCGCGCGGGTATTTGGTGGGCAGACGATCAAGGATCATCCGCACGTCTCGGGCCTGGCTCAGCAGCCGCTCCAGGTCGCCGAGCGCAATCTGTATCCCGTCGCTCGAGGTCAGCACCGCGTCTTTGAGGCCCTCCGAAATCAGATAGTCGTAAAGACCGCGCTCGTCTTTCAGATACTGTTCGGACTGCCCGCGCTTGACCTTGTAAAGCGGTGGCTGGGCGATGAACAGGTGGCCCCGCTCGATCAGTTCACGCATTTGCCGGAAGAAAAAGGTCAGCAACAGGGTGCGGATATGGGCGCCGTCCACATCGGCGTCCGTCATGATGATGATCTTGTGATAACGCAACTTGTCCGGGTCAAAATGGTCCTTGCCAATCCCGGTGCCGAGCGCGGTAATCAGCGTGGTGATCTCCATGGAGGAGAGCATCTTGTCGAAGCGGGCCCGCTCCACGTTCAGGATCTTGCCACGCAGGGGAAGCACCGCCTGATTGGCCCGGTTGCGGGCCTGTTTCGCGGAGCCGCCGGCGCTGTCACCCTCGACCAGGAACAGTTCCGACTTGGTCGGATCGCGTTCCTGGCAGTCGGCGAGCTTGCCCGGCAGGCTCGACATGTCGAGGCCCTTCGGCTTGGTGATCAACTCCCGGGCTTTCTGGGCCGCTTCACGGGCAGAGGCCGCAATGAAGATCTTTTGGACAATGATCCTGGCCTCGTTGGGATGCTCCTCGAACCAGGTGCCAAGCGTCTCACCCAGCACATTTTCGACCACCGGCCGGACCTCCGACGAGACCAGCTTGTTTTTTGTCTGTGAGGAGAATTTCGGGTCCGGCACCTTGACCGAGAGGACGCAAGTGAGCCCTTCCCGGGCATCATCACCGGTCAGCGCGACTTTTTCCTTTTTCGCCTGCCCGCTCTCCTTGGCATAACTGTTCACGGTACGGGTCAGCGCCGCGCGCAGGCCGGCGAGATGGGTGCCGCCTTCACGCTGGCGGATATTGTTCGTGAAACACAGAACATTTTCATGGAACGCATCGTTCCACCAAAGGGCGGCCTCCACGGTCATGCCGTCCCGTTCGACCTGCACATAGATCGGATCTTTCAGCAGGGGTTCCTTTGTGCGATCCAGATAGCGCACAAAGGCTTCGAGCCCCCCTTCATATTGGAGGGTTTCTTCCCGCGGCTCGGCGGGGCGCAGGTCTTTCAGTTCGATCCGGACGCCGGAATTGAGGAAAGCCAACTCCCGGAGCCGGTGTTCCAGGGTGTCGTAAGAGAATTCCACCGTGGCGAAGGTCTGGGGCGAGGGTTTGAAGGTCACGCGCGTGCCCTTGCGCCCCTCCGACGGACCGACGACCTTCAGCGGCGCTTCGGCCTCGCCATGGACGAAACGCATGAAATGCTCCTGGCCCTCCCGCCAGACTGTCAGATCCAGCACTTCCGAAAGCGCGTTCACCACCGACACGCCCACGCCGTGGAGACCGCCGGAGACCTTGTAGGCATTTTGGTTGAATTTTCCGCCCGCATGGAGCTGGGTCATGATGACCTCGGCCGCCGAGACGCCTTCTTCGGGATGGAGGGCGGTGGGAATGCCGCGCCCATCATCCTGCACCGTCACGGAGCCATCCGCATTCAAACTGACCTGGACAACGCTGCAATGGCCCGCCAGGGCCTCGTCGATGGCGTTGTCCACCACCTCATAGATCATCTGGTGGAGGCCCGAGCCGTCATCCGTATCGCCGATATACATGCCCGGGCGCTTTCGCACGGCCTCGAGGCCCTTGAGCACCTTGATGGAGTCCGCGCCGTAATCGTCACCGGCGCTCGACTGCACTTCCGCGGATTCAGCCATTGTCTCTCTCTTCCAGCACAAGGCCCATCCCAAAGGAGGGCCGTGAGGGCGACCACACCGTCCCGGCGCGATTCATCTGCCCGTCAAGCTAACAGAAATGTCGAATTCTGTACACCAATCATCTGCACACGATCTCCGAAGGCCTCGAACAGGACGGCATCGGTTCCTGTCATCCAGGCCTGGATCCCGAGACGGCACAACTCGTCGAACAAGGCGGCCCGGCGCACCGCGTCGAGATGGGCCGCGACCTCGTCCAGCAGCAGCAGGGGCGGACGCCCGTCCTCATGGGCGCGCAGGCGGACATTGGCCAGGATCAGGCCGATCAGCAGGGCCTTTTGCTCGCCCGTGGAGCAGTCCCGCGCCGCCATGGCCTTGGCCCGGTGGACAACGCCCAGATCGCTGCGGTGGGGCCCGTCGAGGGTGCGTCCGGCAGCGCCATCCCGGGGCCGGGATCGGGCGAGCCGGTCGGCAAAGACCGCTCCGGAGTCGTTCCCCCCTTCGTTCAGGGGCGCCTCGTCGAAGGCCGCCTCCCAGCTGCCTTCGAGGGAAATATCCGCATGGGGAAAAGCCCCCGCAATGCCGTGGCCGGCCTCGTCCTGCTCCCGGCCCCAGGCATCGATCGCCGCCTGGAGACGGGTCACAAAGCGCCGACGCGCCGACGCCATGGCCGCCCCGTGCGTGCCCATCTGGGCCTCCAGCGCCGACAGCCAGGCCGGATCATTGGGCCCCTCGCTCAGCAGGCGGTTGCGGGTGCGCATGGCCCGTTCATAGGCCAATGCGTGGGCCGCGTGATCGGGCGAGTCACCCAGCACCAGCCGGTCCAGGAACCGGCGCCGCTCCGAAGGGCCTTCGATGAACAGCCGGTCCATGGCCGGGGTCAGCCAGGCCACCCGCAGATGGTCGGCAAAGGCGCCCGCGCCGGACGCCGCCGCGCCGTTGACGCGGACCACCCGCCGGTCGCCGCCGGCTGTCCCGGTCCCAAGCCGGCTTTCGCCGCCATGGGTGGTCAGCGTGACCGCCACGGCCCAGTCTTGCGCACCCGGCCTTTCGGGGAGTGCGGCGGGCGCTTCGGCAAACCCCGTGTCCGCCGAGACGGGGGATGTCGAAGCGCCGGCGGGTTCGTGCACCAGATCGGCCATTCGGGCCCCGCGCAGACCCCGCCCCGGCGCCAGAAGGGAAAGGGCTTCCAGAACATTGGTCTTGCCTGCCCCGTTGGGCCCGACCAGCACCACGGGGCGGGTGTCGAGGGCCAGAAGGGCGGCCTCATAGGACCGGAACCGGGAGAGGGACAGGCGCGTCACGGCAAGGGCGGACGCGGGCCCCTTCCGGGCCCCGCCCGGTTCGCCCCCTCCGGCCATGGCAGTGGTTCCATGCACGCCAGCGTCCTTAGACCCGCATGGGCATCAGGACATACAGACCGCTGTCGTCGGCGCCGTCGCGCACCAGGGTCGGCGATCCGGACTCCGCAAGGAGAATGCGCGCCTTTTCACCATCGAGCTGGGACGTGATGTCCATCAGATATTTCGCGTTGAAGCCGATCTCCATGTCGCTGGAACTGTAATTGACTGCCAGTTCTTCCTTGGCGTTTCCGCTGTCCGGATTGATCACTGTCAGGACCATGCGTCCGTCGGACAGGTTGAGCTTCACTGCCCGGGATTTTTCATTGGAAATCGTCGACACCCGGTCGACGGCCTCGGCGAGCATTTTTCCGCCGACTTCGAGCACCTTGTCGTTCCCAACCGGGATCACGCGGGCGTAGTCGGGGAAGGTGCCGTCGATCAGCTTCGTGGTCAGGACGATGGTCCCGAAGGCAAAGCGAATCTTGGTGTCCGACAGGGCCACCTCGATGGGCCCTTCGGCCCCGTCGATGAGCTTGCGCAGCTCGCCCACGGCCTTTTTCGGCAGGATAATGCCCGGCATGCCCGGCGCGCCGTCGGGGGCCTCGATCTGATAGCGGGCCAGGCGGTGCCCGTCCGTGGCCACGGCGCGCAACACGAGCGGGCCGCCGTCTTCGTTGGCCTCCGGCACGTGAAGATAGATCCCGTTCAGATAATACCGGGTCTCCTCATTGGAGATGGCGAACCGGGTCTTGTCCACCATGCGCGCCAAGTCGTTCACGGTGAGCGCGAACCGGTGCGGCAGGTCGCCCAGGGTCATGGCCGGGAAGTCTTCGCGGGGCAGGCACGCCAGCGTGAACGTGGCATGGCTCGCGGTCACAGTCAGACGCTGGTCCACGGCCGAGAAATCCAGATCCACCTGGGAGCCGTCTGGCAGCTTACGGACAATGTCGTAAAGCGTGTGGGCGGGAACCGTGGTGGCCCCTTCCCGCTCGATCTGCGCCTTGACCCGCTCCACGACTTCCATGTCGAGGTCCGACGCGGTCAGGCTGAGGTCCTCGCCCTTCGCCTCCACCAGCACATTGGCCAGGATCGGAATGGTCGTGCGCCGTTCCACAATGCTCTGCACGTGGGACAGGGACTTCAAAAATGCGGCACGTTCGATGGTCAGCTTCATGGGCTCAGGTTCCGTCCCCGGAGCCTTCGGCGCGAACGGGCGCGCCATCGTAAATCAAGGCTCAGGTTTTGCGCTCAAGATGTCGATCGCGGCGTTGGTCCGCGGCCTGTGCACACAGTTCAACGCCAGACAATTCAACACCCGATAAAATGCCGGTTGAGACCCTTTGAACCGCCGAGGTGGCCATCCGCTCAAGATGAAGGCCCGACACAGCGCTGCAATCCGAATCTCACGGTCCACTTTTATATCAGGTCCGCACGGAAACCGCAGGCTTTTAAAATGAGAGAGGCAGAGACGGGCCCGGACCGGGTCGACGGCGCCCGTCAGTGTTCCAGGAGACGGCGCAGGGTATCCACGGCCTGCTCGATGGACGGATCGGCCCGGCGCAATTCCTCGACCTTCTTGACCGCATGCATGACCGTCGTGTGGTCCCGATTGCCGAACCGCCGGCCAATATCAGGCAAGGACCGGGTCGTGAGCTGCTTTGCCAGATACATGGCGATCTGACGCGGCCGCGTGACCACCCGCGCGCGGCGCGGGGACAACAGATCGGCGACCTTGATGGAGAAATGCTCGGCCACCTTGCGCTGGATCTCCTCCACGGTCACGCGCCGGGTATTGGCCCGGATCAGGGGGTGCAGAAGCTCCTGGGCCACGTCCACACTGACCGGCCGTCCGACCAGGGCCGCATGGGCGAGGATCTTCTGAAGCGCGCCCTCAAGTTCCCGGATATTGGACGTGATCTTGTGGGCCAGGAAATCGAGCACCGGCTGGGGGATGTCCACATCCCCATAAATCTCCGCGGCCTGGCGTGCCTTGAGCTGAAGGATGCTCAGGCGCAGCTCGAAATCGGTCGGGTGGATATCCGCAACCAGACCCCAACTCAGCCGCGAGCGGATCCGCTCCTCAATATCCTGCAAATCGCTGGGCGAACGGTCGGCTGAAATGACGATCTGGCGGGACCGGTCCACGAGCGTGTTGAAGGTGTGGAAGAACTCTTCCTGGGTGTTTTCCTTGCCACTGATATACTGAAAATCGTCGATCATCAGCAGGTCAACGGTCCGGAACTGTTTCTTGAAGGCGAACTGGCTGTGATGCCGGATGGCGGCCACGAACTGATACATGAATTTTTCAGCGGACAGATAGATAACCCGTTTCTGCGGATAGCGCCGGCGCACCTCCCAGGCCATCGCATGCATCAGGTGTGTCTTGCCGAGACCGGTCCCGCCATACAGGAACAGCGGATTGAACGGCACGGTTTCGGATTCGGCCACCCGCCGTGCCGCGGCATGGGCGAGTTCGTTGGACTTTCCGACCACGAAGTTATCGAAAGTGTTCTTTTCCTCGATCGGCCCTTCCGCATCGTCGTCCAGGGGAGACAACGGTGACGTGGACGATCCCTGGCCCCCATTCGAGGGAAACACGGACGGCGTCTGGCTTGGCGTGTGAAGGGCTGGCTTGGAGGGCTGGAACGGAGCCACGGGCTGCTGGACGGGATTGCGGCCCTGGTCCTGCCGGCCATATGACTGGGATCCGCCGGACCGGCCCGCCCTTTCCGGGGCAACGCATGGGCCGGACAGGGCTTGGGACGGGGCCCCTTTGGACCCAGACGATGTGGACCCGGATGATGTGGGCGCGGGCGATGTGGGCGCGGACGGGCGACCCCAGTGTGGGCGCTCCAGTCCGTTCCGACCATTTCTCGCGGAGGTGTCAAAGTCGACGTCGTGATCGACCGGCGGCAGGGCGGAGCCGGTCAGCAGGATCTCAACCTTGCGCACGGACGGTTCGCAGTCGGCCCAACAACGGTGCAGGCGGTCCGCATAGTGTTGTTCGACCCATTCGCGCATGAATTTGGTTGGCACCGACATGGTCACACAGCCACCGTCAAGGGCAACCACGTCCAGCGGCCGCAGCCAGGAATTAAAGGTCGCATCACCCAGCTCTTCACGAAGCCGGAGCCGGATTTCATGCCATTGACGGTTCAGCGTCTCATGCTCTCCGCCATCGGCACGGTCCGTCATTGGGCGAATCCTCCTCATACCAATTGATGTGACGAGCGGTTCTTCGGAGCGCTCAATGCGACCCGGTGATCCGGTCGCAGGCCATCCGCGTAGTGCAAATCGATCCACGGGAACTGGCTGCTGATCTTCACTGAGGTGATTGACCGGTCGTTCAGCTAAGTCCGCTGCAAATTTGCGCGCCATGAGTGTGTATCCGATGGGTGTTCCTGGAAATTCCGCGCCGGGTTTCGGCGGCAGAGAGACGATTTTCAGGAAGGGGAACAAGAATGACGGGATTCGGAGCGGGGATAGGGGAGACGACCTGAGGAGCGCTGTAATCCGCGTCAGGTCTGGACCCACGGAAGGCCGGACGCTTTCCAGCCGTTCAACCGACCCCGGTGACGACCCGGGTCAAGGTCCCCTTCGAACCCATCCGCAATATTGACACAGTGAGCATAACCGGTCGCGGCCATCACGTCGGCTGCGGCCTGCGAACGCGCGCCGGATCGGCACAGAAAGAACAGAGGCACATCCTTCCGATCGGGCAGATCCTTGGTGAGCTGTTCCGGGAAGGTCCGGTTCATGCCCATGGTCGGAAAGACCTGCCATTCGAGCAGGATAAGCTGGTTTCCCAGGCTCGACAGGTCGGGCACCCCAACAAACATCCATTCCGCTTTGGTTCGCACGTCAATCAAGACGGCGTCCTTGTGTTTTTGCAGAAAGTCCCAGGCATCCGTCGCCGTGACCGCATGGGGAAAGCGGACGGGATCTGCACCGTCAGCGGCCAGTCGCACTGTTGCCGGAAGAAAAGGTGTGAACCGGCCGTGCAGATCAACAAACCGGGGCGATGCGCCAGGCCCCGATGCTTTTCCCTCAATGTGTCCGATCGATTTTCGAAGCGCTCCAGACCTTTGTCTAAAGGCGGCAGCAAGATCATCGCCGGTTTTCTGCAGGGTAAGCATCGTTGCAGACAAAGCCCCAGCCTCCCAAAATCAAGATGACGTTGCGCCATTAACACGCGCCCTGAATACGCGGGCTCACAAGCACAACCACAACTCCGCAGAGTCAATTCTTATGTTAACCGCGCCCTCCGAAAAGAAAGAGCGCAGTGTCCTGAAGAACTGAAGTCGGTTGAAAAGGAGTGACCTCAAGAGACCAGAGGCTCATCTTATTATTGTGCCGCCTACTGTTTTCTGAAGGCCCTGTAAGCCGAAACTCATCACTAGGACCGTCAAGATACTGCCATAAAGGCCGGCATGACAACGCGGACAAAGGGGGAACAAAAACTTTTTTTGACTCATGTTTCCGTTTGAACGGCTTGACACAGCCATCAATAAAAACAAGGCCGACAGCGTAAACGCTGCCGGCCGGTGAAACATCTTTACACGTGTTAATTCCAGGCAACACCTTCCCAAAAAAATGAAAAGGGATCGATCCGGCGGGGACGCGAAGCTTTGGTCCCGATACGTCGTCAGGCCGATGCCATCAGCTTCACACGGTGACTGAGACGCGCCACCTTGCGAGAAGCGTTACGCTTGTGAACGAGTCCCTTTTGGGCGCTGCGCATCAATTCGGGCTGGGCGTCACGCAGCGCTTGTTGCGCTTTGCTCTGATCGCCGGAGGCAATGGCTTCTTCAACCTTCCGAACAAATGTCCGGACCCGGGAACGCCGTGCCTTGTTCACTTCCGTACGCCGCGCGATTTTGCGCACCATCTTTTTTGCAGATTTCGTATTCGCCATTCCGTTCGGTCCGATATGCCTTTTGTACGGGTTATCTGAAGGACGCTTGTGTACTCCTGCCAAGGGACGGCGTCAACGCACTGCGTAACCGGCGAAGCCCTCATACGACAGCTCAGACGGTCCGGGACCCTTATCTGAGGGCCAGGGACGCTCAGCGGCACACCCTCAGCGGTTTTTGAAATGCGGTTTGCGCTTTTCGATGAAGGCGAGCATGCCCTCGTTCTTGTCATCGATCGCAAACATGGAATGGAAGAGACGCCGTTCGAACCGCACACCCTCGCTCAAGGTGGTCTCGAAGGACCGGTTGACGCTTTCCTTTGTCATCATGACGACCGGCGCTGAAAGGCCGGCGATCTTATGGGCAACCCTCAGTGCTTCTTCCTTCAGTTCATCGAGGGGAACCACCCGGCTGACAAGGCCCACCCGTTCGGCCTCCGCAGCATCCATCATGCGGCCCGTGAGGCACATTTCCATGGCCTTCGATTTGCCCACAAAGCGGGTGAGGCGTTGGGTCCCGCCGGCGCCGGGCATGACCCCGAGGGACAATTCCGGCTGGCCGAATTTGGCGTTCTGCGCGGCAATGATGAAATCGCACATCATGGCCACTTCGCAGCCGCCGCCCAGGGCGTAGCCGGCAACGGCCGCAACGACCGGCTTCCGGCACCGGTCCACCCGTTCCCAGGTGGTGGTGATAAAGTCTTCCTTATAGACGTCCATATAGGTCTTCGGCTGCATCTCCTTGATGTCGGCGCCGGCCGCGAAAGCCTTGCCGGACCCGGTCAGAACGATGCATCCGATGGCGTCATCCGCCTCGAACTGGTCGAGGGCAACACTCAACTCGTCCATAAGCTTCGCATTGAATGCGTTCAGGGCCTCGGGCCGGTTGAAGGTCACGACACCGACCCGATCCTCCCGATCGACCAGAATGGTCTCATATGCCACGGTCTGCCCCTTCTTGGTCCGCCGAACTGCCCTGCCGCCTGGCTGGTCACACACACCGCACAGGCCTGCGGGAGACACGGCGCCGGAGAGCATTTGCACGAAATTGCCGTTTCGTATCCCTTTCACACCCGCATCGTGCAATCAAGACCGGTCCGCCTTCACCTTTGGCAGCGGGGACAGAAAAAGGTCGACCGGTTTGCCTGGACGATTCGCTGCACGGGGCCGCAGCCCCGGTCCGGGCAGGGCTCGCCCTCCCGTCCGTAGACTTTGAAGGCGTGCTGGAAATAGCCCAGAGCACCGTCCGCATGGGCATAATCGCGCAAGGTCGATCCGCCGGCCTCTATCGCGGCCGTCAGCACATGGCGGATCGCTGAGACGAGCGCCGCGGCCCGGACGCGGCCCACGGTATGGGCGCTGCGGCGCGGCGACAGGCGGGCCCGGTACAGCACTTCGCACACATAGATGTTGCCGAGCCCGGCAATGATGCGCTGGTCAAGGAGTGCGGCCTTGAGCGGCGTGTGCCGGCCGGCGAGGGCCGTGACCAGCGCATGGGCCGTCAGCCCCTCGCCCAGGGGCTCCAGCCCCAGACCGGCCATGAGACGATGGGCATTCAGGCTGTCCCCGTCCGAGAGGGTCATCAGTCCGAACCGACGATGATCGGTGTAAATGATCCGTGTCCCCTCATCGGTCTCCAGAATGACGTGATCGTGGGGCCCCGAGCCGTCCGGCCTCGCCGGCGGCGCTTCATGGACGAATGTCGCGAGGCGCTTCGGCTGGTCCTGCGCCGTAATCACCGTAAATCGGCCCGACATGCCCAGATGCATGATGACCACGGCGCCGTCGTCGCAATGGGCCAGAAGATATTTCGCCCGCCGGTCCAGCCGCTCGATCCGCCGTCCAGAAAGGCGCGCGGCAAAATCGTCCGGGAAGGGAATGCGCAGATCCGGGCGGCGCAGGGTCACCCGGGCGAGGCGCCGCCCCTCCAGATGGGGCGCAAGCCCGCGGCGCACCGTTTCCACCTCTGGCAATTCAGGCATGGTCGCGTCCGGAAAGAATGCCCTCAAGGCGGCGACGCGCGCGTCAGCGACAAGATTTTCCACCACCGGAGGGCTTGGGTTGGCTAGAGTGCCGGCCATGAAACCCGATCCGAACGAAACGCGCCAGAACGACAGTCATTTCGGCTTTCGCACCGTCGATGCCTCCGAAAAGGCCGGCCTGGTGCGCGGTGTGTTCGACCGGGTGGCCGGGTCCTATGACATTATGAATGACATGATGTCCGGCGGCGTCCATCGCCTATGGAAGGACGCCATGGTGGCGTGGCTCAATCCGCGTCCGGGGCAGGTTTTCCTCGACGTGGCCGGCGGCACCGGCGATATCGCCTTTCGCATTCTCGACCGGCTGAGCGCCCGGGCCGGCGATGGCTGGCCGGACGAAGCGCCGGGACGCATGATCGTCAGCGATATCAATCGGCACATGTTGCTTCAGGGCCGGGATCGGGCCCGCCGGCGCACCGGCCCGGCGCCCGACGAATGGGTCTGCGGCGATGCCCAGACGCTGCCGTTGCCGTCCGGCAGTGTGGACGCCTACACGATTGCCTTCGGCATCCGGAACGTCACCCATGTCGACAAAGCGCTGGAGGAAGCACACCGGGTGCTTCGGCCCGGCGGCCGGTTTTTGTGCCTCGAATTTTCTCATCCTGTCGTCCCCGGTCTCGACTCGGCCTATAATTTCTATTCTTTCCACGTCATTCCGCGCATGGGTCAGGTGATTGCGCGGGACGCCGAATCCTACCGGTATCTCGTCGAGAGTATTCGCCGCTTTCCCGACCAGGCACGCTTCAAGGCCATGATCGAGGCCGCCGGTTTCGGGCAGGTCGCAGTCCGCAATCTGTCCGGCGGCATTGCGGCCCTCCATTCGGGTTGGAAACTCTGACACCGACCAGCCCGCAACACCCGGCCCGTCTTTCGCAGCGTCCTCTGCCCTCGCCTTGCCGTCCGGATCGCTTTCCGCTCCTCAGACCCTCCACCGTGACATGGTTCGAACCGTCA
This sequence comes from Alphaproteobacteria bacterium, assembly GCA_050331455.1. Lineage (GTDB taxonomy): Bacteria > Pseudomonadota > Alphaproteobacteria > JAJFIK01 > JAJFIK01 > CAYUYV01. The sequence continues at coordinate 85,741 of JBHJGV010000015.1, forward strand.
AGAATCTTCTCCATTTAAGCCGGGCTGTCCGGGTTCTCGCGGCCCACCGCGCCCTCCTGCCGGACGGGGTCGGGGCCGGCGCGGGGCAGCCTCCCGCCCACCGCACCCGGAGCGAACGGGCGGGTCGGCGCCTTGCCCGCGCCCTGAGCAGGCTGGGCCCCAGCTACATCAAGCTCGGTCAGGTGCTTGCGACCCGCGCGGACATGGTCGGCCCCGATGTGGCCCGCGGCCTCGCCCGCCTCCACGACCGCATGGCCGCCTTCAGCGATGCCGATGCCCGCGCCACGGTCGCCGAGGCGCTGGGCGCGCCGGTCCGGGCCCTGTTCCTGGAGTTCGGTCCGCCCGTCGCGGCCGCCTCCATTGCCCAAGTGCACCGGGCCCATATTCCGGGCCCCGACGGCCCCAGGGCCGTGGCGGTCAAAATCCTCCGCCCGGGGATCGAACACCGGTTCTCGAAGGATCTGGCGAGTTTTTATACCGGTGCGCGGATGCTGGAGCGGCTGCGTCCCAGCCTGCGCCGCCTGCGGCCCGTGGAGGTCGTGCGCACCCTGGACGACAGCGTCCGGGCCGAACTGGACCTGCGGGTCGAGGCGTCCGCGGCGGCCGAAATGGCCGAAAACACGGTCCATGACGAGGACTTTCGCGTTCCCGCCATCGATTGGGAGCGAACCGCGCGCCGGGTCATGACCAGCGAGTGGATCGACGGCATCCCGCTCAATGATCTGCCGCGCCTGCGCCAGGCCGGCCTTGATCTTGAAGCCCTGGCCCGGTCGGTGCTCCAGAATTTCCTGCGCCATGCCTTGCGCGACGGGCTGTTCCACGCGGACATGCATCCAGGCAATCTGTTCGCCGATGGCGATGGCCGGCTGGTGGCCGTGGATTTCGGGATCATGGGGCGGCTCGACAGGCCGACCCGTCGCTTCATGGCCGAGACCCTCTACGGCTTCATCACCCGCGATTACGACCGCATCGCCGCGGTCCATTTCGACCACGGCTATGTGCCGGCGCACCAGTCCTTCCATGATTTTTCCCTGGCGCTGCGAGCCATTGGCGAGCCGATCTGGGGACGCCCGGCGAGCGAGATGTCCATGGCGCGCCTGCTGACCCAGCTCTTCGAGACCACACGGCGCTTCGACATGGCGCTCCAGCCCTCTTTGATCCTGCTCCAGAAAACCATGGTGGTCAGCGAGGGCGTGGCGCGCAGCCTCGATCCCAATATCTCGATCTGGACGGCGGCCCGGCCCGTCGTCGAGGCTTGGATGGAGGACGAACTGGGCGCCCAGGCACGGATCCGCGACGCCGCCGACACCGCGCGCGCCTTCGGCCGCCTCGCCGCCCGCGCCCCGGACTTGCTGGCCGATATGGAGCGGGCGAGCCAAGTCCTCCACGACGTGGCCCAGGGCGGGGGCGTACGCCTCCACCAGGACACGGTGCGCGCCATCACCGACGCCACGGCCCGCTCCCGGCGCCGGGACATCGCCCTGATGGTGGGCATCGCCATCCTCGCCGGGGGCGCCGGCCTCGCTCTCGCCGGTTTGATCGGAGGGTGAGCGGCGTCCGGACTGGAAAAACACAAAACCTGCCCGTAGATTGACTCATAGAACGACGGTGCAGGGAGAACCGGACCAATGGATCTGGCCGGAAAACGCATTCTCTTGATCATTGGCGGCGGGATCGCCGCGTTCAAATCGGTGGACCTGGTGCGCCGCCTGCAGGAGCGGCGCGCCAAGGTGCGCGTGGTCCTGACCCCCGCCGCCCGGCACTTCGTGACCCCGCTGACCCTCGGCGCCCTCACGGCGGATAAGGTGTACACAGATCTCTTCGATCTGACCGACGAGGCCGAGATGGGGCATATCGAACTGTCCCGGGATGCGGATCTGCTGGTGGTTGCCCCGGCCACGGCTGACCTCATGGCCCGCATGGCCTCCGGAATGGCCGACGATCTGGCCTCGACGGCTTTGTTGGCAACGGACAAACGGGTTTTGATCGCACCGGCGATGAATGTGCGCATGTGGGACCATCCGGCCACGCAGCGAAACCTGGCCACCCTGACGACTGACGGCATTCTGGTCGTGGGGCCGGGTCATGGGGACATGGCCTGCGGCGAGCACGGCCCCGGGCGAATGGCCGAGCCCCTTGAAATCGTTGCGGGGATCGAAAACGCCCTGGCCCCGGCCCGTGCGCCGCTTGCCGGGCGGCACGTTCTTGTGACCGCGGGCCCGACCCACGAACCCATCGACCCGGTGCGCTACATCGCGAACCGCTCCAGCGGCAAGCAGGGCTATGCGATCGCATCGAGCCTCGCCGCAGCCGGAGCCCGGGTCACGCTCGTCTCGGGTCCGACCACCCTCTCCGACCCCCAGGGTGTCCGGATCATCCGTGTCGAGACCGCACGGGAGATGCTGGCGGCCTGCGAGGCGGCCCTGCCCGCCGATGCCGCCATCTTCACGGCCGCGGTCGCAGACTGGCGCACCGCCGGCATGGCGGACCAGAAGCTGAAAAAGGTCGAAGGCGGCGGCCTGCCTCGGCTCGACCTCGCCGAAAACCCCGATATCCTGGCCACGGTGTCACGCCATCCGACCCGGCGCCCGCGTCTCGTCATCGGCTTTGCCGCCGAGACCGACCAGGTGCTGGAGCATGCGCGCGCCAAGCGCCTGCGCAAAGGCTGCGACTGGCTCATCGCCAACGATGTGTCGCCGGGCACCGGTGTCATGGGCGGCGATACCAACACCATTCATCTGCTAACGGACCATGGCGTGGAAAGCTGGCCGACCCTCTCTAAAACGGCGGTCGCAGATCGCCTGACGGGTGCCATCGCCGCCGCACTGGGCGCCGACGCCAGGGCCCTGGAGGAAACACCATGACCACCCCGCCCCCCCCCATGACGGCGCCCGTTTCGGTATCGGTGCAGCGGCTGCCCCATGCCAGCGGGCTCGATCTGCCCGCCTATAAGACGGACGGGGCCGCCGGCGCCGATCTTCTTGCAGCAGTGCCCCAGGATAGCCCCGTCAGCCTGCTGCCGATGGCCCGCGCGCTCATTCCCACGGGCCTTGCCGTGGCCATCCCGGACGGGTTCGAGATTCAGATCCGTCCGCGGTCGGGCCTTGCGAAGGATGCGGGTGTCACCGTTCTGAACAGTCCCGGTACGATCGATTCGGACTATCGCGGCGAGATCCAGGTGCTGTTGATCAATCTGGGCGGCGAGCCGGTCACGATCCGGCGCGGCGAGCGCATTGCCCAGATGGTTCTGGCGCCGGTCACGCGTCTGGTCTGGACGGAAATCAAGGACCTGCCGCCCACGGCTCGCGGCGAGGGTGGCTTCGGATCCACCGGCCGGCGATGACGGCGGCGCCGAGCCTCCCGTGCCTTGCCCGGGTTCATGGAAAAACCATCAGGGATGAGATGATCCATGCGACTGTCTCGAAAAATGATCCTGGCCCTCGAAGCGGTGGTGGACATCGCCTATAACGCGCGCCCCACCCCCGTGCAGTCCAAGGAGATTACCCGCCGCCAGGGCATCCCCCAGCGCTATCTGGAGCAGGTCATGCAGCATCTGGTGCATGAGGGCATTCTGCGCGGTGTGCGGGGACCGCGCGGCGGCTACCGCCTTGCGACGGAGCGCCGGCGCTTGACGGCGGGGGACGTGGTGCGCACCGTCGCGGCCCTCGAGGCCAGCGAGGAACAGGCCCTCGAAAGCCGGTCGGATCTGGCGGAGACAGTCATCCGCCCCCTGATCGACGGGATCAACGAATCCGTCATGGTGCGGCTCGACGCCATCACCATTGAGGAGCTGTGCCGCAAGGCCGACGAGGCGGGCGTCGAGAATGCGGCCCGCACGAGCATGGACTTTACAATCTGAGCTGCCCATATGCCCCCAATCGGCGCTTCGCCGCACGGGCGGACAGCCTTAAACCAGACAGGGAGAGGATCATGAGTGCCGGTCCCGCCGCACCCCGCGGCCGCATCTTCAATTCGATCACCGAAACCATCGGTGCCACGCCGCTGGTGCGCCTGCAGCGCCTGCCGGAGCAGCACAATGTTAAGGCGGACCTCGTTTTCAAACTGGAATTCTTCAATCCCATCGCCAGCGTGAAGGACCGGATCGGCGTCGCCATGATCGAGGCCCTGGAGGCCGAAGGAAAGATCAAGCCCGACACGGTGCTGATCGAGCCGACCTCCGGCAATACGGGCATCGCTCTTGCCTTCGTCGCCGCCGCCAAGGGCTACCGGCTGATCCTCGTGATGCCGGAAAGCATGTCCGTGGAGCGGCGCAAGATGCTGGCCCTGCTGGGTGCCGAACTGGAATTGACGCCGGCCGAGAAGGGCATGAAGGGGGCCATTGCCCGGGCCCATGAGCTGGCGGAGGCAACGCCCGGCGCCGTGATGCCCCAGCAATTCGACAATCCTGCCAATCCGGCCATTCACCGGGCGACGACGGCCGAAGAGATCTGGGCGGACACGGGCGGCGAGGTCGATGCGTTGATCTCCGGCGTCGGCACCGGCGGTACGCTGACCGGCATCAGCCAGGTGCTCAAGGCGCGCAGGCCCGGCTTCAAAACCATCGCAGTCGAGCCCGAGGACAGCCCGGTTCTGTCCGGCGGCGAGCCCGGCCCCCACAAAATCCAGGGCATCGGCGCCGGCTTCGTGCCGACCATTCTGGAGCGCCAGATGATCGATGAGATCGTCACCATCGGCAATGAGAGTGCCTTCGAGATGGCGCGCAAGGCGGCCCGCTGCGAGGGCCTGCCCGGCGGCATTTCCTCCGGCGCCGCCATCGCGGCAGCCTTCGAAGTGGGCGCCCGTCCGGAGATGGAGGGCAAGCGGATCGTGACCATCATTCCGTCCTTCGCGGAGCGTTACCTCTCCACGGCCCTGTTCGACGGCCTGTAAGCGACAGCGTTTCGCTCAGGACGGCCTGACCCCGGTCACGATGTGAACATGGGCTTCCATGGTGACCACACCATCTTGCAAGTGATCCCGGTAACGCGCGATGAGCGCGCTCCGGGCCCGGGCCGCGGCGGCCGGCCCTGCATCCGCCAACACATCCCCGACCGAGAATGCGTTCAACGCAAAATCCGCCGCGCCCGGTGCGTCGAGGCCGCCGCCCATCTCGAGGCGCCCGCGCCACTCATCGGCGCGGACCCCCTCAAATCCGGCTATCGTCAGGAGACGGATCAAGTGATCCACATCCCCATACCGGAACGGACCCGGCCCATCGGGATCGCGCGGGGGAAGGTCGGCCACCTGGGCCACCGCCTCGCGCGCGGCCGTCATCCAGGGATTGTTGGCCGGCGGACCCCAGACGGCAAAAGCGAAGCGGCCGCCGGGCGCAAGCCACCGGGCCATGTTTGAAAAAGCGGCCGGCGGATGGTCGAAGAACATAACGCCGAAGCGCGAGGCCAGCCGGTCGAACGGCGTGGACGGCTCGGCCGTTGCCATATCCGCAACCTCGAATGTCACCTGCCGTCCCGCCGGCGGCGCCGGCATCCGGGCGCTTGCAATAAGGGCTGGGGAAATGTCGAGGCCGGTGACCGCACTGCCCTCGGGCGCCTGGCGGGCGATCTCCAGGGTCGCCGCACCGCCGCCGCAACCGATATCGGCGACGCGGCACGGTCCCTCCAGGGCCAGGGCCGAAATCAAGGGGGCCGTCACGGCCGACAGCATCGCTTCCATGGGCGCAAGCTGGCGTTGCCATTTCTCGCCGCGGGCGCCGGCCCAGTCCGAACTGGTGGGAGCATCGGTCATGCACAAGAGATCCTCAGATGGCTGAACCAGGGACGGCGGGGCCGGATCCGGCTCACCGGGACGCAACCGACACCGTCTCGCCCACATTCAGATGGGATGCCCATTGTTGGAGCATGGAGGTCTGGGAGCGGGATGCGGTCACGGGGGGCATCATGATGGCCACACGGATGCCGCGCGCCTGGGCGCGGCGGGTGACGGAAGACAGATCGGCGAGCCATTTGTCAAAGCGCTCCCCTTCGCTCGAGAAATCCTTCACGGCGTCGTTGAGGTCGTTGATCGCGAAATGGAGCAGGATGCCATCCGCATCCGGATGGGCCGCAAGGATGGCGTCGAGTTCCTGGGCAGCCCACCGGGCCTTCTTGCCGCCCTTGGAATAGTTCACGACGGCGCCCGCGTCGCTGTAGTCCGCGAGGGCCGTGGCGAAGACGCCATCATACCAGGCGAACCAGGAGTCGCCGACCGTCACCCAGGTCTCACCGGGACCGATCAAAGGGCGGGAGGGGTCGATGTCATTCTCCCAGATCCCGGCATTGAAGACGCCGATCGAAAAGGCCGCCTCTTGACCAGTCTGCTCCGCACCGGGATGAACGATCAGGATCCGCCCGGAAGCCAGGCGTGCCGGAATGTCCAGGGTGACCCGGGTCAAACGATCGGGCACCCATTGATGCGCGACAGTCTCGCCCGTCGCGTCGACCAGCATCACCAGGGCGGTCGGACGCCCCCTGGGCACGGTTGCGTCGCCAGGATCGGCGATGACGAAGGCCTCGAAACGCGCATCGCGCCCCCTCAGGGCAAAGCGCGTCTCGACGCCCTCCCACTGGGCAAGGGTGCCGATTTCGATGCCGCAATGGACGACTGTGGGGCGAGCCAGATAGGTGCGCCCATGGGCAGTGCGCCAGGGATTGAGGCGGCGGCTGACCATCACGCCGCGCCGGATGCCGTTGACCACGTCCCGGGGGCCCTCCGCGCTGACGGCGGTGGGACTCCACATGGTGCTGCCGGTCGAAATGTCGTTTGGGCCCGCCAGGGCTTCGCCCTTTGCGCCGTGATAGCTCAGCCGAGCCCCTTTGACCGTGTCCCGCAGGGACCGGCGGGCCACCATCCAGGCATAGGCCTGGGTGCCGATGCGGCTGAGATGCTGCCCGAGACGTGCACTAAACAGGGGACCCAGTTCACCGGGGCCGCTTCGTTGAAGGGGCCCACGCAGGGTCAACCGGTCGCCAGCGTCCGTTCCGATAACGGTGACGACACTGAAGGTTCTGTCAGGCCATTTCACGACGGCGGGCCAGACGGACGTCGTGCCGGCGCCGGCCGCCAGGGGATCCGTGGACTGAAGGACGGGCGATCCCGCCTTGGCCGTAACGGCGATCACCGTTTCGCCCCGCCGCCCGCCACCGGGATAGAGCCGGTTGGAGCCCGCCCACGCCTTGATGTTGTCCGGTACGCCCGGCAACCCCGTGGTTTCGGTCAGAACATGGACGAAGGAGGCACCCGCGAGACCCGGTGCGCCGCCGCCTTTGCCCATTTCCTTGTCCGCTTCGTTGTCCACGGCCCTTTCTTGGCCAGTAAGACCGGGGCCAGTAAGACCGGGGCCAGCAGGACCGGGGCCAGTCGGGTCGGGGCGCCGGACGACGGCCTGGGCCGGCTTTTCCGGCACCAGCGCTTGCGGGACGGAGCGGCGCTTCACGGCTGGCGTCGAGCGGTCCGGCGCTTCGGCCGCCGTCACCAGAGCCTCGAGGCATCCTTCCATCAGGATGCCGAAGGTGCGGTCCGCCTCGGGCCCACAAATGTGCGGCACCGTCGCCGTCGGCACGATGAGCAACAATTCGCCCTCACCCATGGGCCTTGCAAGGCGCAGCCGACGATCGCGGCGCGAATACGCGTAGTCGGTCACCGGATAAAGAATGGCCGGCAGACCCTTGGCGTTCTGCCGCACGACCGACAGGTCGGAAACGTTCGGCGGAAGCATTGGCAGGGTCACCGTCTGGGGCGTCTTTGCGCCCCGGAACAGCGCAATGGGACTGGCCGGATCGGCGCGGGTTTGAGGGGACCCGAGCCCCACAGCGACGGAGACGACCATAACGGCCCACACACCACGCAGCATGTTTGCACCCATTCGACAGCGACCCTTCTGTCGGCACGGTAATGGATTGCCTGGCCGGGCGGTACCCTCACGCCTCCCGGATGGCACCCGGTGCCCTCGACGGGTCGACAACGCTTCCTTAAGGGCCCGCTGGGACCGTGCGGCTCCAGAGACGACCCTGGGGGACGAAGACCGCCATGCCAGCACGGACGCGCCGCAAGCCGAGGCGAAAACCACGCGCGCCCAAGCGCCGAAGCCATCCGTTCACCCGGGAGCCGGCTCCCCGTCCCACCATGGGACTTTATGCGCGCCTTGCCGAAAGCGTGTTGTGGCTCGTCCTCGTCGCCGGCATCGGTCTTGCGGCGCTGGCCAGCGGTCTGCCCGACACACGGGCGCTGTTCGCGCCGCCCGAAAGCGCCAGCGTCGCCGTGCAGGACGTCTCCGGTACCCTGATCAGCCACCGCGGCATGACCTTCGGCGGGGATGTGCGCCTGGAGGACCTGCCCGACCATGTGCCCCAGGCGATCCTGGCCATCGAGGACCACCGGTTCTTCCACCATGTCGGGCTGGACCTCGCCGGCCTGATCCGCGCCCTGACAGCCAACCTGGCCGCGGGCCGGGTCGTCCAGGGCGGCAGCACCCTGACCCAGCAACTCGCCAAGAACCTGTTCCTGACGTCGGAGCGCACGGTGCGGCGCAAGCTGCAGGAAGCGCTTCTGGCCCTTTGGCTGGAGGCCCGTCTGGGTAAGGATGAAATCCTCGCGCTCTATCTCAACCGGGTCTATTACGGAGCCGGAACCCATGGCATCGACGCGGCGGCCCGGCGTTATTTCGCCAAGCCGGCCCGGGATCTCAGCCTCGGAGAGGCCGCGGTCCTGGCCGGGCTGCTCAAGGCGCCCTCCCGCTATGCGCCGACCCACAATGCCGACGGCGCCCAGGCCCGGGCCCGCCTCGTGCTCAAACGGATGGCGGAACTGGGCTACATCACGGAGGAGGACGCGGATCAGGCCGCGGCGCGGCCCCTCGTCCTCGGCGAGGCGGCGACGCCCGGCGTGCACTATTTCATGGACTGGATCGTCGATCTTCTTGCGGAGTATGTGGGCCGCGTGCGCGAGCCCCTGGTGGTTCGTACGACCCTCGATCTTGAGCTTCAAAAAGCCGCCGAGAGCGCTGTGGCGAGCGTGCTCGACGATGCCCTGGCCGAGGACGCCAAGATCGGGCAGGTCGCCCTGGTGGCCCTTGATTCCACCGGCGCCGTGCGGGCCCTCGTTGGCGGCCGGTCCTACCGCAAAAGCCCCTATAACCGGGTCGTCCGAGCCTGGCGCCAGCCAGGATCAGCGTTCAAGCCCTTCGTCTATCTTGCGGCTCTGGAAGCGGGCTGGCAGTCGGACTACGCCATCGAGGACCGGCCCATTCGCGTCGGACGCTGGTCACCGTCGAATTTCACGGGCCGCTTCGAGGGCAAGGTCAGCCTCACCCGCGCCCTCTCCCGCTCCCTCAACGCCGCTACGGTGCGCCTGACGGAAACGATCGGGCGCAAACGGGTGATCGACACCGCCCAGCGCATGGGTCTCGATGCGGATCTGAAGCCCTATCCCTCCCTGCCCTTGGGCACTTTCGAAGTGACGCCCCTGTCCCTGACTGCGGCCTATGTGCCCATGGCCAATGGGGGGCGAGCGGTGGCGGTCAACCCCATGGTCCGCATCCAGACCAGAAGCGGACAGACCCTTTACGAGCGCGAGCGGGGGGATCTGGGACAGGCCGCCCCGAGACGCGACATCGATGGCCTCCGGGACATGATGCGCGTGGTGGTATCCGACGGCACAGGCCGGGCCGCGGCACTGGAGGGATATGACGTCGCCGGCAAGACCGGCACGAGCCAGAATTTTCGGGATGCCTGGTTCATCGGCCATGTGGAGGGGCTTGTGGCCGGCGTGTGGGTCGGCAATGACGACGGCCGTCCCATGAACAAGATCACCGGCGGGACCGTGCCGGCGCGAATCTGGAAGGCATTCGCCCAGGCCGCCCTGGCCCGGCTGCCCGAGACCCGCCGCCTCGACCCGCCCGTGCCGGACCTGATGCTGACACTGCTGGGGCCGGACGGCGCTCCGCTTACGGACGAACCCACGGCCTCCATCGCGCCGGCAAACGGCGCCTATAGAGCCCCGTAACGGTGAAGGGCGGCACCCTCCCGCTTCAGCCAGGCCGACGCGCCGCCCGGATCCCCATGAAGATCCCGCACCACGGCCCAAAAGGCCGGGCTGTGATCATGGTGGACGAGATGGGCGACCTCATGGGCCGCCACATAGTCCAGCACCTCCGGCGGGGCCATGATCAACCGCCAGGAAAAGGACAGGGCACCTTCGGACGAACAGGATCCCCACCGCGTGCGCGTGTCCCGCACGGTCAGCCGCAAGGGCCGCACATTGAGCGTTTGCGCGTGGTCTTTCACCCGGTCAGCGAGGTCGAAACGCGCCAGGCCCTTCAGCCACTGGGCAACCCGGTTCGTCACCTCCTGGCCCGATCCGCCGACCAGAAGCCGCCCCGTCGCCATGTCGGGCCGGATGGACCGGGAATGCAACGCCGGTGTGGATGTGATGGTCAGCATGCGTCCACGCAGGGGCACCGACGCTCCGGGGACAAAGGGTGTTCCCTTGGGCGATTCGGCGAGCCGCGCGGCGATCCAGCCTTCCTGGCGGGTCACGAAGTCGAGGGCATGGGTGAGGTCACTGGGCCGGGGAATGACCAGGATCACGGCCCGCTCAACCGGATCCACTTTGATGATGACGCGTCGGGCCCGTGGATTGATCCGGACCGAAAACGGGACCGTCTGGCCGTGGACCGCCAGGGTTTCCATCGAAAGCGGAACGGTGCGGGCCGCCTTGGCCATGGACTGGTCCCCCGATCTGAACGGCCCACAATCGCCTGAACAAGATCTGATTCGCGATCGACTGCCCATGGACCGGTCTGCCGTGGAAAGAGCGCCGGTGGGGCACCGCCCTTCCCACGGCCTGGCACAGAACCACTACGCGTCGGTGCCTTGACCGCCGTCATCATCTGTGGGGGCGGGCGAAGCCTGGGTGATCAGGCGCCCCGTCGGGCGGGTGCGGTGTTGGCGGATGAAGTCCCGCACCCGCGGCTGGATCTCGGTGCGCCAGCGCGAGCCGTTGAAGACCCCGTAATGGCCGACCTTGGGCTGGATATAGTCCGTCTGCATATGGTCTGGAATATTGACACACAGATCATGGGCCGCCTGGGTCTGCCCGATGCCTGAGATGTCGTCGAGTTCGCCTTCCACCGTCATCAAGGCCGTGGTCGTGATGGCCTCCGGACGGATCGGCTTGCCCCGGTGCATGAATTCGCCCTTGGGCAGCAGGTGGCGCTGGAAGACATGGTCGATGGTCTGCAGATAGAACTCGGCCGTCAGATCCATGACGGACAGATACTCGTCATAGAATTCCCGGTGCTTCTGGGCGGAGTCGCCGTCGCCTTGGATGAGATTGGAATAATAATCCCAATGGGCGTCGAGATGCCGGTCCGAGTTCATCGACATGAAGCTTGTGAGCTGGATGAAGCCCGGATAGACCGCGCGGGAAAAGCCGGGATTGGGCCAGGGCACCATCATGATCATGGTGTCCTCGAACCATTCGAAGGGCTGCTGCTCGGCCAGGATATTGGGCTCGGTGGGGCTCTTGCGGGTATCGATGGGACTGCCCATCAGGATCATAGAGGCAGGCGCCGCCGGATCCTCGTTTTCAGCCATCACCGAACTGGCGGCGAGCACGGCCGGGCCCGGCTGGCACACGCCCATGACATGGGTGTCGGGGCCCAGATGCTGAATCATCTCGATCAGGTAATCGATAAAATCATTCAGGTCGAAGGACCCTCGGGCGGCCGGTACCATCCGCGCATCGCGCCAGTCGGTGATGTAAACCTCGTGCTCCGGGATCATGGCCTCCACAGTCCCGCGCAGCAAAGTGGCGTAGTGGCCGGACAGGGGCGCCACAATAAGCACTTTGGGCTGCGGCTCGACCCGGCCGCCATGGGCCTCGGTCAGCTGTTCGGGATCCCGGCGGAAGTGTTTCAGCTGACAGAAGGTCCTGCGCCAAACCACATGTTCCGTCACCTCCACAGGCTTGCCGTTGACGGTGGTTTCGTCCAGACCGAAGCGCGGCTTGCCGTAGCGCCGTGTGGTGCTTTCGAACACGTCGCTTGCCGCGGCAATCGTCCGCCCCATGACGGTATAGGACATGGGATTGAGCGGACTGCGGAAAATCATCTGGTTCAGATCCGCCACGGCCCGCAGCGGTGCGATGACCGCGTGGTTCATTTCATACACATGATAAAGCATTTTTACCGCCCCTGATTGATCGGCTGCCCGGTCCGATTTCCGGTCCGCGTGAACAGCGCGCCGATAACGGGCACCCGGTGCCCTGCCTTCGCCTTGAGGCAAGACCCTTGCCGCATCTGCGAAAGCATAATCGTGCCAAAGCGGGATGGAAACGGCCGACCTTGGCATCCTCCCCCAAAAAGAGGGCCTTGCGCGCGGCAATGGGTCTTTGCGCCAGCCTGGATTGTCATCATAAAAACTGTTTCAGGGTATCCGCCATTTCCTCGGGCGTGGTCGAGTGGGTGAAATGGGTCAGATATTTCCCGTCCCGCCCCATGACATAAACGATGCTCGTGTGATCCATCAGATATTCGGCCGCCGTGTCGGCGTTCTTGACCTTGTAATAGGTCACATAGAAAGCGTCCGCCATGGCGGCGACCTGTTCCGGCGATCCGGTCAACCCCACCATGGATGGATGAAAATTGCTGACATAGTCCTTCAAGACCCGGGGCGTATCGCGCTCCGGATCGACGCTGACGAACACGGGGACAATGCTGTCGGCTTTTTTGCCGAGCCGGTCGAGGGCGCTGCTCAAGGCCAGGAGCTGGGTCGGGCAGACGTCCGGGCAAAAGGTGAACCCGAAATACAGCACCGTCACCTGGCCCTTGAAGTCATCCTCAGTGACCGTGCGGCCGTCCTGGTCCACCATGGTGAACGGGCCGCCGACCAGAGCCTCTCCCGTGGTGCGCACCGTGGGCCGCTGGGGCGGCGGGGTCACCATGACGAAAGCGATCGCCGTCGCCGTGATCACGGCGAGGACGGCCAGGAGAACCGGCACCCCCATGCCGGCCTTTCGCGAAGGCGCCTCGTTCGGGGATCGGCGCCGCTGTGGTGATGAGGAATTGCTCATGCTATGCGTTCCTCTTGGGTTTTCAGGATCCAAGGTCTTTTCAGATATATGGCGTGGCCGCCGCTCTTTTTCACGCCGCCCAACCGATGTCGCGCGGTGCCCGATCCAAGCCCGCCCATCAAGACCGACGATGGAGGATACAGACCATGGCCATCCGCACCCCGCGTTCGCAAGGATCCCGCCCCACCCATCGCCTGGCCACTGCCGTCATGGCGGCTGCTTTGATGGCGGGTATGGCTGGCATGCCGGCATCCGCCCAGTTCGGCGGGGGCGACACGCCGGATCTGATCACCGCCATCGAGGAACGGGATTTCGAGGGCTTCAAACTCGCATTGGTCAATGAAACCCGGCCGACCCTGCGTGACACGGCCGGCGTCCCCGCCCTGATCCTCGCCGTTGAGTCCCGGGAAAGCTTTTTTGTCGAAGCCCTGCTCGAGGCCGGCGCACGCCCGGACGACCGGCCCCGCAAGCGCTCCGACGATCGCACGGCCCTGAGCCGGGCGGCCGCCCTGGGCGAGGCCGGCATGGTCAAGGCGCTGCTCGACGCCGGTGCCGATCCCGACATGCCGGGCACGCGGGGCGAAGCGCCGCTGATCACGGCGGCCTTTCTCGGTCACGTCGACGTCGCCCGCATTTTGATTGAGGCGGAAGCCGATCTGGAAATCACCGAAATGACGGGCCGAACCGCCCTTGAGGTGGCCCGGCGCAACAATCAGGTGGCTATCGTGCGCCTCCTGGAAGCGGCCGGCGCCTATTGACCGGCTCTTTTTCCGGTCCGAAGCCGTGACGACGGCTTAGAACAGCATATCTACAAGCATAGCGAGGACAATCAGTCCGAAAAACGCGGTCAGCGGCGGGTTGATGTCCGGCAGGTCGTCCATGGCCTCCTGATAGCCGTACGCATCGTTTTCGGAGAGGATTCGGTCCCGCTCCACATAGCGGCGCACGAGCCAGCCCAGCGCGATAAACGCCCCGACCAGGATGGGCCAAGCCAGGAAGCTCAAAAGCGACAGCACCATCGATCAAACTCCAACGGAACAGGGTCCTGCGGACACCGATCTTGAGACACACAGTCTTTCAGCAAAGCCGGGCCGACACAAAAAGAAGACTTGGATCGCGCCGCTGTTTTCGCGCCTGTTGGTTTCGCACACGCCATGCCATGGCGTTTATAGGGCGCATGGCCGGCAACCTGCAACGGCCCTTCGGAGATGACCATGGATAGCGTTGGCACCCGAGACACCCCATCACCGGGTGACAAAACGCCGATTTCGACCTTTCTGTCCCGCGCGGGACTTGGCGGCGGCACGCGCAGCGCCGTGCTGCAGCGTGTCTTCGATCTCGGCGATTGGGGGCGGGAAGCCTCCCGGCCACAGAACAATGTGCGCCTGCGCACCCTGGTTCTCATCCGCTGGCTCGCCGTGGTCGGCCAGACGGCGGCCGTCCTGATCGTGGCTTTCGTCCTGGGTTTCGACATGCCCCTGGGACCGTGTTTTGCCGTGATCTCCACCAGCGTGGTCTTCAATCTGCTGCTCCAAATTCGCAATCCGTTTTCCGAACGCGTTTCCATGGCCCAGGCGACGACCCATTCCGCCTTTGATCTCGTTCAGCTCGCGGCCCTGCTTTACTGGACCGGTGGGGTGCAAAACCCCTTCACCTTGCTTCTTCTGGCGCCTATCACGATTGCGGCCACGGTGCTGAACCTTCGCGCGACGGTGTTTCTGGGCGGGCTGGGCTTTCTGCTCATTACGTTCCTGCTTTACGTGCGTCAGCCGCTGCCCTGGTATCCCGGGGAAACACTGATCTTCAATCCGATCTATCTGCATGGTCTGTGGGTATCCCTCGGATTGGGGATCCTGTTTTCCTCCGCCTATGCTTGGCGCGTGTCCGTGGAAGCCGACCGCATGCGCACGGCCCTGTCGGCGACCCAGCAGGTCCTCTCCCGGGAGCAAAGGCTTGCCGCCTTGGGCTCGCTTGCGGCCGCAGCCGCCCACGAACTGGGAACCCCCCTCGCCACGATCGCCATCACGGCAAAAGAACTGAGCCGGGATCTGACGCCGGACAGCCCGATGTATGAAGATGTGGAGTTGCTGCGGGACCAGGCCTATCGCTGCCGCGAGATCCTTTCGCGCTTGTCCCAGGAGCCGGGAGAAAACGACCTCGTCATGCGGCGCATGGAGTTGGGCGTGCTCCTCGGCGAGGTGGCGGCGCCCCACCGGGATTTCGGCGTGGACGTGGAGGTTGTCCTGTGCCCGCCCCGTATGGGACCGGAACGCACCGATGCGATCGACACCGAGGACCCCGAACCTCATGTGTTGCGCCGCCCGGAAATCCTCTATGGCCTGGGCAATATTGTCGAGAACGCCGTGGATTTCGGCCGCGAGCGCGTTGAGATCACGGCCTGGTGGAACCCGCGAGATATCTGGGTCCAGATCACCGATGACGGACCCGGCTTCGCAGCGGAAATTCTGGACCGGCTCGGCGAACCCTATGTGACGAGCCGGCGGCCGCCCGCCGAAACCGAGAGGCCGGGGTCCGGTGGCACCGACGGTGCCGGATCCCGCGGCCTGCCCGATGAGGGTCAACACGGAATGGGGCTCGGCTTTTTTATTGCAAAAACGCTCCTGGAGCGGACCGGTGCCACGGTCCGGGTCGCGAACCGCGCAGCCACGCCGTCGTCGAAAGGCGCTTTGGCAAAGTCGGAGGGTCGGCGGGACGACGAGGGCACGCGGGCAGGCCACCATCGCCCGGTTCACGGCGCCATCGTAACCGTTCGCTGGCCACGCGATGCCGTCGAAAGCCCGTGACTGTCTTCACGGATGTGATCGCCGAAAAATTTGGAAAAAAAGGAAGACGGCCTGGTCGAAAGTCCTATGTGAATAAACAGAAGATGAAAGCGGAGGCTAGATATGGACGTTAACACTTTGCCAAACTTGGACAACGGCGCTTCCCCCGAAGATCGGCAAATGCCGCGTGTGCCACTCAGTGACCCGAGCCTTCTCGTGGTCGATGACGATGCCCCGTTCCGCATGCGGCTGGTTCGTGCCATGGAACGGCGCGGCTTCGAAGTCTCGGATGCGGGTGGCAAAGCCGAAGCCATGGGCCTTCTGGCGCGCCAGGCGCCCGCCTTTGCCGTGATCGATCTGCGCCTGGGCGACGGCAGCGGTCTCGACGTGGTTTCAGCCATCCATGAAGCCCGTCCGGATGCCCGGGCCGTCATGCTCACGGGATACGGAAACATTCCGACGGCCGTCGCTGCGGTGAAGCGCGGTGCCATCGACTATCTGCCTAAGCCGGCGGATGCTGACGATGTGGAACGGGCCCTGCTGGCGGAAGCCGGTGCCCCGCCCGAGCCGCCGGAAAACCCCATGTCGGCCGATCGGGTCCGCTGGGAACATATCCAGCGTGTGTATGAATTATGCGGGAACAACGTGTCCGAAACGGCACGCCGGCTGAACATGCACCGCCGGACCTTGCAGCGTATTCTGGCCAAACGGGCCCCGCGCTGATGTGAGGCCGCCCAAATTCGGCGCGGCATGGAACAGGATACCGCCGATCAGGTCAGAACATGATCCGGGTCGGCGAGGCGGGCCAGCCGCTCCGCCGCCAGACGGGCCAGGCGGAGCGTCATGGCTTTGCGTCGGCTGGCATGGAGAGGGGTGTCAGCCCCTTCCCGCACCACTGCGCCGCCATGGCGGTCGGCGATGATCAAGCCTCGATCCTCTGGCACCAAGGTGACCGGAAAATCCGGTCCGACTGCAAAAAAGAACCGGTCACAGAAATCCGGATATTCCGTCCACTTCGAGTCGGTCTTGAAATCTTCAGGGCCTGACTTCACTTCGGCCACGATGATCTCGCCGCCTTTGCCGATGCCGGCAACGTCGACGCGGCGCCCCGTCGGAAGGCTGACCTCGCGCACCGGTGAAAATCCCAGATCCAGAAACAGGCGGCAGACGCCGCGGGTCACCGCCAGGGTCTGCGCGGGACGGACCGCATCCATAACCTCACCTCCATCCGTCAACAGGCGCGGGCCGTCAACAGGCGCCGGCCGTCAACAGGCGAGGGCCCTACCGGTCCGCGCCGGCACTCACGCGTTCGAGCCTACCACCTGACTAGAACAAAACAAGATCATTTGCCCTGAACTGTTCTAAACGGCTCGTCCTTTAGCCAGGCCTTTACCAGGATCGGCGTGCTATCGAGGATGGGCCGGCCGCGGCCCGCGCGTTTTGAGAACGGGACGGCATGGGAAGGGGCAAAGAATGATAAAGGCGGTGGAAAACCTGGTATTCCGGTGGCGGCTCGGGATCCTCGCCCTTTTTGCCCTGATCACCGTGGCCGCAGCGGTCAGCGCCGCGGGCCTGCGCATCCATGCCGGGTTCGAAAAGCAGCTTCCCACCCAGCATCCTTATGTGGAAACATTCCGGGACTACAAGGACACCCTGTTCGGCGCCAACCGGATCATCGTGGTTTTGAAGGCCAGGGACGGGGCGATCTGGACACGGCCCTTCATGGCTCGCCTGAAGGCCGTCACCGACGATCTGTTTTTCCTGCCCGGCGTGGACCGGCGCACGGTGACCTCCCTTTGGACGCCCAACACCCGCTATTTCGAGATTACCGAAGACGGTTTCCTGGCGGACGATGTCATACCCGGTACCGTCACGCCGGAGTCCATGACACGTGAGGACCTGGAGCGGATCCAGAACAATGTCATTCAGGGCGGCCATGTCGGGCGGCTCGTCTCGACCGATTTCGACTCCGCCATGGTGGTGGCTGAACTGCAGGATATCGATCCCCGCACCCGGGAACCGCTCGATTATCTTGCCCTCGCGGACGCGCTGGAGACGCGGATCCGCGGCGTCCACGAAGACGACGACGTGTCCATCCATATTGTCGGCTTTGCAAAACTGATTGGAGACGTGGCCGACGGGGCGGGCAGTGTGCTGCTCTTTTTTGCCGTGGCGTTTCTCATCACCGCACTGCTCGTCTATGCCTATTCCCGTTCCCTGGTGCTGACCGCCCTGCCGCTCCTGTGCTCCCTCACGTCCATGATCTGGCAGTTCGGTGTGCTGAACGCCCTGGGCTACGGTCTCGACCCGCTCGCGATCCTGGTGCCGTTCCTCGTGTTTGCCATCGGCGTGTCCCACGGGGTGCAGCAGATCAATCTGATCGCGGCCGAGATCGAGGCGGGGGCCACCGCCGAGGCTGCGGCCCGCTCCGCCTTTCGAGGACTGCTGATCCCGGGAACCATGGCCCTTGTCACCGATCTGGTCGGGTTCGGTACGCTGCTGCTGATCCATATTCCCATGATCCGCGAACTGGCGGTGACGGCGGCCATCGGTGTGGCGCTTAAAATCGTGACCAACCTGGTCATGTTGCCGCTGCTCGCCTCACTCTTCACCCTCGACCAGGGCTATGCCGACCGGATCGGCGCCGTTCGGGCCGTCAATCTGCGCATCATGGGCGCGCTGGGGCGGGTCGCCAGACCCGCGGTGGCGCCCTGGGTGCTTGCGGGCGCGGTCGTCCTGCTCGCGGTGGGGCTGACGCAGACCCATCACCGGCCCATCGGCGACCAGCATGCCGGAGCCCCGGAACTGCGCGTGGACGCCCGCTATAATCAGGACAGCCGGGTGGTGACGGCGGGCTATACGGGCGGGCTCAGCCTGCTGACGGTTGTGTTCGAAACGCCTTCGGAGGCCTGCATCAAACACGCCCATATGCGCCTCATCGAAGAGTTCGGCTGGGCCATGGAGAATGTGCCTGGCGTGACCTCCGTCGTCTCCGCCGCGACCATCGCCAAACGGACCAATGCGGGCTGGAACGAGGGCAATCCGAAATGGCGCACCCTGCCCCGTAACACCTATGCCCTGGTCCAGGCCACATCGGCCATTCCCACATCCAGTGGTCTTCTGAACCCGGACTGCTCTGTGCTGCCCGTCCATGTGTTCCTTGAGGATACAAGGGCTGAAACCCTGTCCCGGGCTGTTGGTGCCGTGAAGGCCTGGCGAGAGGCCCATGGGCCGCGCCCCGTGATCAATGGCGGAACCGACCGGGGCGAGGGAACCTGGGCGTTATCCATGCAGGACGTTTCCCTCCTGACCTTCACGGCACCGCCCCATCTCGACGACGAGGTGCGCCTCGCCGTGACGGTGACCGGGCACCCCGATCGTGAAGATTTTGATCCGGGGGATTTCGGCCAGGGGACTCTCGGCTCAAAGTCCGTGGCCTTCGAGGCGCCGGAACCAGGGCGGTCCGTAGCCCTCGACCTCCGATCGGCCCTGCCGGATCTGCCCTGGGCGGACGCCCGCGGCGTCATCCTCAGCGGCGTGCCTGAGGGCACGCGCATCCGGCTGGCCAGCGGGAATGCGGGTTTGATGGCCGCCATCAACGAAGAGATCCGCCGTGCAGAACTGCCCATGCTTTTGGCGGTTTATGCGGTCATTGTTCTGATGGTTTTGAGCACCTATCGGGACTGGCGCGCCACGCTCGCCTGTTGCGTGCCGCTGACCGTGGCCACTGTGCTGGGCTACTGGTTCATGGGCCTCATGGGCATCGGCCTCAAGGTCGCGACTCTGCCGGTCATGGTGCTCGCGGTTGGGCTGGGGGTCGATTACGCCTTTTACATCTACGACCGCATCCAGGCACATTTGATGCTGGGCCGGACGATTTCCCACGCCTGCCGGTCAGCCCTGAAGGAAACCGGCATGGCGGTGGTCTTCGTTGCCCTCACCATGGCGGCGGGTGTGTTCACGTGGGTGTTCTCACCCCTGAAGTTCCAGGCGGATATGGGTTTTCTGCTGTTCTTGATGTTCATGACCAATATGATCATGGCCATCACCGTGTTGCCCGCCCTCGCCGTGACCCTCGACCGCCTCGTGCCGCGGGACACGCGCCCGTCGATCATTCAACGGGCCATACAGAGTCAACACCATGGGCAGCCGGCTGAATGACACAGCCAATCATGTTGACCCTACGACGCACAGGCCTTTTCGGGCTATGGGATGGTTCTTCTGAACGCCGTATGCCAGAGCAAGTCCCGAGCACATTGCGGCTGCCCTGCCATTGAGACCAAAATGACCTGTAAACCAGCCTTTCGGGCAGGCTTCACGGCGGGCACACAATCGGTATCATTCGTGATGAGGGCGATCCGATCTACGCTAGGATTATCCGCGTGGGTTGCCATATCTAACATTTCAAGACTGTCGCTTGGCGCAACGCGGATCATGGGACCCCGTTTTCAAAGGATACGGCATGGATTTTGAGCTGTCCCACCGCCAAGCACTGCCCTCGGATCTTGCAGTCCTTCGCAGTCTGATGGATCGATCGATCCGCGCCTTTATCGGCTCCGTGGTGGATACGCCCCTGCTCGCGGCCCATTTCGATATTATGGGTGTGGACACTCAATTGATCGAAGACGGAACCTATTTTGTCATCACCCTCGCATCCGATGCGGGCGGACATGAGAAGATTGCCGGCTGCGGAGGCTGGGGCCGGCGGGCGACCCTGTTTGGCGGGGATCACACGGCCGGGCGCAGCGCCCGTCTGCTCGATCCGTCTACAGAACCTGCGCGCGTGCGTGCCATGTACACCGATCCCGATTTTGCCCGGAGGGGGATCGGACGGCGCATCCTCGACCTGTGCGAGGGTGCAGCGGCGGCAGAAGGGTTCACACGCCTTGAGCTGTTCGCGACCATGGCGGGCGAACCCCTTTATGCGGCCTACGGTTTTACGGTCGTGGAGCGCCTGCGCGTGCCCACATCGACCGGCGTGCCGGTGGCCGGCGCAACCATGGCCAAGACCATCGAGCGCGCCGACCGGACCGAGCGCGATCAGTAAGTCAGACGAACCCCGACGAAGCCGGCCGCACCGGTGGCGTTGAAGCCCAGCACTTCCTCATACTCGGCGTCGAAAATATTCTCTCCGCGAGCGAAGAGCTGCACATACTCCGTGACTTGGTAGGACGCGGCGAGGCGTACCAGCGTGTAGGCATCGAGCGTGCGCCGGGGCGTGAAGTCGGGATCGGCAAATCCAAAAAACAGGTCTTCCTGTTCCCCGTTATAGTCCACACCCAGATTGACCGTCAGGCGATTGGCCAGAGCGGAATAAAACAGGTTCGCGCTGGCAATATGCTCGGGACGACGCACCTCGATGAGGCCATCCGCTCCCGTCGCATCGAGATAGGTATATTGCGCGGTCAGGCTCAGACCCTCGTAAAGATCGGCGTTCAGCACGACCTCCACCCCCTGCCGCTCGCTCTCTCCGGGATTGTTGATCGGCGTGGAGATGAACGAGCCGTCGACAAAGCTGAAGGACGTGCTGATCTCGTCTTCCAGATTGGCATTGAAATAGGTGATGTCGATCACGGCGCGGCCCCCGAAAAAGGCCTGCTCGATGCCGATGTCCCAGCCCTGGGACCGCTCGGGCACCAGATCCGGATTGCCGATAAACGTGCCCGGGTCGAAGCCGAAGCGCTCGTTGAAGGTCGGGTCCGTGACGCCTTCGCCCCAGCTGGCATGGAAGCGGGTGCCCCAGGTCGGGATCAGCCAGGCGCCCGAAGCCCGGTAGGTGGTTGCATCCTGGAAGACGTCGTTGAAGTCCTGGCGAACAGCGAAGGACAGGAAGACCCGGTCATCATAGCCGAAATTATATTCGCCAACGATTGAGGTCTGCTGATCATCCTGGCTTTGATTGATATTTTCAAAGTCCACTTCTTCGCGCTCGAACGCCGCCGTCAGGCTGTGCTTCGTATTCTGGAAGGTGCCTTCCGCCGTGAAGCGCAGGCCAAGGTCGAGACGGTCGCCGCGGCTGAAGCTGGTTTCCGCCCCGTCGGTGAAATTCACCACTTCCGTGTCCGTATACGCCACATAGGCGCGGCCCGTGAGCCAATCGCCCAGAAGCGCGCCGGTGGCATCGATCTTGGCGATGAGATCCTCCGATTCGGCCGTGTTGCCCGCATCCTGGACCGTACCGAAATCGAATTCCTGGGCGTCGGTTTCCACCTCACTGTCGGAATAGCGCACGACCCCTTCCACGGTCAGTCGGCTGGACGGCGTGAACAGGCCCTTCACACTCGCTGTAAGGTTATCGAAGCCGTCATCCTCCGTACCCGTCGGCGACGCGGAGATGCCATCGGTGTCGTAATATTGAACGGTGCCGCGCAGGCCGAACAGCTCCGTCCCGCCACTGAGCGCCGCAAACCCCCGATAGGTGCCGAAGCTGCCGCCCTCCAGTTCCACTTCGCCGTTGAGGCCGGGCTCGGGGTTCTTGGTGATCACGGAGATGACGCCGCCGATGGCCTCCGAGCCGTACAGGGCCGATTGGGGCCCGCGGATCACTTCGATGCGCTCGATATCCGCGGAAACCAGATTGGCGAAATTGAACTCGCCGAACACGGGATTTGCCGCTTCGACCCCGTCGATGATCACCAGGGTCTGATTGCCTTCCGCGCCGCGGATCCGGACCTGTGTCAGGTTGCCTTGCGGGCCGGTGCGGTTCACGGCAAGGCCGGGAATGGTGCGCAGAATATCCGACACGATGATGTTCTGGGTCGCGTCGATGAAGGTCTCGTCCAGGATCGAGATCGCGCTCCCGAGCTCTTTGGCGGGCCGGGGCGTCAGGCTGCCCGTAATGGTGATGACTTCTTCTTCACCCGGCTCATTCGGCACAACCTCCATCTGCGCCGCGACCTCTGCGGCAGCAAGGCCGGACAGCGCAACACCCAGCAGATGCACTTTCACCCAATTCATCACCATGATCCTCGCTTCTAACAGTCCTGAAACGGCACACTTGAAGGTTTCTAGGATGCTTAAGCTTCAGATCCATGACAGTCCATGGCACGTGTCCGGGGCGATAGAGTCAGAGACTGAGACTGGCGGCAATGGCGTTCAGGGTTTCGGTCCGCGTGGCCAACTTGTTGGCGACATAGGCATCCGTAGGCATGGCCGCCATTTGGGTCGCATGGGCAATCGCTTCCGACAGGACATCCGCTTCCGGAACAACGCGATCGAGGAAGCCGGCTTCGGCTGCGCCATGGGGGTCATATATCCGGGCCTGGACAGCCGACGCCGTCACATGGCTCGCGGCAAGACGCGCTTTGGCCATTTCCGTGCCGAACACCGGCAGCGCCATGCCGATCGCGGTCTCATTGAGCCCGAATTTGTAGGGCCCTTGCGCTCCGATCCGCGTATCGCAGGCCAGGAGCATGAGTGCACCGAGCGCAATACCATGCCCGGTTACCGCGGCCACGAGCGGCAAGGGATATCCGTAGAGCCGGTGGATCAGGCGCCCACCCCGGTTCACCAGCGGCCCGATGGCCGACGGATCGCCGCCCTGCATGGCCCGCAGATCGAAGCCGGCGCAGAACTTGCCCGGCCGGCCTGCCAGCACCACGGCTTTCGCGGTGCCGGCCGCGTCATCAAGGGCCGGCTCCAAAACATCCAGCATGGCCATGGACACGGCATTGGCCTTGCCGTCATCCATGGTCACCAAGGCCACATCCCCGTGCATTTCCGTCGCGACGCTCATGGCTTCCCCTTTTTCAGGCCCTTTTCTGGCCTTTCGTGTGATTGATCCCATCACCGGGGTCGCGCAGACGCAAGGGCAGAGGGTCATTCACCCCTTTTGGAGAAATCCAGGCCCCGGGCGGACAGGGCGGCACTCAGCGTTTTGAGGGTCGCCGGGCCGATGCCGGGCAGGGCCGCCACGGCGGCACGGCTATGGCGGCTGAGGGCGGCTACACTGTCGATGCCCCCATCGCGGAGGGCCTGCCGGGCGGCGGTGGTGAGGCCGGTCGGCAGGTCCGAGGTTCCGGGCGCCTCGGCCGGCACGGCGGTGCCCTGGTCCCCATCGAAATCCTTCAACAGGCGTTTCGGCGCCTGGGCGCGCCAGACCCGGAGCAAATTGGCCCGGGCCCATTCGAGATCCAGACGCTCGGGCCGCACAAGGACGAGCCCATGGTTCTTGTAGTGGTTTGTGTAAAAGAACGTGCCCGGATCGGCCTCGACGAGCATCTCCCGTTCCTCGAATGGCACCTTGAAGACCGGCGCATCCTCATGGGGGCTCCACCAGACCCACAGCTTTTTATGGGCCTTGAGACAGGGCTGACCCCAGGACGTGGTTTCCTCCACACCCGGAAGATCGAGGCCGAGGGCGAGCGCCTTGAGGCTCTCCCAGGTCGGACGCCCGCTCTTGGTGTGGCCGCTCATCCAAGTCCCGCCATGAGATCGCGGATCTGGCTGCCCGCCAGAGCCAGTTTGGCGCCGGTGAGCGGCCCCGACGCGGTCATGTCTGCGATCAGCGTGTTCACCCGAACGATGGTCTCGTCGTTTTGGGCCAACCAGTTCTCGGCCACCGTCTGCCCGTCCGGATGGTCAAGGCCGCTGTCGATGGCCGCGCCGATCGCGGCATTGACGAGGAAGCGCTGCTGGCGGAACAGATCGTCCACGGCCCGTTTGATGGCGAGCCGGTCCCAGTGCTCCTCCGATGTCAGATTTTTCGCCGCAAAGCGCAGACGGTCGAGATTGAGCGCGGCCCCGACGGCGAAATAGGCCGCACCCGTTGCTTCCGGCGTCCAATTCCAGTTGCGTGCCACATCGATGATGTCCGTGGCCGACGACAAGGGCTCCAGCAGGGCCAGCGGCCGCGCGATGGTTTCCTCCAACCCGTCCCTGCGACCCTGGTCCAGATGGCTTTCGAGCTGCTGCGCCTCGAAGGGGGACAGCATGTCCTCAAGCCCCGCAGCAAGACGCAGGACAGGGCCGCGATAGGCTTCCACCACGGGGCCGATGTCAAGGCCCATGGGCCGGTAGCGCAGGAACCAGGGCACCTGACGACGCATGAAATCGATGATCAGACGGTGGCTGCGCACCTGAACATCCGTGGGCACCTCCAGGTCGAGACCGTTGATCCGGTCCTGGAGCGAGGGTAGACCGAAGATCTCACGGCTGATCACATAACCGCGGGCAATTTCCGGGCCGGCAATGCCCATGCTCTCCTCGATCCGGTGGATCATGGTGATGCCCGCCTTGTTCACCAAATCGTTGGCGAGCACGGTCGCAATGATCTCCCGGCGCAGCCGATGGCCCGCCAGGGCGCCCCGGTAGCGCTCGCCCAGCACGGCGGGGAAATAACGGATGAGATCCTGTTCAAGCCACGGATCGTCGGGCACATCGCTGGCCAGCAGCGTGTCGAACAGCTTGGTCTTGGTGTAGGCCATCAGGATTGCGATTTCCGGCCGGGTCAGGCCCTCGCCGTACTCTTTCAGCTCCTCCAGGCTTTCCTCGTCGGGCAGAAACTCAACCGTGCGGACGAGGCCCGCATGGCGCTCCAGCCAGCGCATGAGGCGGGAATGGGCATCGAAATCCTCCGCACCCGCCTTTTGCGCCACGGACAGGGCCAGGGTCTGATCGTAATTGTTTCGCAGCACAAGGGCCGCCACGTCATCGGTCATGTCCTCGAGCAGCACGTCGCGCCGCTCCGGGCTCAGCGCACCGGACGCCACCACCGAAGCCAGCGCCACTTTGATATTCACTTCGTGATCGGAGCAGTCCACACCGCCCGCATTGTCGACCGAGTCCGTATTGATGCGCCCGCCGCCGCGCGCATAGGCGATCCGCCCGAGCTGGGTGACGCCGAGATTAGCACCTTCGCCCACCACCCGGGCGCGCAGCTGGTCCGCATTCAAACGAAGGGCGTCATTGGCCCGGTCTGCCACATCGAAATTGCTTTCCCCGGAGGATTTGACATAGGTCCCGATGCCGCCGAACCACAGCAGGTCCACCGGCGCCATCAGAATAGCCCGGATCAAGTCCGTCGGCGTCATGGCGGTCTTGGTGATGCCAAGGGCCGCCTGAACCTCCAGCGACAGGGGGATCGATTTACGCTGCCGGCTGAACACGCCGCCGCCATGGGAGATCGCATCGCGGTCATAGTCCTGCCAGCTCGCCCGCGGCAGGGCGAACATGCGCTGGCGCTCCGCATAGGACCGGGCGGGATCGGGATTGGGATCGAGGAAGATGTCCCGATGGTCGAAGGCGGCCACAAGGCGGGTCTTGGTGGAGAGCAGCATGCCATTGCCGAACACGTCGCCGGACATATCGCCGATACCGACAACGGTAAATGGCGTCGTCTGAATATCGGTGCCCAGCTCCCGGAAATGGCGTTTCACCGCTTCCCAGGCCCCCTTGGCGGTAATGCCCATCTTCTTGTGATCATAGCCGGCCCGGCCGCCGGACGCGAAGGCATCGCCCAGCCAGTGTCCATAGTCGGCCGCGACGGCATTGGCAATGTCGGAAAAGGCTGCCGTACCCTTGTCGGCGGCGACCACGAGATAGGGGTCCGGCCCGTCATAGGCCACGACATCATGGGCCGGGATCACGCCGCCTTCGTCCAGATTGTCCGTGAGATCGAGCAGCCCGGAAATGAACAGGCGATAGCTCGCCACCGCCTCGTCGATGATGGCGTCCCGGGTTGCATGGCCCGTGGGCAGACGTTTCGGCACGAAGCCGCCTTTGGCGCCCACGGGCACGATGACGGCGTTCTTAACCTGCTGGGCCTTGACGAGACCGAGAATCTCCGCCCGGAAATCTTCCGGACGGTCCGACCAGCGGATGCCGCCCCGGGCGACAAGACCGCCGCGCAGATGCACACCTTCGAAACGGGGGGAATAAACGAAGATCTCAAAACGCGGCCGCGGCTCGGGCAGGTCGAAGATCTCCCGGCTCGCGAATTTGATGGAGAGATACGGTTTCGCCTCGCCCTTGATCCGCTGATAAAAATTCGTGCGCAAAGCGGATTGAATGAGGTTCAAAAACTGCCGGATGATCCGGTCCGTATCCAGGGACGCGACCTTTTCCAGGGCTTCTTCGATCCCCGCCTCGATTTCAATCTGGCGTCCTTCTCGCGCCTCCCGATTGCGCGCCATGGCGGGGTCGAACTTGCAGCGGAACAGGTCCACCAGCATTCGGGCGATATGACCCTGATTGCTCAGGGCCGTGACGATATAGCTCTCACTGAAAGTGGACCCGGCCTGCTTGCGATACCGGGCCAGAGCCCGCAGCACCATGACATCCTGCCAGGGCATGGCCTGCTCGACGACCAACCGGTTGAACCCGTCATTCTCGGCGCGCTCAAAACAGACTGCCCGGAAGGCCTCGGCGAACACCGCCTCGATGGCGTCAAGGTCGATGGGCCATTGCGCGACATGAGTCATGAAGAAGTCATGGATCCAGACGGTGCGCCCGCCTGCATCCTCGCCGGCCCGGGTCAGCCCCGATTCGAGCGCCACCTCGACCGCATAGGGCACCTCTTCAACCACCCGAAGACCCATATTTTCCAGAATCGGAAGACAATCGCTCAAGGGCAGGGGCACGTCCCAGTGATAGCTTTTCAGGTGAATGGCCGAGACCGGATCTTCCGCGTTCCGATAGGTATAAAGGCCGATCTGGGGATAGGCGCCAAGGGCCTCGATGATGTCGATGTCCTGGCAGGCGGTGGCACAGCCGAAATGGTCCCGATAGGCGGCCGAAAAGCCGCCCGCATAACGCACGCCCAACTCGCGCCCCCGCGCCGGGCCATGCCTTTGGGCCAGAACGACCCGCAGGTCCTCCGCCCAGTCGCGGGTGAAGGCCTCGATGCGCGCCTCGATCTCGGCAAGATCCACTTCGGGCGGCTCCCCGACATTCCGGCCAATGATGAAATAAACGCGGGTCAGCGGGCTGTCGCCGAAGGCCGGATAGAACGACTGGACCTGCCCGTTGAAACGGTCCGCCAGCAATTCACCGATGCGAATACGCAGGTTCGTGTCGTATTTGTCCCGCAGCACATAGACCAGCACGGCTACGAAGCGGTCGAAGCGGTCGTGCCGGACGAAAATCTTCGTGTGCGGCCGTTTCTGCAACCGCAACACGCCGATGGCCGCTTTGAGGATTTC
Organism: Alphaproteobacteria bacterium; assembly: GCA_050331455.1. GTDB lineage: Bacteria > Pseudomonadota > Alphaproteobacteria > JAJFIK01 > JAJFIK01 > CAYUYV01. Next base: position 113,732 of record JBHJGV010000015.1, read on the forward strand.
GTCGACGGAGGCCTGGAACAGCTCGTCCCGCGGAAAAGTCTCCAGAATGTTCACCATGGCCCGTTCGTCATGGGCGTTCATGGGCAGACGCGCTTTCTCCATGACCAGCGCCACTTTGCGCGCCAGAAGCGGCACATCCCAGGTGGACCGGTTATAGGCCACGGCCGTGAACAGGCCGACGATCCGGCGCTCGCCGAGTACGGATCCGTCTGGCCCGTAGCGCTTGATGCCGATGTAATCCATGAACACGCGCCGGTGCACCCGGGAGCGCACATTCGCTTTCGAAACGATGATCGGCTGGGGCGAGCGCAGGAAGTCCCGCACCTCCGGCGTCATCACGGCAAGCTCGCCCTGGCGGCGCAGGACCCGCATGTCCGGATCGGCCAGGAGGCCGAGGCCGGTTTCCTCCTTGACCCGCAGGTCGCCCGTCTCGATCCCGCCGACGATTTCGTAGTCCCGCATGCCCAGAAAGGCGAAATGCTCGTCGAGCAGCCATTTGAGGAAGGCCTGGGTCTCGTCGAACTCGCCTTTTTCCAGTCCCGGCGCGCGGAACGGAGCGTTGCGGCTCAAATCGTCGATGGCCTGGAGCAGCCCTGAGCGCATGGGCTGCCAGTCCTCGACCACCCGGGCCACATCGGCAAGGACGGATTCGATGCCCCGTTCGATTTCCCGATGCATGACCGGATCCGTATGCCGGTCGACCTCCACATGGAGGATCGATTCCTTCACATAGCCGCTTTCCCGGGCCAGCCGTTCGGCCGGGGTGCCGGACGGAACCAGGGTCGAGGCTTCGACATGGAGGCGGTTGCCGTCCGCATCCCGGCGGGTTTCCAGGATGGGGTGTAGGATCCGCCGGATCGGCAGGTCGAGGGCTGCGAGTTCACCAAGGACGGAATCGATGATGAAGGGCATGTCGTCGGAGACGACTTGCATCACCGTGCACACACCGTTGAACCGGTCGCGCATCTGGTCGGGATTGAAGACCCGGACAATGCGCTCCCCGCTCCGGCGCTGCTCCAGCAGGTCCCAGATGGACCGGGCAATGCCGAGCAAGATGTCGGCGTCATAGGCGGCCAGGTCGTCGGCGTCGGCCCGCTCGAACAGGAGCCGGACGAATTTCGCAAAATCATGGGACGCTTCGCGCGAGGCGATCTGGCCGACCACCAGGTGGCCGGTGCCCTCCTGGGGAACCGGCAGGGCCGCGCTGGATTGCGCTGCCCCGTCACGGTGCGTTTGTGCGGGTCCATGAACGGGCACACCGTCCGTTTTGCCGTCCATCGTGTCCATGCCCCGGCCCCTTTCTCGCGCGTCCCCTGACATCCGTTCCGGTCTTATCACCCCTCTATACCGCGCTTTCTTTACCATGTGTCCCCCATGAGCCGGGACCGTGGCAGCGCAAGCGGGCGCCGCGTCGCACAACGTTGCGCGAGACCGGCATTGGGCCAGACCGGCATTGGGCCAGACTGGCATTGGGCTGGCGCACGGAGAAACCCACGGCCGCAAGGCCAAGCACCGGGACGGGCGAGAAGGGAACAGACCATGGACGGACAGGCATCCGCCGTCATTTTCGATCTGGAATACACCGCCTGGCTGGGGTCCCGGGAGCGGCGCTGGAGCGATCCCGGTGAGCATCGGGAGGTCATTCAGATCGGCGCCCTGAAGATCCGCGCCGGCGACGGGGATCTTCTCGACCGGTTCGAGCGGCTCGTGATCCCGCGGATCAATGGGGCGCTGTCGGATTACATCATGGCTCTCACGGGTATCGCCCAGCACCGGCTTGACCGTGAAGGTGTCGATTTCGAAGCCGCGTATGCGGATTTTCTGGCTTTTAAGGGCGATGCGCCCCTGTTTTGCTTCGGGTTCGACGAAGTCGTGATCGAAGAAACGATCGGCCTTTATGGCCTGGATGCTCGCTTCAAGGCCGAGCCCACCACCAATCTCCACGCCTTTTTCAGGGCCCATGACGTGCCACTGGATCGGGTGACGTCCGGAAGCCTGATCGACCATTTCGGCTTGCCCCCCATCCTGGCCGGCCAGACCCATGATGCGGTCTATGACTGCGCATCGATTCTGGCAGCCGCCCGCCACCTCATGGATGAGGGTGCAGCCTCGCCGTTTTTGTCCCCGAATCCGACCTTCGGGCCCGATTGACGGGGGCAAGGAGCCGGTAACCCGATTTTCAAACGCGCGGGCCTAGACTCACAGACCAAGTGGTTTTTTCCGGGATCGGCGCCATGGGAGCCGCCGCCCGGCAGCGGAGAAACACGGCCCGTGACCGGTCCAGTCCTGTCAGCGCATCGATCCTGGAACGCGGCCTCGCTTGCACGGTGGGCCTTACCGGGCGCGTGGCCGCGCCTTGCCATACTGCTCACCCTGACCGCCTGCGCGGGAGGGCCTCTCGGGTTGGGCAGCGGAAAAGCGGACCCTGACGTCCTGGCGGCCGAGCAGACCGACCGGCGCGGCGAAGCACGCGAACCCGGCGGCCCCGGCCAGGGCAGTGTGGAGGACAGGATCGACCGCCTGGAGGAGGATGTCGCCGCCATCCGGATCGCCTTGTCACGGCTTTCCCCGACGGCCCTGGAAGGCACCGCCGGCGAAGCGGCCGTGACGGACGTGACCGCCCCCATCATGGCGACCGTCGCCTCCGCGTCCCCGTCCGGGGACACCGTCACAGCACTGCCCACGGCAGCCCCAGGAAGGCCAACACCCCGCGACGGCCTTGAGCAGTTCGCCGTCCATCTTGCCTCCTACAAGGACCCGGCCGCGGCCCGAAGGGGATGGCGCGACATCGCCGCCGACCATCCCTCCCTGATCGGGGTCCTGACACCGGTTCTGGCGCAGGTAGACCTGGGGGACCAGGGCATTTTCTACCGGCTCAAGGCTGGTCCGTTCGGAACCTGGGACAAGGCCGATGCGGTCTGCAAAGCCCTGCGGGCCCTGTCGTGGACCTGCACGGTGCTGGATTTCGCGGGCCTGCCTTTGAGCGGCGAATCAGCCAGAAAGAGAGACCTTGGCTCACTTGGTCCGTGACAGGGGACCGGCGCGCGTCTCATAGGAGATGGCCCCGGCTTCTGCCGCGCGCCCGCCCGGCCCGCAGGCCGATCCGTGTTGCGTGAAAGCAGTCCCATGACCGAACAGCCCAGTGACACGCAGTTCAGTGACACGCAGCCCAGCGACCTCGACCGACTGGTGGCGGCCCATGCCTCGACCGCTCTCATCTGCATGACCCGGGACGGAAAGATTTTATGGGCGAACAAGGCGGCCGGCACTCTGCTCGACCTGCCCGGTCCCGAAGGCGCCGCCGGCGACGGCAAGGCGCCCCGATCCGCCAAGCGGCCGACCTTTTTCGAGGGCCTGTCCCCCTTCGACCGTGGCACCGCCCGGGAGCGGCTCCTCGACACCCCCGCATGGCCCTTGCGCATGACCTTGTGCTGGTCCTGGTCACGCCCACGGGGCAAGGCGGCCCGGCGCGATGCGCCCAAACGCTGGATTGCCGTCAGCATAACGCCCCTGCCGGACCAGGACGATCTGCTGACGGTCCATCTGCGCGATGCGACGCTCGATGTCGCCTCGCGCGATGCGGTGTTGACCGCCGGAGATATGCTGCGCCGCTTGGAACAGATCGGGCGGGTTGGCCTGTGGTGGTGGTACCCCCAGACCGACGAAACCCACTGGTCCGAAGGCATATATGCGACCTTCGGCCTGACACCCTCCGACCACCCCCTCGACCGGACTCAGGCCTTCGGCGTTTACGGCCCCGAGGACCGCAACACGCTTGAACACCTGATGGACAAGGCCGCCGAAGAGGGCCAGTCCTTCGCCGTCGAGCTTGGGTTTTCCCGACCCGACGGCAGCACGGGGAGCGTACGGGTGCGCGGCGACGTGGAACGGGACGACAAGGGAGGCGTGACCTGCGTCTACGGGCTGGTCGAGGATATCACGGAGGAGATGGAAACCCTCTCTGCCCTGAAGATCAGCGAAGACCGCTACATCCGGACGGTGCGCGGCTCCGGGATCGGGCTCTGGGACTGGGACATCAGTGCCGAGCGCATCCACGCATCGGCCGGTCTCATGACCCTGCTCGGCTATGACGCCCAGGACACGATGCTGGAGTTCAGCTTTTTCGCGTCGCACATCCATGGCGACGATCGCGCCGGCATTCTGGCTGCCCTCGAAAGCTGCCTCGAAGGGCGCGGACCTCTGCGCTCGGAATTCCGAATGCACCGGCGCAATGGACAGGTCTTCTGGGTCCGTGCCACGGCGGAACCGCGCTTCGGCAAACGGGGCAGGCCCGAAAGCCTGTCCGGATCGCTCCTCGACATCACGCCAGAAAAATCGAGCCAGCTCGCCCTCGAAGCCTCGAACGCCAAGCTGACCCACCTGGTGGACTCGAGCGCTGCCCTTCTGTACACCGCGCCCTTGCCGGAAGACGATGGGATCAAAGGCTTCGAAGTCTCCCTGTCATCCGTGTCGGGCAGTGTGCGGCATCTTCTCGGTTATGCCCTCGATGGGCTGGACGCGGCGCCCCTGGCCCTGACTGACCTGATCCACCCGGACGACCTGCCGGCCCTGGACGAGGCCCTGTCCGATCTTTCCAAGACCGACCGGGTGGCCTGCGAATACCGTCTGCGCCACCAGGACGGCAGCTATCGCTGGTTCCATGACGACATGCGGCTGGTCCATGATCCCGTGACACGGCGACGTGAGATCATCGGCTGTGCCGTCGATTTTACATCCGCCAAGGCCGCCGAGAAGGCCCTGATCGACGCCCGGAACGAGGCGGAGACGGCCAACCGGGCCAAATCGGACTTCCTCGCCATGATGAGCCATGAGATCCGCACACCGATGAATGCCATTCTGGGCATGCTCGACGTTCTGCGCCGGGACGACCTGGAACCACGCCAGATCCAGCATGTGACTCTGGCAAAGGATTCGGCGATTAACCTGCTGAATATCCTCAACGATATCCTGGACTTCTCCAAACTCGACGCCGGACAGATGCAGGTCGAGCGGATCGACTTTGAACCCCGACGGATCATCGAGGGTGCCCTTTCGGTTCTTCAGCCGAAAGCGGAGGAAAAAGGCCTTGTCCTTGAAAGCATGATCGATCCGGGCATTCCACCTGTGGTCAAGGGTGACCCGAACCGGCTTCGCCAGATCCTGCTCAATCTTGTATCGAACGCGGTCAAGTTCACCGAGACGGGCAGTGTGCAGATCATTGCCATCGTCAAGCGCGCCAGCGACCAGGGCATCGTCGTCAAATTCGAAGTCACGGATACCGGGATCGGCATCGCCGAGGATGTGGCCGAAAAGCTTTTTTCCCGCTTCGTCCAGGCGGACACGTCCATCAAGCGACGCTTCGGCGGCACGGGCCTCGGCCTTGCGATCTCAAAACAGCTCTGTGAGCTGATGGATGGTAGGATCGGCGTCGACAGTGCGCCGGGGGACGGCAGCACTTTCTGGTTTACTCTGCCCTTCGGCGCATCGGACATGACCGAGGTGGTCAGTGCACCGCCGGCGCGCACGGCCCTCGCCGACCTGTCGGTGCGCCGTCGTATTCTGGTCGCCGAAGACAACCCCGTAAACCAGACCGTCATCGCGACCATCCTCGACCAGCTCGGGCATGACTGCACGCTGGCCGAGGACGGGCGCCGGGCCGTTGAAATGCTGCGCCAGGGCGATTACGACCTCGTGTTGATGGATATCCAGATGCCGGGCATGGACGGTTTGACAGCGACCAAGGTGATCCGGGTGATGCCTGATCCCGTCTGCACGGTGCCGATTATCGCGCTCACGGCCAATGCCATGGCCGGGGACCGGGAAGCCTATATGGCCGCAGGCTTCACGGCCTATCTGTCTAAGCCCATCGAGATCGACAGGCTCCAGGCGGCCATCGAGTCCGTGTTCGAGCACCGCGGCCCGGCCTTTGACCGTGCCGATGACGGAAATTTGCCCCCGGAGGACGCCAAGGCGCGGACCGGCGATCCAGCTCAGCCCGCACCGCCGCCCTCTTCCAACCGCACCCCTTCCGATCCGGAGGCGGATCAAGGGACAGAGGCGGTTCTGAGCGACCTCATCGCGTCCCTGGGCTGATCGAACGGTTTTCGCGACCGAGCCATCGGTGGAGCCTCAGCCGCGCATGGCGAGGGCGGCCTCCATCGCATCCAGGAGGCGTATCATGCGCGCCTCGACAGCCCGGTAGGGGACCGGACTGGCCAGATCGACACCGGCCTCCTTCAGCAGCGCATAGGGGTAGTCCGACCCGCCCGCTTTCAGCAGGGCGAGATACGCATCGGCCGCGCCCTCCTCACCGGTGCGGATCCGGTCTGCCAGTTGGGCGCCCGCGGCAAAGGCCGCCGCATACTGAAAAACATAGTTGTCGTAGAAAAGATGGGGCACGGCGGCCCAGGAAACGCCGTAAGTCGGCTCCACATCAACGATCCCTTCATCCTGCCCATAGGTCCCGCGCAAAAGCTCCAGATAGGCAGACGAGGCCCGGACGCCCGTGATCACACCGCCACGGGCCACCGTTTCGCTGAGCGTCCGCTCGAATGCCGCAAGCATAGCCTGACGAACATAGGTGCTGCGCAGGCTGTCCACGGCCTTGGCCAGATAGAACAGCTTTTCCTCTCGGGTCTCGGCCTTCTCGATCAGGCTGTCCTGCAACAGCAATTCGGCCGTCATGGCGGCGGTTTCCGAGACCAAGACCGGCGGACTGGCGGTCTCCCAGGGCTGGGACCGGCTGGCCAGGGCGGCATGGACCGCATGCGTGTATTCGTGGGTGAAGGTGAGCAGGCTTTCGAAATCGTCCGTATGGTTCAAGAACAGATAGGGATGGACGTCATAGGCGCCGCCGAACATGTAGGCGCCGCCGCGCTTGCCTTCGCCCGGGAACACATGCATCCAGCGCCCTTCGAGGCCCTCGGCGAACACGGCCCGGAACTCGGGCCCGAGCGGCACCAGGGCCTGCCGGGCGAGGGCGATGCTGTCCTCGATAGAGAAGCTCACGTCGAGCCCGGCGAGAGGCGCATACAGATCATAAAATTTCAGCGGACCACGAATGTTCAGCATACGCGCCCGAAGCCGCAGGGCGCGGTGCAGGGCGGGCTGGATCCCCTCGCCCACCGCCAGAAGCGTGTCCGCGACACCGGCGGGGAGATTGTCCTGGAACAGCACCCGCTCCAGAGAGGAAACGTGGCCGCGTTGGCGGGTGCGCATGTCGAGCCCCTGAAAATGGGCATGGAGGATGGAGCCCAGGGTCGCCTCATAGGCTTTCCAGGTGCCCCAGTGGGCCTCGAACACAGCCCTGCGCCGATCCCGCTTGCTTGAGCGTCCGTGAATACGATAGGCGACCGGATCCACACGGATGGTCTCACGGCGCGACAGGCGCAGCTCGGGCCAGGGAAGATCGGTTGCGGTCAAGGCCGCGTAGATTTCCCGCGGCTCGGTGGCAAGACCGGCGGCCTCGGCGATGACCTTTTCCGCCTGGGTGCCCAGGCGGTGGGGCGCAACGCGCAAAGTATTCTCGAGGGCGAAGCGGTGCTTTTCCAGACCGGTTTCCCGGGAGAGGAAGCGCGTGATCTTGCGCTGTCCCATGGACAAGAGCTTCGGGTCGAACCAGCTCACGGCGGCGTTGAACTCCGCGATCAGATCCCGGGCCAGACGGCGCCGCTCCTGGGCCGCCGCATCGGCGAGGCGGGTATCCGCATCGAGCGTGGCGTAGACCAGCAGACGGACAGCATCTTTGTAAGTGGTGCTGATCCGATCCGCCACGGACAGGAAAGCCTCCGGGTTCTTGTCCACGATGCCCTGGAGCGCGACGAGATCCCCGGTCTGCCGGCGCACCCGGTCGAATTCGCTCCGCCAGGCCGCCGTGTCGGGGTAAAGATCCGTCAGATCCCAGACATAGGGCGAAGTCCACGGGTCACTTTCGCTCCCAGCCGGCCCTGGTGCAGTGTCCGGCGGGGCTGCTTCCTGGGCCCGTGCGGGCACGGGCGACTGCGGGGATAGGCAGAGCAGGCCGAGAGCCAGCAAGAAACAGGGCAACGTCCGGCGGATCGCGGCCGTCGCGTGGACGTGAGGCTCCCGCACCATCAAACCCGCGGCGCTCCGCTCAGGATCAAGGCGTAGTTCACAGCCATCACAAGGAGACCCCAGACCACCGTCTCGAAATAGATGAGGAAGCTCTGGCGATCGAGTTCGTCATCATCCAGGAAGATCTTGCGCAAGCCGATGAGGAACGGGTAGGGCCAAAAGATTACAAACAGGACATTCCGCCAGAAATTCTCGAAAAACCCGTCCAGGGCGTCTTTGAGGCTTCCATTCACCTTCACATAGGTCCGCGCCAGCATACCGGCGGCGACGAAGGACATGATGAAATAGTCCTTGACGTACCAGGCGAACTCAATTCCAAGCAATCTGAAGATCCAGCCAAAGGCCGCATCCATCATTTGTCGGGTGGTCTGCTGCCAAGCCTCGACGACGGTGCCGATATGGAATTCGAAGACGATGAGATCGCTCATCAGGCTCAGAATGCCGAAGGCGCCGAGAATGCTGAAAATGGCAGCCCAAACGTGCACACTTAACGTGAAGACCCAACCATTTGACCGCACCATGCTCCCTATCCTTCACGCTCCCAGCCCATCGTATGTCCGGGACCTCGTCTTAAAATGGCCCCGCATCGAAAGAGCTTTGCACCCATGGGTCAGTGTCGCGGGTCCGCAAACACGCGGAGCGCGCCGGAATGACCCGTTGCGCACGATTTTCGACCCGGCCGTTCCGATCCGGTCAAAAACCATCGACGGTTGCGACCAAGCAGACCGACCCCACTTTCGCGCCGCGAAATACGGGCGTAAACCCCTTTCCGCCACACCGTTCTGAAGGCGCACCCGATCGGGCGCCCTCCTGCATCCCCTAATGTGCGTGCGAGCGGTGCCTGTTGGACCCTTGCGCAGCCCGACCCGCGCCGTCCACCCCTCGCTTCAGAACGTCACCACGCTACGGATGCTCTGGCCTGCATGCATCAGGTCAAAAGCGGTATTGATGTCCTCCAGCGGCATGGTGTGCGTGATCAGATCATCGATACGCACATGGCCCTCCATGTAAAGATCGACAATCTTCGGAACGTCGGTCCGTCCCCGTGCGCCGCCAAACGCCGTGCCCCGCCAAACGCGGCCTGTAACCAGTTGAAACGGGCGGGTGCCGATCTCCGTGCCCGAGGGGGCGACGCCGATAATGATGCTCTCACCCCAGCCCTTGTGGCAGCACTCGAGTGCCTGGCGCATGACGTCGACATTGCCGATGCATTCGAAAGAGTAGTCGGCCCCGCCGCCGGTCAGCGCCACCAGATGCCCCACGAGATCGTCCGACAGCGCTTTCGGATTGACGAAATCGGTCATGCCAAAATCGCGGGCCATGGCCTCCCGCGCCGGATTGATATCGACCCCGACGATCTGCCGGGCGCCCACCATTTTCAGGCCCTGGATCACATTGAGGCCGATCCCGCCCAGGCCGAACACCACACAGCGGGCCCCCGGCTCCACCTTGGCCGTGAACATGACCGCCCCGATGCCGGTGGTGACACCGCAACCGATGTAGCAGATCTTGTCGAAGGGCGCGTCGGCGCGGACCTTGGCCAGGGCAATCTCGGGCAGCACCGTGAAATTCGAAAAGGTCGAGGTCCCCATGTAATGGAGAATGGGTCGCCCCTGATGGGAAAAGCGGGACGTGCCGTCGGGCATGACGCCCTGACCCTGGGTCACGCGGATCTTCTGGCACAGATTGGTGCGCGGATGCAGGCAGTACTCGCACTCCCGGCATTCGGGGGTGTAAAGCGGAATGACATGGTCCCCCGCCGCCACGGAGGTGACGCCCTCACCCACCTCACGCACGATCCCGGCCCCTTCATGGCCTAAAACGGCCGGGAACGCCCCTTCCGGGTCTTTGCCCGAGAGCGTGTAGGCATCCGTGTGACACACGCCGGTAGCCATGATCTCCACCAGCACCTCGCCCGGCTTCGGCCCGTCCAGATCCAGTTCGACGATCTCGAGGGGTTTTCCCGCCTCGAAGGCGACGGCGGCTCGGGTTTTCATGGGGCTCGATCCTTTGGTTCGAAAAAGCTGCGGCGGCACCCGAAGACTACCCATGCCCCTTTCCGGAAATCCAGAGCGCCGGGCCGGGCATCGGTTCGGGATGGCGCGGGTTTGAAAGCACGAAGGGGCCAAGCGTGGTTTGATACCCCCCTCCATGGGGCGCATGCGCGCGCCCTTTCCAAGCCAAAGCCGGACATGCCTATGACCGAAGCCTTCACGCTTGCCGCCATCCAGGCCGCCCCTGTCCTTTTCGACAAACGGGCGAGCCTCGAAAAGGCCTGTGACCTGATTGCCCAGGCCGCCGCCCGGGGGGCGGACCTGTGCGCCTTCGGAGAAACCTGGCTGCCGGGCTACCCGTTTTTCGTCGACGGCCCGACGGGCCGCCTGCTGTGGGAAGCGAGCGCCGACTATCTCGCCAACGCCATCCGCATCCCCGGTCCGGAGACGGAGCATTTATGCCGCCTGGCTAAGGATTTGGGCGTTGACATCGCAATCGGGGTCGCGGAACTCGACGCGCATACCGCCGGCACGGCCTATTGCACGCTCCTGTTCATCGGGCGCGAAGGCATCGTTCTCGGCCGGCACCGCAAGCTCAAACCGACCCATGCAGAGCGCCTCGTCTGGGGCGATGGCGATGCGGCCGGCCTCGTTACCCATGACCGATCCTACGGTAAGATCAGCGGACTGAATTGCTGGGAGCACCAGATGATGCTGCCCGGCTATACTCTCGTGGCCCAGGGCACCCAGATCCATGTGGCCGCGTGGCCGGGCCGGATGGGGGATCCGCCGGCCGAGGAATATTGCTGGACCCGACAGATCGTCCTGTCCCGGGCCTTTGCGGCCCAGGCCGCCGCCTATGTCATCTGCGCAGGCGGGGTTCGGCTGAAGACGGATATTCCGGACAAGTACCGCCCCCTGGGGGACTGGGAGCATAATGGCGGCTCCTGCATCATCGATCCCCGGGGCGAAATCATCGCCGGACCTATGGACGCCCAGACGGAGGGTGAAGGCATCCTGATGGCCCGGGGCAACCTCGATGTGGTGCGTCGCGCCAAGGCCGCCTCGGACATTGCGGGCCATTATTCCCGGCCGGACGTTTTCGAACTCCATGTCCGGCGCGATGCCCGGCGCACCCTCGTCCTCGATTGACGCGCCGGCCCGGCCTCAGCCAGCGGCCTCAGCCAGCGGCGTGCAGGCGCTGGGCATCGCTCGCGATGGCCACGGCGGTGGCGATGTTGCCAAGCTTTTCGCTGGCTGCCTGGAGCCGCGAAATGGCGGATTCCGGGTCGAGACCGTCCATATCGGCACCCGCACCGGCGCTGCCGGTCCCTTCCATGATCCGCCGGGCGAGGAGCGCGGACCGGCGCTCCAACACGTCGATGACATCCGTGACCGCATCGATATCGGCCGCGGCATTGGGCAGGCTGTCCTCATCCGGATCGATCATGCCCTGTTCCTTCATGAGGCGGGCAAACTCGGCCAGCGAACGAACGACCGGCTCGGTAGCCTCAAGCCCGGCGCCGGTCTCGGTGCCATCGGACGACGCCGTTGACTGGGCGAAGGACGTCATGGCGCTGCGGGCCTCGGCACCGACCCGTTCGGCGAGCGCGGCAAGGGCTTCCGCATCGAGGGACCGACCGGTGCCATCCCGTCCCTTGAGGTCGGCCACGTCGGACACCATGCCGTCGAGGCGGGCCAAAAGATCCCGGCGCAGATCGCCGAGAGCCTCGCCAAGCCCCGTCACGGCGTCGGCCACACTGGCCGGATCCGTATCCGTGTGGTCGACCCGATCCGTCAGGGTGCCAAGTTTTGCGACCACATCCTGCAACAACACCGCGGCTTCGGGATCCGTTGCCTCGCCCTGGGCGGTTTCGCCTTGGGCCGTTTCCACGAAGGGCAACAGGGTTTCTTCGATGCATTGGCGCAGATCGTCGATGGGAATGGGGCTTTGCTCGCCCTCGCCCGGAGCCTCCAGAGCCGCGGACACGGCCGCAAGACGGGTATCGATGCGCCCGAAGGTCTCCAGAACCGTTTCGGAAAGACCGGCCGCGCGAGTCTCCAACACTCCGATCCGCTCTGCAAGCTGATCGGTCTGGGTCAGGCCGGCGCCCATGGCCTGGGTGAGACCGCTGGTTCCAGCTTCGAGGCGCGACAACTGCTCGTCCAGTGTCTCCGCAAAGGTCTTGGACTGGGCCTCGATCCGGGCCAGCCCCTCCTTGACGGCCGCAAGGCCCTCGGGCGAGACCGCGCCGGCTGCCCCGTCCGAGGAGGCAAAACCGGCGGTGAGCGTATCAAGCCGCGTGGCCACTTCGTCGATGGCTCCGCGCAACTCCGTCTGCTGACGAGAAACCGCTGCCGCCGTGACACCATAGTCCTCGCCCGTACGGCTGACCTGGCCGAGGATTTCGTTCAGGCCTTCGCCCAGAGCTCCGGCCAAGTCATCGATCTTGCCGGCAAAGCCATCAAGGGCGGTGCGCAGGTCCGAGACGGTCTCACCCACATGCGTCGCGGCACCGGCCTCGGGGGTCGGGCCCGCTTCGGTCTGCATGCCGCGTTCCATGATCGCCGCGTCGAGCTTTTTCTCCAGATCGCCGATTTGACCCAGGGAATCCGACAGGCCGCTCAGCCCCATGAGCAAGGTGCCCATCTGATCCTGAAGGGCGGCGAGGTCGCCTGGCCCGCTCTCCCGAGCCACGAGAGTGTCAAGCTTATCCTCAAGTCCGGGCAGAACCGTGATCCGGTCCGACAGATCAGCGAGTCCGTCGGCCAGCCCCTTGGCCAGGGCATCGACGCGCTCGCCCAATTCCGCCATGCCGGACAGGGCCTGCTTTTGATCCTCCGCATTCGCCCCTTTGTCGGCGGTTTCCATGCGGGCCATAACCTCTTTGAGGGACTCCTCAATGCCTTCAAGGCCCTGGCCGAACCGATCAAGATCGGTCTTATGGGCCTCGGCGGCCGCCGTCAGGCTTTCCAGCAAGGCCGTGTCTGCCCCGTCCTGCGAGGCCGTCTTCCGGCTGTCCTCAAGGCCCGTGCGGATGAGGGTGAGATCGTGGCCCAGCCCCTCGATCCGGGCATTGCCCTGCTCCAGGCTGCGGCTGATCTGACTGATGCCCACGGCCACGGTTTCCCCGAACCGGCGCAGATCGCTCTGGGTCCCCTCGAGCTTGGCGTCCTGGGCATCCTGCACCGATGAGAGCTTGGCAACGGTCGCGTCGATGGCATCGGCCGCGGCAATGAGCCGGCCGGAAAAGGCGCCGTAGACCTCCTCCATCTTTGCATATTGACCGTCAAGGAGCGGACGAAGCCGCGCAGTTTCATCCCGGACCGTACCGATCCCCTCATTAAGGCGGGTGGAGGCCGTGCGAATGTCGTCGAGCGCCGTCGCGAAACGGTCCTTCAAGGCGTCGGCGGCGGAGCGGGCCGTGTCTGCGGTGCTGCGCACATCCGTCAGGACACCGCTCACGGCGTCCTTGGTCTGGGCGAGGCCGGACACCATGTCGGCGAGGCGCCCGCTCGCTTCCTGGGCGGTATCGGCGAGGCCCTTGCTGGAGACCGCGAAGCCGTCGGTCTGTGTGCGGAGGGCCGCGAGCGTATCCTCGAAACGCGCCTGCATCTGCTCGCCGGCGTCGCGCACACTGCTTGTGGTTTCCACCAAATCCTTGCGCGCCGTGCCCAGGTCCTTGCGCTGGGCCGACACCAGTTCCTCGATCTTGCGCTGGCTTGAGGACAACTCGCCCACGCAGCCCGTGAGACGGGCCACCTCGTCGGCGGCCTTCTGGGCGGCCTCTTCCCGTGTGGCCTCGAGGCCGCGGCCCCGTTCGGTCAAGTCCCGGGCGGCTTCCCGAAGCGCTTCGAGCATCTCGTCCATGACGGCACCGCTGGGACCGGCCAGTTGGATCTGGAGCGGTCCATCGGCGCTCAACAGACCCGGGCGCAGTCCGGCAGTCCGGCCGGCCTCGCGCATGCGCTGAACGGCCCGGGTCAGCTTGCCGATCTCGTCACGCCGGTCGAGACCCCACGGTTTGGTGTCCGCATCCTGACCGCTTTCGGTCACGACGGCCATGTCTTCCATCTCGCGCACGGCCTGCTGGAGGGGGTCGCCGACCCGGATGCGGATCAGAATCGCCCCGATCATCAGCACCACAAAGGCCCCAACAAAGGAGAAGATCACGGTGCCCTGGGTCAGGTCTGCAAGTTTGCGCGCCCCGTTGAATTGCTGCTGGATTTCCGCGCGGCCCAACGCCCCGACCAGGGCCGTGAGCTGGGCATTCGTGGCCTCCAGCCGCCCCGTCAGGATGGTCGGATCCAAGTCCTCCGCATTGGCATGCAGGCTGCTGACTTTTTCATAGACCGTGGCGAGTTCCGCCGCGCCCTGCTGTTGCGCCAGCGTTTCCGTACGCTCCGTATAAAGACCGATAGCCTGGCGCGCCGTCGCGAGGTACCGCGCCGTGGCCTCGAGCAGTCGGGGCGTTCGCGTGAGGGCGTATTCCCGCAAGGCCCCGCCGGCACCCCTTGGACCAAGGACGCGGTCGAGTTCGGCCACATAGCCGGCGCGCAGGCCGGTGCCGCTGTCCGGCGCCATGGTGCGGGCCTGGAGCTGGGCGATGTACCCGGTGGCATAGAGACTGAGGGCGCCGGCACAAACGAGAAAGACGACCGCCCCCAGAATAAAGAATCTGGAAACCGAACGAAAAGACATGATTAGACCCCATCTCTGTCGGCTTTCACCGTATACAGAGTTTACTTCACCTCGGGATTCACCCTCCGGTGATTGCAGTAAACGAAAGATTAACGGGCGTTAATGACGTTAAGGGGTACGAAAGAGCAGCTTCGGCCTGCCTGTGAGGCCGATTGAACGCACGGCGCTCTACAGAAGCGACCCGAGCGGGCCCAGATCGAGATTGAGCTCTTCGCCCTCGATCCCGAAAGCGGCCTTCAGCTCCTCAATCTTAGCCTTCGCCGCAAGGAGCGCCGCGCCGAGACGTTCGACCTCCTCATCCGTCAGGGTGCCCCGCTCCATGCGCCGCACGGCCTGACCCTCCATCACCCGGCGCAACAGCTCCACCAGGGTGAGCACCAGCTTGGCAAGGTCCTTTTCCAGTCGTTCCGGATCAATGGCCAGTTGGGTGGGGGCGGCCGTCCCGGTATCTTCGCCGCGGGCCTGGAGCGGGATGGCGCCGATGCGCTCCAGCCGGGGATCCGGCTGGCCCGAGGCGGGCTGCGGGCCGAGCGCGGCCAGCACTTTTCCCGCAAGGGCATGGCTTTCGGGATCGATCCTCATAGGACCAGTACTCATTGGATCAGGGCTCCCAAGCGCGCATGCGCCAAAAGATCATCGGGGATGAAGTGATAGGCCGGCCACGGACCTGTCAGGCACACGGACCACCCCCGCGCCAGGGCCGGCGCGTCGGTTACCTGCTGTTGCAGAGCAGGAACCCGAGCCCGCGCGACAAGATAGGCCGCCTTGAAGAGCACCGGACCGGGCCCGCCGGGACGAACCCGGCTGTCCGCCGACAGAGCCTTCGCACGGGCGTGCAGATCCGCAATATCCGGATCCTCCTGCATTCCGGACAGACGCCGCAGATAGGCAAGCCCGGTTTCCGGTTCCCTTTCCTCGGTCCCGCTTCCCGACGCATCGAGGACCGTGAGTCCCAGTTCCACCAGGCCTTCGAGCCGGCCCAGCGTCTCCCGCAACACCGCGCTATGGCGGCCCATCAGGTCGCGCACGGCCTCCTCATGTGCCAAAATCATCCCGAAGCGGACCGGCACCAGGGATCCATGCCCCAGGGCCGCATCGCAAACGGCCCCATGGGTCGCGAGATCCTCCGTACACGCCTTCAAGTGACCATCGACCGGGCTGACCAGCGCGGTGACGCCATCGCCCCGCAGTGCACGGACCACGTCGCCGCGCAGCCCTGGGGGCAAGGCCGGGTCCCGGCCCGGTGCGACAAAGGCATAGAGGTAAAGGCCCGCACCCGACGCCGTCATCCTGCGATCCCATCCCGCCGGTCCGGCGTGCACAGAAGAACGCGCAAGCCCAGATAGACCAGGTCCACATCGGCCAGGGACAAGGTAAGATCGCCGTTGATCACGACGCCCTGGTCGAGCAGCCGGTCGACGAGATCGATCAGCGCCACGCGGGAGGCCGGATCGCCGTTCAGAGCGGGCCCCATCAGGCGGCGTCCTCTTCCAGGCTGATGAAGCTGTAGGCCGGCCAGGGCCCCTGCACGACGGTCTTCCAGCCGTCCCGCGCCAATTGTCCGGCGCGGTCGTCGAGCTTTTCCAAGAAACGCTCCTGGCTGTCGTCGGCGACCAGATAGGCCCCTTTGAAGGCCATGCGCCGGGCGCTGTCCACGCCGCCATGGGCGAGTTGGACGGCCTCGCGGGACACGGCGCCCAAATCCCGGTGGAATGTGGAGATCCGCTCGGCCAGCCGGGACCGGCGGTGGTCCTTCAGGGTCCGCTCATAGCTTTGTTGCAGCAGGAACCGCCGCCCCGGGGCCGCGGCCTCCATTTCGGCCCGCAACGCGCGGGCGGCCTCGTCATCGAGGTCCTGCGCCGGCGGGCCATCGTCTTCACGCACGAGCTGAACCGACCATTCAGCCGCGCCGGCGATGCGCGACAAGGCAACACGGAACACGGCGCCATGGAGCCGAAGCATCTCGGCCACATGGTCCAGATTACGATACAGGGTGCAGAACGGGAAGGGCAGAAGGGCCGTCGCCTGATCCCGCAAACCGCACATCAAGTCCTGGTGCTGCCGGACCAGCGCTTCGCCGCCGTCGGCCGTGGCCATCTCGGCTTCCATCTGGGCCGCATCCAGCCCGATCTCACCAAGATCCGTATAAAGAACGGCAAGATCGTTGATCCTGACCGCGCCGATGGTACCGCTGCCGCGCAGGCCCTCGCCGCCGATGGTCGCATCGCGCGCAGGCACCACCGCATGGAGATAATAGAGGGACGAATTCAAGGTCATGCCGCCTCCGCCGTTTCATCGCCGACCCGGCGCAGACGGACCGAAAAGCTCCGCTGCACGGTTGGCGCGTTGAAGTGAACTGCAGGTTGATCCGTGGTGGGGGCCACGATGGGACGGCGCAACTGGCCGTCCGCGACCCGGCACAGAAGATTATAGGCGTCCCGGAGCCGGGCCATGTCCTCCGAGACCGCCTCGCCGCCCGGATTGGTGTCCGGGTGCAGATGTTTGACCGCCCGGCGATAAGCGCGCTTCAGATCCTCCATGGTGACCGTTTCCGCAAGGCGCAGCCGCCGCCGGGCCGCGTCCACGGTCCGAAAATCCGCCTCTTCCACCTCAACGGCCGCAAAACTGCAGGCCGGCAGCGGACCGATACAGCGGATCTTCAGCCGCCCGCCGGTCTCCCGATCGAAGGCCTTGAGCGCGGCATCGAGGCTCAATTCATCGGCCCGGCGGAGCAGGCAGGTGAAATTGGCAACCACCGTTTCCTCCATGCGCGGCGTCTCGATCACATCGAGCGACACAGCAGCCAGCATGGTCCGGATCCGCTCCGTGAGCCCGCAGCGATGGCCCTCGACGGCCGCCTTCAGCGCCCGCGCCGTCTCCAGATCGTGTTCGCGCCCCTGGCCGAATTTCAGGCCGATCAGGCCGTCGGCGCGAAGCTGTTCGATCGCGTCCACGACGGACCAGGACACCATGACTTCGAACTGGATCAGGGACCCGTACTGATCGAGGGGCTGGCGCAGATCCCGACCACAGGAGTCGAGAAACGTCCGAATGCGTTCCGGACTCGCCATGCGGGTCTCGAAGCGGGCCGGCAGGATAGGCATGACCGCCATCACCGTTTCAAGAACGGTCTGATATACCCGGAGCCGATGAAGCGCCCGGTGCTGACGGGTCTGCCAAGGCCGGCCCCGGGGCGTGGGACCGACCACGGCGGCAAGCCCGCCGGCGATCACGGGGCGGATGCGCCGGCCCTCGACCCGCGTTTTGCGCTCAGTGAGCCGGGTCGCCCCTTCAAGGGTGGTCAGTCCGTAGACGGTCTGGTCCATCATGGTGCTATCCCCCGATCCTCGTCCCGGTCCACCGTCCGGTGCTGCGCCCGATCCACCGAGCCTTGATCGTCGGCAAGCGCTTCGTCGAAATGGCGATCCGTCAGCAACAGAGGCGTCTCGGCCCCGTCTTGCGCACCGGCCAGATGTTCCCGCAACGCCAGGAGCGCCGCCCGCCGGCACAGCCCTTCAAGCTGGGCACCCGAAAAGCCCGCGGTGGCCTCGGCCAGTGCTTCGCAGTCCACCGTGTCGGCGAGCGGCCGGTTGCGCAGATGGATACGCAGAATGACCTCGCGCGCGCGCCGGTCCGGACCATGAAGATCCAGGATAACGTCGAATCGGCCGGGCCTGAGCAGAGCGGGATCGATCCGGTCCCGCCGGTTGGTGGCCGCAAGAACCAGAACGCCGGTCATCTCATCCACCCCGTCCATCTCCACAAGAAGCTGAGCGACCAGGCGCTCCGTTGTTTGACTGCTGCCCGGCTCCCCCTCGCCCCGCGTGCCTGCGATGGCGTCGATCTCATCGAAAAACAGGATGCAGGGCGCGGCCATGCGGGCCTTTCGAAACACGTCCCGCATCGCCCGTTCGGATTCGCCCACATACATGGACAGGATCTGGGGTCCACGGATGGAAATAAAATTGACCTGGGCCTCGCTCGCCAGGGCCTTGGCCAGTAAGGTCTTGCCGGTGCCGGGCGGACCGGACAGCAGCACACCCCGGGGCGGGCGCAGCCCGGCCGCCGCATAGGCACCCTCGAAGCGCAACGGCCATTCCACCGCTTCGATCAGGGTCTGTTTTGCGCCATCGAGGCCGCCCACATCGTCCCATCGGACCGTCGGCACCTCGGTAAACACTTCCCGGATCGCCGACGGAGCGATATCCGCCAGGGCACAGCGGAAATCCTCCATGGATACCGTGAGCTCCTCCGCTGGCCGATCATCGTCCCCGTCCAGGAAGCGGCGCAAGGCCGCCATGCCGGCTTCCCGGGTCAGGGCCTCCAGGTCGGCGCCCACATAGCCGTGGGTGGCAGCGGCGAGCTGGGCTAGATCGACACTGTCCTCAAGGGGCATGGCCCGGCTGTGTACGTCCAGAATGGCGCGGCGGGCATGGCGGTCCGGCACGGGAATGGTGATTTCCCGGTCGAACCGCCCCGGGCGGCGCAAGGCCGGGTCGAGCATGTGGGCCAGATTGGTGGCGGCGATGACGACCACATTGCCCCGGGCCTCAAGGCCATCCATCAGTGTCAGGAGCTGGGCCACGATGCGCCGCTCGACTTGGCGGTCCCCACCCAGATCTTCCCGTTTCGGCGCAATGGCGTCGATCTCGTCGATAAAGATGATCGCGGGGGCCTTGGCGCGCGCCTTCTCGAACACCTCGCGAAGCTGAGCCTCCGAAGCACCGTAAAACTTGTCCACGATCTCCGGCCCGTTGACGGTCAGGAAGGCCGCTTCCGCCTCCTGGGCGACGGCGCGGGCGATCAGCGTCTTGCCGGAGCCCGGCGGTCCGGTCAGCAGCACGCCTTTGGGAGCCGCAACGCCGAGGCGGGCAAACAGGTCCGGCCGGCGCAGGGGCAACTCGATCATCTCGCGCACCCGGGCCAGTTCCCGGTCGAGACCCGCGATCGTGCTGTAGGTCGCCTCGGCAGGCGCTCCGGCCTTCGCCGCCCTTTCCCCGCCGATCCGGATCCGCGTGCCGGCCCGCACGACCACCGGGCCTTTCGGTTCGGTGCCCTCGATGGTGAAGGTCCGGCTGCGGCCCGACGTCATGCGGATGCGCACCTGATCGCCCGCGGTCATGGGCATATTTTCCAAAGCCCGCACCAGGGACTCAAGACTGCCGGTCGCCGGCTCCGCATCCCCGGTCAGGGCCGCGAGTTGGATGCGCACCGCATCCGATGCCCTGGCCGGGCGCACCAGCACCTGTTGTCCGCTGGCGGCCCCAGCATTGGCACACTGGATCCGATCCATACGGATCAGGTCGCGCCCCCGGTCCTCCGGAAAGGCAGGCAGAATGCGGGCATGGGTGTAAGTGATGGTCTCCCGATCCACGGAGCCCACAATGGCGACGAGATCGCCGACGGACAGGCCGAGGCGGGCCATGTCATCGGGATCGAGGCGGACGATCCCGCGGTCCTCGTCGATGGTGCGGGCAGCCGATACGGTCAGGCGCCGCTCCCGGTCCACACCGGCGCGGGCCCGGCGCTCCGGGCCGCTACGGGACCCGGAGAGATCGGGGTAAGAAGACGGCTCAGCCATGGCCAAGCTCCTCGTCCTTCTGCCGCTTACGGATTTCCTTCAACCGGTCCAGGAGCAGCCGTTCCTCCCGCTCAAAGGTCTCTTCGTCGATGAAGCCCAGGTCGAGTTGATCCTCAAGGGCCCGCAAGGCCGCCTGCACCTTCGCCGGATTGTAGTATTCCGCCTCGGCCGCCTCGGTGATCTTGCGCGCAATCCAGGTAAAGCTGCGCAGGGGAAGCGAAACAGGCGCCGTCAGCGCCGTGGTCAGAAGGCCCATGGCCGGTCTCCTCAGGTCAAGGGGTCCCGGAAAATGCAGGATACTCAGCAGGGGACCAATCGATGGACAAGGTGATAAAGCTGTAGGGGGGCACCGGCCCGACATAGCGGACCGTGACGCGCTCTTCCTGACGGGTTCGGATGTCCTCAACGACGGCATCAAAGGCCGCCTCGCGGGCAGCCTCGACGAGAAAGGCGCCATTGAGGACCATCCGGTCCTCGGTCACGGCCGGCGTGCGCGTTTCCTCGGCGAGGGGCGACAGAAGGGCCATGAGCGCAGCGGCCTCCTGCTCCCGCTTGACGGCGAGGGCGTCTTCGATGCGCCGGCCCAGGTCGATGCGCTGATAATAGCTCTGGGCTTCGCTGGTCCCGGCGAGCTTTTCGCGCAGCTGACGGATCTTGGAATCCTCCTCGCCGATCTCGGCAAACAGGCGCTCCATGTTCCAGAAAACCTTCACGCCCAGTTCGACCCGCCCTGCAATCCGGGCAAAGAGCGTATCGAGGTCCGTCCCGTGGTCGTCCAGAATGGTGGACAGGGCCTCCGGCCGGTCGGCCAGCGTTCCGAAGCGCACCGGCAGCACCGGACCCATGGCCATGGCCTCCTCCAGGACCTTGGTATGGGCCATCATATTGCGCCGGGTGGGATCGATCTCGCCCATGATCATCGGACTGACGATGACGCCCCGTTCTCCGGACCAGACGATATGGGGCGTTTCGGCGCCGGGCAAAGGCGGCTGATGAAAGACCGAAGAGGACGCCCAGTCCCGGGCCCGGACAATGCCATAGACATAGGCGCCCTGGACCGCCTCCGCTTCGGTGTGATCCGGGTCGATATCATGGGCGAGCGCACTCATGCCAACCTCCGATCCAGGCGAATTTCGAGAATGCCGTTCTGGAAGGCCTGCGCCATGCTCGCCGCGTCAACGGGCGCGTCGAGGGGAATCTCGGCGGCATAGCGGCGGCGTCCGGAGGCTTCGACGCGCAGCACGTCCCCCTCCAAGGCGGCGGCGATGTCCTGCTCGCTCACACCCGGAAGCTCCACCGTCACGACGACCGCGCCGTCCTCGTCATAGATGTCCACCAGGGGCTCGCGTATATCGGCCATCTCCGGTCCGTCCGGACCCGGCTTCAGATTGCCGAACGTCTTCGCTTCCACGCCGCCCAAACCGGTTCGGATGCTGACGCCAAAAACACCGTTCACCGCGCCACCCTCAATGGGAAACTCGAAGGACCGGGCCTGTCCGTCCGTGCCGGCGCCAAAAACCTCTTCCAGACGCTGGGTGATGGAAGACAAGCCCGCCTTGATATCGGCCACGGCTTCGGACGGGCTGGCGGCACGGCGGGGATTGGGGCGGCGGGTCGGCGGCATGGGCGGCCTCCTGTATGGATGGGTTCAATCGGGCTTGAGATAATCGGGATCGGAAGGGGCGGGTTCGGGATGGCCGATCCGGGCTTCCAGACGGGCGAGGCGCTCCTCCAGGCCCGCCAGAGTCGGCGCCGGTGCTGAAGAGCCCGGCGCAGTCTGGCCACTGACGGATGGCGTGGTGTGGTGCGCCAGGGCCGCGCCGGACAGGTAAGGGTCCCTCTGCCACCAGTCGATCCCCAGTTCCCGGGCCTTGTCGACGGAGCAAACCACCAGGCGCAGCTTGATGGTCAGCAGCTCGATCCCGACCAGAGCGACGGAGACGTCGCCGGCCACCACGACGCCCTTGTCCAGCACCCGCTCCAGAATGTCGGCGAGGCTGTCGCCGTGGACCGCGTGCTGCATCCTCATGGTCATGGGGTGTCAAACTCACTCTTCCGTTTGCCCTCGGATGAAACGGCGGACCCGTTCATAGGTCAGCATCGTTCCGTCCCCGTCGAGCACGAGTTCATAGGTGGCCAGCACGTCACGGCTCTCCGGGATCGACCGGTGTTCCACCATGTCGATATTGACGAGCCAACCCTCGTCCCCCTTTTGCACCTTGGAAACGGTGTCGGGTTTGAGACCGGTGATTTCCTGAAGTTCAGCCTTCGCCCGCAAGGCGATATCCCGTGCGCCCATGGCGACTTTCTCCTGAAACGGCGGGCCGGCCTGGCCGGACTCTTCGATCATGACGATCTGCATGGGTCCTTCTTCCTCTCACCTTCCGCGCCGTCAGGACCCGGCGACCCGGGCCGCCCGGCGGGACGGGGTGGGGCCGGCCTCCGGCGGGCGCGGTTGTGGGGGTGCGGGCGGCTTTAGGGCACCGCCCTCGACGACGGTCAGCCTGCGGCTGCGGGCATGCAGATCCGCAATGGCGTCGTAGATCGTCTCGAGCCGAGCATCGATCTGGCTGAGCCGTGCACGGGCATGGCGTTCTTTGTCCGCCCACGTCTGCAATTCGTTCTCCACCCGCTCGCGCATATGCTCAAGCTGCATCAACTCGGTCACGAGGGCCTGGCGGCCGCGCGGAACCAGCCTGGGACGGGGCAGGTCGCGAATGGAGGCACGGGGCGGCGAGGGACGGGGGGCGGGCATGGCGAACCTTTCGGAACAGGACAGCAGGGACGGGCGGACCGGAGCGGGGAACCGATCCGTCAGGAGACAGCCAGAAGCGAAGGCGCTGACACATTGGATGCAACAAGATCGGGTTCCGCAGGCGGACAGTAATGACTGATCAGCCGGATCAGCATGTCCCGGCAACGGGCGCGCTCGCGCTCCACATGGGGCCCGGGATCCGCCTTGATCATCACCTTGGCGAGCAGCACGTCGACACAAAGCTGAACGAAATCGGCATCGGAAACGCAGACCGCCCAGCCCCGATCCGTGGCCACCTGGGCGATCATGAGACAGGCCCGCATGGTGGGGATCTGGGCGCAGGCGTTGGACTGGCGAAAATCCCGGACCACATTCACGATGCGCCGCGCGCCCGAAGGACTGATCCCGGTCTTGCCCATGACGATGCGCTCCTCGGTCGATTTGTCGAAGAAGCCGAGATCGAGCGTGATCATCCGGTCCAGGAGGGCATCCTGGAGGTCCTGAACGCCGGCATAGTCCACCGGGTTGGAGGTAAAGATGACCCGGAAATCCGGATGAACACGGATGTAATTCTCCTCCCGCGCCGTGCTGGGAATCAGCAGAAGGCGTTCCTCAAGCACCGTCAGCAACGCATTGTTGGCTTCCGGCGGGGACCGGGTGAATTCGTCATAGACCAGGACATAACCGTGCCGGCAGGCGGCCGTCAGGATCTCATCGGTCCAGACGGCCGAGGACTCCGTCTCCGTCTTGACCACCGAAGCGACATATTTGTCGACCACCCGACGGGTCTTGTACCCCGCCTTGCCGCCCAGCAGGCTGTCGGCCGTGAAGGTGGCGCTGCCACTGATCATGGCGACGGGCCGGTCGAGCAGACCCGCCATGTGCAAGGCGAGCGTGGTCTTTCCGGTTCCCGCGGGCCCGCGCAAATGGACCGGGAAGCCCGCGTCCAGATAGGCGAGGCCCCGTGCCGTCAGATTGCGGATCTCATCGGTCTCCACGATCAAGGGCACCGACGGTCCGGACGGCCAGTCCGGACACGACGGATCGTGGTCAGTGGCATGCAGCATTGTAGGTCCCGCGCTTCAAGGGTCACCGGTCCCCGCGGCCGCACAGTCATGCGGCCGGTGTCGTCCTGACAGGGATGGT
The DNA here is from genome assembly GCA_050331455.1 of Alphaproteobacteria bacterium. Lineage (GTDB taxonomy): Bacteria > Pseudomonadota > Alphaproteobacteria > JAJFIK01 > JAJFIK01 > CAYUYV01. Next base: position 138,004 of record JBHJGV010000015.1, read on the forward strand.
TTGCGGGATTGGCTGGCGGCACGCTGATGTGGACATACTGAGGATCGCGTGCCGCCACCCGAACCTCGAAACCGTTGCGTCCCTCGAAGGTGGGCCGCTCTGGTTAACGATTGGTAACCTCAATCGGGCCGGCCTCAGCGGCGGACGGATCGGGACCGTGGATGAAGATCCGGGCCGTCTCGATCCACACATCCACATTGGCAAGACAGGAGACATTGCCGAGGGACGCCTTCAGGGCGACGGGATCGGCCTCTGCCAGGGCCTGGACCGTCTCGACCCCGAGCTGGTGCAGCCGGGTGCGCATGCCGGCACCGATCATGGGCAGGGCGTCGAGCGGAACGGGTGTGCGGACCATGCGCACCTGCAGGGCTGCGCCGAGATCCGTCACCGCGGCCCCATGGGCGGCTTCCGTCAGGCTCGGGTTACCCTCTCCGGCGCCATGATCGTCCCCGGGCGCATCGGCCGGGTCCACCTGGACTGAGTCCGTTTCGGCCGGCGCCGGAGGATCGATGACCGGCTCGGGCGTGGTCTGGAAGGCGTCTGGATTGATCCAGACGCCGGAGCCCTGGTGCGGACCATCGGCACCGGACACGATCTCCGGCGCCGGCATCGCGTCCGTTTCGGAATGGGAGAAAGGCATCGTCGGGAGCGGACCTTGATCGGCTTGGTCCTCGGTCATCAGGGCGCCGAACAGGGATCCGCCCGGGCCGTCGGGCGCATCGTCGAGGTCGATCGCCGCCGCCCGGTTCGCCATGTCGGCGCGGCTGGCGGCCACGGCCCGGGCCGTCCGGGGGCCACGGCGCAGGGGGCGTGGCCCCGTCTCCATGGGATCGCTGATTCCGGCGGCTTCGGGCGGGCGAAGGGCGCTGCGCCGCGCCTCTCCGGTGCGCAGGAGCGTCTCGCGGACGGCTGTACGGCGGGCCGCCGTCTCGCGACGCCGGGCCTCCGCCGCCGCACGGCGCGGATCGTCCCCGGGCGCACTGCGCGGCATGGCCCCCATGGGCTGCCAGCGCTCGAAGACCCGCACGCGAGGGCGGGGGTCCGGCTCGGATGGCGGCGAAGGGTCGCTCGCGGACGGAGCCGCGTTCCCGCCATGCTCGGATCCATCATCCTCCGGAGACGATGAATTGAACTGTGCCGGGAGTGGTGCCGGATTGGCGGATCTTTCATCGGCAGGCGTCGGATCGCCGGCCGGATCATCGGCCAGATCATCGGCCAGATCATCGGTAAGCGAAGCACGCCGTTTCGCGGCCCGTTCCGCCCGCAGGCGGCGGAGGTAATCGGCCGCCTCCCGGCGCAGGGCCAGGGCCCGCTCCCGCGGATCCGGCTTTTTGGACCGGGTCTTGGGATCACCAGAGTCGAAGGACATGGACGATGTTTCCCGAAAGCCGCGGGGCGGGCGGAGGGAGCGCGAAGCTCATGCCGTCACCCGCTCGCCCCGCGCAGGCCAGCACCGGTGACGGATCGAGGCCGGGCGAGCCCGGGTCAGGCCGTGGCGGCCACGGGCTCCACGGTCAGGCCGACCGCTTCGGCATATTTCAGATAGGTCTCAACACTCGCGACAATAGCGCGGGCCTCGATGGAGACGAGTTCGATACCGACAAGGGCGACACGGACGAATGCGTCAATGACGATCCCCTTGTCCAGGATGCGGTCGATCACTTCAGCGAGGCTGGAAGAGGCAACGGATTTTTCGATGGCCATGGCCTGGAACCCTTTGTTCAGAGGAGATGCCAGCCCCCTTTCGGCGCAAGGGCCGATCCGGATCGTCCCGGGAGCAGGCACGCGGTCAGTTCGTGACCTTCAAGGGTGTAGGGAGGCCGAGGTTAACAGGCGGATAATTCGAGCCCGATGGATGCCGCTGGTCCGTAGCCCGACCGTCCGTCAGCCGCGCAACAGGTCATTGATGGAGGTTTTGGCCCGGGTGCGGGCATCCACCTGCTTGACGATCACCGCACAATAAAGCGACGGCTCGCCGGGACCGCCCGGCAGACTGCCCGGGACCACAACCGAATAGGGCGGCACAGAGCCGTAGGTCACCTGACCTGTGGCGCGATTCACGATCTTCGTCGACGCCCCGACAAAGACCCCCATGGAGAGCACCGCCCCCTGGCCGATGACCGCCCCTTCGGCGACTTCCGAGCGGGCGCCGATGAAACAGTCGTCCTCCACGATGACAGGAGTGGCCTGGAGAGGCTCCAGAACCCCGCCGATGCCCGCCCCACCGGAAATGTGGCAGTTCCGCCCGATCTGGGCACATGAGCCCACCGTCGCCCACGTGTCGACCATGGTGCCCTCGCCCACATGGGCGCCCAGATTGACGAAACAGGGCATCAGCACGACGCCCGGCGCAATGTGAGCCGAATATCGCACGACACACGATGGGACAGCGCGGAAGCCCGCCGCGGAAAACCGGTCCGCATCCCAGCCTTCGAACTTCGAGGGTACCTTGTCATACCAGAGACTGTCCTGGCCCGGACCGCCGGGAATGGGCACCATGGGATTGAGGCGGAAGGACAGCAGCACCGCCTTTTTCAGCCATTGGTTCACGACCCATCCGTCTGCCCCCGGTTCGGCCACCCGGAATCGTCCGCTGTCGAGCCCGGCCAGGGCCGCATTCACCGCCTCGCGCACGGGGCCGATGGTCTCCGTAGACAGACTGTCACGGGCCTCCCACGCCCCGTCGATGGTGGCTTCGAGATCGGGTGCGGGCACTCCCATGGGGGCGTCTCCTTCGGACAAGGGGCTCAAGGCGAAAACGGAACCTCAATCGATGCGGGCCGAGGCGAGAAACGCGGCCAGATCGTCGGTGACATGGTGGATATGGGGATGGCGCGCCAATTCTTCGGCGCTTGCCGTGTCCCCGTCCCCGGGAAGCGCCTGCCGGGGGCGCACCCATACGGTGACAAGACCCAAAGCGTAAGCCGCCTCGAGATTGCGGGCAATATCCTCGAACATAATGGCGGATCGGGGATCGATCCGGCCATGGCTGAAAATGTGCTCATAAGCGGCCCGGTGGGGCTTGGGCACATAGTCCGCGGCCACGATGTCGAAAATATCCGTGAAATGACGGCGGATGCCGAGTCGGCCCAGCACATTCTCGGCATGGGCCACGGAGCCGTTCGTATAGATCACTTTGCGGCCCGGCAGGCGTGCCAGCGCCTCGTCAAGGGCCGTGTCCGGTTCCACCATGCTGACATCGATGTCGTGGACATAATCGAGGAACGGTTTCGGGGCCATGCCGTGGACGGTCATCAACCCGCTGAGGGTCGTGCCGAACTCGTGATAGTAGAGCTTCTGGACACGCCGGGCCTCCATGGGATCCACATCGAGATAATCCGCGATGAAGGCACTCATGCGCTGGTCGACCTGGGCGAAGATCTGTCCGTCCGCGGGGTAAAGGGTGTTGTCGAGATCGAAGACCCAGGTCGTCACATGGCGCAAATCCGGCGGGAATGCCGGAGCGGTGGCCGGCGCGGAAGCGGGCCCGGCGGCTGAGTCGGGGGGTGTGGTCATCGGGGTCTCCGGTCAGGTCCAGGGGGCCGGTGCAGGTCGGATCGCAAGCCTCTACGCAGTTGCACATTAAAGCGAACGTAAAGGGTGACCAGGGTAGATCCGCCCCATGGTGATGCGCTGGATCAAACGCCTGTTCAAAAAACCCAAGGCCCGGACTGCCCTGCAGGGCGGCGGCCCCGGTCCCGTGCCGTCGTCGCCGGTGCCGGCACCCGCAAGGGCGCCCTCATCCCAGCCGCTTCTGTCCTCCTATGAAGCGGCGACCCGGGCCCTGTCCCGCAACGACCGGGAGGCCCGGCTGCTGCTCGCCGAGTCCGCCCAAACCGCGCCGGAAATGCTGTTTTATCTGGCCGATGACGCGGACGAGGCCGTGCGGTCCCGCGTGGCCGCCAATCCGGCGACGCCGATCCAGGCCTCCATGCGCCTCGTTGACGACAGCGCCGGATCGGTCCGAGCGGAGCTGGGCCGCAAACTGGCACGCCTGATGCCGGATCTGGGGCGCGCACAGGCCGCAAAGCTGCGCGACGATGTCATCGCCATGCTGGAGACGCTGGCCCGGGACCGGGAGGCCCGGGTGCGCGCGCTGCTGGCCGAGGAACTGGCCCAATGGCCCGACGCGCCGGCCAATCTGATTCGGACGCTGGCCTTCGACAGCGACGGCGACGTGGCGGGACCGGTCCTGGAGCATGCCGCCCTGTTGCGCGATGAAGATTTGCTGGAAATCGTCGCGGCCAGCCGGGCAAAGGGCGCTCTCGCGGCCATTGCCAGGCGGACCGACGTGAGCGAGGCCGTCAGCGAGGACATCGCCGCGTCCCTGGAAATTCCGGCCATTGCCGCACTGCTCGCCAATCCCTGCGCCCGCATTCGGGAAGAGACCATGGACAAAATCGTGGATCAGGCGCGCACGACCCAGGCCCTCCACGAACCGCTGGTCATGCGCACGGACCTTTCCGTGCGCACGATCGGCCGGATCGCGGATTTCGTCGCCGCGGATCTGATCGAGCGCCTGGCCGACCGGAGCGGCCTCGACGAGGACACCCAGACAAGGCTGCGCACCCGATTGCGCGAGCGGACCGCGGCCCAGGCCCTCGACCGTTGCGAGGACGGCACACCCATGACCACGGTGAGAACCCGGCAGGACATCGCGCGCGCCCACGCCCGCGGGCGCCTCGATGTGGAGCATGTGGCCGGTTACGTGGCCGAAGGTCAGCGGCCGGCGGTCGCCGCAAGCCTCGCGGCGCTGGCCGGCGCCCCGGTGGACACGGTCGAGCGCATCCTGGGGAGTGCCAGTCCCAAAGCCGTGACAGCCCTGTGCTGGCATGCGGGCCTGCCGATGCGCATCGCCGTCGACATCCAAAGGACCATCGCCCGGGTGCCGCCCCGCGACATCCTTCTGGCCCGGCGGGGGACGGATTATCCGCTAACGGACGACATCATGGTCTGGCATCTGGATTTTTTCGGCATCGCGCCGGCCCAAACTGCGCGGGGTGCCCGGACACGGACCCCTCCGTAAGCGTCAGGGCTCCGCCGACACCTCGAACGGCGCGGGCTGCTCCGGCACCTTCGTATCGAGCAGGTCGTAGGTCCATCCGGACTGGTCTTCCGTATCGATGCGGACGAATTTCGCCGAGCCATAGCCGCGCTCGGCACAGTCGTCGCTGCCCTCGATGCTGAATTTCACATCGGAGATGCAGAAAGGGTGGCTGCCGTCCCAGACCACGCTGTCCCCGCTTTCCGAAAAGCCCGACACATAGACATAAATGAACCGGTCGGGCAGGCGATCCTTGATCAGTTTCATGCAGGCGCCCGGCTCGGGAGCCCACCACCCGCGGGACACCCAAGTCCCCTCACGGTCATAGGCCACCGAGACCACGACCCGATGGTCGGTCTTGTTGCAGACCCGGAAGCCGCGGGCGTCCTGTTCGGTTTCAATGGATTTGAGCAGGCCGTCGATCATCTCGAAGGAATCGAGATCGATGGATCCGAGATTGAGGGCTTTGCGGGCAGCGCGCGCGGCTTGACTGCTCTTGCGGCCGAAATGGCCGTCCATGTTGCCTTTCAGATATCCCGTCTCGATCAGGAGGCGCTGGATCCCGGAAAACCGGGCCTGCCGCAGCGTGACATGCTGGGCCACGGGTTCGCTGAAGCGGTGGACCCACTCCTTGGCTCCGGCCTCGATCTGCACCCGGAAAAAGGATCGGAACTCCTGGTGATCGTTGCAGGACCGTGGCCCCGAAAAAACGAAATCCTCCTCACGCACACAAAATTTCCGCTTGCCGGTCCATTTGCGTACGGCCCCCTCATGGGCCCGGTTTGATTCCGCATAAACATAAAAACTGGGGACAGCAGACAGTTTTTTCAGGATCTGGCGGCATTCCCCGGGGCGAAGCTGGCTCCAGCCTTCCACGCGCCAGCCGTCAGGCTGGGGCAGGGCCACCGAGGAGCGAATCACATAACTGGTATGATTGCACAGGCTGAGGCTTGCCTCGGCCGGCGATGCCGCAGCGCTCAGGGCCAGGACGGCGAGGCCCAGGACCAGTGGGGTCCGGGCCAAAACTAAGAGCTGCCGAACCATGGATAACGATCGGTCAGTCATCGGATCACAATCCTTCCCCAGCCCCCTGGAACTCACGGATGCGGCGCGTCATCGCCCGAGACCCCGGGCCGATCCGGCGTGATGAGCGTGCCCGCACCCTCCGGCGTGAACAGCTCCAGCAGCAGGCCATGGGGCATCCGGCCGTCGAGAATGACGGCGCCTTCGGCCCCCGCCACGACGGCCTCCATGGCCGTCATCAGTTTGGGGATCATCCCGCCACGGGCGACACCGTCGCGGATGAGGTCGGCAGCCTGGCGCACGGTCAAGCGCTCGATCAAGGTGCCGTCCCCGTCGAGGACCCCTGCCACATCGGTCAGCAGCAGCAGGCGGCGGGCCCCGAGGGCGCCGGCGTTGCCGCCCCCGCCCGTAGCCGAATGATGTTTGTTGGTCCGCCCGGGGCGGCCCATGCCGAGGGGGCCGGGCAGATCCTCGCCCGCACC